>NZ_JNFC01000012.1 GCF_000756385.1 Sphingopyxis sp. LC363
GGGCTGCTGGCGCTGGTCGGCGAGGCGGCGGGGGTCGGGCTGTTCCGGCAGCTCGGGCTCGTGCTGATGCTGCAGGGGGCGGTCGGCACGGCACTCGGCGAAAAACTCGTTCGCGGACTGCTGTTCCCGCTCGGCTATGCGCTGCTGCTTGTGCCGTTCGGCGAGGAACTGGTGCCGCTGCTCCAGACCTTCACCGCGCACATCAGCGTCGTCCTGCTCCATCTCTCGGGCATCGCCGCCGAGATGCAGGGCGTGTTCATCACGACGAAGGCCGGCTTCTTCGAGGTTGCCGAGGAATGTTCGGGGGTCAATTTTCTGATCGCGATGCTCGCCTATTCGGTGTTCGCGGCGCATCTCTGTTTCAAAAGCTGGACGCGGCGGATCGTCTTCGTCGTCGCGGCGCTCGCGACGACGATCCTCGCCAACGCGCTGCGCGCCTATGGTACGATGGTCGCCGCCGAAATCTGGGGGATCGAGGCGGCGGGCGGTATTGACCATGTCTTTTACGGCTGGATTTTCTTCGGGCTCGTCATCCTGCTCGTGATGCTCGTCGCGCTGCGCTGGTTCGACCGGCCGGCGAACGACCCCGCGGTCGATGTGCGCGCTCTGGGCGGCGTGCCGCGCTTTGCAGGGCCGGCAAAATCGGTGCTGCCTGCCGCGCTCGCACTTCCGATGGTCTTTGCCGGATGGGGGATGCTGATCGGCGGTCGCAGCGCGCCGCTGCCCGCGACAATGGCAATCATCGCGCCGCCGGGCTGGAGCGAGGTCATCCTCGAACGCCCGATATGGTCGCCGCGCTTCGATGGCTCCGACCAGATCCGGATCGTGCATTTCGTCGATGGCGCTGGGCGGTATGTGACGGTCGCGATCGGCGGCTATGAGCGCCAGGCCGAGGGACGCGAGGTCGTCGCGTTCGGGCAGGGCGCCGTCGATCCCCAAAGCAAATGGGCATGGAGCGCCGCGCTTCCCCCCGTCGAAGGTGCGAAGACCGAGCGCCTGCTCCACCCCGGCCCGGTGCTGCGCGATGCTGCAACCTGGTACGTTGTCGACGGCCGTGTGACGGGCGATCCGCGCCGCGCCAAGCTCGCGGGGCTTCGCGCGCGGCTGCTCGGCGGCGACCCGCGCGCACTCTCCTTGATCATATCGAGCGAGGAGCGGCAGGGGGGGCTTGATGCGATCACCGATTTCCTTTCCGCGTCGGGTGGTGTCAAAGCAATGGCTGACCGCGCGCTGAAACTGCGATAGGAGCGCACCATATGTGCGGCATCGCGGGCATCTATCATCTCGAAACCGCGAAGCCGGTCGACCCGGCCCGCTTGCGCGCGATGCTCCAGCCGATGCAGCATCGCGGCCCCGACGGGTCGGGCGAATGGACCGCGCCCGGCGTCGGCCTTGGGCATCTCCGCCTGTCGATCATCGACATCGAGGGCAGCCCGCAGCCGATGGCGAGCGACGACGAATCCGTTACGCTCACCTATAACGGCGAAATCTACAACTTCCGCGAGCTGCGCGCCGAACTCGAGGATCGCGGCCACCGCTTCCGCACCAGCGGCGATACCGAGGTCATCATCGCCGCGTGGCGCCAATGGGGCCCCGACTGTCTGCCGCGGCTCAACGGCATGTTCGCCTTCGCGATCCACGATCATGCGCGCGGCGGCCTGTTCCTCGCGCGCGACCGGCTGGGGGTGAAGCCGCTTCATTATGCCCGCCTGTCCGATGGCTCGGTGGCGTTCGCGTCGGAGCTCAAGGGGTTGCTGCGCAATCCCTTGCTGCGACAGGAAGCGAACCTCACCGCGATCGAGGATTTCCTCGCCTTCGGCTACGTCCCCGACGACAATTGCATCGTCGCGGGCGTGGAGAAACTGCCCGCGGGCCATTGTCTGATGCTCGAACGTGGCAAGCCGGTCCCGGCGCCGACGCGCTGGTGGGCGCCCGATTTTTCGAAACGCATCAGGGCTAGCGAAGGCGAGGCGGCCGAACATCTCGTTCACCTGATGCGCGCCGCGGTGACCGACCGCATGGTCGCCGACGTGCCGCTCGGCGCTTTCCTGTCGGGTGGGGTCGATTCGAGCGCGGTCGTCGCGCTGATGGCCGAAGCGAGCGCGAAGGCGGTCAAGACCTGCACGATCGGCTTCGATCAGGCGGCACTCGACGAAACGGCCCATGCGCGAGCGATCGCCGAGCGTTTCGCGACCGATCACCGCACCCGTATCGTTTCACCCGGCGATTTCACGCTCGTCGACCGGATCGCCGACATGTTCGACGAACCCTTTGCCGATGCCAGCGCGCTGCCGACCTACCGCGTCTGCGAACTCGCGCGCGAGGAGGTGACGGTCGCGCTGTCGGGCGACGGCGCCGACGAGGCGTTCGCGGGTTATCGCCGCCTCGTCTTTCAGCATCAGGAGGAAAGGCTGCGCGGGCTGATCCCCGGTTTCCTCCGCCGCGGCCTGCTCGGCCCGCTGTCGCATGTCTGGCCGCAGATGGACTGGGCGCCGCGCCCCCTGCGCGCCCGCGCGACGCTCGCCAGCCTCTCGAAAAGCGGGGCGGAAGGCTATGCCGAGGCGGTCGGCGTGACGGGGCCGGCGCAGCGCGCGCGGCTCTTCAACGATGCCGCACACCATGCGCTCGGCGATCATGTCGCCGAAGCGCGCTATTGGAAAGCGATGACGGACGCGCCGGCGCGCGAGGCGCTCGACCGCGCGCAATATGCCGACCTGATGATCTGGCTGCCCGGCGATATTTTGACCAAGACCGACCGGATGAGCATGGCGGTCAGCCTTGAGGCGCGCGAACCCTTGCTCGACTATCGCCTCGTCGAATTCGCTGCGAGCCTGCCCGCGTCGATGCGCGTCAGGCGCGGTACGGGCAAGGCGATCATGAAGCAGGCGATGGAACGCTATCTGCCGCACGATATTCTTTACCGGCCGAAAATGGGGTTCGTGACCCCCGTGTCGGCGTGGTTCCGCGGCGCGCTCGCGCAGCAGGCGAAGGGGCTCGCGACCTCCTCGACGCTCGCGCGCTCGGGCTGGTTCGACATGGCCGAGATCGAGCGCATCGTCGCCGCGCACCAGTCGGGCCGCCGCGACCACGGCCGGCTGATCTGGCAATATTTCATGCTCGAAAAATCGCTGGCGAAGCTGTTCGGGATTTGAACGGGCGGTTTTTGGGGGTGGAGATCGGACGTCCAGATCCTCCCCTTTGCGGAGCAATGGGGAGGTGGCAGCGCGAAGCGCTGACGGAGGGGTCGACGCCGTCAGGCGTCGGTGCAAGGCCAGACCCCTCCACCACGCCCTACGGGCGCGGTCCCCCTCCCCATCGCTTCGCGAAGGGGAGGATCTTTCTACGGCCGCAACCGGCCTCCAGCCGCCCACCATTCGAAAATCGCATAAGAAAAGGGCCGCGCCTCCATCGGGAAACGCGGCCCTTTCGAAAGGCTTCAGCCTGAAAAAGCTTAAGCTTCTTCTTCGGCCTCGTCGGCAGCCGGAGCTTCCTCGGCGGCGAGTTCCGAAGGCGGGGTCGCGTCTTCGAACTCGTCCTCGCTGTCGGGCTCGAGCGCGGCAGCGGCGGCTTCGGCCTGTTCTTCTTCGAACATCGCGGCGATGACGTCGATGCCCTGCTTCTGCATCTCGGCTTCGTCGGGCGAGCGCGCGACGTTGACGCCGACGGTCACGACGACCTCGGGGTGCAGCTTGACCTTGACGTCGACGAGGCCGAGCGACTTGATCGGGCGCTCGAGCTCGACCATCGCCTTGGTGACGCCCTGGACGCCGTCTTCGGTCAGTGCCTCGACGATGTCGCGGACGGCAACCGAGCCATAGAGCTGGCCGGTGTTCGACGCCTGGCGGATCAGGACGATCTGCTTGCCGTCGATGTCCTTGGCGCGGCCTTCGGCGTCGGTGCGACGCTCGGCGTTGTCGGCCTCGATCTTCGAACGATTGGCTTCGAACAGCTTCTTGTTGGCGTCGTTCGCACGGAGCGCCTTGTTGTTCGGCAGCAGATAGTTACGGGCAAAGCCGTTCTTGACGGTGACGACGTCGCCGATACCGCCCAGTTTCTCGATACGTTCGAGCAGGATGATTTCCATCGGTCCGCCCTCCTTACTTCACAATGTAGGGGAGCAGGCCGATATGGCGCGAACGCTTGATCGCCTTCGCCAGCTCACGCTGCTTCTTGGTGGACACCGCGGTGATCCGCGACGGGACGATCTTGCCGCGCTCCGACAGGTAACCCTGGAGCAGACGGACGTCCTTGTAATCGATGACCGGTGCGTCCTTCGCGCTGAAGGGGCAGGTCTTGCGGCGGCGGAAAAAGGGTCGTGCCATGGGTGCTGTTCCTTATTCTTCGCCGTCGCGGTCACGGCCACGGCCGCCGCGGCGTTCCTGCTTGCGCATCATCACCGACGGACCCTTTTCGAGTTCGTCGACCTTGATGGTGAGCCAGCGGATGATATCTTCGTTGATCGCAGCCTGACGCTCGATCTCTGCGATCGCTTCGCCCGACACTTCGGCCGACAGCATCACATAATGACCCTTGCGGTTCTTCTGGATCTTGTAGGCGAGCTGCTTGAGGCCCCAGGTCTCGGTCTTGTGGACCGTGCCCTTGAACTCGCCGATGACGTTGGTGACGGTTTCCGCCAGCGCATCGACCTGAGCCTGGCTCAGGTCCTGACGCGCGATAAAGACATGCTCGTAAAACGGCATGGTTTGCGTCCTTCGATTTGGCCGATCGCTGATTTCGCGCCAATCGCGAAACCCCTCCGGCTGTCGTCCGGCCTTGCGTATTCGTGCAAGACAAACGGGGCGACAGGCACAAGGCCTCGCCCCGAATGCGGGCGCCTATATAGATTTCGGTGAAAGAAGCAAGAGCTGGAGAGAATTGGGATTCGCGCAGAGGACGCAGAGATCGCGGAGGGGAAGATATCGGATTCACGCGGAGGCGCGGAGAGAAAGTGTTTGCCGCGAAGCGGTCTTTCCCTTCGGCCTCGCCTCGCAAATTGACGGTGCAATAAGAAGGGGCCTTTCGGCCCGATCATCTCCGCGCCTCCGCGTCTCCGCGTGAACAAAAAATCTCTGCGTCCTCTGCGCCTCTGCGCGCAATAGTCTCAGCCAAGCTTTGCCAGCAATTTCCTCCCAAACTCGGTGAGCGTGTCGTCGCGCGCGCCGAGGATCAGGATGCGGTCGCCGGGCCGCGCTTCGTCGAGGATCGCGGCGCCGCAATTGGCGCGCGTCGTCAGGTGGACGGCGTCGGCGCCGCCCGCAACGACATCGGCGACCAGCGCCTCGCTGCCGATGCTGCGATCGACGGTGCCGCCAAAATAGACGGGGTCGCAGACATAGAGTTTGTCGCCGTCGCGCATACCGGCGGCAAAGCTGGCGGCGAGTTCCTTGCCCATCTGGCGGAGCGGGCCATAGCCGTGCGGCTGGAAGAAGAGCAGGGCGCGGCCCGGCAGTTCGGCCACGGCCGCCAGCGTCGCGGCGACCTTGTCGGGATTATGCGCGAAATCGTCGATGACCGTGATGCCGTTCGCCTGTCCCAGCACCTCATAGCGCCGCGCGAGTCCCGCGAAATCGGCGAGCGCCTCGACCGCCTGCGCCACGGTCGCGCCCGCCGCACGCGCCGCCGCGATCGCCGCGAGCGCATTGGCGGCATTGTGGCGGCCGGGCATGCGCAGCTTCACCTGATAGGCGGTGCCGCCCGCATGGACGGCGAAGCGGCACCCATCGGGCAGCGCCTCGAAATCACTGCCGCGCACTGTTGCGCTGTCGTGGAAACCGAATGTCACAACATTCTGCCCCGACAGCAGCGGCGCCGATTCCGTATCGTCCGCATTCACTACAGCGACGCGCGCCTTCGTGGCGAAATCGCCGAACAGCTGGTGCAATTCGGCGAGGCTCTTATGATCAAGGCTGATATTGGTGACGACCGCGACATCGGGCGCATAGAGCGCGATCGACCCGTCGCTCTCATCGACTTCGCTGACATAAAAAGCATCGTCGCCCACCAGCGCGCTAGCAAAGGGCCTGCCGTCTCCCGTGAAATTGCGCATCACCGCGCCGTTCATCACCGTCGGTCTTTTGCCTGCGCTTTCGAGGATCCAGCCGATCATGCCGGTAACGGTCGACTTGCCGCTCGTGCCGCCAACGCCGACCGCCCCGTCGGCCGCGTTGAACAGCGCGGCATTCAGGTCGGCGCGCGTCATCCGGGGCAGGCCAAGCGCGTTGGCGGCGGCGATGTCGGGAACGCTGTCCTCGATCGCTGCCGATGCGACGAGAATCTGCCCCGCCTTCGGCCCGCTGCCGTCTTGCGGATAAAAGACGATGCCTTGTCCTTCGAGCCAGGCGAATTTCTCGGGCGTCCGGCCCTGGTCGCGGCTGCGGTCCGAGCCCGAAACCGCCGCGCCGCGCGCCGCGACGATCATCGCGAGCGGCAGCATGCCCGATCCACCGATGCCGCAGAAGAAATAGGATTTGTTTTCGGCCATCGCGGCGCGATATGGCTTCCATCAGTCATTTGCAATTGCTTCCCTCTCCCATCGGGAGAGGGTTGCGCAGACTTGGTGCGAAGTGCCCAGTCGAAGCTGGATGAGGGGATGTGAGGGTGCTGGTGAAACGATACGGCCGACATCCTCATCCAACTTCGCCTAGCCGGCGAGCCGGCAAGGCTGCGTATCCTTCTCCCAAGGGGAGAAGGATGTAATGCGTATCGGGATCGTTGCCCCCTCCACTCCCATATTGCCCGACGATGCCGAAGCCGTGCGCGCGCTCGCCAGCCTCGGCTATCCCGACATCGAACTCGAATTCGACCCGCAATGCTTCGCGATACACGGCCATTTCGCCGGCGAGGACGGCCACCGCTTCGCCGCGCTCGTCGAGATGGCGAACCGCCCCGACATCGACGCCATATGGTTCGCGCGCGGAGGTTACGGTGCGTGCCGGATCGCCGAAGATGCGGTCGCGGCGATGACCCACGTCGCGCGGGGCAAGGCGTTCCTCGGCTATTCGGATCAGGGTAATCTGCTCGGCGCGCTCTATCGCGACGGTTTCGACCATGTCGCGCACGGCCCGATGGTCGCCGACATCCGCCGCGAGGGGGGCGACGCGGCGGTGCTCCGTGCGCTCGACTGGCTCGTCGCGCGCGATCCGGCAGCCTGCGAGTCTGGCCTTCAGCATGGCGCGCAGCACGCCGCCTTCAACCTGATGACGCTGTCGATGCTGCTCGGGACCCCGCTCGAGCCCGACCTTTCGGGGCATGTCCTGCTCGTCGAGGAGGTCAGCGAATATCTTTACGCCTTCGACCGCGCCTTTTTCCATGTCGCGACCTATCTCGCACCGCGCGGGCTCGCCGGGCTACGGCTGGGGCGGGTGAGCGACGTGCCCGAGAACGACCGTCCCTTCGGCATCGAGGCCGTGGAAATCGCGCAGGACTGGTGCGCGCGCACCGGCATCGCCTATCTCGGCCGCGCCGACATCGGCCACGACGCGGCGAACAAGGTCGTGCCCTTCGGCTTGCATCGCGCCGGGTGAGCGAATAGGCGCGGGCCCATTCAAGAACACGCAGGGGACGCATCATGCGCGCATTCATCTTTCCGGGTCAGGGCAGCCAGTCGGTCGGCATGGGCAAGGCGCTCGCCGAAGCATCGAGCCACGCGCGCGAGGTGTTTCAGGAAGTCGACGACGCGCTCGGCCAGAAACTGTTCCAGCTGATGAGCGAAGGCCCCGAGGATCAGCTCACCCTCACCGAAAACGCCCAGCCCGCGATCATGGCGAACGCGATCGCGACGCTGCGCGTGCTCGAAAAGGAAGGCGGCGTGACGCTCGCCGCCAAGGCCGATTATGTCGCGGGCCACAGCCTCGGCGAATATAGCGCGCTCTGCGCTGCGGGCGCCTTCGACCTCGCGACCACCGCGCGGCTTTTGAAGACGCGCGGGCAGGCGATGCAGGCGGCCGTGCCCGTCGGCGTCGGCGCGATGGCCGCGCTGCTCGGCGCCGATATCGACACAGCGCAAAAGCTCGCCGACGCCGCTGCCGAGGGCGAGGTTTGCACCGTCGCCAACGACAACGACCCCTCGCAGGTCGTGATCTCGGGCCACAAGGGCGCGGTCGAGCGCGCCGTCGCGTTGGTCAAGGATTATGGCATCAAGCGCGGCGTGCTGCTCCCGGTGTCGGCGCCCTTCCACTGCCCGCTGATGCAGGGAGCCGCCGACGCGATGGCCGAAGCGCTCGGCGCGAACCCGCCCGCTGCGCCGCTGGTACCCGTCGTCGCCAACGTCACCGCCAGTCCGGTGAGCGACGCCGACAGTATTCGCGACCTCCTTGTCCAGCAGGTGACCGGCCGCGTCCGCTGGCGCGAAAGCGTCGCGTCGATGGAGGATATCGGCGTTGCCCAGTTCGTCGAATTCGGCGGCAAGGTCCTCTCGCCGATGGTCAAGCGCAGCGCATCGGGCGAGGTCGAGACGGTGAGCGTCATCTCGATGGACGACATCGAAGCGCTGCTGAAAACCCTCTAAAGAATACACGCAGGGGCGCAGGGGCAGCGACGAAGAAGTTCACGCGGAGACGCGGAGACGCGGAGGGATTGTGCGGGACATAGATGTCGTAAGCGGCGATGTGCTTGATTTGTCCCTCCGCTTGCACCGCGATTTGGGACCGGGCTTACTGGAAAGCGTATACGAGACCGTGCTTGCCGGAAAACTGGTTGCGCTCGGATATCGGGTCGATCGGCAAATGCCGATCGATATATATTTCGAAGGGTCTCGCTTCGACGCGGCCTTTCGTATCGATTTGCTCGTCGATAACCGTCTGCTGGTGGAGATCAAATCGGTCGAACGGCTGAACCCGGCACATGGCAAACAGCTGTTGACCTATCTTCGCCTGACCGGCCAATCCGTCGGACTGCTTATCAATTTCGGTGGCGCGACGCTCAAGGAAGGCGTCCGCCGCATCGTCAACGATCATAAACCCTCCGCGTCTCCGCGTCTCCGCGTGAACCGGTAATCATCAGGAGAATAAGCTATGTTCGATCTCACCGGCATGACCGCCCTCGTCACCGGCGCCTCGGGCGGTATCGGTTCGGCTATCGCGCAGGCGCTCGCGGCGCGGGGCGCGCGTCTCGCGGTGTCGGGCTCCAACGCCGACAAGCTCGCCGCCTTCCGCGACACGCTCGGCGGCGACCATGTCGCGTTGCCGTGCAATCTCGGCGATGCCGCCGCCGTCGATGCGCTGGTGCCGTCGACGGTTGAGGCGCTCGGCCAGCTCGACATCCTCGTCAACAACGCCGGCGTCACGCGCGACAACCTCATCCTGCGGATGAAGGACGACGAATGGTCCGACGTCATCCGCATCAACCTCGAGGCCAATTTCCGCCTCGCGCGCGCGGCTGCGAAGCCGATGATGAAGGCGCGCTTCGGGCGTATCATCTCGATCACCAGTGTCGTCGGTGCGACGGGCAACCCGGGGCAGGCTAATTATGCCGCGTCGAAGGCGGGTGTCACCGGCATGAGCAAGGCGCTGGCGCAGGAACTCGCGAGCCGCGGCATCACGGTCAACTGCGTCGCGCCGGGCTTCATCGCGACCGCGATGACCGATGACCTGCCCGACGCACAGAAGGAGGCGCTCAACCAGCGCATTCCCGCAGGCCGGATGGGCGAGGGCAGCGACATCGCCGCTGCGGTCGTTTATCTCGCGTCGAAGGAAGCGGGCTATGTCACCGGCCAGACGTTGCATGTGAACGGCGGCATGGCCATGCTGTCCTGAAGAACGGACCCTCCGGATCGAAAGACGAGTCGATGATGAAGGTTTTGATGGCGGGCACGGCGTTGATGCTCGCGGTGCTGCCGGACGTTGCCGCGGCGCAGGATGGCGAGAAGCTCGATTGCGTCGTTACTTCGGTGCCCGGCGACACAAAGATCTCGATCGGCGATGCGATGGCCGGCGGCGGTGACGACGCGTCGCGCGAAGCCCTGTTCAAGCAGTTGGCGAGCGTTACCGACGCTTGCGTCACGCGGCACGGCATCGCGGCGGAGCAAAAGGGTCCTTATTTCGATTATAGCCTCGCGCGCATTTCGCGAGAATGGCTGGCGAACGACATCGCCAAACTCGATCTGTCGCCGGCGATCGTCGACAAGGCGCTCGATTTCGGACCCGCCGGCGCAAACCCCGACCTTTCGACCGACATGACCGAAGAGCAGATCATGAAGATCGTTCAGGCCTATGTCGAAGCCGGGGTCGATATCGACAAGGTCGACGGCGCGGTCTGGGAAAAGGTCGGCGCCTATGCCGCGGCGACCTCGATCTACTGGAACAAGCGCAAGCTGCTCGTGCCCTGATCGCTTCGAGTCCGATTTCTATCTGTTCGTCATCCCGGCCTGCGCCGGGATGACGATCCAAATAAATTCGGCTGGAAGCTAAAAGCTCGCTCGCGCCGTCAGACGGAAATCGCGGCCCGCCAGCGGCACATAATCCTTGGTAAAGCTCGCGTGGCGGCGTGCCTCGACGTCGAAGATATTGTTCGCCGACAGGCTGAGCGTCAGATTCTTCGTGTCGGGCAGCGGACGCCAGCTCAGCGAGGCGTTGACCAAAGTGAAGCCGTCGGTCGGCGTCTCGAACTGCGCGACGCGCGTCTGATCGTCGGTCCATTCGACCTCGACGCGCGCATCGACGCGTTCTCCCTGCGCTTCAAGCCCTCCCAGCACGCGCAGCGGCGGGATGCGTGGGACGTTGCGGTCGAGCCCGGCATTCTTGATCTTCGCGCGCGTCATGTCGGCGGTCACATCGCCGACGATGTTGAAACCGCCGATCTGCGCCAGCCGCGCGCTCGCCTCGGCCTCGAAGCCATAGACGCGTGCGTCGCGCTGGAAATATTGGAAGACGGGCAGCTCATCCTCTTCGGCACCGGTGGCGGCCGAATAGATGAAATTGTCGAACCAGTTCGAATAGCCGGTAAGGCTGAGGTTGAAGCCGTCGGACTTGAATTTGAACGAGGCTTCGGCGCCCCAGTTTTTCTCGAGACGCAGGTTCGGGTCGCCGACCTCGAAGCTCTGCGTCGCGATGTGCGGACCGTTCGACAGCAGTTCCTCGGCCGACGGCGCCCGCACCGCGCGCGAGACCGAAACGCCGAACTTGCCGCCTTCGAAGATATCGTAGGTCGCACCGAGCGCGCCCGAGAAGCTGTCGAAATTGCGCTCGAAGCCGAGCGTCTGCGCACGCACATTGGTCTTTTCATAGCGCGCCGCGGCTTCGAGGCCGAGCGGACCCATCGTCAGTTCCTGCAGCGTGAAGAGCGCGAACTGGTCGGTCAGGTTGCGCGGCACGAAGGCTTCGGCGCCGATCGCGTTGAAATCGCGGTGGCTGTACTGGACGCCGCTCGCGCCGCGCCAGCCGCCGCGGTCGTTCTGCGCCAGCTCGATCCGGCCTTCGACGCCCTGGTTGGTGAAGATCGTGCCGACCTCGTCGCCTTCGAACTCGGTGTGCTTGTAATCGGCAAAGCCCGCGCGGACGCGCAGCTTGTCGAAAAAGCCGTCGCCGAGCTCGACCTCGCCGCGCAGGTCGGCGCGCCATTGCTTCATGCCGATCGTGACGGGGCCTTCGCCATGGTCATGGCCGCCTTCTTCCTCTTCGCCGTCCTCGTCATGATGCTCGGTTCCGGGACGCGCGGGGACGCCATAATTGGTGTCGAAATAGCCGACCGAAATGCCGAGCTGACCGCCGTCGTTGATCAGCGAGATGCCGCCGCCCGCGGTCCAGGTCTCGCTCTGGGTGTTGTCGATCTTGCCGCGCTTGCCCGCCTGCTCGGTCAGTTCGGCCGCTTCGTCGAGATGGCCTTCTTCGACTTCATGCTCGGCAAGGTGGAGCAGGTCGTCGCGAATGCCGGGGGCAAAGACATAGCCGCCCGAGCGCACGTCGCCTGTCTTGCGCCAGCTGCCGTCAAGATGTGCAACGATCTGGGGACTTAGCGCCACGTCGATCGAGCTGCCGATGTTCCGGTCGTTCGCTGCGGTAGCATAGCCGCCGATCGCGTCGATATGGACATGGTCGGCGGGGACTTTCCTCGGAATCCGGCGGTCGAACAGGTTGACCGCGCCGCCGATCGCCTGGCTGCCGAACAGCAGCACCGCTGGGCCGCGCAGGATTTCGACGCGCTCAACGGTCAGCGGGTCGATCGTCACCGCGTGGTCGGCCGACGTGTTCGACGCGTCGATCGATCCGATGCCGTCGGTCAGGACCTTGACGCGCTCGCCCGAAAAGCCGCGCAGGACGGGGCGCGACGCGCCTGGCGAAAAGCTCGTCGCCGACACGCCCGGTTGCCGCGTCAGCGTGTCGCCGATCTGGCCGCGAATGTCGCGTGCCAGCTCGTCGCCCTCGAGCACCGACACATTGCCGAGGATATCGAGGCTGCGGACATAGGGCGCGGTGACCACGATCGGCTCGCCGGTATGCACATCGTCATCGCTGCCGGCATTGGCGCGGTCCTGCGCAAAGGCGGGGGCGGCGAGGAAAAGGGCAAAGGTAAAACCGGCGGAACAAAGCAAACGCATGAGGGGAGAGTCCTGTAATTTTGGCGATCAGATGGCGCGTCAGTAATGATATACTGTCACAATGACAACCCCCGACGCGCGCAAACCCTGTCGTTCGTCGGGCCTCGGCGCCCGTTGGTCGACAAGGCCGATCATCGGCGGGGCAAGCGAAGCTGTCTTGCGGGGCCGCGGGCGCCGCCCTAGATCATGGGCATGACTATTGCTGCAAACAGCCTCGACCTGATCGGCAACACTCCGCTGGTGCTGCTCAAGGGGCCGAGCGAAGCGACCGGCTGCGAAATCTGGGGCAAGTGCGAATATGCGAACCCCGGCGGCTCGGTGAAGGACCGCGCCGCGCTTTATATCGTCCGCGATGCCGAGGCGAACGGCAGCCTGCGCCCTGGCGGCACGATCGTCGAGGGGACGGCGGGCAACACGGGCATCGGGCTTGCCCTCGTCGCCAATGCCTTGGGGTACAAGACGATCATCGTCATGCCCGACAATCAGAGCGCCGAGAAAATGGCGACGATCCGCGCATTGGGCGCCGAGCTGGTGCTCGTTCCCCCCGCGCCCTTTGCCAACCCCGGCCATTTCGTCCACACTTCGCGCCGCATCGCCGAGGAAACCGACAATGCGATCTGGGCCAACCAGTTCGACAATATCGCGAACCGCAAGGCGCATATTTTCGGCACGGCCGAGGAAATCTGGGAACAGATGGACGGCCGCATCGACGGCTTCACCTGCGCCGCGGGCACCGGCGGCACGATCGCGGGGACCGGGCTCGGGCTCAAGGCGCATAATTCGGACATCGTCATCGCGCTCACCGATCCGCACGGCGCGGGACTCTATAATTATTACCAATGCGGCGAACTGAAGCCCGAGGGGTCGAGCGTCGCCGAAGGTATCGGGCAGAACCGCATCACCGCCAACCTCGAAGGCGCGCCGATCGATACGCAGTTCCGGATCTCGGACGCCGAAGGGCTCGCGGTGGTCCGCCGCCTGCTGGGCGAAGAGGGGCTGTGCCTCGGCCTCTCGTCGGGGATCAATGTCGCCGGCGCTATGGCGCTCGCGCGGCAACTGGGCCCCGGCAAACGCATCGCAACCATCCTCTGCGACAGCGGGTTTCGCTATCTCTCGACGCTCTACAACCCCGAATGGCTGGCGAGCAAGGGACTGGAGGCGGCAGCATGAGCGTTCGGATCGACACCCCCTCGGCACCCAAGTCGCAAGCCGCGCCGCCAGCGCCGACGGCGCCCGTCAACGACACGATGCGGCGGCTGCAGATCGGCATCGCCGGGGTGCTCACGGTGCTGCTGCTCGTCGGCATGGCGGGGCTGATCGGCGGGCGCGCGCGCGAACGGGCGGAAGCCGAGGCTCCGACAACCGCCGAGGTGAAGATGCCCGGCGAAGAACCTGCGGTCGGCGCGCCCCTCGAAGAACTTGGCGTCCAGCCGGTCTCGCCCTCGTCGTCGAAGGATGAAAATGCGGCGACCTCGGTCAAGATCCCGCAGGCGGTGGCGCCGGCGGCGACCGTTCCCGATCTCGAACCCGACCCTGAACTCCAGCGCGCGCGCCAGTCGAAACAGTGATCGTGGTATCGCGCGGACCGCTGCTGCGCGCTTTCATCATCTCCATTGCAACTGTTGCTCTGGCGTGGGTCGCGGGCGGGCAGGCGCTGCTCGGGCGCATCGATCCCGCGCTCGCCGTCCCCTTGCTTGTGCCCTCGATGCTGCTTCTCGCCTGGTGGCAGCGCCGCGCACCCACCGCGGCGCGGCGGCGCACTTGGCTCGTGACGCTGGCGTTTCTGGTCACGGCGCAGGCGTTGCTCGGGCTGGTGCTCGCGGGCTCGGCCGGCTGGCCGCAACTGCCGCTGGTCGTCGTCGCGGCGGGCGTTGCCGCGGCGCTTGCCGATCTTGTCGTTCAGTGGCGCCCGCGCTTGGCCGTCCTGCCATGGCTCGGCGCGCTCGCGCTCGCCGTCGGCTGGTTCGCGACGGGGCATGCGCTGCTTGCCGTCCTCTATCGCCCCGCCCCCGCAGGGCCGGGTGCGCCCGCCGCCACGATGCTCACCGGCCTGCCGCTGCGCTGGTCGGGCGGCGGCGACATCGCGGCGATGATCGCCGAGGGGGCGAATGACGATCCCGCACTCGCGCGGCTGGCGGCGGCCGGCCCGGTGTCGCTCGTCGACAGCCTCGCCGACCATGTCCCGCCGCCCGGCGGGGCGCTGCTGCTCGCGCATCCGCGCGCGGTCGCGCCGCAGGAGCTGGTCGCGATCGACGCCTTCGTGCGCGGGGGCGGCCGCGCGGTCGTTCTCGCCGACGCGCTGTCGGGCTGGCCTCCGCGCCACCCGCTCGGCGATCCGCGCAACCCGACGGTGACGAGCCTGCTCACCCCGCTGCTCGATCATTGGGGCGTGGTGCTCGCCGCCGCATCCGCCGCCGAGGGTGCGGCACTTCCGGCCGATGTCGATGGCGCGCGGCTGCGGCTGTTCAGCGCCGGCCGCTTCGATCGCCTTCCTTCGCAATGTCAGGCTTTCGCCGACCGGCGCGTTGCCCGCTGCCCGATAGGCGAGGGCGAGGCCTGGCTCGTCGGCGACGCCGACCTCCTCTTCGCGCCGCTCTGGCGGCCGCTCGTGCCCGGCGCCGACCATCTGCGGCAGGCCGACACGATGGAATGGCTTTCGGCGCGCCTCTGGCCCGGCGCGGGCAGTAGCGTGCTCCGCCCGCTCTGGATTCGCGCCCACGCCGGCTGAGTCGGCGTTTTCGCCCCAATTCACCCCGATCGAAGCTCCCCGACGGTGCCTCCGCTGCGCCGCGCGACCGCCATTTACCCAATTTCGAGTGCTTTTTGCGGTAAATAGGGGCTAGATTCCCTATTTCACCCTAAAATACCCCTTTTCACCCCGATCTATAGTTGATACTCAAGCAAGTGGAGAGGGGCATTCTCCGCCCGGGCCGAACCAGCTGGAATCACGCGATTCCGGGGCCGGGAAAGTTTTGCCCGGTGGCGCGGATACGGGGGGCAGAGCGATGGCGATTGTGACGCCCGGCCAATATGCGGGCACCAATTTCGCCGCGATCGATGGCAAGGGGCGCATCGCCGTCCCCTCTCAGTTCCGCAACAATGTGCCCCTCAATGCGGACGGCCAGCGCGTGCTCTGGGTCGGTTTCCACGAAAAACTGCCCTGCCTTGTCGCCTATGGTCAGGATCAGTACGACCGGCTGAACGGCGAGATCGAGCGCGACCGCGAAACCGCGCGGCTCCGCAACCTCGATTTCGATGAGGATAGCGAGTTCAAGAAGCGCTTCAGCTATACCGAGCCCTACACGCTCGACGACAGCGGTCGTTTCCTTCCCAGCTTCATCCACCGCGACCGCGTCGGCGATGCCGGCGCGACGGCTTTTGTGGGCTCGGGCCGCCGCCTCGAAATCTGGTGGCTGCCGACCTTGGCCGAATGCGTCGATGCCGATCCCGTGCTCCAGCGCCTTGCCGCCTCGTGGGATCAGGCGAAAGGGAAGGGGCGCAAGTGACTGACCTCCCCCCCAGACTCCCAAGGGATCCCCGCCACGATCCGGTCCTCCGCGACGAAGTCATCGCCGCGCTCGCCATCGCCCCGGGTGAGCGCCATGTCGATGCGACCTTCGGCGCCGGCGGCTACACGCGTGCGATGCTCGCCGCGGGCGCCGAGGTCGTCGCCTGCGACCGCGACCCCGACGCGATCGCCGAAGGGCAGGCGCTCGTCGCCGAAGCCGGCGGCAAGCTGACGCTGGTCCACGGCCGCTTCGGCGAGATCGACCGGCTGCTCGCCGAGCGCGGAATCGACGCGGTCGACGGCATCACCTTCGACATCGGCGTCTCCTCGATGCAGCTCGACCGTGACGAACGCGGCTTTTCCTTTCAAAAGGACGGCCCGCTCGACATGCGCATGGCGCAGGAGGGCGAAAGCGCCGCCGACTGGCTCAATCGCGCCGACGAGGCCGAGATCGCCGACGTGCTCTTTCACTATGGCGACGAGCGCCAGTCGCGCCGCGTCGCGCGCGCGATCGTCGCCGCGCGCCCGCTGACGCGCACCGCCGAGCTTGCGAGCGTGATCCGCAAGGCGCTGCGCCATCCGCCCGGCGCGCCCAAGGATCCCTCGACCAAAAGCTTTCAGGCGATCCGCATCCACATCAACAGCGAACTCGACGAACTGGTCGCGGGTCTTTCCGCCGCCGAGCGGCTGCTGCGTCCCGGCGGCCGGCTCGCCGTCGTCAGCTTTCACAGCACCGAGGACCGGATCGTGAAGAATTTCCTGCGCGAACGCAGCGGTGGCGATGCCGCGGGTTCGCGTCACCGGCCCGCGCCGATCCCTCTGGCGCGGGCCGCAACTTTCGAGACCCCGGCGCGCAAGGTGCGCCCGGGCAAGGCAGAGGAAGCGCGCAATCCGCGCGCGCGCTCGGCGACGCTGCGCAGCGCAGTCCGCACCGCGGCGCCCGCCTGGCCAGGAAATTCAGGGCCGGATAGTTCGATGAAGGAGGCGATGTCATGCTGATGGCGGCCCGCAAGCTCCAGGGAATCGGCCTGGTCCTGCTCGTGCTCATCTTCGCGATGATGCTCTATCCCGTGTCGCTCAAGGTCGCGGCGACGCGCAGCGAACTGACGCGCATCGAGCGCGACATTATCCGGACGCGCGACAATATCCGCTACCTCGAATCCGAACTCGCGGTGCGCGCCTCGATGCGCCAGCTCGAACAGTGGAACGCCGATGCTTTCGGCTATTCGGCGCCCGACGCGACGCAATATCTGGAAAACGAGCGCCAGCTTGCCTCGCTCGACCGCCTTCCGCGCGCGCGCGGCGCGGGCGAGGTGGCGCCGGTGCTGATGGCGATGGTCTCGCCGGTCGCGGTGGCGGCCGCGCCGACGGAAAGCCCGGTTGCAAACAAGCCCGCGGCGGCAAAGCCTGCGGCGCCCAAGCCCGTCGCCGCGAAGCCCGTCATGCTGGCGCAGGCCGATACCGGCGTGCGCAGCGACGTGGCGCCGCGCATGGCGCCGACGCGCCGGCGCGAGCAGCTCAAGATGATCGAGGACCAGTTGCTCGCCGAATCGACGCTCGCCGATTTGAAGCGCGCGGCCGCCATCGAAGCGGCGGGAGGCAAGCCCGGCCGATGAACACGCTCGTCGTCCGTCCGACGCGGGTCCGAACCGCCGGGGTGCGGCAGCAGATATTGCTGACCGCGCAACAGCGTTTGATGATCCTGATGCTGCTGTTCATGGCGGCATTTTTCGTCGTGTCGGTGCGCCTTCTCTATTTCGCGCTGTTCGACACCTCGTCGGGCCGGTCGTCGGCGGCGGCGTTCGTCCCGGCACGCGCCGACATCGTCGACCGCAACGGCGTGCCGCTCGCGCGCACGATCGACGGCTATTCGATCCGCGTCGTGCCGTCGAAACTGCTCAACGACCGGCACTATCTGGCGGCCGAGCTTCACAAGATCTTCCCCGACATGTCGCGCCAGGACTTGCTGGCAAAGCTGACCGGGCCGCGCCCGACCTATATTCGCCGCCGCGCGCTGCCCGATCAGGTCGCGGCTGTGAATGCGATCGGCGATGTCGGTTTCGACTTCCCGCGCGAAAAGGAACGCCTCTATCCGCAGCTCACGCTCGCGGCGCATGTGCTCGGCTTCATCAACGCCGACGGCCATGGCGTGACGGGAGTCGAGGGGGCGTTCGACCAGCGGCTGATCGACGAGGCGACGCGCGGCCAGCCGCTCGCGCTGTCGATCGACGCGCGCGTGCAGGGTGTGCTCGAAAGCGAGCTGAGTTCGGCGGTCACCAACCTCGAGGCGATCGGCGGCGCGGGCATCATCCTCGACGTCCACACCGGCGAAGTCGCCGCGATGACCTCGCTGCCGACCTATAATCCGAACAAGCTGACGGGCAGCGATCCGACGACGCGGCGCAACGCCGTCACCTATAATCTCTACGAGCTTGGTTCGACCTTCAAGCCGCTGTCGATCGGCGCCGCGATCGATGCGGGCACGGTGACCAGCATGGCGCGCCGCTATGATGCGACGGCGCCGCTCCCGATCGCGGGCTTCCGTATCCGCGACAGCCATCCCGGCCGCTGGTACAATGTGCCCGAGACGCTGATTGAAAGCTCCAACATCGCGACCGCGCGTATCGCCGACGAGCTGGGGCGCGAAAAGCTGGAAGCGTTGTTCCGCAGCGTCGATTTCGACAAGCGCCCCGAAATCGAACTCAAGGAACGCGCCTTTCCGCTCTGGCCCAAAAACTGGGGCCGGGTGACGACGATGACGACCAGCTATGGTCACGGCATCGCGGTGACGCCGCTGCATCTCGCGAGCGCCTATGCCGCGCTCGTCAACGGCGGCCTCTATCGCCCGGCGACGATGCTCAAGCTCGGCGACAAGCCGCCGCCGCAGGGGCGCCGCGTGTTCAAGGCGTCGACCAGCGCGCGGATGCGCCAGCTGTTGCGGCTGATCGTTTCGGACGGTACCGGCAAACAGGCCGACGCGCCCGGCTTCCGCGTCGGCGGGAAGACCGGGTCGGCCGAAAAGCCGGGCGCGGGCGGGTATCGCCGCCATTCGCTCGTCTCGACCTTCGCCGCAGCCTTCCCGATGGACAATCCGCGCTATATCGTGCTCGTGATGATCGACGAGCCCAAAGGCAATGCCTATAGCTCGGGCCAGCGCACCGCGGGCTGGACCGCGGCGCCGGTCGTGCGCAAGGTCGTGACGCGCGCGGGGCCGATGCTCGGCGTCTTCCCCGACGAAAGCCGCGATGTCGACGTCTCCGAACTCACCCCGCTGCTACGGAGAGAGGAGGAAACGCACTGATGCGTCTCGCCGCGCTGCTCGACGATCAGGCGCTGGAGGGAAGCGATCCCGTCGTGACGGGGCTCGCGATCGATCATCGCAAGGTCGCGCCGGGCACGATCTTCGGCGCTTTCGTCGGCGAAAAATTCAACGGCGAGGATTTCATTCCCGCCGCGGTCGACGCGGGCGCGGTCGCGATCGTCGCGCGGCCCGAAGCGCGGGTCGAGGGCGCGGTGCACGTCGCCGACGCCAATCCGCGCCGCGCCTTCGCGCATATCGCCGCGCGCTTCTTCCACCGCTTTCCGGCGACCTCGGTCGCGGTGACGGGGACGAACGGCAAGACCTCGACTGTCGAGATGACGCGCCAGCTTTGGCGGATGGCGGGGTTCAACGCCGCGTCGATCGGTACGCTCGGTATCACGACGTCGATGGACAGCGCCTCGACCGGGCTCACGACGCCCGACATCGTCACTTTCCTCTCGAACATGTCGGGCCTCGCCGCCGAGGGTGTGACGCATGCGGCGTTTGAGGCGTCGAGCCACGGCCTCGACCAGTATCGCACCGAAGGCCTGCCGGTGAAGGCGGCCGCCTTCACCAATTTGAGCCACGACCATCTCGATTATCATGGCACGATGGAGGCCTATCTTCAGGCCAAGCTCCGCCTCTTCACCGAAGTGGTCGAGCCGGGCGGCGCGGCGGTGGTCTGGGCCGACGATGACTATTCACGCGCCGTGATCGACGCCGTGCAGGCGCGCGGCGCCCGCCTGCTGACTGTCGGCACGAAGGGCGAGGCGCTCCGCCTCGTCTCGCGCGCGCCGACCCAGCTCGGCCAGTCGCTGATGATCGCGGCGGGCGACGCTACGCACAAGGTCGATCTGCCGCTGATCGGCGCCTATCAGGTCGCGAATGCGTTGGTATCGGCAGGACTCGTCATTGCCACCGGCGGCGACATCGGCCAGACGCTCACCAACCTCGCGCGGCTCCAGCCGGTGCGCGGGCGGCTCGAACGCGCCGCCATCACCCGCGCGGGCGCGCCGGTCTATGTCGACTATGCGCACACCCCCGACGCGATCGAAGCGGCGCTCGACGCGCTGCGCCCGCATGCGAGCGGCCGGCTGATACTCGTCTTCGGCGCGGGCGGCGACCGCGACCAGGCGAAGCGCCCCGAAATGGGCAAGGTCGCTGCGGCCAAGGCTGACGCGCTTATCATCACCGACGACAATCCGCGCGGCGAGGAGCCCGCGGTCATTCGCGACGCGATCGCTGCCGCCGCACCGACGGCGCAGGTGATCGGCGACCGCCGCGCCGCGATCGCCGCCGCGATCGCTGAAGCGCAGGCCGACGACATCATCTGCATCGCGGGCAAGGGACACGAACAGGGCCAGATCGTCGGGCGCGGCGACGCGATGCGCGTCATCCCCTTCGACGATGTGACCGTCGCGCGCGAGGAGGCGGCATGAACCCGCTCTGGACCGCGCGCGCTATCGCATCGGCAACAGGCGGCACCGCCAGCGCCGACTTCACCGTCCAGGGCGTCGCCTTCGACTCGCGCGAGGTGACGAAGGGCGATCTCTTCATCGCGATGAAGGGCGAGAGCGCCGACGGGCATGCTTTCATCGACAAGGCGATCGCGGCGGGCGCGGCAGGCATAATCTGCGAAAGTGCGATCGACCATCCGCATGTCCGCGTCGCCGACACCGCCGCCGCGCTGAACGCGCTCGGCATCGCGTCGCGTGCGCGCAGTCATGGCCGCATCATCGGCGTCACCGGATCGGCGGGCAAGACGGGGACGAAGGAGGCGCTGTTCGCCGCGCTCGACCGCTTCCGTCCGGGCAGGGCGCATCGCTCGGTCAAAAGCTACAACAATCATGTCGGCGTGCCGCTCAGCCTCGCGCGTATGCCGAGCTCGGCCGATTACGGCATCTTCGAAATGGGCATGAACCATGCGGGCGAGCTTGCCGCGCTGACGCGGATGGTGCGCCCGCACGTCGCCATCGTCACCACTATCGCCCCCGCCCACATGGAGTATTTCGGCAGCGAGGAAGCGATCGCCGATGCGAAGGGCGAGATTTTCGAGGGGCTCGAACCCGGGGGCACCGCGATCGTCCCGTTCGACAGCCCGCATTATGCGCGCCTCCGTGCCAAGGCCGAACAACACGCCGGGCAAATCGTCAGCTTCGGGCTGAACGAGGGCGCCGACGTCCGCGCGGTCGACTGGCTGCCCGACGGGCAGGGCGGCTCGCTCGTCACCGCCGAGGTGCAGGACTCGCTGCTCTGCTTCACCATCGCGCAGGCCGGGGCGCACTGGGTCGCCAACTCGCTCGCGGTGCTCGCCGCGGTGAAAGCGGTCGGCGGCGACTTGCCCGCGGCGGGTCTCGCCTTCGCCGAAATGGGAGGCCTCACAGGGCGCGGTGCGCGTCACCGGGTCGAGGTGCCTGGCGGCGACATCCTCGTCATCGACGAAAGCTATAACGCCAACCCGGCCTCGATGGCCGCGACGATCGGCCAGCTCGGGACCGAATCCGCAGCGCGCAAGGTCGCGATTCTCGGCGCGATGAAGGAGCTCGGGCCGGACGGCGAGGCCTATCACGCCGCGCTCGCGGCTCCGCTCGTCGCGGCCGGAGTGCAATTCGCCCTGCTTGTCGGCGAAGAGATGGCGCCGCTCGCCAAAGCACTTGAGGGCCGCATCGATTTCGAGCATGTGCCCGCCCACTCGGCCGCGGTAGGGCGGCTCGGTGACCTGATCCGCGCCGGCGACGCCGTGCTGGTCAAGGGGTCGAACAGCGTCGGCCTGTCGCATGTCGTGACGGCGCTGACCAACGGGGATTATTGATGTTATATTGGCTGGCGGAATGGCTTGGCTTTCCGGGGGCTCTCAACCTCATCCGCTACCTGAGCTTCCGCTCGGGCGCCGCGGTCGCGACCGCGATGATCCTCGGGCTGTGGATCGGGCCGCGCTTCATCCTGATGTTGCGGATGCGGCAGGGGAAGGGGCAGCCGATCCGCGACGACGGCCCGCAGAGCCACCTCGCCAAAAAGGGCACGCCGACGATGGGCGGGCTGATGATCCTCATTTCGCTGATGATCTCGGCGCTCCTCTGGATGGACCTCTCCAACCGTTTCGTCTGGGCGTGCCTGTTCGTAACCGCGGGTTTCGCGGTCGTCGGTTTTCTCGACGATTTCGACAAGGTGACCAAGGCCAGCCACCGCGGCATTCCCGGCCGCGTGCGCCTGCTCATCGAATTCCTCATCGCGGGGGTTGCGGTGCTGCTGATCGTCTCGCGCACCGGCACCGACCTCTACCTGCCTTTTTTCAACGACGTCTATGTCCCGCTCGGCCCGCTCTACTATGTCTTCGCGATGGTGCTGATCGTCGGCTTCGGCAACGCGGTGAACCTGACCGACGGGCTTGACGGACTCGCGACCTTCCCGGTGATCATCGCCAGCCTGACCTTCCTCGTCATCGTCTATCTCTCGGGCAACGCGAAGTTCGCGGGCTATCTCGGCATCCCGCACGTCCCCGGCGCGGGCGAGCTCGCGGTGTTCGCCGCCGCGATCATCGGCGCCTGCCTCGCATTCCTGTGGTTCAACGCGCCCCCCGCCGCCGTCTTCATGGGCGACACGGGCAGCCTTGCATTGGGCGGCGCGCTCGCGACGATCGCGGTGACCGCGCAGCACGAACTGGTGCTCGTCCTCGTCGGCGGGCTGTTCGTGGTCGAGGCGCTATCGGTGATCATCCAGGTCTTCTGGTACAAGCGTACCGGCAAGCGCGTCTTTCGCATGGCGCCGATCCACCATCATTTCGAGCAATTGGGCTGGCCCGAATCGACCGTCGTCATCCGCTTCTGGATCGTCTCGATCGTCCTCGCTCTGGCAGGGCTCGCGACCTTGAAACTCCGGTGATCACCTCGCGCGCCTTCGCCGGCCGCCGCTACGCGGTGCTGGGACTGGCGCGCTCGGGGCTCGCGACGGTCGAGGCGCTCGTCGCCAGCGGCGCGGGCGTCACCGCGTGGGACGAGCGCGAGGACGCGCGCGACGACGCGATGGCGCTCGGCGCCGACATCGGCGACCCGCTAGAGATCGACCTCGTCGGCTTCGCGGGCGTCGTCGTGTCGCCCGGCGTGCCATTGAACCGCCACCCCATCGCCGCGCACGCCAAGGAAGCCCATGTACCCGTCATCGGCGATATCGAACTCTTCGCAGAGGCGCAGGGCGACCTCCCGCCGCACAAGCTCGTCGGCATCACCGGCACCAACGGCAAGTCGACCGTCACCGCGCTCGTCGCCCACATGCTCGAAAGCGCAGGGATCCCGACGCTGATGGGCGGCAATATCGGTCTGCCGATCCTCAGCCGCGAGCCGCTCGCCCCCAATGAAAACGGCGTCGGCGTTTACGTTCTCGAACTGTCGAGCTACCAGATCGACCTTGCGCACAGCCTCGCGTGCGATGTCGCGGTGCTGACCAATCTCAGCCCCGATCACCTCGACCGCTACGACGGTTTCGCGGGCTATACGGCATCGAAGGCGCGGCTCTTTTCGCTCCAGCACCGCGATCAGGTCGCGATCGTCGCGGTCGACGACGATCCGTCGAAGATGATCGCGGGGCGCATCAACCATCGTCTCCACCGCGTCTCGGGCAGGGATATCGACCCCGCCGACCAGGCGCGCTGGCCCGCATTGCAGGGCCCGCACAACGCCCAGAACGCCGTCTGCGCGATCGCGGTATGCCGCGTGCTGGGGCTGAACGACGAGCAGATCGAACGCGGCCTCGCGACCTACACGTCGCTGCCGCATCGCATGGAATTGGTCGGCGAAGCCGATGGTGTCCGCTGGTTCAACGACAGCAAGGCCACCAACGCGGCTTCCGCTGCACCGGCGCTGGCGGCATTCCCGCCGGCGCCGGACCAGCGTTTGCACTGGATCGCCGGCGGACAGGCAAAGGGCGACGGGCTCGCCGCGTGCCGTCCGTGGTTCGGGCACGTCAAACGCGCCTATCTGATCGGCGAGGCGATGGAGCCGTTCGCCGCCGAGATCGGCGGCGCGGTTCCGGTCGAGCGGTCGGGCGACCTGGCGACGGCGGTCAAGCAGGCGGCGGCGGCGGCAGAGCCCGGCGACATCGTCCTGCTGTCGCCCGCCTGCGCCTCGTTCGACCAGTTCAGGGATTATGAACAGCGCGGCGATGCGTTCCGCGCCGCCGTACGGGCGCTCGGGGCATGAGCGGGGGGGACAATATGGATGCGACCGAACGCCCGGTGATCGCCACGACGCGCACGACCAAACGCCGGGGCCCGCGCCTCAGCCGCGCCGACCGCACGCCGCTCGGCCTCTGGTTCTGGGAAATCGACCGCGTGCTGCTGCTGCTCGTCTCGATCCTCGTCGCGGTCGGGCTCGTCGCGGTCGCGGCGGCATCGCCTGTCGCGGCGCAGAAACTCTCGACTTCGACCGCGGCGCTCGACCCGCTCTACTATTTCTATCGCCAGCTGATGTGGGTAATCGTCGGCGTGCCCGTGATGCTCATGGTCTCGATGCTGCCCAAGCCGCAGGCGCGGCGCTTCGCCATTTACGGCACCGTCGCCTTTCTCTTCCTGCTCTTTCTCGTGCCGCTCGTCGGCACCTCGGTCAACGGTGCGCAGCGCTGGCTCGGAAGCGGGATGTTCCGGCTCCAGCCGTCCGAATTTCTGAAGCCCTTTTTCGCGGTGTCGCTCGCGTGGGTGCTGTCGCTGCGCCTCCACGACCAGAGCCTGCCCGTCGTCCCGCTCGCCGCGGCGCTCACCGGGGTCATCGCGCTACTGCTGATGGGGCAGCCCGACCTTGGGCAGACGGTGATCTTCGCCGCGACCTGGTTCGTGCTCGTGCTCGTCGCCGGCCTTTCGATGCGGATCATGGGGATGCTCGCGGGCACCGGCGTCGCCGGCCTCATCCTTGCCTATTTCTTCTATCCCGTGGCGCAGCAGCGCATCAACATCTGGCTGTTCGACAAGGGCGACAGCTTTCAGGTCGACAAGGCGCATGCGACGCTGACCGCCGGCGGCCTCATCGGTACCGGCCCCGGCGCCGGGCTCGCCAAGTTCCAGCTGCCCGAAGCGCACACCGACTACATCTTCTCGGTGATCGGCGAGGAGTTCGGGATGATCGCCTGCATCGCGATCGCCGCGCTTTATCTCGCGATCATCGTCCGCGTGCTCGTTCGCCTGCTCGACGAGGAGGACAGCTTCCTGATCCTCGCGGTCGCGGGGCTGATCGCGCAGTTCGGCGGACAGGCAGTGATCAACATGGGGGTGAACACGCAGATATTCCCGTCAAAGGGGATGACGCTGCCTTTCATCTCCTACGGCGGCTCGTCTTTCATCGCTTTGTCGATCGGCATGGGTTTGCTCTTGTCGCTGACCCGGCGAAACCCCTATGCGGCACGGGTGTCGATGACCCGAAACTGGAACAAGAAATGAGCGCCCAAAAATGACCGCGACGCGCCACTTCCTTCTCGCCGCCGGCGGGACGGGAGGCCATATGCTGCCCGCCTACGCCCTCGCCGGCGAACTGATCGCGCGCGGCCACCGCGTCGCGCTGGTCAGCGACGACCGCGGGCTGAAGATCCCCGGCGCGCCCGCCGAGATGGAAACGCATGTGCTTCCCGCCGGCCGCGTCCACGGCGGCCCCGTCGGCTGGCTCAAGGCGGCGCTCGCGATCCGCAAGGGGCGCCGCTTGGCGATCGACCTGATCCGCGAGTTCGACCCTGCGGTCGTCGTCGGCTTCGGCGGCTATCCCTCGCTTCCCAGTCTGCTCGCGGCGGGTTCGACGAAGCGGCCGCGCGTGCTGCACGAGCAGAATGCCGTGCTCGGCCGCGTCAATCGCATGATGGCGCCGCGCGTCGACGCGGTGGCGGTCGCCTATCATAATATCCAGCGCTATCCCGCGGGGCACGAGCTCAAGAAACATATCACCGGCAATCCGGTGCGCGACGAGATCGTCGCGATCCGCGACGACGGTTTCCCGCCTTTGCCCGAGGACGGCATCTTCCGCCTGCTCGTCGTCGGGGGCAGCCTCGGCGCGACGGTGCTCAGCGAGGTCGTGCCCGCCGCGATCGCGATGCTGCCGCGCGCGCTGCTCGACCGGTTGCAGGTCGTGCAGCAATGCCGCGAGGATGATCTGGAAGCGGTGCGCGCCAAATATGCCGAACTCGGCGTCGCCGCCGAATGCGCGTCCTACATCAAGGATTTTCCCGATCGGCTGCGCTGGGCGCATATGGTCATCGCGCGCGCCGGGGCGTCGACCGTCGCCGAACTCGCCTGCGCCGGGCGCCCCGCTATCTTCGTCCCCTATCCGAGTGCGATGGACGATCATCAGACTTATAATGTCGTCGACCTGGTCGAAGCGGGCGGGGCGATCGCCTTTCAGCAGCCGGCCTTCACTCCCGCCGAGGTCGCGAAGCATATCCAGCGCATGGC
Organism: Sphingopyxis sp. LC363; assembly: GCF_000756385.1. GTDB lineage: Bacteria > Pseudomonadota > Alphaproteobacteria > Sphingomonadales > Sphingomonadaceae > Sphingopyxis. Next base: position 26,765 of record NZ_JNFC01000012.1, read on the forward strand.
GCTCGAACCCGGCGCGATCGAGGAAGCCGCCGAGCGCGCGGCAAGCTGCGGCCTGCCGAACGCGACGCGCGACCTCGCCGATCTTGTCGAATCGCTCGTCGCGCCGCCGATGATGGACGTGATCCGCGTCGGCGCGCCGTCGCGCAGCGCGGCGGTAGCTGGCGGCGTCGCCGCTACCCGCGCGGGAGACAAATGATGCGCGGCGTCGCGACCGATATCGGCACGATCCATTTCATCGGCATCGGCGGCATCGGCATGTCGGGCATCGCCGAGGTGATGCACAATCTCGGCTATCGGGTGCAGGGCAGCGACATCGCCGAATCCTATGTCGTCGAGGGCCTGCGCAAACGCGGCATCAAGGTCGCGATCGGCCATGAGGCCTCGAACGTCGATGGGGTCGCGGTGGTCGTCACCTCGACCGCGGTCAAGCGCGGCAACCCCGAGGTCGAAGCCGCGCTCGCGAGCCGCATCCCCATCGTCCGCCGCGCCGAGATGCTCGCCGAGCTGATGCGGCTCAAGTCGACCGTCGCCATCGCGGGCACGCATGGCAAGACGACGACGACCAGCCTCGTTGCGGCCTTGCTCGACGCGGGCGGGATCGACCCCACCGTGATCAACGGCGGCATCATCAATAATTATGGCTCGAACGCGCGTCTCGGCGCGTCGGACTGGATGGTGGTCGAGGCCGACGAGAGCGACGGTAGCTTCCTGCGCCTCGACGGGACGATCGCGGTCGTCACCAACATCGATCCCGAACATCTCGACCATTATGGCAGCTTCGACGCGATCAAGGATGCGTTCGTCGAGTTTATCGAGAATGTGCCCTTTTACGGCGCCGCGATGCTGTGCCTCGACCATCCCGAGGTGCAGGCGATCATCCCGCGCATCCGCGACCGCCGCATCATTACCTATGGCTTCTCCGCCCAAGCCGATGTGCGCGGCACCAATGTGACGCCGGGCCCCGACGGCAACCGCTTCGACGTCGTCGTGCGCGACCGCGACGGGAACAGCCGCACGATCGAAGGCATCCACCTGCCGATGTCGGGGCGCCATAATGTGCAGAATTCGCTCGCGGCCATTGCCGTCGCCCTGCACATGGGCGTTTCGGACGACAAGATTGTATCGGGCTTCAACGGCTTTGCCGGGGTCAAGCGGCGCTTCACCAAGGTCGGCGAGATTGCCGCGGGCGAGGGCGTCGTCACCGTCATCGACGATTATGCGCATCATCCCGTCGAGATCCGCGCGGTGCTGTCGGCTGCGCGCGAAGGCGTCGGTGCGGGGCGCGTCGTCGGCGTCGTCCAGCCGCACCGTTTCACGCGCCTTCGCGATCACATGGACGATTTCCAGCAGGCATTCAACGACGCCGATATCGTGCTCGCGCTGCCCGTTTACGCTGCCGGGGAGGCGCCGATTGACGGTGTATCGTCGGATGCGCTGGTCGAGGGCCTCCGCGATCGCGGTCATCGTCAAGCCAATGTCGTCGCTGACGCGGGGGCGTTGGCTTCCGCTATCGCCGCCAGCATCGCCGCAGGCGATCTCGGCGCAGGCGACAAGATCATCTGTCTCGGCGCGGGCGACATTACCAAGATGGCGGCGGGTTTAGCCGCTGCGGTCGAGGCAGCATGAGCGCCGCCGAAACCCTCCCTGCGGTGCGTGGCAAGCTGACGGCAAAAGCGCCGCTGGCGCCGCTGGTCTGGTTCAAGTCGGGCGGCCCCGCCGACTGGCTCTTCGAACCGAAGGACGCCGATGATCTCGCCGATTTCCTCCGCGACCTCGATCCCGCCGTGCCGGTTATGGCGCTCGGGCTCGGCTCGAACCTGATCGTCCGCGACGGCGGCTTTCCCGGCGTCGTCGTCCGGCTCGGCAAGGCGTTCGCGAAGGTCGAAGCCATCGACGCGACGAGCTTGCGCTGCGGTGGCGGCGCGTCGGGGATACTCGTCTCGTCGACCGCGCGCGATGCGGGGATCGCCGGCATGGAATTTCTGCGCTCGATCCCCGGCACGGTTGGCGGCTTCGTGCGGATGAACGGCGGCGCCTATGGCGGCGAGGTCAAGGACATATTGATCGACGCCGACGTCGTGCTGCGCTCGGGCGAGCGCCGGTCGCTGCCGCTCGCCGATTTGGGCTACACCTATCGCCACAGCGAATTGCCCGAAGGTGCGGTGGTGATCGGCGCGACCTTCCGCGGCCGTCCCGGCGAACCCGCTGCGATCCAGGCCGAAATGGACCGCATTTCGGCGAGCCGCGAGGCGTCGCAGCCGCTGCGTTCGAAGACCGGCGGCTCGACCTTCAAGAACCCCGACGGCAACAAGGCATGGCGACTCGTCGACGAGGCCGGCTGCCGCGGCTTCACCGTCGGCGGCGCGCAGGTCAGCGAAAAGCACACCAATTTCCTCATCAACACCGGTGAGGCGACGAGCGCCGACATCGAAGCGCTCGGCGAGGAAGTCCGCCGCCGGGTCAAGGCCAAGAGCGGCATCGAATTGCAATGGGAGATTCAGCGCGTGGGGAAGGCCAAGTGAGCCGGGGTCCGTGGCATGTCGCCGTCCTGATGGGCGGCTGGTCGGCCGAGCGCGAAGTGTCGCTGATGAGCGGCAACGGCGTCGCCGACGCCCTCGAAAGCCGCGGCCACAAGGTCACACGCATCGACATGGACCGCGACGTCGCGCTGCGGCTCGCCGAAGCGAAGCCCGATGTCGTGTTCAACGCGCTCCACGGCGTGCCGGGCGAGGACGGAACGGTGCAGGGCATGCTCGACTTGATGGGCCTCAAATATACCCATAGCGGGCTGGTCACTTCGGTGATCGCGATCGACAAGGAATTGACGAAACAGGCGCTCGTGCCGCATGGTATTCCCATGCCGACGGGGACGATGGTCGACAGCGAAAGCCTCTTTTCCATCGACCCCCTGCCGCGCCCCTATGTGCTGAAACCCGTCAACGAAGGCTCGTCGGTCGGGATTGCAATCGTCAAGGACGACAGCAATTACGGCAACCCGATCGCGCGCGATGCGGTGGGCCCCTGGCAGAAGTTCGACCGCCTGCTCGCCGAACCCTTCATCAAGGGGCGCGAGCTGACTGTTGCCGTACTTGCCGACACGCCGCTCGCGGTCACCGAATTGCGCGTGAAGTCGGGCTTCTACGACTATGACGCCAAATATACTCCGGGCCTCACCGAACACATCTGCCCCGCCGACGTTCCCGCCGACGTCGCGCAGCGGATGAAGGATCTGGCGCTGCAGTCGCATCGCCTGCTCGGCTGCAAGGGCGCGTCGCGCTCGGATTTCCGCTGGGATGACGAGCATGGCCTCGCGGGCATCTTCCTGCTCGAGGTCAACACCCAGCCCGGCATGACGCCGCTCAGCCTCGTGCCCGAACAGGGGCGCGCCGTCGGCATGGATTATGCCGAACTCGTCGAACGCATCGTGGGGGAAGCGCTCATATGAGCAAGACACAGATCAAGCGCGGGAAAGCACCGCCAAGGCGGCCCGCGCGCGCGCCGAAAAAGCGGCGCAAGATCCAGCAGTCGCGCCTCAACGCGATCATCAACGCGCTGCCGGTCAGCCCGCAGCGTCTGCAGCAGGTCGCCAACTGGACGATCGGGCTCAGCCTCTGCGCCGTCGTGGCGATCGCCGCGCACGCGACCGGCGTCACCGCGAAAGTCCACGAGGAATATGCGCAGGCGGTCGGCCGCGCGGGCTTTCAGGTCAAAAAGGTCGAGGTCGTCGGCGCCGACCGCATCGACCGGCTCAAACTCTATGACATCGCGCTCGCGCAGAAGGACCGCTCGATGGCCGCGGTCGATCTCGAGGATGTCCGCGCGGACCTCATGAAATATGGCTGGATCAAGGATGCGCGCGTGTCGCGACGCCTGCCCGACACGCTCGTCGTCGACATCGTCGAACGCACCCCGGCGGCGATCTGGCAGCACTCGGGCCGTCTGTCGCTGATCGACGACAAGGGCGTCGTGCTCGAGCCCGTCACCGTCGCGACGATGCCCGACCTGCCGCTCGTCATCGGCCCGCGCGCCAACCAGCGGTCGCAGGATCTCGCGCGCCTGCTCGCCGAGGCGAGCAGCCTCAAGGAATTGCTCGCCGGCGCGACCTGGGTCGGCAACCGCCGCTGGGACCTCCGCTTCCGCAGCGGCGAGACGCTGTCGCTGCCGGAAGGCGAGGCCGAAGCGAAAGCCGCGCTCGTCAAATTCGCGCATATGGACGGCGCCAACCGCCTGCTCGGCCGCGGCATCCTCCGCTTCGACATGCGCGACCCCGCGCGCTTCGTGCTCCGCCTGCCGCACGAGGGGCAGGTGGCGCCGGCGAAGCTCGACGACATGCGCGCCGCGGTCGATGCCGTCGCCGACGCGGCGGCGGAGAAGGGCTGAGCCATGGCGCCGCCGCGCATCGAAAAGATCATCACCGCGCTCGATGTCGGGTCGTGGAAGGTCTGCGCGTTGATCGCGGGGCAGACCGCCGACGGCAAGCTCCACGTCCTCGGCACCGGCCAGCGCGAGAGCCGCGGCGTCCAGCGCGGCTATGTCGCCGACATGGAACAGACCGAGCATGTCGTGCGCGAGGCGATCGAACAGGCCGAGCGCATCGCGGGCCTCAACATCGACGATGTCTGGGTCAGCTTCTCGGCGGGCAGTCTCTTGAGCGACGTCGCGCCGATCGAAAGCGAACTCGGCGGCCACCGGATCGAGCAGGAGGACGTCGACGATCTGCTCGCCGCGGGCCGCGCGGGCATCGATCCCGAGGGCCGCATGATCCTCCACGCCCAGCCCGCGCTCTACACGCTCGACGGGCTCAACGGGGTCAAGAACCCGATCGGCCTTCACGCCGACCGCCTCGGCGTCGATATCCACATCATCATGGCCGACGGCGCGCCGGTACGGAACCTCGAGGCGGCGGTGCGTCAGGCGCATCTCGACGTCAACGCGGTCGTCGCTTCGCCGATCGCCGCGGGGCTCGCCTGCCTGTCGGAGGAGGAGCGCGACCTCGGCGTCGCGCTCGTCGAGCTCGGCGCCGCAGTCACGACCGTTTCGCTCTACGCCGGGGGCATGCTCGTCGAAATGGCGTCGCTGCCCTTCGGCGCGAGCGACATCACCGACGACATCGCCTCGGCCTTCGGCATAAGGCGGAGCCAGGCGCAGCGCTTGCAAAGCTTCTACGGTTCGGCCTCGGCCAGTCCGCGCGACAATAACGAGATTATCGAACTCGAACCCGGCGCGCCTTCGGGCGGCGATTCCCCGCGCATCACGCGCGCGCAGCTCGTCGCGGTGATCCGCCAGCGGCTCGACGCGATGATGGGCGAGATCGGCCGGACCTTGAAGGACCTCCATTTCGTCGGCCCGATCGGGCGCCAGGTCGTGCTCGTCGGCGGCGGCGCCGACCTCAAGGGCATCGCCGACTATACGCAGGCCGCGCTCGGCCGCGCCGCGCGCGTCGGGCGACCGCGCGGCTTGCACGGCCTGCCCGATGCGCATGGCGGTCCCGCTTTCGCGACGCTCGCGGGTCTGGTTCTCTATGCCGCGTCGGACCCCGTCGACCTTCGCGACCTGCCGATGATGGCGCAGGATGTTTACAAGCCGACGGGGACCTCGATCCTCCACCGGCTGATGGCCGCATTGAAAAGCAGTTTTTAGGTGCTGCAAAGGCGAAAAGGTTAATTTTTTGGGTGATTCCGGCGTCACAATAGTGCAATGCGGTAACAGTTATCCGGGCGGCAGGACCACCGCCCGACGGGTCGCAAGGTGCAGGGAAGCGGCATCGGTTCGCCGCTGCAGGGAGATTATTTGATGAGCATCAATATTGGCCCGCCGCAGGTCGACGAGCTGAAGCCGCGCATCGCGGTGATCGGCGTCGGCGGCGCGGGCGGCAATGCCATCGCAAACATGATCGCGGCGCGCGTCGAGGGCGTCGATTTCGTCGTCGCGAACACTGACGCGCAGGCGCTTAACGCCTCGCCGGCCGAACGGCGCATCCAGCTGGGGACGCAGATCACCCAGGGACTGGGCGCGGGTTCGCGGCCCGAGGTCGGCCGCGCGGCGGCCGAGGAAAGCATCACGCAGGTCGAAGAGGCGCTCAACGGCGCGCATATGTGCTTCGTCGCGGCGGGCATGGGCGGCGGCACGGGCACCGGCGCGGCGCCGGTCATCGCGAAAGCGGCGCGCGACCGCGGCATCCTGACCGTCGGCGTCGTGACCAAGCCCTTCATGTTCGAAGGCTCGCGGCGGATGCGCTCGGCCGACGCCGGCATCGCCGAGCTGCAAGAGCATGTCGATACGCTCATCGTCATTCCGAACCAGAATCTCTTCCTCGTCGCCAACCCGAACACGACCTTCAAGGAAGCGTTCACCATGGCCGACGAGGTGCTTCAGCAGGGCGTGCGCGGCATCACCGACCTGATGGTCATGCCCGGCCTCATCAACCTCGACTTCGCCGACGTGCGCAGCGTGATGCGCGAGATGGGCAAGGCGATGATGGGCACCGGCGAAGCCGAAGGCGACGGCCGCGCGCTCGAAGCCGCCCAGAAAGCCATTGCCAACCCGCTGCTCGACGGCGTGTCGATGGCGGGCGCGAAGGGCGTCATCATCTCGATCACCGGCGGCGAGGACATGCGCCTGATGGAAGTCGACGAGGCCGCGAATCATATTCGCGAGCTGGTCGATCCCGACGCCAACATCATCTGGGGCAGCGCGTTCAACGACAGCCTCGACGGCAAGATTCGCGTTTCGGTCGTCGCGACGGGCATCGACGGCACGGGCGAAGCGGCGCAGGCCGCGCCCGCGACGCGCAGCTTCTCCTTCGCTCCCGCGCGCACCGCGGCGCCGGCACCGGTGGCCGAAGAGGTGGTCGAACCCGCGGTGCAGGAAGAACCCGTCGCCGAAGCGCCGGTCCAGCAGGACAACGACCCGGCACCGGGCTTCTCGCTCGGCGATGCCCCCGAACCCGAGGCTCCGGCCGCAGCGGAGGAAGAGCCGATGGAATTGTCGCAGGTCGCCGCGACCTATGACGATACCGCCGACGAACTGGTGCTCGACGCGCCCGAAGCTCCGGCGAGCGATTATCGTTCGGCGCCCGCAGCGGAAGCTCCTGCCGAAGCGCCGGCGCGCTCGGTCGGCGGCGGCACCCTGTTCGAGCGCATGTCGCGGCTCTCGCGCGGGGCATCGACCCCCGACGCCGAAGAGGGCGGCAAGGACGACGGGGTCGATATTCCGCGTTTTCTGGGACGGCAGAACAACCAGTAACGGGGCTATCGAGCGGCCGCCCGCCGGGCACGGCAGGCCGGAAATCGGGATGAGTTGCCCATGCGGCAGGTGAAATGGACGGCGAAGCCGGCGCGCGCGCGCTACCTTGTTCGCGCTCTCGGCGCGCTGTTGCTTGGAACCGCGACGCTCGGCCTGGTGCAGGCGCCCGCACTGGCTCAGGTGACGCCGCCGGACCCCGCGACGAAGGCGGCGATGGAAAAGCGCACGGCCGCGCGTAGCTTGCTGTCGTCGTCGCTCGCCCGCATCGCGGCGAACAGCAGCGACACGGCAGCGCTGCTCGATGCGGGGCGCGCGTCGATCGATCTCGAGGATTATCGCGCCGCGCTCGGTTTCCTCGTCCGTGCCGAACAGGCGCGCCCGCGCGACGGCACGATCAAGGCGGCGCTGGGATCGGCGATGGTCCATATGGAAAATCCGACGCGCGCGCTCGACTATTTCGGCGAGGCGCAGCTGATGGGTGCGCCCGAACGCCTGTTCCTCGCCGACCGCGGCCTCGCGCGCGACCTTCTGGGGCAACAGGATGCGGCGCAGCGCGACTATCAGCTCGCCCTGTCGATCGCGCCCAACGACGAACTGACGCGGCGCTATGCGCTGTCGCTCGGGATCAGCGGCGACGCCGATCGCGGAATCGCCATGCTGACCCCGCAACTGCGCGCGCAGGATCGCGGGGCTTGGCGGCTCCGCGCGATGATCCTCGCGATGAACGGCCGCGACAAGGAAGCGACCGAAATCGTCAATGCGACGATGCCGCCCGCGATGGCGCAAAATATCACCCCCTATCTGCTCCAGATGGACCGGCTCAATCCCGCGCAGCAGGCCGCGGCGGCGCACTTCGGCCGCTTCCCCAGCGGTCAACCCGGCCCGAAACGTGGGCCCGTGCAGGTCGCGGCCGCGACGCCGCCGGCCGGGGCGACGGGCAAACCGGCGGCCAACGACCGGCGGCGGCCCGCTGCGGCGGTGACGCCGACGCCCGCGCCGGTGCCTACCGCGCGCAAACCTGAGCCGGCACCGGCCGTGCGTTCACCCACGCCCACGCCCACGCCGCCGGCCGCCCGGCCGGTCGCCGAGCCGCCCGCTTCGGCGCGGGTGGAGGCCAGCCGCCCCGCTCCGGCGCCCGCGCGCCCCGCGGCGGCGCCCGAACCGGTCGGTGCGGCGGTCGACGCCGGAAAAGGACCGATCGGTCCCGGATTCTCGATCGCCGATATGGGCCGTTCGACCCCGGCCGCATCGCCGTCCGCGCCGGCTGCTTCTCCGGTCGCGACGAGTTCCGCCGCCGCGTCGGCCCCGCTCGCGTCGCTTGCCGAGATCGTCGGATCGATCGAAATCCCGGCCGAAGAGCTGAGTCGGCCGGACAATGCGATCGGCGCCGACACGCTCGCCATGCTGCTCGAAGACAAGCGCAAGGCCGAAGCGGCCGAAGCGGCGAAGCGCGAAAAGGAAGAGGCGGCCGCCAAGGCGAAGGCCGAAGCGGATGCCAAGGCGAAGGAAGAAGCCGCGAAGAAAAAGGCGAACCCCGCGCGCCTCTGGGTCCAGATCGCGACGGGCGCGAACCTCAAGGCGCTCGCCTTCGACTACAACCGCTTCGCCAAGCGCAACGCGGCGCTGTTCAAGGGCAAATCTGGGTCGACCGCCGAATGGGGCCAGACGCGGCGCCTGCTCGTGGGGCCCTTCTCCAACCGCAAGGCGGCGCAGGACTGGCTCGGCGACTATAAAAAGGCCGAAGGCGACGGCTTCCTCTTCGACAGCGAAATCGGCGAAATCGTAGAGCCGCTCAAGTGAGCGGGGCTGAAACGAACATAAATCCTCCCTGTGCCGAAGGCATGGGGAGGGGGACCGCCGCCGCAGGCGGTGGTGGAGGGGCGACGACGCGGCGCCATGGCCCCTCCGTCAGCGCTTCGCGCCGCCACCTCCCCATGCCTGCGGCACAGGGAGGATTTGCTTGATTTCCCATTGCGCCAGCGACCCCGCGCGCAGCCGCGGCCGCCTCCACCCCGAATCCGGCCGCGTCGTGCGCGGCCCACGCGACGATTTTCAGCGCGACCGCGACCGCATCATCCACTCGATCGCCTTCCGCCGCCTGCGCCACAAGACGCAGGTGTTCGTCGCGCCCGACGGCGATCATTACCGCGTCCGCCTGACCCACAGCATCGAGGTCGCGCAGATCGGCCGTGGTATCGCGCGCGCGCTCGGGCTCAACGAGGATTTGACCGAAGCCCTGTGTCTGGCGCACGACATCGGTCATCCGCCCTTCGGTCACGCGGGCGAGGATGCGCTCAAGGCCGCGATGGCGGCGCACGGCGGCTTCGACCACAACGGCCATACGCTGCGCACGCTCGCGCGCCTCGAATGTCCCTATCCGCTGTTCGACGGCATCAACCTGACGTGGGAAACATTGGAAGGGCTCGCCAAGCATAATGGCCCCGTCGCGAATCCCGGCTGGGCGCTCGCCGAAATCGACGGCGAGTTCGGGCTCGATCTCGCCAGCCATGCCAGCCTCGAGGCGCAGGTCGCGGCGATCGCCGACGATATCGCCTATGACAATCACGACATCGACGATGGCCTGCGCGCCGGGCTGCTCGACCTCGACCAGCTGATGGCGCAGCCCTTCGTTGCCGCCAATTACCATGCGGTCGAGGGGCGTTTCCCCGGCGCGCCGCGCGACCGGCTGCTGCGCGAACTCGTCCGCGATCAGATCGGCGTGATGGTCAACGACGTGATCGCCGCAACCGCCGCCAACGTGTCCGATGCCGGCGTCGCGAGCGCCGATGAGGTCCGCGCTGCGGGGCGCACGCTCGGCGGCTTCTCGCCCGAACTCGCCGCCGCGGAACGCGAGCTTAAACGCTTCATGTACGCGAACCTCTATCACCACCCCGAACAGCTCGCCGCCGCCGAGGCCGCAAACCGGGTCGTCGCCGACCTCTTCGCCGCCTATGCCGCCGATCCCGCGCTGATGGGCGCCGACTGGGCGGCGCGGCTCCCCGGCGAAACCTGCGCGACAAACCGGCATATCGGTGATTATATCGCGGGCATGACCGACCGTTTCGCCATCGACCGCTACGCCGACATCTTCGGCCGCGACGCCGTGCCCCCGGCGCTGGCGCATGCCTGAAACTCCTCGTTTCCCCGAGCGAAGACGAGGGGCCCGTTCGAACGGAGCGAGAACTGCGCACCCGCGCTGCCTCGACTTCGCTCGGCATAGCCCCTCGTCTTCGCTCGGGGATACGGATCAGGTTTCATGAATATGTCGTCAATCCTCCTCGTCGGCGCGACCGGCATGGTCGGCCGCGCGGTGATCGCCCATTTCGGACCCGCACCCGTAACCGTCCTCGCGCGCCGCGCGGTCGAGGGGCTCGCACCGCATCACAAGGCGCTGGTCGCGCCATCCGAACGCTGGGGCGACATCATCGCCGCCGAACGGCCCGCCCTGCTCATCTCCTGCCTCGGCACCACGATCCGCCAAGCGGGGTCGCAGGCGGCGTTCCGCGCGGTCGATCACGACCTCGTGCTTGCCGCTGCGCGCGGGGCGAGGACGGGCGGCACGCCGCATATGATCGCGGTCAGCTCGGTCGGCGCCGCGGCGAAGAGCGGCAATTTCTACCTTCGCACCAAGGGCGAGACCGAGGACGACCTCAGCGCGCTCGGCTTCGACCGCCTAGACCTCATCCGCCCCGGCCTGCTCCGCGGCGACCGGCCGGGACCCCAGCGCCTCGCCGAAGGGCTCGCGACGATCGCCGCGCCGCTGACCGATGCGCTGCTCCACGGCGGCTTTCGCCGCTACCGCTCGATTTCGGGCGACAGCGTCGCCGCCGCGATCGTCGCGCTGGCCGGACAAAAGGGTTCGGGCGTGTATATCCACGAAAACGACGCGATCCGCGCGCTCGCCGATTGACTCCGCCGGGGCGCAGCGCCAAGGCTCGCGGCGTCTGTCGGTCCTGACAAGGGATTCGACCGGCCGCGCGGGAGAGCGCGGGGGCAACCCCGCCACCGAAGGAGCAACCGCCCCGGAAACTCTCAGGTCAAGCGGACCGCGCGGGCTGGAACGGACACTCTGGAAAGCGTTCCGGCCGATTCTGCCGGAACCACCGAAGGGGTAACTCCATGAAATCATGGAGGAAAACTCTCAGGTTCCCGTGACAGAGGGGGCATGGCACAGGGCGGCACCCGGCCGCGCCTTGCCGTGTCAACGACGGGAGTGCGATATGCGCGAAGATGAAGAAATTCCGATCGAAACGGCCACCCTGCCGCTCGACGCCTGGCACCGCGCGAAGGGCGGCCGCATGGTCGAATTCGCCGGATACTGGATGCCGATCCAGTATGAAGGCATCATGGCCGAACATCTCTGGACGCGCGAAAATGCCGGCCTGTTCGACGTCAGCCACATGGGGCAGCTCTCACTCTCGGGCGACGGCGTCGCCGAAGCGCTCGAAACGCTCGTCCCCGGCGATATTTCGGCGCTGAAACCCGGCCGGATGCGCTACTCGCTGCTGCTCGATGAAGACGGCGGCATTCTCGACGACCTGATGATCACCAACGAGGGCGATCAATATGGCATCGTCGTCAACGGCGCGGTGAAATGGGAGGATATCGGCCATCTCCGCGAAAATCTGCCCGATCATATCACTCTCAATCACAATGAGGATTATGGCCTGCTCGCGCTGCAGGGACCCAAAGCGGTCGATGCGCTCGTACGGCTGATGCCCGAAGCGGCCAATCTCGTTTTCATGCAGGCGACCCGCGCGACCTGGCAGGGCCATGCGATCGGCCTCAGCCGCTCGGGCTACACCGGCGAGGATGGCTTCGAGATTTCGTTGCCCAACGAGGCACTTGAAGCCTTTGCCGACGCGCTCTGCGCGATGGAAGAGGTCAAGCCGATCGGCCTCGGCGCACGCGATTCGCTGCGGCTCGAAGCGGGCCTGCCGCTTTACGGGCATGACCTAAGCCCGGAGATCGACCCCGCCGAAGCCGATCTCGGCTTCGCGGTCAGCAAGCGCCGCCGCGAGGAGGAGAATTTCCCCGGCGCCGCGCGCATCCTCGGCCATCTCGAGGACGGCCCGCCCCGCAAGCGCGTCGGCCTGACCGTCGATGGAAAGCTGCCGGTGCGTGAGGGCGCCAAGCTGTTCGACGGCGAGGATGAAATCGGCGTCGTGACCTCGGGCGGTTTTGCGCCCAGCGTCGGCGCGCCGATCGCGATGGGCTTTGTTCCGACGGGCCTGTCCGAGCCGGGCGCCGCGATCGCCGCCGAAGTGCGCGGCAAGCTGGTCCATTGCACCGTCACCGCCATGCCATTCATTCCGCACCGCTATGTGCGCAAACAGGGAGCCTGATCGATGCCGCGTTATTACACCGAAGAACATGAATGGATCGACGTCGACGGCGACGTCGCGACGGTCGGCATCACCGACTTTGCGCAGGGCCAGCTCGGCGACATCGTCTTCGTCGAGGTTCCCGACACCGGCGCCGAACTGACCGCGGGCGGCGACGCCGCGGTGGTCGAATCGGTGAAGGCCGCCAGCGACGTCTATGCTCCCGTCGACGGCACCGTGACCGAAGGCAATGGCCAGCTCGAGGAAGACCCCGCGCTCGTCAATTCGGACCCCGAAGGCGAAGGCTGGTTCTTTCGCATGACGCTGTCCGACAAGGGCCAGCTCGATGGCCTGATGGACGCGAAGGCCTATAAGGCCTTCTGCGACGCCCTGTAACCGATCGCCCCTCCCGCGGGCGGGAGGGGGAGGGATGCGATGACCGACGCCGCGCCAGCCAATTGCCGCCTGATGGTGGCGACGCCGATCTATGACGGCGCGCAGGGCACCTATGTCCGCGCGGCGCTGGGTCTCGCGTTGGCGGCGCAGGCAGAGGGTGTGCCGGTGCGGTTCGAATTCATCCTCCACGAAGCGCAAATCCACCGCGCGCGCAGCCTGCTCGCCGACCTGTTCGTGCAGAGCGATTGCAGTCATCTGCTGTTCGTCGATGCCGATATCGACTTTGCCGCCGCCGATATTTTTTCGATGATCGAGGCGATGGCGGGACGGCCCGACTGCGCCATTCTCGGGGCCGCGGTGCCGCGCCGCACGGTCAACTGGCCGCAGGTCGCGCGCGCTGCGGAGCGCGGATTGGGAAAGGACAATGCGGCCGATCTTGCCCGATATGCCGGTGATTTCGCATTGAGCTTCCTGCAAGCCGATCAGCGCTTCGCGCTGACCGACCTCGTCGAGCTGTCGCAGCTCGGCACCGGGCTGATGCTGATCCGCCGCGATGTCGTCGAAACGCTTTGCGCGCGGCACCCTGAACTCGCTTTCCGCACCGATGCGCGGGACCGGCAGGGGACGGGGGTGCGTGAGAGCGTCCACGCGCTCTTCCTGCCAGAGATCGATGGCGGCAGCGGCCTGATGCTGTCGGAAGACTATGCCTTCTGCCACCGCGCGCGCGATGCGGGCTTTCGTATCTGGCTCGCCCCTTGGGTGCGCACGACACACAGCGGCCCCGCCGCCTTTCGCGGATCGCTCGCCGATCTCGCGCCGCTTTTTGCTTCTTCTTCCGATACCTGACCGGAGTATTTCATGCGTTATCTCCCTCTCACTCCCGATGACCGCGCGGCGATGCTTGCGGCGGTCGGCGCGTCGTCGATCGACGACCTATTCGCCGATGTGCCCGCCGAGGCGCGGCTCGATGGTCCGATCGAAGGCCTGCCGATGCACGCGAGCGAACTCGCGGTCGAACGTCATATGGCGGCGCTCGCGCGACAGAATCGCGCCGCGGGCGACGGGCCTTTCTTTCTCGGCGCGGGCGCCTATCGCCACCATGTTCCCGCCAGCGTCGATCATCTGATCCAGCGCGGCGAGTTTCTCACCGCCTACACGCCCTATCAGCCCGAAATCGCACAGGGCACGCTGCAGATGCTGTTCGAATTCCAGTCGCAGGTCGCGCGGCTGCTCGGCACCGATGTTGCCAATGCGTCGATGTACGACGGTTCGACCGCCTGCTGGGAAGCGATCGTCATGGCGCGCCGCATCACGAAGCGCAGCAAGGCGCTGCTTTCGAACGGCCTCCACCCGCATTACCGCAGCGTCGCGCGCACGATGGCGAAATATACCGGCGATGTGCTGGTCGACGGCGACCCCAGCCTCGAAGCAGGAACCGACTGGGCCGCGCTCGCGGATAGCGTCGACAAGGAGGTGAGTTGCGTCGTCGTCCAATATCCCGACATCCTCGGCCGCATCGACGACATGACGAAGCTCGCCGAAGCTTGCCAGGCGGCGGGTGCGCTGCTGATCGCGGTTGTCACCGAACCCGTCGCGCTGGGCCTTATCAAGTCGCCGGGCGAAATGGGCGCCGACATCGTCGTGGGCGAAGGGCAGGCGATCGGCGTCGGGCTGCAATTCGGTGGGCCTTATGTCGGCCTGTTCGCCTGCAAATCGAAATATGTCCGCCAGATGCCCGGCCGCCTCTGCGGCGAGACGGTCGATGCGAATGGAAAGCGCGGTTTCGTGCTCACCCTGTCGACCCGCGAGCAGCATATCCGTCGCGAGAAAGCGACGAGCAATATCTGCACCAACGCAGGGCTTTGCGCGCTGGCCTTCAGCATTCACATGACCCTGCTCGGTGAAGCCGGCCTCCGCCAGCTTGCCGCGATCAACCATGGCCGCGCGCAGGCGGCCGCCGCGGAGCTGGCGAAGGTGCCGGGCGTGTCGGTGATGAACGACAGTTTCTTCAACGAATTCACGTTGCGGCTGCCCGCCGACGCGCGCGCGACAGTGCACAAGCTCGCCGAAAAGGGCGTGCTGGGCGGCGTGTCGCTCGGCCGTCTTTATCCCGAAAATGATGGCCTCGCGAACGGGCTGGTGGTCGCGGTGACCGAAACCGTGACCGAGGATGATATCGCCGCCTTTGCCGCGGCGCTGAAGGAGGTGCTCGCATGACCGCGCTCAACCGCGCCGGCTGGCGCCCCGAAATGAACGCCGCGGGCGGCGCCGACGACAATGTGACCTTCACCGGAAACCGTGCCTTGATGCTCGAGGAACCGCTGATTTTCGAAATCGGCTCGACCGATACCACCGGCGTCGATTTCGACGAGCCGGCGCCCGCCGCCGACCTCGGTTCGCTGATGCGCAGCGCTCCCATCGGCCTGCCGGGGCTGAGCGAGTCCGAAACGGTGCGCCACTATACGCGCCTGTCGCGGCAGAATTACGCGATCGATCTCGGCCTCTTCCCGCTCGGTAGCTGCACGATGAAGCATAACCCGCGCCTCAATGAAAAGGTCGCGCGGATGCCGGGCTTTGCCGACGTCCACCCGCTTCAGCCGCAGGAAACGGTGCAGGGCGCGTTGGCCGTGATCAACGAACTTGCCGTGTGGCTGATCAAGCTCACCGGCATGTATGGCGTCGCCATGTCGCCCAAGGCGGGCGCGCATGGCGAGCTTTGCGGCATCCTCTGTATCAAGGCGGCGATCGAGGCGCGCGGCGAGGATCGGCGCGTGCTGCTCGTCCCCGAAAGCGCACACGGCACCAACCCCGCCACCGCGGCGTTCGCGGGCTTCACGGTCGAGGATATTCCCGCGACTCCCGAGGGCCGCGTCGACCTCGCGGCGCTCAAGGCGCGCCTTGGCCCCGACGTCGCGGGGGTGATGATCACCAATCCCAATACCTGCGGCCTGTTCGAGCGCGACATGAAGGCGATTTCGGACGCGGTGCACGCGGCGGGCGGCTATGTCTATTGCGACGGCGCGAACTTCAACGCGATCGTCGGCCGCGTGCGTCCGGGCGACCTCGGCATCGACGCGATGCACATCAACCTGCACAAGACCTTCTCGACCCCGCACGGCGGCGGCGGTCCGGGTTCGGGGCCGGTCGTGCTGTCGGAGGCGCTGTCGCCGTACGGCCCGATCCCCTATTCCGCGCGCTACGCCGACGGCTCGTTCAAGCTGGTCGAAGAGGAGAGCGCGGGCGAGGAGCACCCCGATACCTTCGGCCGCATGACCGCCTTCCATGGCCAGATGGGCATGTTCACGCGCGCGCTGACCTATATCCTCAGCCACGGGGCCGACGGGCTGAAACAGGTCGCCGAGGATGCGGTGCTCAACGCGAACTATGTGCTGCGCAGCCTCGAGGACGTCCTCGACGCGCCCTTCGCTGGCTCGGGCCCGTGCATGCATGAGGCGCTGTTCAGCGACAAGGGCCTCGCCGAGGGCTTCTCGACGCTCGATATCGCCAAGGGGCTGATCGACGAGGGCTATCACCCGATGACGGTCTATTTCCCGCTCGTCGTCCATGGCGCGATGCTCGTCGAACCGACCGAGACCGAGTCGAAGGCGGTGCTCGACCAGTTCATCGGCGCGCTGCGCAGCATCGCGATGCGCGCGAAGAATGGCGATCCCGCGCTCAAATCGGCGCCGCATTTCGCGCCCCGCGCGCGGCTCGATGAGACGCTCGCGGCGCGGAGGCCGATGCTGGCGTGGGAAGGATGAATAGAGGCCATTCAAGCGGCCGGCGCGGATTGAGCTAATCTAGCTTTAACCGTCATCGCGGCGTAGGCCGGATCTCATCAGGGAGTTGGTTCCCAACGGCGAGATCCCGGCCTGCGCCGGGATGACGGAGAAGAGGGTGCATATGAGCTGGGAGAGCTTGTTTCTGCTAGCAAATTATTGGGCTTTCGCCGGCTGGATCGCGCTGGCCTTCCTCCCGCGCGGGCCCAAGATTCTCGCGGCGATCCTCTATGTCGGCGTGTTCCTGCTCTGTCTGGTCTACACCGTCTTGATCGTCGGCTTCCTTACCGGCGGGATCGATGCGGGTGGGCCGGGCGGCGGCGATTTCACGACGCTGAAGGGCGTGATGAAATTATTCGACAGCCCGGGCGGGGCGACTATGGGGTGGATCCATTATCTGGCGTTCGACCTGTTCACCGGCATGTGGATTGCGCGCGACGCCGACCAGAAGGGCTTCAGCCGCGTCGTGCAATTCCCCTTCCTGTTTCTGACGCTGATGGCCGGTCCGGTCGGGCTCTTCGCATGGCTGATCGTGCGCGAGCGTCGCGCGCGGGCGCAGGCGAAACGGTGATGCCGCAGCCCTGGATGCCCGGCGACGGTGGTGAAGCCGACAAGCGCCACGCCCCCGCGACGCTCCGTAACCGCGAGGCCATCGCCGCGGTGCTCGCCGACTGGTTGCCACCGGCGGGGAGTGTGATCGAGGGCGCGAGCGGATCGGGCGAGCATGTGATCCATTTCGCCGCGGCTTTCCCGCATCTGCATTGGCAGCCGAGCGATCCCGCCCCCGCCGGTCTGGTGTCGATCGCGGCATGGCGCGCCGAGGCCGGGCTTTCCAATGTCGCGCCGCCGCTGGCGCTCGACGCTTCGGCATCGGGCTGGCCGGTCGACCGTGCCGATGCGATCCTCTGCATCAACATGGTCCATATCAGCCCGTGGGAAGCGACGCTCGGCCTGCTCGCTGGAGCCGCGCGATTGCTCGCGCCCGGCGCGCCGCTGATCCTCTACGGTCCCTACATCGAAGCGGATGTGCCGACCGCGGCGAGCAATCTCGACTTCGACGCCAATCTGCGCACGCGCGATCCGGCATGGGGGCTGCGCGATATCGATGCGGTCAAGGCGGCCGCCCGCGACGCGGGGCTCGCCTTCATCGAGCGCCGCGCGATGCCCGCCAACAATCTGATGCTGCTCTTCCGCCGCACCTGACGGACCTGACAGGGTCGGCCGATCGGCGCTTTACCTCGCCGGCAGAACCGTTAGCTTTCTCATCAATTGCGCGCAAACGACGCGATTCGAGGAGAGAGAGGCGATGGGCCGCGACGTTTCGGAGCTGTTTACGTTCGACGAATTCCTGACCCATTGGGCCGCCGAGCGTCCCGAGCGGGTGGCGATGCGCGAAGAGGACCGCGTCTATTCCTACGCCGAACTCGACGACCTGACGGCGCGCGCCGCCTCGGCGCTGATCGCGGCGGGGCTGAAAAAGGGCGACCGCATCGCGTGGATCGGCAAGAACAGCGATCTTTACTTCACCCTTTTTTATGGCGCGGCGCGCGCGGGCATCGTGATGGCGCCGATCGGCTGGCGCCTGTCGCCGGCCGAATGGGCGTTCATCGTCAATGACACGCAGGCGAAGATCGTCCTCGCCGGGCCGGGGTTCGAGGGATTGGCCGACCAACTCGCGGGCAAGCTCGCGAACGATCCGGCGATCATGAGTGCCGCCGACGCATGGGTGATGATCGAGGGCGCGGCGCGCACGCCCTTCGAACCGTCGGGCGCCAACGATGCGGTGCTCCAGCTCTATACTTCGGGCACCACCGGCAATCCCAAGGGCGCGGTGCTGTCGAACCGCAACCTCTTCGCGCTGCGCAAACATTCGAGCACCCTCGACATGCCCTACACCAAATGGGAGGATGACGAGGCGGTGCTGGTCGCGATGCCATGCGCGCATATCGGCGGCACCGGGCTCGGCATCATGGCGCTCGCGGCGGGGCTTCCCGGCGTCATCCTCGCCGAATTCAATCCCGACGGCGTGTTCGACGCGGTCGAACAGCATGGCGTCACGCGCTTCTTCATGGTGCCCGCGGCGCTTCAGATGCTGCTGATGCACCCGCGCTGCGCCAGCGTCGATTACAGCCGCCTCAAATATATCCTCTATGGCGCCGCGCCGATCCCGCTCGAACTGCTGCGCCAGTGCATCCAGGTTTTCGGCGCGCAATTCATTCAGGCTTACGGGATGACCGAGACGACGGGCACCATCTCGATGCTGCCGCCCGAGGATCATGATCCGGCCGGCAATGCGCGGATGCGCTCGGCGGGCAAGGCGCTTCCCGGGGTCGAGATTGTCATCCTCGGACCGGACGGCCAGCCGGTTTCGACAGGCGAGGTCGGCGAAGTCGTGACACGATCGTCGAACAATATGCTCGGATACTGGAACCTGCCCGACGCGACCGCGAAGACGATGACCGACGACGGCTGGATCCGCACCGGCGACGCGGGTTACCTCGACGCCGACGGCTATCTGTTCATCCACGACCGGATGAAGGACATGATCATCACCGGCGGCGAGAATGTCTATCCGGCCGAGGTCGAAAGCGCGATTTTCGGCCATCCCGCGGTGCAGGAAGTTGCGGTGATCGGCATCCCCGACGCGAAATGGGGCGAGACGGTGAAGGCGGTCGTTGTGGCCAAGCCCGGTGCCAGCGTCGAGGAAGCCGATATCATCGCCTGGGCGCGCGAGCGCATCGCCCCCTTCAAATGCCCGCGCAGCATCGACCTGATCGATGCGTTGCCGCGCAACGCCAGCGGCAAGATTTTGCGAAAAGACCTGCGCGCGCCCTATTGGGAAGGCTATGAGCGGATGGTGAACTGAGCGCCAAGCCGCTCGTCGTGGTGCCGGTGGACGTCCGGCAGGTTCATTTCCTCAGTGCTTAGCGCGCAACGATGGAATGGGTGATCGACTTTTACCGTCCGCTGAGTGCCGCGCTCGGCATGAGCACGGGCGCCTCGGACAGTCTGCTGCATGTGCATGGCGGCATGGTCGTCCTGTTTCTCGCTCGCATCGTAACCCGGCGTTCGCTCGCGACGTGGACGCCGTTTCTGTTCGTTCTGGCGGCGGCAGTTGCGAAAGAAGCGGCCGATCGCGTGGCGCATGGCGGATGCCCGACAGCGCTTTCGATGTGCTGAGCACGATATTCTGGCCATTGTCCTGATGGTCGGACTGCGATGGCGTCGGGCGCATCCCGACAAGCGCTAGTTTGGGGCAGGGCAATGGCCTGCGTGAAAATATGAAAGCCAACCTTCCCGCCGTCCCATAAATTGGGCCCACATACGGCCCTTCACGCGACCTACACCCCGAAGGGCCGATGCGTTTTCCTCGTTGGCTTTGCCATGCACGGGGGCACGGAGGGCTTCACCGGATGGTGGAGCCCTTTTTCGTCACGCTGCGGCCTTCTGACGTGTGCGGGCGCGCTGGAACCCTTCGCGCGCCATGCAGCGACCGAGCCATGCCTTCGTCGCCTCGCCCAGCACATCGTCGGCATCGAGGGTCGTCGCAAGGAACGCCGCATAGCCGATCACGATGTCGGCGATGGTGAAGCGCCTCGCGACCAGCCATTCGCGCCCATCGGCCAGCGCCGCCTCGATGCTCCTGGCCCGGCCCCCGAAAAACGCCTTATAGTCCGCGACCGCCTGCGCGAGCCGCCGCTCCTCGGGTTCGACGCGCGTGTAGCGGATCATGATCGCGAGCGGGAAGGTCAGCGTCGCGTCGCTGCGGTGCAGCCAGTTGCGATAATCCCAATAATCGGCTTCGCTCCGCCGGACTTCGAGCGGCGTCCCTTCGGCGATCCGTTCGCAGATCGCGGCGGACTCGGTCATCAGCCGCCCGTCCTCGACCCAGCCGGGAATCGTCATCAGCGGGTTCACGGCGCGATAATCGGGCTCAAACGCGCGCGGCGGGAATTTAAGCAGCTTGAGATCGACGTCGATCTCCGCCTCCTCGACCGCCCACAGGCAGCGCAACGAGCGGGCGTCGGGGCAGTGATACAGGATAGGGCGCGTCATGCTGCAACCTCCTTCGGCCGGTCGATATGGCGGCGATGTTCGCGCCAGGCGATGAACAGGCCCGACGCGATGATCAGCGGCGCGCCGACCCAGGTGGTGTCGGCGGGCAGGGTACCGAAAAACCACCAGCCGGCGGCGATCGCCCAGAGCAGGCTCGAATAATCCATCGGGATCACGACCGACACCGGCGCGAGGCGCAGCGCGCCGGTCAGCGACATCTGGACGACCGCGCCGAGGAAGCCGAGCCCGATCAGCAACAGCCATTCGTGGCCGTCGTGCGGCGTGATGACGAAGGGAAGGGCGATGCCGAGCGGGATCATCGACAAGAGGCTGAACCAGAAAACGATCGTCGCGGCATTTTCGGTGCGGCCGAGATCGCGCACCGCAATGGTTATCAGCGCGGTCATGATCGCGCCGGTAAGGGCGACCAATGTGCCGACGCCGTGCATGCCGCCGAAACCGTCCGCGAAGCTTGAAAGCGGGTCGAGCACGACGAGCACGCCGACGAAGCCGACGATCACTGCACTCCACCGCTGCCACCCCGTCGCCTCGCCGAGCAGAAGCGCAGCGAAGAGAACGGCAAAGATGGGCACCGACAGGCTGATCGTCGTCGCTTCGGCCATCGGCAGCAGGATCATTGCGCCGAAATTGCACGCCATGCCGGCGAGGCCCATCAGCATTCGCCGCGCATGCGCGCCGATCCTCCGCGTCTTCAGCGACGACAGGCCGGTGGTCGCCATCACCCATGCCAGCAGGAAGGGCAGCACGAGCGCCTGTCGCCAGAAGAGGCTCTCGACGACATGGATGCCCGCGGCGTCGATCTTTTTGACGAGCACGAACATCAGCGACAGGCTGACCATCGCGAGCAGCCGCAACGCGATCCCGCCCAGATAATGCTGCGGAGGCCCGTCGGGCCGGGCGGGAAACGGGGCGTCGCTCATATGAAATCGCGCATATCAGCCCGGCGCGTGCGCGCAACCCGTCATCCCCCTTGCCCCGCCCCTCCAATCCGGCTAGTGGCGCACTCCGGCCTAGGGGTATAGCTCAGTTGGTAGAGCATCGGTCTCCAAAACCGAGGGTCGCGGGTTCGAGTCCTGCTGCCCCTGCCAGGCCGGCGTCTTCGAGCAAGATTTCGGCCTCGCCGATTAACCGGGTGGCATTTGCTCTGCGGCGAAATGGGCTCGAGCGCATTGCATCGGACGCGTCACGACGCCCGACAGCACCGTATCGACGACCCCAACCCACTTGGCGAAACAGGCGTCTTGATGCGATAATTGCCTGCGTCCTTCAGGTTGAAGCCCCGAACCTGTGTCCCGTTATAACGGCCGATCTGCTCGACGCCGATGCGGATACCGATTGCTCGGGGAGATGGAGCGCATGAACGAACAGGCCTTCTTTGGATTGAGCGCCTATCATCTCGCCATGATGCTCGTCGGTGCGGGCGTCATCGTGGCTTTCTGGCTTCCGCGCTTTCTCTCGGGACGCGAGCCTGCGGCTTCTGCACTGCTGATCCTCTTCGGTATCGCAATCCATTGGGCGATGCCGGACGTCTGGCGTGCTCTCGATCCGCGTGAAGCGCCGAAACTTTGGGAGGTCGCGAGCGAGCTGGCGGTGATCGTCGCGCTGTTCGGTACCGGCATCCGCATCGACGATCTGGCGCATTACCGCCGCTGGCGACCGACGATCAGGCTGCTCGCGGCAGCGATGCCGCTGACCATCGCCGCGGTGGCACTCATGGGATGGGCCTTCGCGGGCATGACTCTCGCCGGAGCCATTCTGCTCGGTGCTGTGCTGGCGCCCACCGACCCCGTGCTTGCGGGCGAAGTACAGGTCGGCCCGCCGACCGAGGGCGACGAACAGCCGGTACGCTTCACCTTGACGACCGAGGCGGGGCTCAACGACGGATTGGCTTTCCCCTTCGTCTATCTCGGCCTGCTCCTCGGGAGCAGTGGATTCTCCGCGGCAATGCTCGGCGAATGGCTGCTTGTCGACGTCTTCTACCGGATTGCCGCGGGTGTGCTCGGGGGCGCCGCCGTCGGTTGGCTCCTCGCGCGCGTCCTTTTCGTGATTCCGCGCGGCAACGTCCTCGCCGACACGGCGTCGGGGGTGCTTTCGATTGCCGGCGTCCTCTTTTGCTATGGCGCAACCGAACTCGCCGAAGGCTATGGCTTCATCGCCTGCTTCGTCGCCGGTATTGTCCTCCGCCGGGTTGAGGCCGAGCATGAATTCCATGGTCGTCTCCACAGTTTCAACGAGGCGATCGAACTGGCGCTCACCGCGCTGTTGCTTCTTCTGGTCGGTGCGACCTTTCCACGGCTTTTCGGCATACTCGACTGGGCGCATGCCGGCATTGCGCTGGGGCTGATATTCCTGGTCCGGCCGATCGCAGGCTGGGTCGGCCTGGCGCGCACGGGACTTGCGGCCCGCGAACGCCTTTTCGTGGCATTTTACGGGATACGGGGCGTCGGCTCGATCTATTATCTCGCCTATGCGGGGAGCCATCTCGAACTGGTCAACGAAGGACAGCTTTGGGCTACGATCCTTTTGACCATCCTGCTGTCGACGATCGTCCATGGCTTTACGGCGGGGCCGATCGTCGATCAGGTCGCGAAACGCCGCGCCCAGTGACGCCGCAGGCGAAAGCGAAGCTTTTCAGCCCGATCGCTCAGCCAAAACGTGGCGGCCGTGACATCCCGCTCGACGTCGCGACCGGCGTCCCCCAATATTATTCGGGTTGCGGCGACGGGAAAATCTGCTGATCAATCCGCATCGGGCAGGCTGGGGGGCAGGCGGGGCGCAGGCATGGTGTCGAAGCACAATATATTGATCGTCGACGATCATCGCATCACCCAGAGCGGGTTGCGGTTCCTGTTCGGGTCGCTCGACCGCTATATGGTCGTGGGCGCGCTCGATCGCGGCGCGACGGTCAACGCCTTCGTCCAGTCGCAGCCCGTCGACCTGGTGATCCTCGACCTCAACCTGCCCGACGTGCGCGGGATCAATGTGCTCGCCGAAATCGTGGGTTCGCGCGACATGACGGTGATCATCCTGACCGGCGAGACGCATGTGAACGAGATTCATTCGGCGCTGAAGCTCGGCGCGCGCGCGATCGTCAGCAAGTCGGACTCGCTCGACCATATCGTCGCCGCGTGCGACGCGGCGCTCGCCGGCGAAATCTATGTCTCGCCGCATATCGGCGAGGCGCTCGGCAAGTTCCAGCAGCCGCCCGTCGCGCTGTCGTCGCGGCAAATGGCGATTCTTCACTATCTGGCGCAAGGCGAGACGAACAAGGAAATCGCCTATCGTCTGGCGATCGCGCCGCCGACCGTGTCGTTCCATATCGCCGAACTGCGGCGCAAGCTTGACGTCTCGCACAACCGCAAGATCGTCGAGCGGGCGAACGAGCTAAACCTGCTCTGATCTTGCTGAAACAGCGCCCAAAAGCGGGTGGAGCGCCATTTCGCGGCATGCGGGCTTGACCGCCATCATCGTGACGAGCTGGCTGAGCCGCCCGCGCGTCACCGTCGTGTCGTCATAGGTGAGCGCGATCGTCGGGCCGCTCGCGGCGGCATCGAGTCCCGCCTCGAACGCCGTGCGGTCGTCGAAATCGAGCAGCGTCCAGCCGTCGAGCTCCGCCTGTAGGGCTTCGGCGGACACCGGAGTGATCGACGAAAAGGCTGCGGGCAGCGCGATCCGAATTTCGGTTCCGGCGGCACTCGATGCGACAATTTTCAGCGATCCGCGCAGCGTGCTGATGATGCGCTGCGCCGATCCGAAGCCCGACCCGCTGCCTTCGTCGCTTTCATCGGCGCGAATGCGGTTCATGGTGCCGTCATTCAACGCCGCGACGAGTTCGGCGGGCATTCCGCCCCCGCTGTCGCGGACCGTGATGATGGCGCAGCCTTCCTCGATTTCGAGCGAGAGGCTCGCCCCTCCGCTGTGGGTATATTTGTAACTGTTGCTCAGCAGGTTCGCGAGTGCGCGCATCAGCAAGGGGCGGTCGGAAATGATCGTGGCCTTGTCGGGAATGCGGACTTCGAGCGTCAGCCTCTTGCCCGCGAAGGGTGTCTTGAACATCATCGACAGTGGCTCGACGAGCGCCTCGGCGCGAAAGCTGCTGAGTGCGAGGAAACCCGTATCGCTTGCGGCGATATTGGCGCCCGAGATGGTCGTTGATACGATTTCATTGAGATAGTCGGCCGAACTTTCGAGCATCTCGACCAGCTCGTCGTCGGCATCGGCGCGCTTCTGGCGCTTGAGAACCTCGACCGCGCTGTTGAGCGCCAGAATCACCTGCCGGCTGTCGTGCCCCGACGCGTGGAGCAGCGCATTCTGGCTGTTGACCGTTTCGAGTGCGAAGGCCTTTTCCTCGGCAAGCCGCGTGGCGCGCTCGCTGATCTCCAGCCGCTCCGTCAGCGACTGCGCATATTTCCAGTCGGCGACGAGCTTGTCGCGCTGGATCTTCTTGAGGTTGAGCCCCAGCGCGATCGTCACCATCACCGATTCGAACAGCCCGACCGGTCCGGCGAGGTGCCAGTTGATCGGCAGCCATGCGAAAATGCCCATCGACGCGATCGCCGCATAGACGATGAAGAGCGCGAGGCTCGCCCAGCCTACAAAGAGCGGCCAGAGCTGGACGCCGAGCTGTTTCATTGCGGCATAGCCGACGAAGGGCAGGAACAATGCGACCGCCACCGCGACCAGCCAGGTCGCGATGTGCAGCAGGAAGCGCAGCTCGGGCGGGTAATAGGCGAGGCCCGGCTGAAAGAGCATGATCGCGAGCGCGAACCAGATCAGCGCCTTCAGCACCATGTCGCGCCGCGGAAAATGGGTAGGGGTGTCGACGAAGCTCCGGCAGAATTGCGCCATCGACGCGGCAAAGCCGCATTTGATGAAATCCTCTACCGCCAGCCCGGTCAGCGGTTTGTCGTAGAGGAAGAAGATCGTGATATAGCCTTCCGAATGGACCGTGTTCAGTGCGAAAAAGGCCTCGGCGACCGCCAGCCACAGAAATTCCCTGAAACCCGTGATCGAGAAGAAGAGGAAGTTGAGCAGCAGCAGCGTCAGCGCGCCGACCACGACGCCCGAGACCATCGAGATATTCGCCCGCCGTTCCTTGAAGAAGGTGCCGTAGCTGTTGATCTTGAGCGGCATATAGGTCGAGTTTTCCGAAATGAACTCGATGGCCACCAGCGTGGTCTGGCGCGGGCCGAGGACCAGTTCGGAGCTGAAGGCCTGATATGTGCCGAGATTTTGCCGGGCGGCCTGCGGGTCCGTGCCATCGACGACCAAGGCGAGGCGCTCCCCATTTGCTTCATAGAGCCGGAAATGTTTGAGCGACCCGCGGCCTGTGGTCAGAATCCAGCTTCCTTGCTCGTCGCTGGCGTTGCGGACCTGTAGTAGAACGACTGTGCGTGTGCCCGGCGGCCCGAAGTGGATGGTCGAACCCTCCACCTGCTGAAGCGGGCCCCGCAGGATGGCGTCCAATTGCGGCGCCCGGATGTCGCCGGGGCGCTTGGCGAAGCGTATGAAAGGCGCCAGATTCGGCGCATCCTCATGGGCGTGCAGTTCGAGCACAGGCAATGTGTCCGTCGCCCCCCACGCCGGCTGCACCAGCCCGAGCAGGGTGAAAAACAGGACGGCAAGCAGGCTTCGCATCATGGGCACCCGTTCGATTACGGGGCCGGCGGTTCCATCATGTTCACGGGAGAGCAGGCGCGCGAAGCCGCGCGCTTCCCCGAATATCAGCGACCCACCCCCCGGTGACGAGGTCACCGTAACGACTACGCCGCCGGATGTGCAAGTATGACGTCAACGGTCCGTCGCAAATTTACCCAAAAAAACATTGGGTAGACGCTCGGGGGAGCCTCGACCTAGTCAACGCGCACAAAGCTGAGCGATGCGAGTCATCCCATCAGCTGGGGGCGCATATTTTTTGGGGGGTGGGGTGGACCAGCCGGAGGACGCGACGTCCTCCGGCGAACCCCTCGCCATGCTTGAATGTCGAGGGGAGTCTCAGTCATGTCGCGTATTTCGAAATCCCGCCTGCTTGCCACCAGCGCGATCGTCGGCCTGTCGATAGGTCAGATCGCGGCGCCCGCCGCGGCGCAGCAATCCTTCGGCATCCACAACGACCAGCCCGAAACGCTGGAGATCGTCGTCGCCGAGGACGAGGATGTCGAAGGCCTCGACATCGGCATCTATGCAGACAATGGCCCCGTCACCGTCGACAATGCCGGCGACGTTCGCGGCGACGGCACCAGCCTCGGCAGCATCGACAGCCGGCCGAGCGGCGGCATCGTCATCGCGCAGCCGGGGTCGAGCGTCACCAACAGCGGCACGATCGCCGGCGGCTCCAACGGCATCGTCACGTCCTATTTCTTCAGCGAGGACGAAAATGACAACGAACTGCCGCCCGAAGCGCGTGCGGCCGACACGACCGTCGTTAACACGGGGCTGATCCGCGGTGACGCGGGCACCGGCGTCGGCCTGACCGGCGGCGGCAGCGTCACCAACAGCGGCACGATCCAGGGCTTCAGCGGCAACGTCGGCAACGGCGCGCAGGGCGTCGGGGTTGCGATCTCCGAATTCGCCGATCGCATTGCCGAAGGCGTGACCGGGGTCGGGACCATCGCCAACAGCGAAACCGGCCTGATCGAAGGAACGACATTCGGCGCGGTGCTGCAAGGCGGCGGCACGATCGACAATGCGGGTGTCATCCGCAGCACCGGAACACCCAACCCGGCAACGCCGGGGATCAGCCCCTTCGGTATCATTCTGACCGCCTCGCCCGATCAGGTCGGCCGAACCGCGACCGTCAATAACAGCGGAACGGTTTCGGGTTTCCTCGGCGTGCTCGCGGGCGGCTCGCTCGATACGGCGGTCATCAACAACAGCGGCACGATCAACGCCGTCACCACTGCGATCTTCGCCAACCTGTCGGGCGACCTCGTCGTCAACAACGAAGCGGGCGGCGAGATCATATCGAACGGCTTCATAGCGATCAATTCGGCGGGCGGCACGTTGACGCTCGACAATGAAGGGCTGGTTCGCAGCAACGCCAACACGGCGATCAGCGTCGGCACCCCGGGCGCCTCGATCACCAACAGCGGTACGATCGCCGGTGGCGGGAGCGACGGCATCTATACGAACGCGGACGGCGTCACCACGATCGACAATGCGGAGGATGGCACGATCACCGGCGCGGCGTCGGGCGTCCACGCCGAGCTTGGCGGGCTCGAACTCACCAATGCGGGCACCATCCACGGCGACGGCATCAACCCCGGTTTCGACGCACCGCCCGACGCGGGCGTCACCATTTCGGGCGGGCCCAGCTCGGTCGTCAACAGCGGCAGCATCACCGGCAACCGCTTCGGCATCACGACCGCCAATTATTTCAACGCCGCGACCGGCCAGCTCCAGGGTCTCGCGACCGGCACCACCGTGGTCAACAGCGGCACCATCTATGGTTATAACGACGATGGCGTGCGCCTGATCGGCGGCGGCAGCGTCACCAACAGCGGTGAAATCGGCGGCCAGATCGACGCCTTCGCCGACGGCGTGTCGATGTTCGCCTACACCGACCAGGCGAACGAGGATTATAGCGCGCTGGTCACGAATGAGACCGAGGGGCGGATCATCGGCGTTCGCTTCGGCGTCATCCTGTCGGGCGGCGGCGAGGTCGTGAACGATGGCGAGATCATCGGCGCCTCGGGCGGCGTCTATATTCAGGGCACCGCGCTCAACACCGACCCGAACGAGGAACGCAGCGGACTGACCGCGAACGTCGTCAATCGCGGCACGATCACCGGGCTCGGCGATTTCGGCGGCACCGGCACCGAAGGCTATGGCGTCGGTTTCGGCAGCGACATGTCGACCGCGACGTTGGTCAACAGCGGCACGATCAGCAGCGAATTCGCCGAGGGCGTCAGCCACGGCTCGCTCGCCGATCTGACGATCACCAACGAGGAAGGCGGCGTGATCACCGGCGCAACCTCGGGCATCTACAGCGGCGCCAGCGGCACGCTGACCGTCGACAACGCCGGCACGATCCGCGGCAATGGCGCCTATGACGGCTTCGCTGCACCGCCCGACGCCGGCATCACCATCGGCACCGCGAGCTCGAGCGTAACCAACAGCGGCATCATCTCGGGCGCCGGCGCGGGCATCACCACCGCGTCGCTGTTCGACGAGGAAATCAATGCGCTCGTCGGCCTCGCCGTGGGTACCGAAATCACCAACAGCGGCAGCATCCTCGGCGAAACGAATGACGGCGTGCGCCTGATCGGCGGCGGCACCGTCACCAACAGCGGAACGATCCGCGGCGAAGGCACGGCTTTCTCCGATGGCGTCTCGATGTACGCCTTCACCGATCAGGCGAACGAGGATTTCAGCGCTTCGGTCGTCAACGCCGAGGGTGGCGAGATCGAAGGCACGCGCTTCGGCATCATCCTGTCGGGCGGCGGCGCGGTCGAAAATGCCGGCGACATCACCGGCGGCGACGGCGGCATGTTCATTCAGGGCACCGCGATCAACACCGATCCGGGTGAGGACCGCAGCGGCCTGACCGCAAGCGTGGTCAACAGCGGCACGATCAGCGGCACCCGCGCCGACGGGCTCAACGGCTATGGCGTCGGCTTCGGCAGCGACCTTTCGACCGCGACGCTCGACAACAGCGGCACGATCAGCAGTGTCGCGGCCGCGGGCGTCTTCCACGGCACGCTCGGCGACGTGACGATCACCAACGCTGCCGATGGCGAAATCACTGGCGGCGCTTATGGCGTGCTGGCCGATGGCGCCGGGTCGCTGACGCTCGTCAACGCCGGCACCATCCGCGGCGAGGGTGCTTATGAAGGTGCCGACCGCCCGGCCGAAGCGGGGGTGCCGATCACCTCGGCGAACGCCGTGATCGAGAATAGCGGCATCATTTCGAGCGCCGGGCAGGGCATCGTCACCCAGCTCTATTATAATGATGACACCGCCCAGCTTGAGATGCGCGCGGCGAACACGAGCGTCACCAACAGCGGGACGATCCGCGGCGAGAGCAACGATGCGATCCGGCTGTTCGGCGGCGGCAGCGTGACCAACAGCGGGACGATCGAAGGTACGGGCAGCGATTTTGCCGACGGCGTCACGATCCAGGCCTTCGTCGGGCAGGACACGAGCGGCAGCACGATGCTCGGCACGGTCGTCAACGAGGCCGGCGGCACGATCACGGGCGAACGCTATGGCGTGCTCGCGGTCAGCGGCGCGTCGGTCGACAATGCCGGCACCATCTCGGGCGGCATCGCGGGCGTCATCATCGGCCGCCAGAACAGCGCGGGCAAGGAAGGCGTGCTGCTCAACAGCGGCACGATCAATGGCGGCGTCCAGATCGACGTCGACAGCGCGGATGCGACGAACAGCGGTTCGATCGTCAGCGAAACCGGCGTCGCCCTGGCTTCGCTTGGCCAGCTGGACCTGGTCAACAGCGGCACGATCACCGGCGGCAACGGCGTCGCGGCGCAGCTCAGCGCGTTCGACGACACGGTGACGCTGAAGACCGGCAGCGCGATTTCGGGCCTCGTCGATGCGGGCGACGGTATCGACACGCTGACGCTCGACGGCGACGTGCTCGAACTGACCGAAGCGCAGCAGCTCACCGCCGCCAACGGCTTCGAGGCGCTCGACGTCGCGGCGGGCTATTGGTCGACGTCGGGCTTCGTCGGCGAATTCGGCAATGTGACGGTCGACGCGGGTGCGTCGCTCCAGGTCAACGAAGTCGATCTGGGCGAAGAAGGCACCTCGTCGCCGATCCTCACCTCGGCGGTGCGGACCGACGGCCTCCTCGTGCTCAACTTCGGTGAGGATGAAACCGTCTCGGCGCTCGACGATCTGACGATCGACGGGGCAGGGCAGCTGCAGCTGATCGGCGACGCCGTGTTCACCGTCGATACCGCGAATATCGCGCACACCGGCGGCACGATCATCTCGAACGGCGGGCTGGTGCTGACCGGCGTGCTGCAGGGCGACGTCCGGACCGAAGGCGACGGCTTCTTCGAACTTGGCGCTGGCGGGACCGAGGGCAGCTTCGCGGGCAATATCGTCAACGACGGCCGCTTCGTCTTCAATCGTTCGGACAACTATGACTTCCTCGGCGATTTCTCGGGCAATGGCGCGCTCGACAAGCTGGGCGACGGCACGCTGACCTTCATGGGCGACTATGCCTTCGAAGGCGTGACGAACATCCTCGGCGGTTCGGTGCGTATCGGCGGGACGATCGATCCGACGACCGATTTCAATCTCGGCGAGGGCGGCATGCTCGACATCACGGGCAAGGACCAGACGATCGGCGGTCTCGAGGGTGAAGAAGGTTCGAACGTCGAACTCGGCGACAGCCAGCTGACCGTCGACCAGCCGGGGAATACGTCCTTCGGCGGCGACATCTCGGGAACCGGCAGCTTCGTCAAACAGGGCGAGGGCACCCTCAACCTGACGGGCAACAACACCTACACCGGCCCCACGTCGGTCGACGGCGGCACCCTCGCGGTGAACGGCTCGATCGTCTCGCCGGTCACCGTCAACAGCGGCGGCACGCTCGGCGGCAACGGCAGCGTCGGTTCGACCACCGTCGGCGACGGCGGGACGCTCGCGCCGGGCAATTCGATCGGCCGGCTCACCGTCAACGGCGACCTCGCCTTCGCCGCCGGCTCGACCTATGAGGTCGAAGTCAATGCGGCGGGCGAGGCTGACCGCCTCGACGCCACCGGCGCGGTCACGATCGACAGCACGGCGAGCGTCGCCGTTCTCGCCGAAGATGGCGAATATGCCGGCCGCACCGACTATGTGATCCTGACCGGCGCGGGCGGCATCACCGGCACCTTCGGGACGGTGACGAGCGATCTCGCCTTCCTCGATCCGCTGCTGCGCTACGACGCCAATTCGGTGATCCTGTCGCTCTATCGCAACGACATCGACTTCGCCGACATCGCCATCGGCTTCAACCAGGCGAGCGTCGCGACCGCGGTTCAGGCGCTCGGCATCGACAACCCGCTCTACGAAGCGGTGCTGGTCCAGAATGCGGCGACCGCACAGGCGAGCTTCGGCGACCTGTCGGGCGAAATGCTGGCCAGTTCGCTCAGCGGCCTGACCGACGACAGCCGGCACCTGCGCAACAGCCTGATGGGGATGAAGGCGCCCGAGGAAAGCGGCGCGTTCGTCTGGGGCTCGGCCTTCGGCGGCTGGGGCGATTTCGACGCCAATCGCGGCAATTTCGCGATGGACACCGACCACAAGGGGCTGGTCGCGGGGGTCGGTTTCGGCGGCAACGGCTTCGCCGCGGCGCTCTCGGCGGGGATCGGCGGTTCGGACTTCCGTTTCGACGGGCGTAATGACCGCACCGAGGTCGACAGCAAATATCTCGCCGCGCATGCCACCTATGGCAGCGGCGAGGGGCTGCGCGGCACCGTCGGGGTCAGCTACGCCTGGCACGACGTCGACACCAGCCGCAGCATCAGCGGCGCGCCGCTCGCCCAGACGCTGACGTCGAAGCGCGATGCCGACACGCTGCAGATCTTCGGCGAAATCGGTTATGACATCACCGCCGGCAACACGGCGATCACACCCTTTGCCCGGCTGGCGCATGTCGACACCGGCAGCGACGCCTTCACCGAAACCGGCGGCAGTGCGGCGCTGACGGTGGGCAAGGCCGACCAGAAGACGACCTTCCTCAGCTTGGGCGCGCGGGCGCAGTTCAACGCGGGACAGCCGGGCTTCCAGCCCTATCTGTCGGCGGCGTGGAACCGCGCCTTCAACGATCGCCGCGCCCCGATCGTCTCGCGCTTCGTCGCGGGTGGTCCGGCGTTCGACATCCTCGGCATCGCGATCCCCAAAAATTCGGCGGAGGTCGAAGCCGGCTTTGAATTCACCACGGGGGCCTTCCGCCTCGGCGCCGCCTATACCGGCACGCTGGCGTCGGATCGCAGCGCCCATGGTGCACGAGTAACTGCGCGCATCGCTTTCTGATAGCGACCCGATCGGAAGCGGTTCACGCAGTTTGAGGCCGAGGCAACTTAGGTTGCCTCGGCCTCATCCTTTAATTGCATCGTCATCCCGGCCTTCGCCGGGATGACGAGCTATGGAATAACGGTGTTTCGGTCTATTCCGATCACTAGAACTTCACGCTCAGTCCGGCAGTGATCCGGCGATCGGTCAGGCCCTGGAAGCAGAGCAGCGCCTTGTTGTTGACGCAATATTGGTTCTGGTCGCCGCGCAGCAGGTTGATGCCCTCGACGCCGACATTGATGTGATCGTTGATGTCGTAATTGATGCTGGCGTTGAGTTGGCCCCGCGCGCCGTTGATCAGCGGCAGGCCGAAGAAGAAGGGATCGTCCGACACATAGCTCGACCGCCACGTATAACGCACGCGCGCATTGAGCCCGTATTTGTCGTAGAACAGCGTCGCATTATAGGCATATTTAGACAGATTGGTCAGCGAGATCAGGTCCTGCGAACCCGGATAGCCGAGCTGGGTGAAGACCGTCCGCGGCCCGTCGGCGGTGCGATATTCGCGCGCCGAGCCGCCCGCCTTCTGATAGGTGAAATTGCCGATAAAGCCGAAGCCCGAGGCGAAGCCGAGCACGTCCTCCCACGCCGAAAGATCGTGCTGGAACGCGACCTCGACGCCGGTTTGCGTCGTCGTGCCCGGAACGTTGAAGGTCGAACTGCGCGGAACGCAGATGCCGACGCCCTGAATCGGGTTGTTGATGTTGCGGTTGGCGATCGGATTATAGATGCCGCCGTCGGGGCAAGAGGGGTCGATCGAAATATTGAGGTTGCCGTCGGCGTCGAGATTCGGCGCCGGATCTTCCTGCCGCTGCGCGAACAAATTGGTGCGGCTCTTGTGGAAGAAGCCGATGCTGATCAGGCTCGACGGCGCGAAATAATATTCGCCCGACAGGTCGAACGACCACACCGCTTCGGGAACGAGGTCGGGATTGCCCACCGCGACCGGCGTGTTCGCGCCGGTGCCGAAAGAGAAGGAGGTCGACAGCGTGTCGAAATTCGGGCGGCGAATGTCGCGCGCGATGCCGGCGCGGACGAGGAAGCGGTCGGCGGGTTCGAGCACGAGGTTGAAGCGCGGCAACAGGAAGTTGTACGAGCTTTTGGCGACGGTCTGCCCCGTGACCTCGCCGTTCGCGATATTGTTGCCGGTCGAGGACAGGCTGGTGTGCAGCCAGCGCACGCCCGCGTTGCCGCGCACCGGCATGCCGGCGATCTCGCCCTCCATATTCGCCTGAAAATAGGCGGCATTCGTCGTTTCCTTGATCTTGAAAAAGCCCGCGAAGGATTCGGTCGGCGTCACCAGCGACGCGATGGGCGGCCCCTGCGTCGCGGCGGCGTTGCTCGCGTCGATCGCGGCGTTGAGTGCGTCGAGCACTTTCGCCGGATCGTCGAACGCCAGCCCGCCGTCGATCAGCAGAAAATCGGGGAAATAGAGCCGGCGCCCGTCGGCCGCGTTGAAGTTGCTCGGCCCCGGGATCAATATGTCCGAAAACAGGTCGCCCGACGGCCGGTTCCATGCGCTGGTCGTGTTGGTCAGGCTGACATTTCGTGAAAATTCGTTGTTTTCCGCCGAGGTGCGGTTCCAGCGATAGCCGAAATCGATCGAAGTGACGAACGGGTTGAGATCGCTCGTATCATAGGAGAAATCGAGGCGCGCCGCCCTTTCCTGATTGTCGGTCGTGTTCGCGCCCTGCGCCACTTGCTGCAGCTGGTAATTGGCGGGATCGAGCAATTGCGCCGTCGTCGGCGCGAAGGGGCTCGCCTGGTCGATGCCGAACTGCAGTGTGCCGCCGCGCAGGTCGAATTCGATCGGCACGCCATTGTCGATGCTGCGTCCGATTTGCGGCTGCGGGCCGTTGGGGTTGATGAAATCGAGCGTTGTCGAAAAGTTCGGGAAATCCGATTTCGAGGTCGATAGCGCTACTTCCGCGCGCATCCTCAGCTTGTCGGTTACCTGCCAGTCGGTGCCAAAGTCGAACACCCGGCTTTTGGTGACGCGCGCTCCGGTGTCGCTCGACGTGCGCATATTCGGATCGATCACCGTTCCGGTGCTGCCGCCGATACCGAGCGTGCCCGCGACCGTCGCATCGACGCTGCCAAGGTCGATCGGGCCGTCGGGGCCGTCGAGCGTGCCCCAGTTGACGGTCTCGAACGCGCTATTGTCGGTCGCGTCGACGACCGACGGCGTCGCGGTGCCCGAAATCTGCACGCGGTGGCTTTGCTGCCCGCGCGTCTGGTTGTTGAGCGTCGCGTCGAAATAGAATTTCAGGTCGTCGTTCGGCTTCCATTCCAGCGCGGCGGTGCCATTGTAGGTTTCATATTCGTAATTCTCCAATCCCTGCTGAAGGAACTGGATGCGCAGAAAGGGAAAGGCCTCGGCGCTTGGGCCCGATCCGGGAAGGACGACCGCGTCGCGGTCGACGCGCGGTTTGAACGCGGCGACGTCCTGCCGGGCATAGCTGCCGCTCAAGACGATGCCGATTTCGCCGATGCCGGTGTCCCAATTGCTGCCGACCGTCGCCGACAGCCGCGGCAGGGTCGACTTCGACAGGTCGCTGTTTTCCATCTGCGCGCGCGCGGCGATCAGCGGTTCCTTGAGGTCGAGCGGGCGGATCGTCCGCAGGTTGATCGTGCCGCCGACCGACCCCTCGATCGTCTGCGCGGTCGGGACCTTGGTGACTTCGACCGAGGCGATCAGCGCAGCGGGCAGATCCTCGAAACTGATGCCCGAGCGGCCGGCGCCTGATCCGACGGTCGACACGCCGTTGATTTCGGTGCGGTTGGCGTCGGTACCGCGGATCTGCACCGCATTGCCGACGCCGGCTTGCCGGGTGATCTGGACCCCGGTGACATTCTCCAGCACTTCGGCCAAATTCTGGTCGGGCAGTTTGCCGATATCTTCGGCTTGGATGACCTCGACGATATTGTCGGAGGTGCGCTTTTCGCCCAGCGCGGTGGCAAGGGAACTGCGGATGCCCGTGACGACAATCGCGTCATCGACCGCCTCATCGGCGGGGGCATCGTCCGACGCCCTATCCTGCGCGAACGCGGGAATGGCGAGCATCGCCAAGGCCGTCGTGCCCAACAAGGTCGCCGCGAAATTCATTCTGCCGCGCGAAACGCGCACGAGGCTGCCCCGAATCATTCCCACTCTCCCTGTTTGCCTTGTTTGGAGAGAGGCTCTTCCTGTCAGACCAATATGTCAACCCATGATTCATACCATATCTGGGTTGATATTGTCCTACCTCTTGTATAGGCCAATGGCCAAGAATCATAAAAAGGGTGAGGCGCGGTGCAGATAAGGGCGATTCTAACGATAGTGATGTTGGCATCGACGGCGCATCCCGCGTGGGCGCGCGACCTGCTCGTGGCCGATCAGGCGCAATATAAGGCGGCGGTCAAAAAGGCGCAGCCGGGCGACGCGATTGTCCTCGCCGAAGGCGAGTGGCGCGATTTCCAGATCGTCTTCACCGGCACCGGCACCGCCGCCAAGCCGATCGCGCTGACCGCTGAGACCAAGGGCAAGGTGCTGATCACCGGCCAGTCGAACCTGCGCATCGGCGGAAAGCATCTTCTCGTTTCGGGTCTCGTCTTCAAAAATGGCGCGAGCCCGACCCGCGAAGTCATCAGCTTCCGCCGCGATTCCAAAACGCTCGCCACCGACAGCCGAATTACCGAGACTGTCATCGACGGCTTCAGCAAGGCCGACCGCCGCGCCGAGGATATTTGGGTCGCGCTTTACGGCACCGGCAACCGCGTCGATCATTCGCATTTCGAGGGCAAGACCAACGCCGGCGTGACGCTCGCGGTGATCCGCCGCGCGGGCGACCCGCTCGATAACGGCCACCGCATCGATCACAATTATTTCGGCCCGCGTCCGCCGCTGGGATCGAACGGCGGAGAGACGATCCGCATCGGCACCAGCGAGGAATCGCTGTCCGACAGCCATACGATCGTCGAACGCAACATCTTCGACCGGACGAGTGGCGAGGTCGAGATCGTCTCTGTCAAGTCGGGCGGCAATATCATCCGCGAAAATCTGGTGCTCGAAGCGCAGGGTGCCTTCGTGCTCCGCCACGGCAACGGCAATCTCGTCGAGCGCAACATCTTCTTCGGCAAGGGCGTGCCCGACACCGGCGGCGTGCGCGTGATCAACCGCGATCAGATCGTGCGCGACAATTATTTCGAAGGGCTCGCGGGCAGCTCGTTCAAAAGCGCGATCACCGTGATGAACGGCGTGCCCAATTCGGTGATCAACCGCTATCATCGGGTCGCGAACGCGCGGATCGAGCGCAACAGCCTCATCGACGTCGCGCGCATCACCCTGGCGGCGGGCGCCGACGCCGAACGTTCGGCGCCGCCCGTGGACAGCAAATTCGAGCGCAATCTGATCGTCGGCTCCAAGGGTGCGGACCCGTTCCGCGCCGAAGGCGAAATCGGCGGCATCGCCTTCGCGGGCAATGTTCAGACGAAGGTCGCGAAGCCCTTGCCGAGCGCCGGGGTCGAGCAGCGCGACATGACGCTCGAACGCGCCGCCAATGGCTTGCTCTATCCGACCGAGCCCGCGCTCGCCGCCGTCGGCGCGCCCCGCGACCTCGAACCCGTCACCCGCGAAGAGGTCGGCGCGAACTGGTATCGCGGCGATGCTCCGGAGGCGGCGTTCGGCGCCGGCGCCACACGGCCGATCGCGGCGGGCGCCTCGCTCGCAGAGGCGGTCGCCGATGCGAAGGCCGGCGACACGCTGGCGCTCGCGACGGGCACCTACGACATCGCCGCGCCGCTGACGGTGCAGAGCCGGCTGACCATCGCAGGTGCCAAGGATGCGAAGCCCGTGCTGCGCGTCGCGTCGAGCCTCGCGCGGATCGCGAGCGGCGGCGGGTTGCGGCTCGAAAATCTGGCGGTGGACGCTAGTGCATCGCCCGGCGACGGCGCGCTGATCGCGGTCGGCGCTGGCATCGCCCCCAATTACTGCATCGCGCTCGACCGCGTGTCGGTGCGCGGCCCGGGCAAGGGCAGCCTCGACGGCATCGTCATGGCGCCCGGCACCTTCGCCGACGATGTGACGATCACGAACAGCGATTTTTCCGCAATGGGCGTCGTCGTCTCGGGTACCGGCGAGCAGGAACCAAAGGGCTGGTATCCGATGGAACGCCTGACGATCAGCGGCAGCCGCTTCGCGAGCGTCGCGATGGTCGCCGACCTCTTGCGCAAGGGCAGTGACGAAAGTACCTTCGGCCCCTGGTTTTCGATGACGGGTTCGAGCGTCGCCAATAGCGGTGCGGGCGGCGCGTCGCTGCGCGTCTCGGGCGCGCAACACACCGACATCGCGCAGAACAGCTTCGCCAAGTCGGACGGCATCGTCGTCATCCATTCGGTCGGCGCGCCCGAAACGCGCATCGCATCGAACGCCTTCGCCGCGACCCCCGCGCCGCGCATCGAGGAACTGGCGTGGAAAGGCCCGCCGCGCGGGCAGCTGATCGGTAATGTCGTGGAGGCGCGCCGATGACCCGCACCCTCGCGCTCCTGCTCGCCGCCGCGACGCTGCCGGCGGTCCCCGCCGCCGCGCAGACCCCGCCCGCCGCTTCGGCACAGGCTTTCGCACCGCTCTTTGCGGCCGAGGTCGAACGCGCGCGGCGCGACGTCGATGCGTCGATCAAGGCGGGCATCAACGTTCCGGTGCCGAAGGATCCCGGCGGCGGCTTCACCCACGAGCAGCACAAGCGCAATTACCGCATCATTTTCGAGGGCGGCCAGCTCTTTCGCCTGACCGGCGAGGCGCGCTACCGCGACCATGTTCGCGATCTTTTACTCGCTTATGCCGACCTCTATCCGGGGCTCGGGCCGCATCCCGCGGCGTCGAACCAGGTGCCGGGACGCCTCTTCTGGCAGAGCCTCAACGACAGCGTCTTCCTCGTGAACGCGGTGCAGGGCTATGCTCAGATCCGCGAGGCGCTCTCCGCCGACGAGCGCAAGCGGATCGACGACAATGTGATCCGCCCGATGGCGCGCTTCCTGTCGGACGAGTCGCCCGAGGTCATCAACCGCATCCACAATCACGCGACCTGGGCCGCGGCCGGCGTCGGCCTGTCGGGCTATCTGCTCGGCGACCGCGACCTCGTCGACAAGGCGCTGCTCGGGCTTGACAAGAGCGGCAAGGCAGGATTCCTCCGCCAGCTCGATCTGCTCTTTTCGCCCGACGGCTATTATGCCGAAGGGCCCTATTATCAACGCTATGCGTTGCAACCCTTTGTCGTCTTCGCGGCAGCGATCGCGGCGAATGATCCCGACCGCAAGATTTTCGAATATCGGGGCGGCATCGTCCTGAAAGCGATCCGCACCGCGATCGACCTGACGCACGATGGCTTTTTCCTCCCGATCAACGACGCGATGCCCGACAAGAGCCTGCGCACCGAGGAACTCTACCACGCCGTTGCCATCGCCTATGGCGCCACCAAGGATCCGGCCTTCCTGTCGATCGCCGACTGGCAGGGCCGCACCGTGCTGACCCCGGCGGGGCAGGCGATGGCCGCCGATCTTGCGGCGGGCAAGGCGAAGCCCTGGCCCTTCGCCTCGCGGCTGCTGTCCGACGGCCCCGACGGCAAGGGCGGCGCGCTCGTGCTGCTGCGGACCAAGAGTGATCCCGCCGGCCCGCTGCTCGTTGCCAAGAATACGGTGCAAGGCATGGGGCACGGCCATTTCGACCGGCTCGGCTGGCTCTATTATGACGAGACCGGCGCGGTCGTGACCGACTATGGCGCCGCGCGCTTCCTCAATGTCGAGGCGAAGCGCGGCGGGCGCTATCTCCCCGAAAACGACAGCTGGGCGAGCGCGACGATCGCGCACAACACGCTTGTCGTCGATGAGCAAAGCCACTTCGCAGGCGACTGGAAAGCTGGAGAAAAATCCGGAACGCGCCAGCTCGCCGCATCGCTCGAAGGCCCCACCCGCTACACGATCGGCGAAATCGACAGCGCATACAAGGATGTCGCAATCCGCCGCGCGCTGCTGCTGATCGAGGTCGACGGCCTCGCCAATCCTCTGACGCTCGATATCCTCCACGGAACTGGCAGCGGCAGGCATGTCTATGACCTGCCGCTGCATTTTTCGGGGCATATCATCGACAGCGACATCGCGTTCGACCGCAATCTCGCCGAGCGGCCGGTGCTGGGGAAGGCGAACGGCTATCAGCACCTGTGGGTCGACGGGACGGGAACCAAGGCGGGCAAGGCGCGGCTGACATGGATGCAGGGCAGCCGCTTCTATAGCTATCATATGCTGCCGCCCGCGGGCGCAAGCTTCATCCTCGCCGAAAGCGGCGCGAACGATCCCGAGTTCAACCTGCGCCGCGAACCCGCGCTGATTCAGCGCGTCGACGGCGCCGCGGACGCGACCTTCGTCAGCCTGCTCGAACCGCACGGCGCCTACGACGCCGCGGCCGAGACGGTCGTCGCGAGCAGCGCGCGTGTCGCGGCGCTTGAGCATCGCAAGGAAAAGGGCGTCGATCTCGTCCTCGTCACTCTCGTCGACGGCCGCCGCATCGCTATCGCGGTCGCCGACGACGTTGCCGCCAATGCGAAGCACAGCCTCGCCATAGGCGAACAAACCCTCGCTTGGACCGGCCCCGTCGGCCGCCTCGACCTCGCCAAGACCGGAGCGAAGAAATGAGCAATATCAAGGGCCGCTTCCGCTGGTGCGTCATCGCGCTGATCGCGCTCGCAACCGTCATCAATTACATCGACCGCAACGCGCTCGCCGTGATGTGGCCCGAGGTGTCGAAGGACATCGGCGCCACCAAGGAAGATTACGCGCTGCTCGTGACGATCTTCATGATCTTCTACGCCTTCGGCCAGTCGCTGTTCGGGCGCATCTTCGACGCGATCGGCACGCGGATGGGTTTCACCCTTTCGATCGTCATCTGGTCGCTGTCGATCGCCGCCCACGCCCTCGTGCGCTCGATGACGCTGCTCATGGTCCTGCGCGCCACATTGGGAGTCAGCGAGGCGGGTAACTGGCCCGGCGCCGCAAAAGCGAACGCGCTGTGGTTCCCGTCGCGCGAACGCGCGCTGGCGCAGGGCATCTTCAATGCCGGCGCCTCGCTCGGCGGCATCATCTCGGCGCCGCTGATCGCCTTGCTCTTCGTCCAGTTCGGCTGGCACGGCACCTTCCTGCTCATCGGCGTGCTCGGCTTCATCTGGCTCGTGCCCTGGCTCTGGTTCTACAAGGCCGATCCCGACAAGCATCCGGGGCTCAGCGAAGAAGAGCGGCAATATATCCTGACCGGCCGTACCGAGGCGGGCCGCGACGACGGCCGGCGCGTGCCGCTCGGCGAACTGCTCCGCTATCGCCAGAGCTGGGGCGTCATCCTGTCGCGCTTCTTCCTCGACCCCGTCTGGTGGCTCTTCGTGTCGTGGCTACCGATCTATCTCGCCGAAACCTTCGGCTTCGACGTCAAGCAGATCGGCCTCTTCGCCTGGGTGCCCTTCGTCGGCGCGATGCTCGGCAGCCTGTTCGGCGGCTGGTTCGCAGGAAGGATCATCACCGGCGGCGGCGGCGTGCACAAGGCGCGCACGCTCAGCATCGCGATCGGCTGCGCGATCATGCTCCCCGCGCTGCTCTTCACCATCGGCGCGAGCGATCCCTTGACCGCGGTGCTGCTCATCGCGTGCATCCTCTTCGGTTTCCAGATGGCGATCGGCAACATCCAGACGCTGCCGAGCGACTATTTCGGCGGCGGCGCGGTCGGCAGCCTCGCGGGGATCAGCGGCACCGCGGCGGTCGCGGGCACGCTGATCACGACCTGGCTCGTGCCGGTACTCACCAAGACGAGCTACGCGCCGATCTTCGCGCTCTCCGCGGCGATCGT
Source organism: Sphingopyxis sp. LC363 (assembly GCF_000756385.1). Classification (GTDB taxonomy): domain Bacteria; phylum Pseudomonadota; class Alphaproteobacteria; order Sphingomonadales; family Sphingomonadaceae; genus Sphingopyxis. Next base: position 68,470 of record NZ_JNFC01000012.1, read on the forward strand.
CCCGATCTCATTCCTGTGTTTCTGGCTGGTCGGCGGTCGCGTCGAACCGGTCGCCACCCAACCCACCCACAATCAAGAATAAGGAAATGCACCACATGACTCTCCAGGGCAAAACCGCGCTCGTCACCGGCGGCGGCCGCGACATCGGCCGCTCGGTCTCGATCGCGCTCGCGCGCGCCGGGGTGCGCGTCGCGATCAACTATAACAGCGGCCGCGAAGCCGCCGAGGAAACGCTCCGGACGATCAAGGACGCGGGGGGTGACGCCTTTCTGATTCAGGCCGATGTCACCGACAGCAACGCCGTCCGGGCGATGCTCGACGAGGTCGGCGCCCGCTTCAGCGGCCGGCTCGATATCCTCGTCAACCTCGCGGGCGGCATGGTCGCGCGCAAGACGCTGAGCGAGATGGACGAGGATTTCTTCGATCATGTCATGACGCTCAACCTCAAATCGGCCTTCCTCGTCCTCCAGGCGTCGCAGCCCTTCCTTGGCGAAGGCTCGGCGGTGGTAAACGTCTCGTCGCTTGCCGGCCGCGACGGTGGCGGCCCCGGCGCGTCGGTCTATGCGACCGCGAAAGGCGCGCTGATGACCTACACGCGTTCGATGGCGAAGGAACTCGGCCCGCAGGGCATCCGCGTCAACGCCGTCTGCCCCGGCCTGATCGGCACCAGCTTCCACGACATCTTCTCGAAGCCCGAGGGGCGCGCCGCGACCGCGAACAACACCCCGCTCCGCCGCGAAGGCCATCCCGACGAGGTCGCCGACACGATCGTCTATCTCGCGTCGCCCGCGGCGAGCTTCCTCGCGGGCGTCTGCCTCGACATCAACGGCGGGCTGGCCTTCTCGTGATGCGCCGGCTTCTCGCAACCGCGGCCTGCCTCCTGATCGCGAGCGGCGCACAGGCTCAAACCCGTGAGCGCACCGACGCGCCGCCGCTCGAGCCATACAAGATCATCCTCGTCGGCGACTCCACGATGGCGCCGCACAGCGGCTGGGGCGGGGCGTTTTGCGCGCACCATGTCAAATCGTCGGTCGCGTGCCTCAACACCGGGCGTGGCGGGCGTTCGACGCGCAGCTACCGACAGGAAGGCAGCTGGGACATCGCGCTCGCCGAGGCGAAGGTGCCGGGCTATCGCGGCACCTGGGTGCTGATCCAGTTCGCGCACAACGACCAGTCGTCGAAGTCCGAGCGCTGGACCGACGAGACGACCGAATTTCCCGCCAACCTTCGCCGCTTCGTCGAAGAGGTGCGGGCGGCGGGCGCCACCCCGGTGCTCGTCACCCCGCTGACGCGCCGCGAGTTCAAGGACGGCAAGCTGAAGAACACGCTCGCGAGCTGGTCGGACCAGATTCGCGGCGTCGCCAAGGCGATGGACGTGCCGCTCGTCGACCTCAATGCGCTCAGCGCGGCACAGGCGCAGGAGATGGGCGCCGAGACGGCGACCAAGCTCGCGCAGGAACCGCCGACGGCCGAAGAACTCGTCGCCGCGAAAGCGGGAACGACGCTGGCCGCGCGCCCGGCGCCGCCTCCGCCCCCGCCGATCGCCGGCGACGGTGCGCGCGGGCAGGTGACGCGCAAGTTCGACTATACGCACCTCGGCAATGTCGGCGCCGAAGTCACCGCCAAGCTGGTGACGCAGGCGCTTGCCCGTGCCGTGCCGGACCTTCGGAGCCAGCTCGTCCGCTGACGAATAGTGTATGGCAAAATGGACTAACCAATCGTCCATACACAATGGTTGACAATCATGCTGCAATGTTCGACAGCATTGGTCAGAACAGAATCGATTTCTTGGGAGAGACGAAGTGAATTCTCGTAATCAAATCCGTGCGCGTTCGCTCCGCGCCGTCTTGCTGGCGGGTGCGGGCTCGACATTGCTCGCCGCCGCGATGCCCGCGGTGGCGCAGGACACGGCCCCCGCCGCGCAGGACGAAGAGGACGCGATCGTCGTCACCGGGATTCGCGAGACGATCCAGAATTCGATCAACACCAAGCGCGAGGAGACGGCGATCGTCGACGCGCTCTCGGCCGATGACATCGGCGACCTTCCCGCGCTGTCGGTCGGCCAGGCGATCCAGACGATCACCGGCGCGACGACGCACCGCGAAAAGGGCGACGCCTCCGAAATCGCGTTGCGCGGCCTCGGCCCCTTCCTCTCGAACGCGACCTTCAACGGCCGCGACGCGACCAACGGCAGCGGCGACCGCTCGGTGAACTTCAACCAGTTCCCGTCCGAACTCGTCAACAATATCAAAATCTACAAGACGCAGCAGGCGGACCTCGTTGAGGGCGGCGTCGCCGGCACGATCGAGATCGGGACGCTGCGCCCGCTCGACTTCGGCAAGCGCCGCATCCAGGCCGAGGTCAAGGCGCAGTACAACCCCTATGGAGACCGCATCGTCGGGTCGGGCGGCATCGGCTGGCGCGGGACGCTGAGCTATGTCGATCAGTTCGCGAACGACACGATCGGCATCGCGATCGGCGTCCAGCGCAACGACACCAACAACCCCGAGGAAACCTATGCCGCCAGCAGCACCTGGGTCGCGTGCCGCGCCGACAATGCCTCCAGCGGCAATTGCAGCGAACTCGCGCGCGAGGATTACGGCCAGGATCCCTATTATCTCGTCCCCAACTCCTACATCTTCCGCCAGATCAGCGAGACCGACAAGCGCGATGCCGCGTTCGGCGCGATCCAGTGGCGCCCCTCGGACCGGCTCAACGTCAATCTCGACGTCCAATATTCGGACCGCACTTTTGTCGAAAGCCGCCGCGACCTTACGATTTCGGAGGCGCGGCGCGGCCTGGCCAACGTCGAATATGACGAAAACGGCATCGTTCGTTATCTCGAAGGGTCGAGTTCGCTCGAATCGAACGGCTCCGAACTGTCGCGTTCGGAAGAATATCTCGGCGGAGGCCTGTCGGTCGAATGGATGCCGAACGACCGGCTGACGCTGACCTTCGACGGCAGCTATTCGCGCACGATCCGCAAGGAGATCGAACGCAATTTCCGCCTGCGCACCGACCGGAACGACCTCAACGGCGATCGCACGCCGGTGGGCGACCAGCGCGTCCCCTATATCTACGAACTCGCGCCGGGCAGCTTCGTGCCCACAATCACGATCGACCCGCGCTTCGACCTCAATAACCATGATCTCTTCTGGGACGACGCCCGCCTGCGCCGCGACGAGAGCAAGCGCCACAACGAGATCATCGCGGGGCGCTTCGACGCCGCATATGAGCTCGACGGCTTCCTCAGCCGGATTTCGGCGGGCGCGCGCTGGTCCGAACTCACCTTTCGCGACTACGACCTGCGCAACGAGGCTTTCGAGCTGACATCGGATATCGACGAAGAGCGGGCGATCAACAACCAGTGCCGCCAGGCCTTCCCGCAGACCGGTTATCTGTCGGCGGCCGAGGGCAACAACATCCACAGCTGGGCGACCTTTGACGTCGACTGCATATTCGGCGGATATCTGGGCACTGTGGATCCGGGCTTGCCCGACGAGCTCCGCGCGGCCGCCAATCGCGACGTCACCGAACGCACGCTCGCGGGCTATGTGATGGCCGAATATGACGCCGATCTGGGCAATATGCCCGTCCGCGGCAATTTCGGCGTCCGCGTCGTCAAGACCGACGTCACCTCGAACGGGCTGCGCAGCGACCTCGTCCTCGTCCCCGATGACACCGACCCCGGCCGGTTCACGCTCGAAGAAACCAGTGATTTCCAGACGGTGCGGATCGAGAGCAGCAGCACACGCATCCTGCCGAGCGTCAATGCGATCTTCGAGGTCGCGCCCGACACGCTGGTGCGCGTCGCGGGCTATCGCGCCATGTCGCGCCCCAATCCCAGCGCGCTCGGCGCCGGCCGCACCTTCACACTCGGCGACGGCGACGATGGCGGCTTCACCTCGATCGAGGAAGCCATCGACAATGTCCGCGCCAACGGTAGCCCACGCCTCAAGCCGCTGATGTCGTGGAACGCCGACGCCGCGATCGAATGGTATCCGAACAAGGACAGCCTCCTGTCGGCAACCGTCTACTACAAGCAGTTCAACGGCGGCTTCCAGCCGGTGGTCTATAACGAGGATTTCACGATCAACGGCGAAACCGTGACGGTGCCGGTCACCCAGACGCGCAACAGCCCCGACAAGTCGCGCATCTACGGTCTCGAACTCACCGCCGCGACGCGCTTCAGCTTCCTGCCCAAGCCGCTCGACGGTCTCGGCGCCAAGGTCAGCTACAATTACGCCGATTCGAACTTCGAAACGCAGGATATCCGGCTCGGCGACGAATATGATCCGGAAACCGAAACGGTGACGCCGGGCCTCATCGCGCCCGCTGGCCTTTCGGGCTATTCGAAGCATGTGTTATCGGCGCAGGCCTATTACGACATCGGGCCGGTGTCGCTGCAGGCGATCTACAATTACCGCAGCAAATATTTCCAGGACTTCGTCGGCGGCAATAGCCAGCTGCGCTATGTCGGGCCCAGCGAAACCCTCGATTTCCGCGCATCGCTCGCGCTGATGCCCGGTGTGTCGCTGCGGTTCGAGGCGCTGAACCTCTTCAACGAGCCCAAGGCGACCTATATGCCCGTCTACGGCAGCAGCCGCCAATATCATTATTACGGATCCAAATATTTCATCGGCCTGCGGGCCCGGATCTAGGCGGCAAGGTGCGCACTCTGTTCGCCTTGTTATCGGTCGCGGCTGCAGCGCCCGCCGCTGCGACCGATGCGGTCGAACTCGCGCAAATCGACCGGGACGTCGTATACCGGACGGTGGAAGGAACGGCGCTGCACCTCGACGTCTATCGCCATGCGGACAGCGTCGCTGCGCCGGGCCCGGTGTTGGTTCACTTCCATGGCGGCGGCTGGGCGCGCGGCGCGCGGCCCGCCGACTGGGCGGGGTTTCGTCCTTATCTGGCGGCGGGCTTATCGCTGGTGACGGTGCAATATCGCCTCGCTGGCGAGGCGCGCGCGCCGGCCGCCGTGCAGGATGCGCGCTGCGCGCTCCACTGGGTCGCCGCCAACGCTGCCCGGCTGGGCTTCGATCCCGACCGTGTCATTGTGACCGGAACCTCGGCGGGGGGGCATCTGGCGCTCATGGCGGGCCTGCTACCCGCGGCAAATGATATCGACAGCGCCGAATGCCGCGCTGCTCCCGCGGCGGCGGCGATCCTCGATTTCTATGGACCGGCCGACCTGACCCGTATCGCGTCGCCGTCGGGCGCGCGGCATCCTACCGTCGCGAACTGGATCGGCGACGAAGCCGAAGCTGCGGTAACCGAGCGGGCGATGTCGCCGGTCGCCTGGCTTGCCAAGGACAGTCCGCCGGTCTTTATCGTGCATGGCGATGCCGACCCGGTGGTGCCCGTCGCCCAGTCGATCGAACTCAAGCGCCGCCTCGACGCGCTGGCGGTCCCGTCCGAATTGTTCGTCGTGCGCGGCGGCGGTCACGGCAAATTTACGCCCGAACGCCAAGCCGAAGTGTCGAGGCGGGCGATCGCTTTCCTGTGTGGCCGCAAACTGTTGGTCGCATCGGCTTGTGCAGCGAAAAATTGATGCGCCGCGCGACGACCCACTTCAAACTTGTCATACCAAATTGTATGACCGTACCCGCAATCATGCGGGGAGACGATTGAATATGGCCGAACGCCGCCTTTTCGAGGATGTCGCCGATACGATCCGGCGCCTGATTCTCGACGGAACCTATCCGCCGGGAACGCGACTGCCCGGCGAGCGCGAGCTGTCCGAGCGGTTCGAGGTCAGCCGGGTGACGATCCGCGAGGCCGAGATCGCGCTGCAGGCGACGGGGTGGATTCATATCCGCACCGGCGCGGGCGCCTATGTCGAGGCGGTGCTGCCCGGCGACAATGCGATCCTGCCCAAGGTCAGCGCCTTCGAGCTGACCGAAGCGCGCTCGCTGTTCGAGGCCGAGGCGGCGGCGCTCGCGGCGCCGACGATTTCGAGCGAGACGCTCGAAAAGCTCGACGAACTGCTCGTGGCGATGGCCGACGACAGCAAGAGCGAGGAAGAGATCAGCGCGATCGACCGCGAGTTTCACATGACGATCGCCGCCGCGTCGAGCAACAAGGCGATCATCCATGTGATCGAGAGCCTGTGGCGGATGCGCATGGAATTGCCCGAAGTGCGCAGCAGCCATTCGCTCGTCTGCCGCAAGGACGGCGCCGCGCGCCAGGCCGAGCACGCCGATGTCGTCGCGGCGCTGCGCAACCGCGACGCGACCGGCGCGCGGCTCGCGATGCGGCGCCATTTCAACCGCCTGCTCGAATCGATGCTCGACGAGACCGAGGAACGCGCGATGGTCGAACTGCGGCGCCAGTCGGCCGAAAGTCGCCAGCGTTATCTGCTGAGCGCAAAACTCGCCTGATGCCCGATACCCCCGATCCGGTTGCGGCGCTGCTCGCCGCGCGCCTTTCGGGGCAGGCGCTTCCCGCCTTTCCCACGCCGGTTCCCGCGACGCTGGCCGAAGCCTATGATGTGCAGCAGCGGCTGACCGCGGCGCTCGGCGCGCCGGTGCTCGGCTGGAAGGTCGGCCGCATCCCGCCCGCGCTCGTCGAAACGCTCGGTGCCGAGCGCGTCGCGGGCCCCGTGCTGCGCGTCGCCGAACTCGACGGAGACAGGCCGGGCGAGGTCCTTATCTTCAGGGACGGCGCGGGCGCGATCGAGTCCGAGGTGATGCTGCGCCTCCGCGCGGTGCCCGACCGACGCGTGACCGCGGGCGACGGCGCCCGCTGGGTCGACGAGATCCGCGCGGGGTTCGAGGTCGCAAGCTCGCCCGCACCTGACGTCCATAACCACGCCCCCTATGGCATCATCGCCGACATCGGCATCAACAACGGCCTGCTGCTCGGCCCGCAGCTCGATCACGGCGATTTCGCCACGCTCGGGGTCGAAACGCAAATCGACGGCGTGGCGGTCGGCAGCGGGCGGGCGATCGACGTGCTCGACGGCCCGTGGGGCGCGCTCGATTTCCTCGCCGACCTCCATCGCCGCGGCGTCATCGAACTCAATCGCGGGCAATGGATTTCCGCTGGCGCGATCACCGGGGTCCACCCGATCGCCATCGGCCAGACCGCAACCGCCCGTTTCGGCGCCGCCGCCACCATCGCCTGCACCGCCGCCGCCGAAACCGGATTCCACGCATGATCGCTCCGCCCCGCAGCATCGCCTGTTTCGGCGAAATCGTCATGCGCGTCTCGGTTCCGGCGGGCGAACTGCCGCTGCAATCGGCGCGCTTCGGCGCGCACGTCGGGGGCGCCGAGGCGAATGTCGCCGTCGCGCTCGCGGCGCTCGGCCGTGCTACCGCGATGATCAGCGCGGTCCCCGAAGGTCCGATCGGCGACGGGGTCATGGGCGAACTGCGCCGTCATGGCGTCGATACGACGTCGGTGCGCCGCCCCGCGGGCCGCATGGGCCTCTATTACCATCTTCCCGGCGGCCCGATGCGCCCTGCCGAGGTCGTCTACGACCGCGCCGGCTCAGCCTTTGCGGCGGCCAGCCGCGACGACTGGGATTGGGACCGCTTGCTCGACGGCATCGACTGGCTGCACGTCTCGGGCGTCACGCCCGCGCTGGGGCCGGACAGCGCCGCCGCGACGCTCGCAGCGGTCACGCGTGCCCGCGCCGCCGGGATCGGCGTGTCGTTCGACGGCAATTGGCGCGGGCGTCTGTGGGAACGCTGGCAGCCCGACCCGGCGTCGATCCTGAAACCGATCGTCGCGCAGGCGACCTTGCTTTTCGGCAATCATCGCGACGCGGGGCTGCTGCTGGGCCGCGAATTTTCGGGCGAGGGCGAAGACCGGCGGCGCGAGGCCGCGCTGGCGCTGTTCGATCAATTCCCCTCGCTCGAACATATCGCCTCGACCGCCCGCGAAATCCTCGGCACCGACGCCCACCGGATCACCGCGCGCGTCGATACGCGGGACGACCATGGCGCGAGCGACCCCACCCTCATCACGCCGGTGATCGACCGGGTCGGGACCGGCGACGCCTTCGCGGCGGGCGTTCTCGACGGCCTGTGGAGCGGTAAGAGCCTCGCCGATGCGGCGACGCACGGCCTTGCGCTCGCGGCGCTCAAACATGGGCTGCACGGCGATTTCGCGCCCTTCGCGCGGTCGGTGCTGGACCGTGCGTCCAGTGCCGCACAGGATATTGCGCGCTAGGGTTCGCAACGGTAGAGACTCCCGACGGAGGCCACGTCCTCGCCCGGCTATGCCGGGTTCTCAAGTCCGGGACGGCCCGGCAGCTCGATAAGGAGGCTGCCATGGCCTGGATATATTTGACGATCGCCGGAATTTTCGAAGTCGTGTGGGCTTTCTCGATGAAGCAGTCCGAAGGCTTCACGCGCCCGGGCGCGACCGCCGTCACCATCGCCGCGATGATCGTGAGTTTCGCGCTGCTCGCGCTGTCGATGAAATCGCTGTCGCTCGGCACCGCCTATACGATCTGGACCGGGATCGGCGCCGTCGGCGCGTTCCTCGTCGGCATCTTCATCCTCGGCGAACAGGCGAACGCGATGCGGATCGTCGCCGCGCTGCTGATCGTCAGCGGCCTCATCCTGATGAAGCTGTCGTCGACTGCGTGAGCGACGCCCGCCGGGCTTTCGAAGAAAACACGGCGAGCGCCAAGGGCAAACGGCGGGAAGACCGCCGCCCTGTTCAGATCAGGATATGACAGACGTCGGGCGCGGGCCGGACGAGCCCGCGCGTCAACCGCGCCAGCGCGCCTTCGTCGACCTGCGCCGCGTCGGCGAGTTCGACCCGGTAGCGGCCGTGGAGCGCGCGGACCGAACGCACATTCGCGGCGCCGCCAAGCGCACCGGCCAAATCGTCGGGTAGCGTCGCATCCGCGCCGCTCCCGCTCGCCGCGGGGGCAGGGGCCGCGATAGCAGTCCCGCCGCCGGCTAGCGCGCCGCGGATTTCCTCGGCGACCAGATCGGCGACCGGGCCCAGAACGACCTGCGCCGCATTTTCCGACGGCCGGATGATGCCGCGCGCGCCGAGCGCGGTCAGCGCCGCGTCGTCGACCGTCGATTGATCGGCGACGATCAGGCGCAGGCGCGTCGTGCACGCGTCGACGCTGACGAGATTCGCCGCACCGCCGAGCGCCGCGACAAAGGCTTCGCCGCGCGCGCCTCCCGTCGAAACGGTTGACGCCTCGGCGGCCTCGCCGCGCTCGCGTCCCGGTGTCGTCAGGTCGAACCGGCGGATGAAGAAGCGGAACAGGCCATAATAGAGCAGCGCGTAAACTGCGCCGACCGGCAGCAGCATCCACGGCCGCGTCGCGAGGCTGAAATTGAGCACATAGTCGAACAGCCCCGCCGAAAAGCCGAAGCCGAGCCGGATGTCGAGCGCGTCCATCAGCGCCATCGACACGCCCATCAGCAGCGCGTGGATCGCATAGAGCAGGGGCGCGACGAACATGAAGGTGAACTCGATCGGTTCGGTCACCCCGGTCAAAAAGCTGGTGAGCGCCAGCGAAAGCAGCATCCCGCCGACCGCCTTGCGCCGCTCGGGCCGCGCCTCGTGATACATGGCGAGGCACGCGGCGGGCAGACCGAACATCATCACCGGGAAAAAGCCCGACATGAATGCGCCGGCGGTCGGATCGCCCGCGAAGAAGCGGCGGAGATCACCGGTCGCGCCCGCGAAATCGCCGACGACGAACCAGGCGGCATTGTTGATGATATGGTGCAATCCGGTGACGATCAGCAGCCGGTTGAGCACGCCATAGACGAACAGGCCCGCGCCGCCGCTTTCGACGACGGTGCGGCTCGCGGCGTCGATCGCGCCGCTGATATGCGCATAGCCATAGCCGATCACCGCCGCGAGCAGCAGCCCGGCAACCCCGCTTGCGATCGGTACGAAGCGCCGCCCCCCGAAGAAGGCGAGATATTCGGGCAGGGCGATCGCCGCGAACCGGTTATAGAAATTGCCGCCGATCAATCCGGACAGGATGCCGGTCGGCACTTCAAGCTTGTCGATCTGCGTCAGCGCCCAGTTCTTGCCTGCCAGCGCCGCCGCCGCCTCGGGCCATCCGGCGCCGAGGTCAGCCGGCGCGGTCATGAAGGTCTGCGCGCCGGTCGTCGTGACGAGATAGCAGACGACCCCCGCGAGCGCCGCGGCGCCATTGCCGTCGCGCGCAAAGCCGACCGCGACGCCGATCGCGAACAGGATACCCAGATTCTCGAAGATCGCCGCGCCCGCCGCCGAGATGAAGGCGATGTCGAGCAGGTCGGGCTGGCCGATGCGCAGCAGCAGGCCGGCGATCGGCAGCACCGCGATCGGCAGCATCAGCGCGCGACCCAAGGGCTGGAGCGTTTCGAGTATCTTGCGCATCACCGTGTCTCCTCGAACGCGCGGGCGAGCGCGCGCACCTCCGCCGCCGACTTGCATTGCAGCGCCAGCGCCGCATGCGCTTGCGCCTCGGGCAGTGAGAGCCCGCGCACGATCTGTTTCGCCTCGGCGACGAATCCCGGCACCGCCGACAATTCGGTGACGCCCAGCCCGATCAGGATCGGCAGCGCTGCGGGATCGGACGCGAGCCCGCCGCACACGCCGACCCAGCGCCCGTGGACGGCGGCAAGGCGGCAGGTTTCGCCGATCATCCGCAGCACCGCGGGGTGCATCGCGTCGGCCCCCGCGGCGACCGCCGGATTGCCGCGGTCCATCGCGAGCACATATTGGGTGAGGTCGTTGGTGCCGATCGACAGGAAATCGGCCTCGGCGGCGAGCAGGTCGGCGGTCATCGCCGCGGCGGGGGTTTCGACCATCACCCCGACTTCGACCGGCGCCGCGATCCCCATCTCGCCGCGCAGCCTCTCGACCACCGCGCGCACCTGGCGCAGCTCATCGAGGCTCGCGACCATCGGGATCATGATCTTGCATTGCCCGGCGGGTTCGATGCGCAGGATCGCGCGAAGCTGCGTTTCGAGGAGGTCGGGCCGTGCGAGCGCCACACGAATGCCGCGCTGGCCCAGCGCCGGATTTTCCTCGGCGTCGAACGGGATATAGGCGGCGGGCTTGTCGCCGCCGATGTCGAGCAGGCGGACGATCACCGGCCGCTCCGCCAGCGCGTCGGCGATCCCCTGATAGGCGGCGTGCTGTTCATCCTCCGACGGCGCGGTGTCGCGATCGAGGAAGAGAAACTCGCTGCGCACGAGGCCCGATCCTTCGGCGCCTTGCGTCGCGGCCGCTCGCGCTTCGTCGACGCTGCCGACATTGGCGAAGATTTCGATGCGCGTGCCGTCGGCGCTGTGGCAGGCGTCCTTCGCCGCCGCCTGTGCCGCTTCGCGCCGCGCGTCGCGCTTCGCAAGCCGCGCGGTAAAGGCGTCGGTGCCGGCGGCCGACGGCGCCGCCGTGACATGACCCAGTTCGGCATCGAGCAGCAGCGGTGTGCCCTCCGCAATCTCGTCGAGCGCGTCGCCCATTGCGACGAGGGAAGGCAATCCCATGCCCGCACAAAGGATCGCGACGTGCGACGTCGGGCCGCCGCGCCGGAGGCAGATCCCGGCAGGCTTCTGCGCCGCCAGCGCCACGAGCTGCGACGGCAACAGGTCCTCGGCAACGACGATCACACCCGCCGCAATATTCGCCCCGTCGAGCGGTGTCCCGGTCAGCACGGCGAGCATCTGCCGCTCGATGTCGATCAGGTCGTCGATGCGCTCGATCAAATGGGCGTTGCCCGTCGCGCGGATCGCGTCGATCTGGTCGTGGATCGCGCCGCGCCACGCGAAACCGGCGCTGTTCCCCGCTGCGATCCGGCCCTCGGCCGCCGCAATCAGTTCTGGATCGTCGATCAAGGCCAGATGCGCCTGCATCACCGATGCGACGCTGCCGCTCGCGCCGTCGGCGCGCGCGGCAATCATCGCGCGGACCTCTTCGCGCGCCGCCAGCAACGCCGCGCGTTCCTCGGCCGCCCCGGCGCCTTCGCGCGCAACGGCGATCTCCGTCTGCCGCAACCGCGCGGCGGGTCCCATGGCCAGGCCGGGCGAGGCGATCACGCCGCCGATCTGTCCCGCGCGCAGCGGACTGGCAGCAGTCGCGGGCAGAGGCGCGACGACCGCCGCCGCCGCTTCGCCCATATCGGTCGCGAGCAATGCGACGAGCGCCGCGAGCGCCGCTTCGGCGTCGTCGCCGCGCGCCTGCACGACGATCTCGTCGCCGAACGCGGTGCCCAGCGCGAGCAGCGCGACCGTGCTCCGCGCATCGCCGCGCTTGTCGCCCTTCACCAGATGCACGTCGGCCTCGAAGCCGCGCGCCGCTTCGCCGATCCGCGCGGCGGGGCGTGCGTGAATCCCGTGCGGCAGCGACAGCGTCACCGCCTGCTCGACCAAAATTCCGTCATCGGACCGGCGGCGCGCTTCGGCCTGCACCGGGACGAGCGTCATCAGCGCCTCGCATGCGCCGATCGCGGCATCGGTCGTCCGGCGGCCGATCGCAAAAGCCTCGGCGTTGGTCACGATCACCGGCGTGATCAGGCTCGTCGCGGCCAGCGCGACCGCGTCGAGGTCGAAACGGATCAGCGGATCGCCGCGCGCCACCGTATCGCCGATCGCCACCAGCGGCGTGAAGCCTTCGCCCTTCAGCATCACCGTATCGAGCCCGATATGGATCAGGACCTCGGCGCCCTCGGCGCTGCGCAGCGACACGGCGTGGCCGGCCTCGTGCAGCGTCACCACCTCGCCGTCGAACGGCGCGACGACGGTATCGCCGAGCGGCTGGATCGCGACCCCGTCGCCCATCATCCGCTGGGCAAAGACCGGGTCGGGAACGTCGTCCAGCGTCGTCGCCCACCCTCGAAGCGGAGAGGTGATGATCAGGCCCATCGATATAATCCCCAAAACGTCCGCCGCTTATGATGCGGCTTGCGTATCATTGCGCGGCCTGGAAATGGCCCCATGCGGTTTCCGAAACAATCGCGCCGCCGATCCACGTCGCGCGCGGAGCGAGACCGGCATCGAGCCACACCCAGTCGGCGCGTTGTCCAGCCGCGATTGCCCCGATGCGCTCCTCCAGCGACAGGAAGGCCGCGGGCGTCGCGCTCGCCATCGCCGACACGTCGGGCACCGGCAGCCCGGTGACCTCGACCGTCTTGCGTAGCGCCGACGCCATGTCGAGATGCGTGCCCGCGAGCGTGCCGTCCTCGAAAATGCAGACGCCGTCCTTCACCGCAATGCGCTTGCCCTGCAGCGTGAATTCGCTCACGTTGGTGCCGACGCTCGGCATCGCGTCGGTGACCAGCATGATGCGCTCCTTGCCCTTGGTCCGCACCGCCAGGCGCACCACCGCAGGGTGCAAATGGACATCGTCGACGATCAGCCCGCAATAGGTGTCCGAATCGAACGCCGCGCCGACCGCGCCGGGATTGCGATGGCGCAGCGGCGACATCGCGTTGAACAAATGGGTAAAGCCCGACAATCCCGCGGCGATCGCGCGCCGCGCCTCGTCATAGGTCGCGTCGCTGTGCCCCGCACTGACGATCACCCCGTGGCGGACGAGGGTGCGGATATCCTCTTCGTCGCACAGTTCGGGGGCGAGCGTCAGCATCACGCGCCCGCGGTGCGGCGCGGTGAGCGTCGCCAATATTCCGGTATCGAGCCGCCGGATGCGATGCGCCTCGTGGATGCCGCGCTTCACCTCGTTGATGAACGGCCCTTCGATATGGATGCCGACGACGCCCGGCACCCCCTGCTCGATCGCGGCGTCGACCGCCGCGAGCGCGGCGGCGATCTGCGCGGGCGTGTCGCTGATCAAGGTCGGCAGGAAAGCGGTGGTGCCGAAGCGCGCATGCGCGGCGCCGATCGCCGCGATCGCTTCGACATCGACCTGATCGTTGAACAATACGCCGCCGCCGCCGTTGACTTGCGTGTCGACGAAGCCGGGCAGCAGCCAGCCGCCTTCGAGGTCGACCGCGCGGTCCGCCGCCGTATCGCCCGGCGCGGACACGGTGGTGACGGCGCCGCCTTCGACGGCGATGTCCGCCGCGTCGACGGCGCCGCCCGGCAGTGCGACCCGGCCGTTGTGGAAACGAACGATCATAAAGTCTCGGTAACCTTGTTGAGATGCGGTGGCGAGTCGGGGTCGCAGCCGCGCGCGAGCGCCAGCCTGCTTGCCATGCGGTAAAAGCTCTGGATCATCAGCACGGGCTCGATCGCCGGATGCGCGGCGATGACGGGCAGGTCGCCGCCGGGATCGGCGAGCAGCACCGTCGCGCCGCGCCCGCGGAACTCGGCGGCCGCGTCGCGCACGCTCGCCGCCGCACGGTCGGTGCCGCCGAACGCCAGCACATGAAAGGCATCGCCGACGATCGCCATCGGCCCGTGGCGCACTTCGGCGGCGCTGAAACTTTCGGCATGGAGCGCCGAGGTTTCCTTGAACTTGAGCGCGGCCTCCTGCGCGACGCCGAGCCCATAGCCGCGCCCGAGCACGAACAGGTTGGTCGCTTCCCGAAACGCCGCGACCGCGGGCGACCAGTCGAGCGCGAAGGCCTGCGCAAGCTGGCCGGGCAGGGCGGTCAGCGCCGCGTCGAGCGCATCATCCTCGGCCCATGCCGCGACGAGCGCAGCGATGGCGGCGAGTGAGGCGATATAGGATTTGGTCGCCGCGACCGATCGTTCGACCCCGGCGGAGAGCGGGATCACCACGTCGGCGAGCCCCGCAAGCGGCGATCCCTCGGCATTGACCAGCGCGACGACGAAGGCGCCGGCGTCGCGCTGCTGCTCGACCGCCGCCAGCAGGTCGGGACTCTTGCCCGACTGCGACACCGCAAGGCACAGGCGATTCCCGGCAACCGCCGGCGCGTCGTAGAGCGACGCGATCGACAGCGCGGCCGACGCGGTCGGCGTCCCGGTCATCGTCTCGATCAGATATTTGGCATAAGTCGCCGCATGGTCCGACGACCCGCGCGCGCAGGTCACCACCGCGACGGGCGGCGCGCCGCGCAGCCGCCGCCCGATCGCGGCGAAGGCGTCGCGATTGGCGTCCAGCATCGTGGCGACGGCCGCGGCTGCTTCCCCGGCTTCCTGCTCCATCAGCGTTATTCGTCCGTCTGTCGCGGCGTTCGGCATCGTCCATCACTTTCCGGATCGGGCGACGCGACGCCGCTCGATTATTGGTATTATATAGGTTATATAGGTCTTATCAAGAGGTATGTTCGGCCGGATCAGATTTTGATGATCCAGCCCTTGCGGCGCAGCCATTCCATCGCACCCCAGATCAGCAGCATATAGAGAAGGATGGAGATGAGCGACGCGACCGGATCGCCCAGTGTCTCGCGCAGCGCGCGAAAGGGCGCCAGCAGCAGGTCCCATGTCACCACGCCCGCCGTCACTTGGTGCAGCGTATAGGCCGCGATCGCATTGGCGCCGAACGCCAGCATCGCGGTCGCGGCCATCCCGGGCTTGCGGCCTTCGCGGTCGAGTAAATGATGCAGCAGCGCGAGCGCCAGCACGGTGATGCCGCTGGTGACGAGCACGAAGCTGCTCGACCAGATATCCTTGACCATCGGGAAGGCGAGGCTCCAGCCGCTGCCGGCGACCAGCATCGCGGCGCCGATCGTCGCGAGTTGCCGCGCCGCGGGACCTTGGCGGCGGATCAGCAGTTCGCCGATCGCGACGCCGATCAGTCCTTGGGCAATGGCGGGCAAGGTGCCCAATATCCCCTCGGGATCATAGCCTTCGGGTCCCTTCACATAGAGGTGATTGCCGAGCAGCAGCCGGTCGACCGAAGCGACGAAATTGTGCCCACGCCCCCAGATGTCGGTCGCGAGCCCGTCGAGCGAGGGGAGCAGCGCGAGCGGCCAGTAGAGCGCGAGGATCGCCGCCGCGACGATCAGCCGCGCGCGCGGCCCCGCGAGCAGGAACAGGATCGCGCAGGCGCAATAGACGAGCCCGATGCGCTGAAGCACCCCGAACAGCCGCCAGTCGCCCGACGCGAAGCTGGTGAACCAGTAAAGATTGCTGAGGATGAAGCCCAGCAGCAGCAGGCGGCCGGTGCGGCCGAAGATATGCCGGCGCTGCGCCGAATCGAGCTTCGCATCGCGCATCGAAAAGGGGATGGCGACGCCCACCATCGTCAGAAAACCCGGAAAAACCAGGTCGGCGAGGGTGAGCCCGTCCCAGCTCACATGCAGCAGCATTGGCGCGACATTTGCCTCCGCGCCATATTTCATCGCCGCGGCCGAATTCACCAATATCATCCCGGCGACGGTGAGCCCCCGCAGCACATCGAGTGAAATCAATCGCATGGCCATTTCCTCCCCGGTCGCCATCGCCCCCTCGGGCGGCATCCTGACGCTGCCATAAATTTGCAATGGACAGCGCGCTGGATTTGTAGTCTATTGGTAATATTCCAAGGACGCAATTGGTCTTATAGAGATTGTGGGAAGGCAATCTGGACCGCATTGGATGGGGGAAATCATAATGGTTAAGGGGCCTGCCAAGACATATCGGATTCGCCAGAGCCTGCTCCAGGGGATATGCGGGGCGGCACTGGCGAGCGCGATGATCCTTCCCGCCGCGGCGCAGGAAAGCACCGTGCCGGTATCGGCGGACGAGGCAAATCCCGACGACATCGTCGTCACCGGCATCCGCGCCAACCTCGAATCGGCGCAGAACCGCAAGCGCAACGCCGACACCGTCGTCGATTCGATCACGGCGGAGGATATCGGATCCTTCCCCGACAAATCGGTCGCTGAAGCGCTGCAGCGCGTTCCCGGCATCACCGTCATCCGCTTTGCGGGCACCGACGACACGTCGCACTTTTCCGCCGAACCCTCGGGCGTCGTCATCCGCGGCCTCAATCAGGTCCGCTCCGAATTCAACGGCCGCGATACCTTCAGCGCGAACAGCTCGCGCGGTCTCAGCTGGCAGGACATCTCGCCCGAACTTCTCGGCGGCATCGATACCTATAAAAACCAGACCGCCGACCTGATCGAGGGCGGCATCGCGGGCACGGTCAATCTGCGCACGCGCGTGCCGTTCGATCAGGACGGACGCCTGATCTCGATCTCGATCAAGAACACCTATGGCGACATCGCCGAGAAATCGACGCCCGAAATCTCGGGCATCATCTCGGATCGCTGGCAGACCGGGATCGGCGAGATCGGGCTGATGCTGAGCGGCGCCTATTCGCACGCGATCACCGCGAGCCAGGGCATCCAGTTCGACCGCATGGCGATCTTCGACGGCGTGTTCGGCCCGGGGAAGCAATATATCCCCAGCGGCATCTACATGCGCGACAATGAATATGACCGCAAACGTTACGGCGTCTCGGCCGCCTTCCAGTGGCGCTCCAACGACGGCGACATGGAACTGACCGGTCAGTATCTGCGCTCGCAATATAACAACAGCTGGCGCGAACATGCGATCTATTCGAGCGCGTTCAGCATCTACGGCCAGCCCAGCGACTATCAGGTCACCGATCCGACGCTCGTGAACCCGCTCACCGGCACCGCCCCCTTCCAGTTCGACGACGACGGCAATTTCCTCAGCGGCTGGTGGTCGGCGCCGCGCCCCTATGTCGGCGAAGGCGACGCCAATCTCGGGCTGGGCGTCAACGAGGATGGCGAGGCCTTTTTCAATCGCTGCTACGGCTGGGAAGGCTGCGTCCCGCAACAGCGCGCGCCGCAGGTCGACACCGCGGCGAATGCGCTCAAGAACAAGCAGATCACACAGGATTTCGGCCTCAACTTCCGCTGGGATGTTTCGGACCGCCTGCGCGTCACGCTCGACGGCCAATATGTCGACGCCAGCGTCCAAAACTACAACGCATCGGTCACCGCGCGGACCTTCGCCGATACCTTCGTCGACCTGACGGGCAAATATCCGCGGCTCGAATTCCTGCCCAACCAGGCCGAAAACATCAATTTGTCGAGCGGCGGGCTCAACAACCCGAACAATTATTTCTACTACGCGGTCACCGATCACACCGAGGACAGCGACGGCGAGGAGGTCGCCTTCCGCGCCGACGTCGAATATGACGTCGATTCGGGCTGGCTCGACGCGATCAAGGTCGGCGCGCGCTACGCCGATCGCGATCAGACGGTGCGTTGGGGCGCGTATAACTGGGCGAATATCTCGAACACCTGGACCTTCACTCAGGCGCCCTATTTCAACATCGACAGCCCCGCCTACGCGCCGGGCACCAACGAACTGCACACTTTCGGCGGCGACTTCTTCGCCGGCAACCAGATCAATCACAACAGCTTCGCCTTCTTCAACATGGACATGTTGTCGAATCGCGAACAGCTCGCGGCCGCGCTCGGGCGCCCGTCGATCGGCGTCGGTGATTATTATCCGGTCTGTTCGGGCGAGGGTTATCGCGGTGCCGAGACGATCGAAAAGGCCTTCGGCTGCTATTTCCCGAGCGAGGTCCACCGCGTCAGCGAGCGCACGATTGCCACCTATGCGATGGCGAAGTTCGGCGGCGACAGCCTCGCGATCGGCGGGGTGCCGATCTCGGGCAACATCGGCGTCCGCCTGATCTGGACGCGCGACGATACGGTGGGGGCAACCACCTTGCCCGTTCCCTTCACGCCGACAGGGCTCCTTTGCGAGCGGGGGACCGATCCGGGCCCGCCGCCGCGCCCGACGGCATCATCGGGCTGCGTCGTCACGCAGCGGGAGATTGATTTCAGCAACGGCGCGACGGTCGCCGACACGACCAAGGTCAATCATTTCCACGCGCTGCCCAGCTTCAACATCAAGTTCGACCTGACCGACAGGCTGGTGTCGCGATTTGCCTATTCGCGGGCGATGTCGCGCCCCGATTTCGGACTGCTCCGCAATTTCCTGACGGTCAACCGGCTGACGCCGAACCTCAACGATTTTTCGGACCCGAACGTCACGCGCGACGAGGATGGCAACGCGATCGCCTATGACTGGCAATATACCGGCCAGTCGGGCAATCCGGGGCTCAAACCGATAACGGCCGACCAGTTCGACCTGACGCTCGAATATTATTTCGGCCGG
The DNA here is from genome assembly GCF_000756385.1 of Sphingopyxis sp. LC363. Classification (GTDB taxonomy): domain Bacteria; phylum Pseudomonadota; class Alphaproteobacteria; order Sphingomonadales; family Sphingomonadaceae; genus Sphingopyxis. The sequence goes on from NZ_JNFC01000012.1 coordinate 87,459, forward strand.
TCGAGTTCGTTCACCGCCACGGGTTTCTACAAGAAGTTCTACGATTATATCCAGGCGGGCCAATTCAACCTCGAAGTGACGAACAACGGGGTGACCGAGGACGTCCGCGTCAACCGCCCGGTCAACGGCGACGGCGCGAGCATCTATGGCGCCGAATTCGCCTTCCAGACCTTCTTCGATTTCCTGCCGGCGCCGTTCGACGGCTTCGGGGTGCAGGCGAACTACACCTATGTGAAGAACGACGGGATCGAGACGGTTAATCTGACCAACGAAACCGCGGGCGGAACGGCCGGCGGCGGCCTGACCTATGAGGATAGCACGGTAAAGGCCAAGGCGCTCGAAGGCATTTCGAAGCACAGCTACAACCTCGTCGGCATGTATGAGAAGGGCCCGGTATCGGCGCGCGTCGCCTACAACTGGCGCTCCAAATATCTGGTGACCGCGATCGACTGCTGCGTCGGCTTCCCGATCTGGCAAAAGAGCACGGGCTATCTCGACGCGTCGCTTCGCCTGCGCGCGACCGCGAATATCGAGTTCGTGCTGGAGGGCACCAATCTGCTCGGCACCGACACCGTGCTGTTGCAGCAGGTCGACGGCGACGGCACGCTCAAGCCCAACGCCTGGTTCAAGAACGACCGGCGCTATCAACTCGGCGTGCGGCTCAACTTCTAAAAGGGGGAGGGGCGCCGGTCCATCGGGACTGGCGCCCGCTTTCTTCCGCGTTAAGCTAGGCCGCCATGGGGGATAGGTTCGAACTCGTTATCGTCGGCGGCGGGACCGCGGGTTGGATGTGCGCCGCGGCCTGCGCCGCCAAACTCGACCCAGCGCGCTTCCGCGTCCGCCTCGTCGAATCCGAAGAGATCGGCACCGTCGGCGTCGGCGAAGCGACGCTGCCGCAGATGAAGGATTTCAACGACTTCCTCGGCCTCGACGAGGTCGAGTTCATGCAGGCGACGCAGGCGACCTTCAAACTCGGCATCGAATTCGTGAACTGGGGGCGCGAAGGCGTCCGCTACGTCCACCCCTTCGGCACCTTCGGCCGCCCGATCGGCGAGGCCGATTTCTTCAGCTATTGGATCCGCGCGCATGTTGCCGGCACGGCCGCGCCGCTCTCCGACTATTGCTTCCCGATCGTCGCCGCGCTGCAGAACCGCTTCATGCTGCCCAGCGGCGACGCGAACGATGTGCGCAATGCCTTCGCCTACGCCTATCACCTCGATGCCTTTCTCTATGCGCGTTACCTGCGCGGCTGGGCCGAGGCGCGCGGGATCGAGCGCGTCGAAGGGCGGATCGTCGAGGTCGAGCAGCATGGCGAAAGCGGCGACATCGCCGCGGTCAAGCTCGCGTCGGGCACCCGCGTCGCGGGCGACCTGTTTGTCGATTGCTCGGGCTTCCGCTCGCTGCTCCTCGGCCAGACGCTCGGCGTCGGTCTCGAGGATTGGGCGCACTGGCTGCCGTGCGACAGCGCGCAGGCGGTGCCCTCGGCGCGTTCGGTCGACTTCACCCCCTATACGCGCTCGACGCGCCGCACGGCGGGGTGGCAATGGCGCATCCCGCTCCAGCACCGCACCGGCAACGGCTATGTCTATTCGAGCGCCGATATCTCGGACGACGAGGCGGCCGCGACCCTGCTCGCGAACCTCGACGGCGACGCGCTCGCCGACCCGCGCGTGCTGCGCTTCAGGGCGGGCAAGCGCGAACAGGCGTGGGCGCATAATTGCATCGGCATGGGCCTCGCGGGCGGTTTCCTCGAACCGCTCGAATCGACGAGCATCTACCTCGTCCAGATGGCGATCATGCACATGCTGACGCTGATGCCCGCCGAGCGCGCGATCGATCCCGCACTTCCCACCGAATTCAATCGCGTGATGGACGTCGAGTACGACCGCATCCGTGATTTCCTGATCCTCCACTATATCGCGAACGAGGCCGACGCGCCGTTGTGGGAGCGGGTGACTGTGATCGACCTCCCCGATACGCTCGCCGACAAGATCGATCGTTTCCGCCACCGCGGTCATGTTCAGGCCTATCGCGACGGCCTCTTCGGCCCGCCGAGCTGGCAGGCCGTGTTCGTCGGGCAGGGCATCGAACCGCGCGCCGCCGACCGCCTCGCCGACGCGCTGCCCGCCGCGACCGTCGAGGAACGCCTCGCGACCCTCGCCGCGACGATCGCCGACGCCGCCGCGACACTGCCCTCGCACGCCGATTTCATCGCGCGCTATTGCCCGGCGCCGGCGCCATGACGAATGCGGTGCAGCAGGTGGTCGTCCATGGCGGCGGCGTCGCGGCGGCGATGGCGGCGCTCGCGGTCGGCCGCGCTTATGCGCGGCTCGGCACCGACACCGTCTGGGTCGACACCGGCGAAGCGCCCGCGCCGCACGCCGCGCTCATCGCGCCGCCCGACCTCGCGACCTTCCACCGCCTGCTCGGCATCGACGAAGCCGCGCTGCTCCGCCATGCCGCGGCGACGATCGCCATGGGCCAGCAGTTCGCCGGCTGGTCGGGCGGCGACGACGCTTTCCTCCACGCCTATGGCGACGCGGGCAGCGCCTTCGCCTCGCTGCCCTTCGTCCAGCACTGGACGCGCGCGCGCGCCGCGGGGCTGCGCGTCGCGCTCGAGGATTTCTGCCTCGCCGCCGCCGCCGCCAAGCAGGGCCGCACCGGCGCCCCGCGCGAAGCGGCGACGCGGCAGGCGGTCAAGACGGGCTGGCATCTCGACGCCCCCGGCTATGCGAAGCTGCTGCGCGCCGCGTGCGAACAGGCCGATATTCGCATCGTCGCGGGCGCGGACGCCGTCGTGCATCGCGGCGGAGCGGGCCTCGACCGCATCGAGCTTGCCGATGGCGAGCAATTCGGCGCCGACCTGTTCATCGACACCGACGGTGCGCTGATCGCCGCGCTCGATCCCGGCGAAACCGCCGCGCGACCCGTTTTCTGCGACCGCATCATCCGCGCCTCGGCGCCCGCCTTCGATCCGCTGCCGCTCTACAGCCGCGTCGCCGCGCACCCGGCGGGGTGGCTCACGCTGATCCCGCTCGCGAACCGCACCGCGATCGAGTTCGCCTACGATAGCGCATCCTTGGCCGACGCCGACGCCCCCGCCGCGCTCGCGGCGGCCCTCGGACGCCCCGTTGACGCCGAGCCATCCGCACCGCTCGCCGCGACCGCGCGACCGCGCCCGTGGGTCGGCAACGTCGTCGCGGTCGGCCCCGCGGCGGGCGACCCGCCGCCGCTCGACGGCGCCGAACTGCTCCTCCTCCAGCTTGGCATTGCGCAGCTCGTGCTGCTTTGGCCGATCGACCGCGCACAGATGCCCGAGGCCGATATTTACAACGAGGAACTCGCGGGCACCCGCGCGCGCGTCGCCGATTTCACCGCGCAGCATTTCCGCCTCAACGCCCGCACCGGCGAGCCCTATTGGGACGCCGCGCGCGCCGCACCGATCTCAACCGAACTCGCGGCCAAGATCGACCTGTTCGCCGCGCGCGGCATGTTCGCGCACTATAATCACGAGGCGCATGTCGAGGATAGCTGGGCGCTCGTCATGGCGGGCCACGGCGTCACCCCGCGCAGTTTCGACCCGCAGGCGCTCTTGACCGAAGACCAGGCGCTGATGGCCGAATTCCAGCGCCAGCTCCGCGCCGTCGCGAGCGACGTCCATGCGATGGACAGCCACGCCGACGCACTACGGCGGATGCGCGGATGAGCGCGCGGGCGCGCCCCGTGCGGCGCATCGTCATCGTCGGCGGCGGCAGCGCAGGCTGGATGACCGCCGCCGCGTTCGGTCGCGCGCTCGCGGGGCAGCCGCACAGCATCGCCCTCGTCGAATCCGAGGCGATCGGCACCGTCGGCGTCGGCGAGGCGACCGTGCCGCCGATCCACGAATTCAACCGCTACCTGAAGATCGACCAAGCCGAATTCCTCCGCGCGACGCACGGCACGATCAAGCTCGGCATCGCATTCGAGGGGTGGGGCGGGTCGGACCACCGCTATTTCCACCCCTTCGGCTATCTCGGCGTCGAGATGTCGGGCATCCATTTCCACCATTTCTGGCTGCGCCATCTCGCCGCGGGCGGCGACCCCGATCACGGTCCCTATAATCTCGAAACGATGGCGGCGCGCGAGGGCCGCTTTGCGCCCGCAACCCGCCACGGCCCGGTGCATCATGCCGTCCAGTTCGACGCCGCCGCCTACGCGCGCTTGCTGCGAAGCTATGCCGAGGACAAGGGCGTCGTGCGGATCGAGGGCAAGGTCGCCGACGTCCGCCTCGATCCCGAAGACGGCTTCATCACCGCGCTCGCGCTCGACGACGGCCGCACGATCGATGGCGACCTTTTCATCGACTGTTCGGGCTTTCGCGGTCTCCTCATCGAGGGCGCGCTCCAGACCGGCTACACCGAATGGAGCCACTGGCTCCCCTGCGACAGCGCGATCGCGATGCCGTGCGAAGGCACGGGCGACCCCGCGCCCTTCACACGCTCGACCGTGCGCGAGGCGGGGTGGCAATGGCGCATCCCGCTCCAGCACCGCGACGGCAACGGCTATGTCTATTCGAGCGCGCATCTCGGCCATGACGAGGCCGAGGCGCTGCTCCGCTCGCGCCTGCCCGGCGCGCCGCTCGCCGACGCCAACCGGCTGCGTTTCGTTGCGGGGCACCGCAAGGCGATCTGGAACCGCAATTGCGTCGCGATCGGCCTCGCGGGGGGCTTTCTCGAACCGCTCGAATCGACCTCGATCCACCTCATCCAGACGACGATCATCCGCCTGCTGTCGCTGCTGCCGCGCGACGCGATCGATCCGAATGTCATCCGCCGCTTCAACCGCGACGCGCTTCACGAATATGCGGTGATCCGCGATTTCGTGATCGCCCATTATGCGCTCGCGAACCGCGACGACACGCCCTTCTGGCGCGACGTCGCCGCGGCGGGTCTGCCCGACAGCCTCGCCGAGCGGATCGAGGCGTTCCGCGCCACGGGCAATATCCTGTTCGAACCCGGCGATCTGTTCGGCCCGACGAACTGGTATGCAGTGCTGACGGGGCAGGGGATGCGGCCGCAAAGCTGGCACCCGATCGCCGATGGCCTCTCGGATGAGGAACTCGCCACGCGTCTCGCGACATTGCGCGGCCGCGTCGCCGAACAACTCGCCGAACTGCCGCCGCATGTGGAATTTCTGCGACGGCTCTAATTCCTAACCCTCGTCATCCCGGCGAAGGCCGGGATCTCGCCGGTGCATTATGACGCGAGGTCGAGATCCCGGCCTTCGCCGGGATGACGATAAGGGCTCAGCCGTTCAGTTCCGCGACCACATCATAGGCATCGCCGCGATAGAAGCTCTGCGTGAACTCCGCGGTGCGCCCGTCGGCCAGGAAACCGCGTCGTTCGATGAACAGCCCCGGCGTGCCGGGCTCGATCTCGAGCATTTCGGCCTGCTCGGTCGTCGCCGCGATCGCGCGCAGCCGCTGGAGCGCGCGCACGGGCAAATGCCCCGCCGCCTCCAGCGCCTCATAGAGCGAAGCGCCCACCGCCTCGACCGACGGCAGGCAATATGCAGGGATCGTCGCGATCTCGAGCGCCATCGACGTGTCGTCGGCATAGCGGATGCGGTGAAAACGATAGACGAGCGACCCCGGCGACAGCCCGAGCGACAGCGCCTCTTCGGGGGTCACCGCGCCCGCGGTCTTGCTTACCCATCTGCTGTGTGGCTTGCGCCCGCGCGAGATCATATCCTCCGAAAAAGAGGTGAGTTTCGAAAAGCTCTTCTCGACGCGCGGCCGCGTGACGAACGTGCCGGCGCCGCGCCGCCGCGTGACGAGGCCGTCGCCGACCAGCCCGTCGATCGCCTTGCGCACCGTGATGCGCGACACGTCGAATTCCTCGGCCAGGTCGCGCTCGGTCGGGATCGCCTCTTCGGCCTTCACGACCTGCCCCTCGATCGCGTCGCGCAGGATTTTCTGGAGCTGCAGGTAAAGCGGTGTCGGATCGTCCTTCTGGAGCGGACCCACGCGTTCGATCAGTGACAAGGACGATGCTCCACTTGGTTGCCCGGCGCTTCGGTCGATAAGACCAGCGCCCGCTCCCCATGTGTTGCATTGGTATCCTCGCGTCAACCTTGTTGCGAATTATTCGCGCGTCAGACCGCGTTCGATCGCCTTGGTCAACGCGTGATCTGGGCTGTCCTGCGACAACTCCCACGCCATCACGCCGCCCGCCTTTTCGACGGCAAGTCGCGCTTTCTTCTCGATCGTCGCCGAGCTGTTGAGGGTGATATAGCGACAGCCCGCGCACCGATCTCCGATCACATCGGTTTTGGTCGCATTTATGCCATGTGCGTCGGCAATCTCGCGATAGGACCAATTCGCCTTCTCGCCGCCGAGGCCATAACCGTAAAAGGGCACGCCGAGGACGAGTCGCTCGCGCGCCACCCCGCGCGCCAGCCACAGGTCGAGATCGCGCGCCGCCATCGCATAGCTGCTGTGCTCGGCGCCCGCTTCGCCCCAGCTCGGCCCGATCGCGTCATAGGACATGACGTTGACGAGGTCGAAATAGGGGATCGAGCTCACCGGGATCATCCCGCCTTCATAGGAAGCGGTGGCGCAGGTCAGCAGCTTGCCGCGCGCCCTCGTCGCGTCGGACAGCGCCGCGATGAAGGGCGTATAGTCGCCCGCGCGGTCGATTTCGGTGAGCAGCGTCCCCTCGATGTCGATATCGACCCCGTCGAGCGCGAGGGTATCGGCAAGATCGACCAGCGCCGCGACCGTCGCCGCGCGCCGTTCGGGCGCGAGCAGCGCCTTCCAGTCGCCCGAACAGCCGGGGATCACGCCGCCGGCGGTCGAGATCAGCACCTTCGCCACGCTCGCCTGCAATCGCGCGATCGTGCCGCGCAGCGCCTCGACCGACAGGTTCGCGCCGATCTCGTCGCCCATGCACGTCATCCTTCCGTCATGGACAAAGCGTCCCCCGGCATCGGGATTGGCAAAGGACAGGTTGAAATGAGTGAAGGCTGCAAGGTCGGTGCGGGCGATCGACAGCTCGAGTCCCTTGAACGCCGCGAGATAGCCGACCACAACGGGCCGTCGCTCTTCCGCTCGGGCCGGCAGCGACAATACTAATATAAAACCAATCAGGATCGACGCGATGAGACGAAAAGCGCGAATATTCGTCATATTATCCATTTCCCCCATAATTCTGCCCGATCCGAAAGACGTTGACCCGCTCGCGACTACATGACAAATTAGATACAAATTGTCGAGCGGGAGAAAATGGATGCGGGCTGCGGGGTGGATCATGATGGCGATGATGGCGCTCGCCCCGCCGCAGGCGCTGGCGGCCGAGACGGGATCGCAAGCGTCGCTCGACCGCCTCGCCGACACGCTCGGCTACCGCCTCACCATGGTCGACAACGGCCCGGCGTGCCCGGCGGGGATTGAAGGCTGCTTCCTCACGACGATCACGCTGACCGTGCCCGAAAAACTGTCCGCCGACGTGCCCAAGGGGCTCGCGCTCTATTTCAGCTTCGTCAACCGGCTGCCGCTCGTCGAAAGCGACATCTTCGCGCACCGGCTGATCAACGGCGACCTCCAGCAACTGACGCTGAAGCCGGGCGCGGCGCTGCGCCCCGGCGCGAAGCATGAGATCAAGCTGTGGGGCGTCGGCTCCAATTTCTCGAAGGCGTTCGGCATGCCCAACGCCTATCTCGTCGCCGACGGGCTGAAACCGCGCACGATCGCCGCGACGCGCCCCGTGATCGACCCCGAAACCGGGCTCGAAACCTTGCCCTTCGTCGCGCCGATGACCGACGAGGCCAAGCTTGCGACCAAGAGCGAGGCCGACAAGACGCGCTGGCTCACCGCCGAGCGCGCCTTCGACCTGCAGGCCGGCCGGCTCGCACCCGAAGCCAAGGGCGTCGTGATCCTGCCGAAACCCGCAAAGGCGGTGCAGGGCAAGGGCCAGCCGGTCGATCTCGGCCGCGGCGTTGCGCTGACATTGAGCGGTGTCGAGCGTAGCGCGCTCGCGCCCGCGCTCGCGGCGCTCGGCGCTGCCGAAGGCGCGTTGCCGCTGACGATCCGCATCGATCGCGCCGCTGCGGAGGAGCCCGAATCCTATATTCTCGACGCCAAGGCGTCGGGCATCGCGATCACCGCGCACGACGCCGCGGGCGCGAGCCATGCCTTGCGCTCGCTCGCGCAGCAGGCGGCATTCGAAAAGGGCAAGCTCACGCCGCTGCACGTCGAGGACGCCCCCGAATATGGCTTCCGCGGCCTCCACATCGACCTCGGGCGCAATTTCCACAGCCGCGAGGAGATATTGAAGCTCGTCGAGGCGATGGCGACCTACAAGCTCAACAAGCTCCACCTCCATCTCGCCGACGACGAGGGCTGGCGCATCGAAATCCCGGCGCTCCCCGAGCTCGCCGAAATCGGCTCGAAGCGCTGCCATGACCCGTCCGAGACGGTGTGTCTCCTGCCGCAACTCGGCGCCGGGCCCGACGGCACCGGCGGCGTCAACGGCTATCTGACGGTCGCCGACTATGTCGCGATCGTCGAGGCCGCGGCGGCGCGTCAGATCGAGGTGATCCCGTCGATCGACATGCCCGGCCACAGCCGCGCTGCGATCAAGGCGATGGAGGTGCGCCACGCGCGCCTGACCGCCGCGGGCAAACAGGCCGAGGCAGAGCAATATCGCCTGATCGACCCTGCCGACACGACCGAATATCGCAGCATCCAGAATTATAACGACAATACGCTCAACGTCTGCATTCCCGCGACCTATCGCTTCGTCGATACCATCGTCGATGCGCTCGCCGCGATGCACAGCCAAGCGGGGGTGCCGCTCCAAACCTTCCACCTCGGCGCCGACGAGACCGCGGGCGCGTGGGTCAAGTCGCCCGCGTGCCAGGCGATGATTGCCGAAAATGGCGGTGACGCGGGCAAGCTCACCCCGCGCTTCATCGAGCGCGTGACCGCCAGCCTCGCCGCGAAGGGCCTGCGCACAGGCGGCTGGAGCGACGGCATGGGGCACACCGAGACCGCCGCAATGCCGAAAGCGCCGCATCTGGTGCAGACGAACATATGGGGCGTACTCCACACCGGCGCGATCCGCGAGGCGCACGACCAGATGAACCGCGGCTGGGACGCGGTGCTGTCGATCCCCGACCTCGGCTATTTCGACATGCCCTATGCGCCGCATCCCGAAGAGGGCGGCTACGACTGGGCCTCGCGCGGGGTCGATCCCTGGCAGGTCTTCGGCTTCATGCCCGACAATCTGCCCGCCAACGCCGCGACGATCCGCAACATCCATGCCGAGGGCAAGCCGATCGAGGACAAGCCGGTCCTCGAGTCCGGGCACCGGGTTGCCGGGCTGCAGGCGCAGCTGTGGAGCGAGACGATCCGCACCGACGCGCAGGTCGATTATATGCTCTTCCCGCGCCTGCTCGCGCTCGCCGAGCGCGCTTGGGCGCCCGCCCCGTGGACCCCGCCCTATCGGGCGGGCGTCAGCTACGAATGGGGCGACAAACGCGTCGACGCCGCGAAGCTCAAGGCGGGCTGGCAGGATTTCGCCGGTCGCGTCGCCGCGCAATGGCCGATGCTCGAAAAGATCGGCGTCGCCTATCGCATCGCGCCGCCGGGCGCGCGGATCGCGAACGGCAAGCTCGAGGCGAACAGCATGTTCCCCGGCACGGCGATCGAATATCGGGTCGAGGGCGGCGCGTGGACGCTCTATGCCGGGCCCGTTGCGGTCGGCGGCGCGGCCGAACTGCGCAGCCGCTCCGCCGACGGCAAGCGCGCGAGCCGGACGATGCGGGTCGAACCGGCCCGCTGAGGGCAGGGGAGGCGAAGTGAGCGCAGTGCTGGAAGAGATATCGGGCCGCGACCACGCCGCGATCGCGCGCGCGGTCGCGGCAGGCGATCGTCCGGCCATCATCCGCGGCATCGCGGCCGACTGGCCCGCAGTCGCCGCGGCGCGCGAGGGCGACGAATCCATTGCCGCCTATCTTGCCGCGCGCGACAATGGCAAGCCGCTCACCGTGCTCGTCGGCCCGCCCGAAACCGGCGGGCGCTATTTCTACACCGACGACATGCGCGGGGTGAATTTTGGCAGCGAAAAGATGCCGATGACGGCGCTCGTCGAACGTCTCGTCGCGCTGCGCGATAAGTCTGATGCGCCGAGCCTCTACGCGGGATCGACCCCGGTCCCCGAAAGCGTCGCCAGCTTCGCCGTCGAAAACCCGCTGCCCATCGATACCGGCGTCGATCCCCGCATCTGGGTCGGCAACGCCAGCCGCATCGCGCCGCATTACGACATGGCGGCGAATATCGCGGTCGTCGTGGCGGGGCGCCGCCGCTTCACCCTCTTCCCGCCCGCGCAGATAACGAACCTCTACGTCGGCCCCGTCGAGCGCACGATCGCGGGTCAGCCGACGAGCATGGTCGACCCCGACCATCCCGATCACGCCCGCTACCCGCTCTATGCCGAGGCCGAGCGCCACAAGCGCGTCGCCGAACTCACACCCGGCGACGCCATCTACATGCCACCGATGTGGTGGCACCATGTCCGCAGCGAAGGCGCGGTGGGTGTCCTCGTCAACTATTGGTTCGGGCAGCGGCAGGACCGCTTTCCCTTCGCCGCGCTGATGCTCGCGATGCACTCGATCCGCGAGCTTCCGGGCGCCGAGCGCGCCGCGTGGAAAAGCTGGTTCGACCATTATGTCTTCGGCGACGGCGCGACGCACGCGGTCGATCACCTGCCGCCGCACGCGCAGGGCGTGCTCGGCCCGCCGTCGCCGCAGCGCGACCGGATGATCATCGACTATGTCGTCGGCTTCTGCCGCAGCGGCGGCAGCGGCTAGGCCCGCGCCCGCCCGAAGGTGGTGATCGTCGGCCATTCGCCGCCGGTCTCGACCCTCGCGTCAATGCCGTAAACCGCACGCAGCCGCTCGGCGGTGAGCACCTCGGCGGGCGTCCCATCGGCGACGATCCGCCCTTCGTCGATCAGCAGCAGCCGGTCGCAATAACGCGCGGCCAGCGTCAGATCGTGCAGCACCGCGATCACGAGCCCGCCGCCCGCCGCTTCGGCGCGCAGCAACTCCATCACGTCGATCTGGTGCCCCGGATCGAGGCTCGCGAGCGGCTCGTCGGCGATCAGCGCGGGCGCCTCGACCGCCAGCGCGCGCGCGAACAGCACCCGCGCGCGCTCGCCGCCCGACAGCTCGGTCGCGATCCGGCCGCGCAGTTCGAGCACGTCGGCGCGCGCCATCGCGCGCTCGATCGCGGCCGCGTCGGCATCGGAAATCCGCGACATCGGCGCCAGATGCGGCAAGCGCCCCAGCCCGACGAGCCGCTCGACCGTCAGCGGCCAGTGCAATGTCTGCCCCTGCGGAACATAGGCGATCCGCCGCGCCAGCTCGCCGCGCGGCATCGCCGCCGCATCGACCCCGTCGACGCGGACCGAACCGCGCGCGGGCACCAGCGCGAGCATCGCGCGCGCCAGCGTCGACTTGCCCGCGCCATTGGGCCCGACGATCCCGGCCAGCGTTCCCGCGCCGAACGCGGCGCTGACGTCGTGGACCACCGCGCGGCGGCCGAGCGTCACGCCGACATGATCGAGGACCAGGCTCACCATAGCCGCCGCTCCCGCATCAGGTGGAGGAGGAAGACCGGCACCCCCAGAAAGGCGGTGACGACCCCCAGCTTCAGCTCGTTCGTCGTCGGGATGATCCGCACGCCAAGGTCGGCGAGCGTCAGCAACGCTGCGCCGCCGATCGCCGAAGGAAGCAGGATCGCCGACGGGCTGCGGTCGGTGAGCGGGCGGATCAGGTGCGGCACGATCAGCCCGACGAAACCGATCGCCCCCGACACCGCGACCGTGCCGCCGACCCCGATCGCGGTCCCGATCAAGAGGCGGAGCCGCGTGCGCCGCAGATCGGTGCCGAGCGCCTGCGCCGCATCCTCGCCGAGCGTCAGCGCGTCGAGCGCGCGCCCGTTCCACAGCAGCATTGCGGCGCCGATCGCGATGCACGGCAACGCGATCCACACATGTTCGAACGACCTATTCTCGAGGCTGCCGAGCAGCCAGGTCATGATCTCCATCGCCGCGAAGGGATTGGGCGACAGGTTGAGCGCGAGGCTCGTCCCCGCGACCGCGAGCGTCCCCACCGCGATCCCGGCGAGGATCAGCGTCAGCGGGCTTTCGGCGCGGCCAGCGAGGACGAAAAGCAGCGCGAGCGAGACGAGCGCGCCGCCCGTCGCGAGCAAGGGCAGCATCACCGGATGCAGCTCGGCGATCCCGAAATAGAGCGCCGCGACCCCGCCGAGCGCCGCGGCGTTCGAGGTTCCGAGCACCGACGGTTCGGCGAGCGGATTGCGCAGATAGCCTTGCAGCGCCGCGCCCGCGAGCCCGAGCATCGCGCCCACCGCCAGCGCCAGCAAGGTGCGCGGCAGGCGCAGGTCGAAGAGGATGATCGACGCGACCCGGTCGCCGTCGCCGCTCGCGGCGGCGATCAGCCGCGCAACCGACAGGTCGACCGCGCCGAACAAGAGCGAGCCGGCCGCCGCGACCAGCGTCAGCACCGCGAGCGCGCCGATCAGCGACCAGCGGGGGAGGGCAAAGCGGCTCATGAGCGGCCCCCGTCGTGCCGCGCGATCTGCGCCGCCATGCTGCGCGCCGCCTGCGTGTAGGCGGGGCTGCCGCACACGGTCCACGCCTGCGCTATGCTGATGCGCGGAATATCCTTGATCGCGGGATGGTGCAGCATCTCGCTCCCTTGGTCGGTCACGACATCGGTCGCGCTCTCGACGATCAGGAAATCGGGCTCGGCCGCGACCATCTCCTCGAGGCTCAGTTGTGAGAGCGGCGGCTTGCCGAGCTTGCCCGCGAGGTTGACCAGCCCGATGCGCGCCATCATTTCGTCGATCAGCGTTCCCGTCCCCGTCATATAGCCGCGCCGCTGGTAATAGGCCGCGACGCGGCCCTTGCCCGGCTTGGGAAGCCCCGCCAGCTCGCGCTCCATCCGCGCGATCAGCGCGGTCCCGCGCTCGGGGTGGCCGACTGCCGCGGCGGTCTTGCGGATCGACGTGTAAATTTCGCCAAGCGTGTTGGCGGTCGCGAGGTCGAGCAGCGGATAATGTTGCGGTGGCAGCGCGCGGAGCGCCGCGCTGCGGCTCGCGGGCATGCCGACGATCAAATCGGGTTCGATCGCCAAAATCTGCTCGGCCGAATTGCTGAGGAGCGGCAGTCCACGCGCTGCCCCCGCCTCGCCCGACATTTCCGCGTCGGTGGCGTTCTTCGTCAGCCCGGCGATCTGCTTCCGGTCGGCGAGGGCGAGCACGAGTTGGTCGGCGCACAGGTTGATCGAAACGATGCGCTGCGGCACCGTCGGCGCCTTGACCGGCGGGGCGGAGGAGGCCGCCCACAGCAGCCCCGCGCCGCCCGCGAGCAGCGCGGCCGCCGCCAAAAGGCCGCGCCGCCGCATCAAAACTCGATTCCCTTTTGCGCCTTCACATTCTGCTCGCGGAACGGATGCTTCACCTGCGCCATTTCGGTGACAAGATCAGCGGCGTCGATCAACGCCTCGGGAGCGTTGCGGCCCGTGATGACCACATGCGTCATATGCGGTTTCGTACCCAGCGCCTCCACCACCTCATCGACCGGCAGATAGTCGTAGCGCAGCACGATATTGAGCTCGTCGGCGATCACCATCGCATAGTCGGGATCGGCGATCATCCGTTTGACCTCGTCCCACGCTTCGCGCGCGACCGCGATGTCGCGCGTCCGGTCCTGCGTATCCCAGGTGAAGCCTTCGCCCATCGGCTTGAATTCGATCAGGTCGGGGAAGCGGTCGAACACGGCTTTCTCGCCGGTCGTCATCGCGCCCTTGATGAACTGGATCACGCCGACCTTCATCCCGTGTCCGATCGCGCGCACCGCCATGCCGAGCGCGGCCGAAGTCTTGCCCTTGCCGGGACCGGTGTGGACGATGACCAACCCCTTTTCGACCGTCTTCGCCGCGACCTTCTTCGCCTGCGCCGCCTGGATCTTCTTCATCTTCGCCTTATGCTCGGCGTCGCTCCGCGCCTTCATCAGAAGCGCGCCCGCACGCCGCCATAGACCGCGCGGCCATAGGTGCCGTAATTGAACGCCGTCGCATAATCGGCGTCGAACAGATTATCGACGCGGCCGGTAATCTCGAAATGGCCGCTCACGGGGAAGGATGCGCGGATCCCTGCGAGCGCATAGCCGTCGAGCGGTACGTTATTGGCGAAATCGTCGAAACTGTCGCCGACCATCGTCAGCGTCGCGCCCGTCGACAGCCCGAACGACCAGTCATAATCGGCCGACAGGCTGACCGCATGTTCGGCGCGGCGGGGCAGGCGCTTGCCGTCGAACGCGGGGCGCCCCGACCGGTCGCGCGCGTCGATATAGCTGTACGACGCGGTGACGTTCAGCGCGTCGACGGGCTTCAGCGCCAGCGTCGCCTCGATCCCCTTGGCGCGCGTGCGGTCGATATTGCCATAGATAAAGGTCGCATTGTCGTAATTGATCTGGTCGTCGGTGTTGCGCAGAAACGCGGTGAGCGAGATCAGCGCACGGCCTTCCGCGAGACTCTGGTCGACGCCGATATCATAGCTTTTCGACCGTTCGGGGCGCAGCGCGGCGTTGCCGCTGAACGCGTCGTAGAGCTGGTACAGCGACGGCGCCTTGAACCCCTCGCCATAGCTCAGCCGGAAGTTGGTCGCGCCCGCGTTCGGCGAATAATTGGCGTTGGCGCCGAACGTCGTCGCGCCGCCGAACTGGCTGTGGTCGTCGTGACGGACGCCGCCCGACAGCGACAGGCCGGTGACCGGCTGGACGATCCCCAGCGCATAGACGCTGTCGATATCGGCCTTCTGGCTGTCGGTCGATCCAAAGCCGAAGAAATCATAGTCGGGGCGTTCATGCTCGTAACCGAAGATCAGCTTGGCCTGCTGTACCGGCGTCACGACACCCTGATATTCGAACCTCAAATTACTGCCCGAATAGCCGTAATCGGGCGCCGTCCCGCGCACGAAATAATAATCGCGCTCGCCCCGCATCCACGTCACCGCCGCGCGGCTGGTGAAATTGCCGTCGAACAGGCCAAGGTTCAGCCCCGCATAGCCGACATATTGGTCGAGCTTGGCGACGTCGGCGCTGTCGGCGGGCGCGCCGAAGAAGCTGTCGTAATCGAGGTCGGCGTTGATATAATAGCCGCGCAGGTCGAGGCTCAGCGCGTCGCTGAACGCGACCTTCAGCCGCGCGTTGCCCGCGAAATTCTTGTAACCGTCCTTTTCGGTGCCGACCGCCGCCGAAGAAATGCCGTCGGTGCGAAAATAAGCGCCGCCGATCCCGCCCGAGATGCGCCCGGCGGTGCCCGACACATCGGCCTTGGCATTCAAAGTATCGCTATAGCCATATTCGGCCGAGGCATCGGCGGCGAAGCCTTCGGCCGGGGTTGCGGTCATCAGGCTGACGACGCCGCCGATCGCCTGGCTGCCGTGGACGACCGAGTTCGACCCGCGCAGCACCTCGATCCGGTCGATATTGCCGGTCAGCAGATGGCCGAAATCATATCCGTCGCCGATGCCGCTCGGGTCGTTGACCTTCACCCCGTCGATCAGCACGAGCGTCTGCGTTGTTTCGGCGCCGCGCAGCGATATGCTCGCGACCGATCCGGTGCTGCCCGACCGGTTGAAGCGCACCCCGGGCGTGGTCGCGAGCAGGTCGACGACATCGACCGACTGGCGCCGCGCGATCGTGTCGGCGTCGATGATCGTGATCGCCTGACCGACTTCGTCGCGCGGCTGCTCGACGCCCGACGCGGTGACGACGATATCGTCTCCGCGCTCGCTATCGACGGTTTCGGCAAGCGCCGGTGTTGCCGTTGCCAGTGTCAAAAGAGAAATGGTCGCAAATTTCAACATCGGAAGTCCCTGCACGCCGGCAACGAAGGCGGAGCCTGCCGACTGCGTGGGACGCGATCGACCGATGCCGGCGTCGCAAGTGGCGTAACGCCTGCGGCACCGCACCGAGGCGGCTCCAGCCGCCTGGTCGTCGCTCGACGGAAACCTCCGTGCCGTGGCCTTTCCCTGGGCCATGGCATTGAGCGACCCACGCCGGCAGGTCTCCTGGCTCGCGGGTCTGGGCTTGATGCACGCCTTCCCAGGATGATCCCAGTGGCTGGTCCGAAAGCCTCGAACCGGTGCATCGCGCTCGCCGCTTACAGTTGCAGGGACAGCCTCGGCTTCGGGGGTTCAGGACGAACCCCGTTACCGCGTTCCCATTTTAAGCCCTCTCGGGCACCGGCGCGATCATGCGCAGGGCAAGCCCCGCACGCGCCGCCCATAGCGCAGCCACGCTTTTGCGCAATCGGCTTTTGCGAGACGCAATCCTCCCTGTCGCGAAGCGATGGGGAGGGGGACCGCCGCGAAGCGGTGGTGGAGGGGCCGAAACGGTAGCGCCAATGCCCCTCCGTCAGCCCTCCGGGGCTGCCACCTCCCCATGGCTCCGCCACAGGAGGAGTTGGTTCTAAGCGACCCGCTCGACCACCATCGCCGCGCCGACCCCCATCGCGCCGGTCAGCACGACCAGTCCATAACGCCCGCCGCACGCATCGAGCGCGTCGAGCAAGGTCGAGGTCAGAATCGCGCCGCTCGCGCCCATCGGATGGCCTTTGGCGAGATGGCCGCCGCTGACATTGACGCGCGCCGGATCGGCATCGCGGTCGCGCATGAATTTGGCGATCGTGACCGCGAACGCTTCCATGAACTCGATCCGGTCCATCTCGCCGAGCGTCAGCCCGGCGCGCGTCAGCACCTTGTCCATCGCCGCGAACCCCGCGGTCAGCGAAGCAGCAGGGTCGCCGCCGCTTTCGGCAAAGGCGACCACGCGCGCGCGCGGCGCGATGCCGAGCCCGTCGCCGCCGACCAGCGCCAGCCCCGCGCCATCGCAGATCGGCGGTGCATGCGCGATACTGTGCAGCGGTTCAAAGGTCGCGCCTTCGAGTGCGCCCGCATATTGCGCCTGCAACTCGCCAAAGGCCGCCGGTGCGGCGGCGAGCGATTCCGCGCTCGTTTGCGGCCGGATACACTCCTCGCCGTCGAGCGCGCCGGTCGCGACGCGCGAGGCTTGCAGGGCGGGATCGGTTTCCGCAGCAGCAGCTTTCAGTTGCGAGGCGAGCGCAACCGCGTCGAGTTCGGCGCGCGCGATGCCTTCGCTGTTCGCCAGCCGGTCGGCCGCCAGCACCGGCGGCACGAAGCGCGCGCGCGGCGGCAATTCGTCGTTGGTGTAATATCCGGCGCGATCGCCGAGGAAGGGCGCGCTGCTCATCGACTCGACTCCGCCCGCGAGCGCCACCGCGATCTCGCCGCTCGCGACCTTCGCGACCGCCTGCCCGATCGCCGATAATCCCGACGCGCAATAATTGTTGATGCTGTGCGCGGCGGTCTGGTCGGGCAACCCCGCGTGCAGCTTCGACACCAGCGCGATATGCCCACCCTGCTCGCCGCTCTGCGTAACGCAACCAAGCAGCAGCACATCTGGCGTCGTAGCGACATCGCCGCATCGCGCCGCAAGCGCCGCCGCCTGCTGGCGCACCAACTCCTGCGGGCTGAGCTTGGCGAGCCCGCCATCGGGCCGCGCCTTGCCGCGCGGCGTCCGCACCGCGTCGTAAAGATAGACCTCGCTCAAATCAGGTGCCGACGACGAAGCTGACCGCGGTCGTCGCGCTGCCACCGACGTTGAAGGTCGCGAAGTTGCGCGCGCCCTCGACCTGATAATCGCCAGCGTTTCCGGTGACCTGCCGCCATCCGTCGAGCAGCATCCGCACCCCGGTGGCACCTACCGGATGCCCGAGCCCGATCAGCCCGCCCGATGGATTGACCGGCAGCTTCCCGCCCAGCGCAATCGTCCCGTCCTCGACCGCGCGCCAGCTTTCGCCCGGTTTGGTGATCCCGAAATGATCGATCGCCATATATTCGGTGATCGAAAAACAGTCATGCACCTCGACCCCGTCGCACGCATAGATGTCGGGCATCTCTGCGCGCCGCAGCGCGTCCATCATCGCCTTGCGAACGCTTGGAAAAACAAAGCCTTGGCCTCTGCTTTCCGCGACTTTGGTCGAATAGAGCAGCGGCGCGGTCGCATGCCCCCATCCCTTGATCCGCGGAATCAAGTCGATCGAAATCCCCCGACGCTGCGCGTAACGTTCGGCAACTTCCGCCGAGGCGAGAAAGATCGCAGCCGCCCCGTCGGTAACCTGCCCGCAATCGGACTTGCGCAAACTCCCCTCGATCAACGGATTGACCTCGTCATTCTCACCGAGATGATCGTCGGTAATCGCCCAGCCGCGCGTCTGCGAATATGGGTTCTTCTTGGCATTGGCGAAATTGTTCGCCGAAATCCCGCGCAGATGCGCACGGTCGAGCCCGAAGCGCTCCTCATATTCCTCGGCGACGCGCGCGAACATATAGGGCCACAGATAACGCGCCTCCTGCGCCTCGCGCCCCGCCCACGCGGCGGCGCCAAGATATTCGGCGGCGCGCTGGCCGGGGACGTTGCGCATCAATTCGATCCCAAGCACGAGCGCGAGGCCGTAGCGCTCGGCCTCGATCTCGGCGGCGGCGGCGAGGATCGCGATGCTGCCCGACGCGCAGGCGGCTTCGTGCCGCGAAGCGGGGATGCCCGCGAGGTCGGGGTGGACATGGCCGAAGAAGCCGCCGAGCTGGCCTTGCCCCGCGAACAGCTCGCCGACGAAATTGCCGACATGCGCGGTCTCGACCTCTTTGGGTTCGATCCCCGTCGCCACGAAAGCGGCTTCGGCGACATCGCGGAACAGCTCGAACAGCCCGCCGCCCTCGCGTTCGAGGTTGCGCGAAAAGTCGGTCTGCGCGCCGCCGAGGATGAAGACGTCCTTTGCCATGTCAGGCTTCCTTTTCGAGAGTGGCGAGCGCCATTTCGCGCACTTCGCTGCGCATCACCTTGTTGGTGACGTTGCGCGGCAGCGCGTCGAAGCGGAACAGGCGCTCGGGCAGTTTGAATACCGCGAGGTCGTGGCCGCGCAGATAATCGGCGACCTCGCCGATCCCCACATCGTCGCTCCCACGCGGAACATAGGCGAGTCCGATGCGCTCGCCCATCGTCGGGTCGGGGAGCGAGAAGGTGCAGGCCTCGGCCAGCAGCGGATGCCCGCCGAGCATCTGGTCGATCTCCTCGGGCGAGATATTGACCCCGCCGCGGATGATCAGATCCTTGCAGCGCCCGACGAAGCGATAGAAATCTCCGTCCTCGGCGATCTCGAACAGGTCGCCGGTTCGGAACCAGCCGTCGTCGGTGAAGGCTTCGGCGGTGCGCTCGGGGGCATTGTGATAGCCCTCGAACAAGGTCGGGCCGCGGATCTGGAGTTCGCCTGAGACGCCGTCCGCCTCGATCGGTTCGCCGCCGCCGGGCGGGACGAGCCGGCTTTCGATATTGGGGGCGCGGCCTTCGCAATAGGGGCGCTGATAGGTACCGCGACGCGGGAACAGGCTCGCGCGCTTGTCGGGGTCGGGCATGTCGGCCTCGCCGGTGATGAAGCTCATCCCCTCGTTCGACCCGAACACATTGACGATGATGATGCCGAGCTTGTCCTGAAAACCGCGCACCATCGCGGGCGCGAGGGGGGCGGAGCCCGAGGCGATGACGCGCAGGCTGGAGAGGTCGACCGACGCGAGCAAAGCCTCATTCTGCAGCAGCATGTTGAGCACCGCGGGCGGCGCGATCGTCAGGCTCGGCCGCTCGGTCGCGATCTGCTTGAGGTAGACGCCGGGGTCGAAGGGGTGGTGCAGCACCATCGTCCCCGCGCTGGTGAGCCAGCACATTGTAATGCCGCCGATGCTCGCCATGTTGATAAGCGGGAAGGGGTTGAGCAGCACGTCGCCCGGGCCGACCTTCATCGCCTCATAACCGGCGCCCGCAACCGCGATCCAATGGTTGTGGCTGCGCGGCACGCCCTTGGGCACGCCGGTGGTGCCCGATGTCCAGCAGATGGTGAAGATATCGTCGGCATCGACCGGGTTGGCGGCGATATGCGCGGCTAGCGCGGCTTCGTCACCCACGGCGGTCGAGAGGTCGAGCGCTTCGTCTGGTGGATTGGGGCCAAAGGTCATCAGCCTGATGCCATCGAGCAGCGGCGCCGCAACACCGACATGATCGCATCCCTTGACCGTCGTCGCACAGAGGAAGGCTTTCGGTTCGACGACGCCGATCATACCCTTCAGCTCATGGCTGCGATATTGCACCGCCGCCGGGCTGACGATCGCGCCTATCTTCGCCGCAGCGAAATAGAGCGCGACGAACTCGCTGATATTGGGAAGCTGGACGAGCAGCACATCGTCCTTGCGGATGCCCGCCTTGACCAGCGCCCCCGCTAGCCGGTCGACCTCCGCCGCCAGCTCGGCATAGCTCAACCGCTGCGGCACGCCGAACGCGAAGTCGCTGCGGTTCGGCGCATCGACCAGCGCCAGCCGCCCGGGATGCGCCGCCGCATTGGCCGCGAACAGGCTGGCGAATGTTTCGTCACCCCACCAGCCGCTCTCCCGATATTGCCGCCTTTTATCCTCTCCCGCGACGATCATCTCAGGCGGCCAGCACGCTGTTTTCGCCCATGCCGATATCGTCGCCGCTCGCCCACACGGTGTGGGTGCCCGAACAGATGCGTTCGGGCAGGATGATCCGGCATACCGGCCCCGCCGCGACATTTTTCGCGTCGATCAGCACGCATTCGGATTTGTCGGTTTCGAGGTCGGCGATGAAGGAGACGAGATAGCCGTCGTCCTCGTCCTTCGCATCGATCCGCGGCGCGAAGGGCGCCTCGCTGCCGAAGCGGCCGGGGCCGAATTCATAGTCCTCGCTCGTCCCAGCATCGAGGTCGTGCTTCACCAGCCCGCGGAACAGGAACCAGCCCGGCTCGGGGATCGCGCTATAGGCGTAGCGATAGGGCTTGCCCGCATAGCGGTGGTTGAACATGCCGAATTCGAGGTCGCGGTCGTCGAGCCTCTGTTCGGTCGTTTTCCCGGTCTTGAGGTTGAAGCGCCAGCGGTGGAGCCTCGGCTTGAGCAGCCCCTGATCAAGATAGGCCATCATCCGCTCGAGCCCCTCCGGCGCGTTCGGATAGGATTTCGGCATCGGCTCTTCCTGATAATAGCCGTCGAGGATGATCTCGTCGCCTTCCTCCCATGCGTTGAGCCAGTGGAGCGTGTAGGTCGGTTCGGCTTCGAACCAGCGGATATCTGCGGGCTGCCCGTGGCGCGGGATGATGGCGAAGCGCGTCTTCTCGTCGGGATGGAACTGGACGACGTGGAGGTTCCGTTCGAGCAGTTCCGCGTTCCAATAAAGCGGCATGTCGTTGAGGATCGTATAATTTTCGGTGAAGGCCATGTCGTGCGGCAGGCGCGGTCCGGCGAGCGGGACGGGGATATAATGCTTGAGCTTATTGTCCGCGCCGACGACGCCATAGTGCATATAGGGCGCGTGCTTCGAATAGTTGAAGAACATGAGTTCGCCCGTCGCGAGGTCGACCTTGCAGTGCGCCGAAATGCCGTCGAGCGGCACCCAGCTTTCGGTACCGAACTGTTCGAGCGTGAAGGGATCGAGCCGGTACGCTTCGCCGCACTGGTAGAAGGTCGAGATTATCTTGCCCGCGTGGATCGCGACGTCGGTCGAGCTTGAATCCTTGAGCCATTCCTGCGCCCCCCAGCCGTGGCGCGTCGACTTGTGCGGCGGCTCCATCAGCCCCGCCCACAGCGAGCGGCCGGCTTCCTTTTCGGCCTCGAACCCCTTGGTGCGCACGAAACGGCTGCGATAGCTCGCGCGGCCATCCTTGAACGAGATAGCGTGTATGAAGCCATCGCCGTCGAAGGGGTGATAGCGGCCGATCGGCTCGTGGATCTGGTTTTCGCCGGTGCGGACGTAAACCCCGTCGATGTCGGTCGGGATATTGCCGATCACCTCGGCATCGCCGTCGGCGAAGATCGCGTTCCACTCATTATAGGTCGGGCGCCACGCGCCCTTCATATAGGGGTGGTCGTTCGGCTGGATGGTGGTCTGGATCGTGTCGATGAGTTCGGCGGTCATGCGGGGACTCCTTCGGCGGCAGCAAAGCGCGGCCTCGCGGCGGCGGCATCATATTCCTTGACGAGGCGGTCGACGATAGTCGCGACGGGCTCGACCGCGCGGACAGCGCCGACGCCCTGGCCGGCGGACCACACATTCTTCCACGCCTTGGCATCGTCCTGCGCGTCGGAGAAATTTGGTCGCTTGTCTTCGGGCATGTTGACGGGATCGTAGCCCGCAGCGATCAGGCTCGACTTCAGCCAGTTGGCAGTGACACCGGTGATGCCCTTCGAAGGCACGATGTCCTCGGCGCCAGCGGCGACGACCATGTCCTTATAGCCCGGCACTGCCATGCTTTCGGCGCAAGCGATCAACGAGGTGCCGAGATAGGCGAAGTCGGCACCGAGGATTTCGGCGGCGCGGATCGCATGGCCGGTCGAGATCGCCCCGCCGAGCACGAGCGGCCCGTCCCAGAATTGCCGCACCTCCTCGACAAAGGCGAAGCCCGCGGTCGCGCCGGTGTGTCCGCCCGCGCCCGCGGCGACGAGCACGAGCCCGTCGACTCCGGCCGCCGCCGCCTTGCGCGCGAAACCCACCGAATTGACGTCGGCGAAGACGAGCCCGCCATAGCCGTGAATTTCTTCGACGACGCGCGCCGGGCTGCCGAGCGCGGTGATCACCAGCGGGACCTTGTGGCGCACGACGCAGGCGAGGTCTTCGGGCAGGCGGTTGTTCGACGGATGGACGACCAGATTGACCGCCCAGGCTGCGGCGTCGGGATCGTTCGACAGCGCCGAATCGATCCGGCTGACCCAGTCTTCGAGGTCGGCCGATGTGCGTGCATTGGGGGCCGGGAAGCTGCCGATCACCCCCGAACGCGACGCCGCGATCACCATCTCGGGACCCGAGACGAGGAACATCGGCGCCGCGATCGCGGGCAGGCGCAAATTCCGCATCAGCGCAGTTGGCAGGCCGTTTTTCGGCACCTTCGATCCTCTCCAAATTATCTGACTTGCATAACGATACTTAAAGACGATATGAGTCGCAAGGCCAGAAAAACATCGCGGGGCAAACCTGAGGATGGTGGGAGGGAGAGAGTTTCATGAAAAAGCATTTGGTCGCGTTGCTCGCCGCATCGGCGCTTGCCAGCCCCGGTATCGCCCTTGCGCAGGACGCGGCGCCGGCTGACGATCAGGGCGGGCTTGAGGAAATCATCGTCACCGCGCAGAAACGCGCCGAGGGCCTCTCCGACGTGCCGATCTCGATCTCGGCGGTCAGCGGCAAGCAGGTCGAAAGTTATGGCCAGACCAACCTCGAACAAATCTCCTCGTCGGTCCCGAACCTCAAGATCACCCAGACCGCGATCGCCAACCGCATCGCGATCCGCGGCATCGCATCGGGCGACAACAAGGGTTTCGAACAGTCGGTCGCGATGTTCGTCGACGGCGTCTATTACGGCCGCGACCAGCTCTCGCGCCTGCCGCTCGTCGACATGGAGCGCGTCGAGGTCCTGCGCGGCCCGCAGCCGACTTTGTTCGGGAAAAATGCGATCGCGGGCGCGGTCAACATCACGACGCGCAGCCCGACCGACGAGTTCGAAGGCTCGGTCAGCGGCCTCTATGAATTCAACCACAAGGAAGTGCAGCTCACCGGCGTGCTGTCGGGGCCGCTCAGCGACGGCATCGAAGCGCGCGTCGTCGGCTATCATCGTTCGATGGACGGCTATTTCTACAATCAGGAACTCGACCGCGACGAGCCGAACGTCGACGAATATTATGTCCGCGGTAAGCTCGAATTCGACAAGGGCGGGCCGTTCGCGGCCGAACTCAAGCTCGAATATGCCGACTTCGAAACGAAGGGGCAGCCGCGCGACGTGTTCGGCGCGGTCGGCAATTACAATGCCGTCTTCCAGGGACCCTTCTTCGTCAGCACCGATCCCGATTATGTCCGCGAGGACAATGGCTATGAAAGCCGCAACAAGGTGTTCGGCGCGACGCTCAACGCCGACCTTGAGCTTGGCGACCACACGCTGACCTCGGTTTCGTCGCTGCTCGATTACAAGACGCGCGAGATCGTCGACGTCGATTTCTCCGGCATCAGCTTCCTCGACGGCACCAATTTGCGCGAGGATTATCGCCAGTTCAGCCAGGAACTCCGCCTCGCGTCGCCGGGCGGCGAGGCGTTCAACTATATCGCGGGCGTCTATTACCAGCATGCGAAGCTCGACGTGCAGGACTTCACGCTGTTCAACCCGACCTTTCTCGCGCTGGGCGCCCCCTTCAGCGCGCTCGGCGATACCAGCAACGATCGTGATTATGCGCAGAAATCCGACCTGATTTCGGGCTTTGCCCAAGGCGAGCTGTCGGTCACCGATCGGCTTCGCATCACCGCGGGCGCGCGCTTCAACCATGAGAAGAAGACGGGCAGCCGCAACCTCGCGATCGTGCAGGGGCCGCTCAGCACCGCGCCCGCGCCGGTCGTTGCGGCGGTGTTCCGCGCTCTCAATATCGAAGCACACAGCATCTCGGGCAAGATCAGCGAGGACAGCTTCAACCCGATGGTCAACGTCCAGTACGACGCGACCGACGATCTGATGCTCTACGCTTCCTATGCCAAGGGGACGAAGGCGGGCGGCTTCGACATCCGGTCGAACTCGCTGCCGACCTCGACCACCGTCGCGCGGCCCGGCGCGTTCGAGTTCGAGGACGAAAGCGCCGACAATTTCGAGGCGGGGGTCAAATACAAGGGGCGCAGTGTCGCGTTCAATCTTTCGGTATATCGCACCGATTACAAGGATCTGCAGGTCAACATCTTCGACGGCACGCTCAACTTCAACGTCCGCAACGCCGCCGAGGCCCGCACGCAGGGGGTCGAGGCCGACTTCCGCGCCGCGCTCGCCCCCGGGCTGACGGTCAGCGGCGCGGTCGCCTATCTCGACTTCAAGTTCAGCAATTTCACCGACGGCCAATGCTATTATCTGCAGACGCCCGACGCGAACGGCTTCTGCGACTATTCGGGCAAGCGCAACGCGCTCAGCCCCAAATGGTCGGGCAACCTCAACCTCGATTACACTACGCCGGTGACGAGCGACATGAAGGTCGCGTTCAACCTTAATGCCGACTTCTCCTCCTCCTATATCGCGGCGGCGAACCTCGACCCGCGCACGCATCAGGACGGTTATGTGAAGCTCGGCGCGCGGCTTGCGCTGGCTGAGGTCGACGACCGCTGGGAGGCCGCACTGATCGGCCGCAACCTCACCAACCAACGCATCCTGCAGACCGCGAGTTCGATGCCGCTCGCGACGACGATCACGCGAAACGCCGGCAACGCCTATAACGGCATCGTCGACCGCCCGCGCACGATCGCGGTGCAGTTGACCGGACGCTTCTGACTCGGGGAGGGCGGCACGCCGCCGCCCTCCTGTCGCGGGTGCTAGCCTTGTCGATGCACCCGCCTTGGTCTAGGGGCGGGGAGAGGCAAGGACGGCTTATTTGAAACACGACCGCACCATCAGGGCCTGCTCGATCTGGCGCGCGCTCGATGTCGTCGGCGACGTGCCGGTCCTGCTGATCATGGAACAGACGTTCCTCGGCATCCACAGCTTCGACGAATTCGTCGCGCGCACCGGCCTCGCGCGCTCGGTCGTCAACGGCCGCCTCAAGAAGCTGGTCGAGGAGGATTGCCTCGCCAAAGTGCCCAAGAAGAATGGGCGCGGCTTTCACTATGTCCTCACGCAGAAGGGCCGCGACCAATTCCCGAACGGCCTGATGATGCTGCGCTGGCAGCATAAGTGGGAGGCGGACAGCCGCGATTTCCAGGTCCGGCTTCACCACGCCACCTGTGGCCATGCGACCGAACCCGTGCCCGTATGCGCGCATTGCCGCGCCGAGATCGATCCGCGCGACGTCGACTGGCGCGAGGGGCCGGGGCTTGCACAGGTCGTCCCGCATTACGAGCGCCGCCGCTTCAACGGCGAAGTCGGCGCCCGGCGCCCCGGCGGCCGTCCGCTCGTCGACACGATGATCGAGCTGTTCGGCGATCGCTGGGCGACGCTCGTCGTCCGCGCGATGTTCACGCACATCAACCGCTTCGACGATATCCAGCGCGACACGCTGATGGCGACGAACATATTAACCGGCCGCCTCGAACGGCTCGTGCGGCAGGGTATCTTGAAGACCGTGCCCTATTCGAGCCACGCCGACCGCGTCGAATATCGCCTGACCGACAAGGGGCGCGATCTCTACCCGGTGCTGCTCGCGCTGTTGCAATGGGGCGACAAATGGTTTTCCGACGAGCGCGGGCCGCCGGTGCTGCTGACGCATCGTCCGTGCGGCCATGACTTGCATATGGTCGCGGCGTGCAGCCATTGCGGCGACGAACTCGCGCTATCGAACAGCCGCTTCACGATCGAAGAGGCGGGCTAGGGTCCTGACCCTAAGCTCAGGGCAGGATGCGGCCCTCGTCGCGGCGCGGCATCGGCGCGACGAAACGCAGCACCAGCGCGGAGAGCAGAAGCCAGCCGGCGGACCCGAGGATCGCCGCGGGCAGGCTGCTGAGGTCGGCGACCAGCCCGAGCGTATAGGCGCCGAGCGCCATCGCGCCGAAGGTCACCGCCTGATAGATCGACAGGCAGCGGCCGAGTATCTCTTCGGGCGAGCGGAGCTGCATCGCGACGTTCAGCGTCGTCAGCGTCGAGACCCACGCGCCGCCCGCGACGAAGGCGGCGACCATCAGGGCGGGGAGGTTGGCCGTCAGCGCGACCGGCAGCATCGCGGCGGTGAAGATCAGCGACGCGGTCGTCACCACCCGGTCGCTGCCCCAGCGGCGCCGCGCCTGTCCGACCCACAGCGCGGCAAAGATCGACCCCGCGCCAAAAGCGGCAAGACACAGGCCGTAGATGATTTCGGTCCCGTGCAGCCGGTCACGGACGAGCGAAGGAAGCAGCGCTTGAAACCCTGCCGCGCCGAAACCGAAGGCGAAACCGCGAATCAACACGCGGCGCACCGGGTCCGAATGCGCGCAGAATCTTATGCCCGCGGCGATCGCCGTCAGCATCGGCGTCCTTCGCGGCGGCAGCGTTCCGGGATGCCAGCGCAGCAGCACGACGATCAACGCGACATAGCTTAGTGCGTTGAGCCCGAAAGCGGCGGCGGTGCCGACGATCGCGACCAGCATCCCACCCAGCGCGGGCCCGACGCTGCGCGCGAGGTTGAAGGCGATGGTGTTGAGAGCGATCGCCTGCGGCAAATCCCTGGGACCGACTTGCAAGCGCACCGACGCCTGCCACGCGGGGCCGTTGAGCGCGGTGCCGCATCCGACCGCGAGCGTGAAGAACAGTAGCGTCAGCGGCGTGATCGCATCCATATAGGTCGTGACCGTCAGCGCCGCCGAGACGATCAGCATCCCCGTTTGCGCCGCGAGCATCACGCGTCGCCGGTCGAAATTGTCGGCGATCGCGCCGGCGAAGATGCCGAGCAGCATGACGGGGATCGTCGTGCTCGCGGCCACCAGCGCGATCAGCAGGTGCGATTGGGTCAGCTCGGTCATCAGCCACGCCGCCGCGACCGACTGGATCATCGATCCCATGTTCGACGCAAGGTTCGCGATCCAGATCGCGCGGAACGCCGGGTAGCGGAAGGGCGCGAACGCAGAGGGTGGTTCGGGGCTCACGCCATCGCGCCTACCGTCCGCAAGCAGCCGTCGCAACCCGGTCAGGAAATGGCGGGGCCACTCGTATCCCTATATTCGCGGCGCAGTTCGACCAGCCGCCGCTTCATCGCCGCGATCGGACCCTTCATCGCCGGATCGCCGATCCGATTGTCCATCTCGTGCGGATCTTTCTTCAGGTCGTAAAACTCCCACGCGTCGAGCCCTTCGCCATAGAAACGCACGAGTTTGTACCGCTCGCCGCGTACGCCATAGTGCGCGCGCACCGCGTGGAACCCTGGAAATTCGTAGTAATGATAATAAACATCCTTGCGCCAGTCGCGCAGCGTGCGGCCGGCCAGTAGCGGCGTCATCGACCGGCCTTGGATCGTCGCCGGACCCTTGACCCCGGCATAGTCGAGGAAGGTCGGCGCATAGTCGATATTCTGGATCGGCGCAGCGATGCGGGTGCCCGGGCGAATATGCCCCGGATACTGGATCAGGAACGGCGTGCGCATCGATTCTTCATAGATGAAGCGCTTGTCGAACCAGCCATGCTCGCCCAGGTAAAAGCCCTGGTCGGAGGTGTAGACGACGATCGTGTTCCGATCGAGGCCACTTTCTTCCAGATAGTCGAGCACCGCGCCGACGCCTTCGTCGACCGCCGCGATCGTGCCCAGATATTGCTGCATGTAACGCTGATATTTCCACAGCGCGAGGTCGCGGCCCGACAGCGGCGCGGCGTTGAGCCGGTCGTTGTCGGCCTGCATCGCCGCGTCCCATTCGGCCTGCTGTGCGTGCGTCATCCGGTCGAAAGCGCCGGGCCAGCGGTTGTAGCGCAGCTGCGCCGACCCCTTCGCGACCGTCATCTTGAGGTCGTGCCCCTCATACATATCGCGATAGATGTTCATTTCCTGTGTGCCTGCGGCGATGCGGCCGCGATAATCGTCGAAATAATTGCCCGGCACGGGAAAGGTCACGCCCTGATATTTCCGCACATGGCGCAGCGCAGGCATGAAATTGCGGTGCGGCGCCTTGTGGTGGATCATTATCGCAAAGGGCTTCGACTTGTCGCGCCCGGTTTTCAGCCAGTCGAGGCTGTACTGCGTGATGAGGTCGGTGGCATAGCCCTCGACGACGCTGCGTCCCTTGGGCGTGATGATGTCAGGGTTATAATATTCGCCCTGATCGTCGAGCACTTTCCAGTCGTCGAAGCCGATGCCTTCGGGCGAATAGTTGATGTGCCATTTGCCGAACATCGCGGTCGCATAGCCCGCCTGGCCCAGCGCGCGCGGCCAGACCCAGACATTATTGTCGAACCGCTGGCCGTTCTGGGTGAAACCATGCGCGTGACTCTGCCGCCCGGTGAGCAACGTCGCGCGGCTGGGACCGCACAGCGAATTGCCAACGAAGCTCTGCGTGAAGATCGCGCCATTTTTCGCGATCCGGTCGATATTGGGCGTCGGCGCCAGCTTCGACAGCGGCGAGCCATAGGCCGAAATCGCCTGATAGGCATGATCGTCCGACATGATGTAGACGATGTTCGGGCGTGCGGCCGGCTCTGCCCCCGCCGCGGCAACGAAAGCGAGCGGGAGCGCGAGCGCGAGAGGAAGGCGAAAGCGCATCCTATTCGGTCAGCTCGAAGTTGGCTTCCTGCCCCTCGGCCGACGACGGCCCGACCCACAGCTTGAACTGGCCGGGCTCGCTGCCCCAGCTCATATCCTGCCGCGTGAAGGCCAGATCGGCGTCGGTCAGGGTGAAGCGGACCGTCCGTTTTTCGCCCTTCTTGAGGTTGATTTTCTCGAAGCCTTTCAATTCCTTCACCGGGCGTGTCACCGATCCGACAAGATCGCGAACGTAAAGCTGCACGACCTCCTCGCCGTCGCGCGCGCCGCTGTTGGTCACGGTAACGCTCGCCGTCAGTGTCTCGCCGGGGCGGATCTTATTCCGGTCGAGCGTCACCGGCGAATAGGTGAAGCTGGTGTAGCTGAGGCCATAGCCGAACGGATAGAGCGGCGTGTTCGGCGTATTGAGGTAGCGCGAGACATATTTCGCATCGGGGTCCGCCGGATTGATCGGCCGCCCGGTATTCTTCATGTCGTAATGGATCGGCACCTGCCCGACATTGCGCGGGAAGGTGACCGGCAGCTTGCCCGACGGATTGTACCGGCCATAGAGGACGTCGGCGATCGCATGGCCGCCCATCGTGCCGGGGTACCAGGCCTCGAGGATCGCATCGACATTGGCGTCGGCCCATTCGATGCTGTTCGGCCGCCCGCTCATCAGCACGAGGACGATCGGCTTGCCGGTCTTTTTGAGCTCTTCAAGCAGCGCCAACTGATTGCCGGGCAGGTCGAGCGAGGTGCGGCTCGCCGCCTCGCCGGTCATGTCCCAGCGTTCGCCCATCGCCGCGATGATCACGTCGGATTTCTGCGCCAGCGCGATCGCTTCGGCGAACCCGTCGGTCTTGCCCGCGTCGGCGAACGCATAGCTCGCGCCCTTGGCAAAAGCGACGCTCGTCCCCTTCGGTGCGCCGGCCTGCATCCCCTCGATCAGGGTGACCGGCCGCGTCTTGCGGTCGCCCGCCGCCGACCAGCTGCCGATCATGTCCTCCTTGCTGTTGCCGAGCGGGCCGATCACCGCGATCGACTTCGCCGCTGCGGCGAGGGGCAGGGCATTGTCCTTGTTCTTGAGGAGAACGATCGATTTGCGCGCGACATCGCGCGCGGCTTCGAGGAAGTCGGGGCGATAGATGGTCGCTTTCTCGCGTGCTTCGTCGGAATAGCGATAAGGATCCTCGAACAGGCCGAGGCGGTATTTCATCTCGAGAATCGCCTTCACCGCGGCGTCGACACGCTTCACGTCGACCTTTCCCTCGGCGACCGACTTGGCGAGATGGTCCATGAACACCGCGCCCTGCAGGTCCATGTCGACGCCGGCGTTGATCGCCTGTTCGCCGGCCTGCTTCAGGTCCTTCGAATAGCCGTGCGCGACCATTTCGTTGATCGACGTGTAATCGGTTACGATAAAGCCCTTGAAGCCCCATTTCTCGCGCAGGACGTCGGTCAGCAGATAGTGGCTGCCCGACGCCGGGACGCCGTCATACTCGTTGAACGACGTCATGAAGGTCGCCGCGCCGGCATCGGCCGCTGCCTTGAAGGGCGGCAGATAGATGTCGCGCAGCGTGCGCTCCGAAATGTCGACCGTATGATAATCGCGGCCCGCCTGCGCGGCGCCGTAAGCGGCGAAATGCTTCGCCGTCGCCAGTACGGTATCGACGCGCTTCAAATCGTCGCCTTGGAACCCGCGCACGCGCGCGGCGGCGATCTTGCTGCCGAGATAGACATCTTCGCCCGCGCCTTCGGACATGCGGCCCCAGCGTGGGTCGCGCGCGACGTCGACCATCGGCGCGAAGGTCCAGTGAATGCCCTCGGCCGAGGCTTCGGTCGCCGCGATTCGTGCTGCCTTTTCAATGGCTTTCAAGTCCCAGCTCGCCGATTCGCCGAGTGAGATGGGGAAGATGGTGCGGTGACCGTGGATGACGTCATAGCCGAAGAGCAGGGGAATCTTGAGCCGCGTTTCCTCGACCGCCAGCCGCTGCAGGTCGCGCGTATATTTGGCCGTGAAGGCGTTGAAGATCGACCCGATCCGCCCCTTGCGGATATCGTCCTGATAGCCCTGGCGCATCGTCGGCCCGGTCGAATCCCAGTCGCTGGTCAGCAGCGACAATTGCCCGATTTTTTCGTCGAGCGTCATCTTCGCGATCAGTTCGGCGATGAAGCGATCCATCTTCGGATCGGGGCGCATCCATCCCGTCGAATCCTCCGGGGCGGCCTCGCTCTTGCTCGTCGCCGGTTTCGCCATGAGCGGAGCGGGGGTGAGCTGTCCTGCCACCATCAGGGTGGCCAGCGTCAGGCATGTCAGGTTGCGCGTCATCGGCGGCATGATTCGTCCTTCCCGGTCGGGTTTGCTTATACATTGTCACGCGGATTGGCCGAATTTCGGCCGAAAACCGGCTGGCCCCCGATCATATCCATCTGTGTCGCTTCCCCCTATACAGCTATCGTGAAACCGGTTACAAATCAAAAAAACAACGACGCGGTTTTCGCGACTCGTTGCTGCACGGTGGCAAGGCCGGGCGGCTGGCAAGGCGAGAGCGGAAATGGTCGGGGCACAAAAAGGGAGGATGCCGTGAAGTTTTCGTATGAATTTCAGACCATGACCGCGCACCGGTCGCGCGCACGCCGGCTCGCCGCGGCGCTTGCATGGAGCAGCGCGGGCGCTGCACTGGCCGTTGCCGTTGCCGTTGCCGTTGCCGTCGCGACGCCGGCGCACGCGCAGGTGTCGAACGCCTCGCTGCGCGGCACGGTGAAGGCCGAAGGCGGCGTGACGCAGGTCACCGCGATCAATGTCGATACCGGCCTGACGCGCAGCGTCGCGGTGGGCGCGAACGGCAGCTATAATATCGCCTCGCTCCCCGTCGGCACCTATCGCCTCGAACTGACGACGCCGAACGGTGTCCGCCGCACCGACGAGTTTACGCTCTCGGTGGGACAGAGCGCGGTGCTCGATTTCGATTTCTCGCAGCCCGACATCGCGTCGGCCGAGGGCGACGCGATCATCGTCACCGGTACGCGCATCCGTTCACTTGAGGGCGGCGAGGTCGGCTCGAACATCACGCAGCGCCAGATCGAGGTGCTGCCGCAAAATAACCGCAACTTCCTCGCCTTCGCCGATCTCGCGCCGGGCGTCCAGTTCGTGACCGGCGGTAACGGGCAGTCGCGCCTCCAGGGCGGCGCGCAGGACAGCCGCAGCGTCAACATCTTCATCGATGGTGTCGGGCAGAAGGATTATGTTCTCAAGAACGGGGTTACCGGGCAGGATTCGACGCAAGGCAACCCGTTCCCGCAGCTCGCGGTCGGCGAGTATCGCGTCCTGTCATCGAACTATAAGGCCGAGTTCGACCAGGTGAGTTCGGTCGCGATTACGGCGGTGACCAAATCGGGCACCAACGAATTCCACGGCGAAGCCTTCATCGACTATACCGACCAGAGCCTGCGCGACGCGCGTCCGAACGAGCTCACGACGGGCAAGGTCAAGACCAAGGATTTCCAGTTCGGCGGTGCGCTCGGCGGTCCGATCATCAAGGACATGCTGCACTTCTTCGTGACCTATGAAGGCAAAAGGCAAGAAAATCCGGTCGATGTCCGGCCGGGGCTCAACCTGCCGGTCAGCTATTTTCCTTCGGAATATCAGGGGGTGTTCGGGCCGACCAACGCGACCTTCAACGAGGATCTGTATTTCGGCAAACTCAGTTTCCAGCCTTCGAACAGCGACCTGATCGAGGTGTCGGGCAAATATCGCAAGGAAAGCGGCGAGTTTCTGTCGAGCGGCATCAACGCCCGCAGCACGATCAGTTCGCAAGATGTCGAGGAACTGCGCGTGACCGGCCGGTGGGAACATACGGCGGACAATTGGATCAATGATTTCAAGCTGACCTATGAAGACGTCAAATGGGCGCCCACGCCGGTCGAATTCGGCAACGCGTTCCTCTTTGCCTATGCGGGTCCGTCGCCGACCAACCCGCAGCCGGGCGTGGTCGTGCGCGGAGACATTCTGCGCACCGGCGGCGGCGGCAATTATCAGGACAAGGGCCAGAAGGGCTGGGGCGTCCAGAACGACTTCACCTGGACCGGTTTCGAAGGCCACACGATCAAGGTTGGCGCAAAGGCCAAATGGGTCGAACTCAACACACTCCAGCTCGGCAATTTCAACCCGCTTTATACCTATAATCCCGCTTTCAATCCAGGCGGCGGCAGCTTCAACGACGAGGTTCCGTATCGCGTCCAGTTCGGTGCGCAGACCGGCAACGGCAGCCCGATCGTCAATTCGAAGAATTTCCAGTTCGGCATCTATGTCCAGGACGACTGGGAGGTCACCGACCGGCTGACGCTCAATCTTGGCGTGCGCTGGGACTATGAGCGGACGCCGGCCTTCCTCGACTTCGTCCACCCCGCCGACGCGGTCAATGCGGTGTCGCCGGCCAATTATCCGAACCTGATCAACGCCGATTACGACATCAACGACTTCATCTCGACGGGATCGGAACGCAAGGCGTTCACCGGGGCATGGCAACCGCGCATCGGTTTCAGCTACGAACTCGACGACGAGGCACGCTATGTCCTGTTCGGCGGTTTCGGCCGCTCGTACGACCGCAACCAGTTCGACTTCCTGCAACAGGAGATCAGCGTCGGTTCCTACACGACCCGGACATTCAACTTCATCACGGGTGACCCGAACAACACATGCGTTCCCGGACCGACCTGCGTTCCTTGGGATCCGGTCTATTTGACCGAAGCCGGCCGCGCTCAACTGCTGGCGCAGGCCGGGCCGGGCGGCGGACGCGAACTGCGTTTCATCGACAATGACCTGAAGGTGCCCTATTCGGACCAGTTCAGCTTGGGCTTCCGTGCGCGCGTGACTCCGCTGTTCGAAGCCGAAGTCGGTTACAGCCACATCGAGAGCAAGGATGGTTTCGCCTATCTCTTGGGCAATCGCCGGCCCGACGGCACCTTCTTCCCGCCCGCGCCGGCGGCACCGGGATCGCCCTTCGGTTTCGCCCCGCCGGGCTTCGGTTCGATCATCATCGGAACGAACGGCCTCGAAACCAGTGCGGATTCGGGCTATCTGAAGCTCGTAAAGAACTACACGGCGGCTTCGCCGTGGAGCTTCTCGGCGACCTACACCTATACCGAGGCCGAGGAGAACCGAAACTTTGGCGAGACGTTCAGCCTCGATTTTCCGTCGCTCGACGATTATCCGATTACGCGGTCGAGCGGGGTGCGCAAGCATCGCCTCGTCGCGACGGGGTCGGTCGATCTGCCGATCGGGGTTACGCTGTCGGGCAAGTTCCAGATCGCCTCGCCGCCATATCTCAAGCGGTTCATCGATGTCGGCGGCGCCAATCCGTCGCGCAACGTGATCTCGAACGAGGCCGACGGCAACGGCGATCGCTGGGGTTTCCGCCAGATGGACATCGCGATCACCAAATATATCCCGTTCAGGTTCATCAGCGAGGAATCGCGCCTGCGGCTCCGCGTCGACATTCTGAACCTGTTCAACGACCGCAACTATGTCGATTACAACAATGACCCGACGTCGCCCGACTATCTGAGCATTTCGGGCAATGGCGTTGGCGGCAACCCGCCGCGTACGCTAAAGTTTTCGGCCGGCTTCTCTTTCTGACCGGCTGACCGGG
The DNA here is from genome assembly GCF_000756385.1 of Sphingopyxis sp. LC363. Lineage (GTDB taxonomy): Bacteria > Pseudomonadota > Alphaproteobacteria > Sphingomonadales > Sphingomonadaceae > Sphingopyxis. Next base: position 122,466 of record NZ_JNFC01000012.1, read on the forward strand.
CGCCCGGCCTGCACCCCCCTCCCGTGGGCCGGGCGCCTCAATTTTTGGAGTATTTCATGTCGTTCCGCAGCGGGGTCCTTGTCCTGCCCCTGATCGCGCTGGCCACCGCCTGCGCTCCGAGCCCGGCGCCCTCCGCCGCCGTCCCCGCATCGACGCTCGCCCCGCTGACCGAGGCCGCCTTTTCGGAAGAGCTGAGCGAGCGGACCTTCCGCTATTTCTGGGACACGACCGATACCAAGCGCTGCCTCGCGCCCGATCGCTGGCCGAGCAATCCCTTCTCGTCGATCGCCGCGACCGGCTTCGCGCTCACCGCTTATGGCGTCGGCGCCGAGCGCGGCTATGTCACGCGCGCCGAAGCGGCGGAGCGGACGCGCGACTGCCTGCGCTTCTACTGGACCGCCCCGCAGGGACCCGCCGCGACCGGGATGGCGGGTCACAAGGGCTTCTTCTATCATTTCCTCAACAATGAGGACGGAACGCGGCGCGGCAAGACCGAGCTTTCGACCGTCGATACGTCGCTGCTGCTCGGCGGCGTGCTCTTCGCGCAGAGCTATTACGACCGCGACACGCCCGTCGAGGCGGAGATTCGCGACCTCGCCGAAAAAATCTACGCCCGCGTCGATTGGACCTTCGTCCAGCGCGAAAACAGCCGGATTCCATCAGCCAATGGCGGCGGGCAAAAGGCGATCGCGATGGGCTGGTATCCCGAACGCGGCGAAGGCGGCGATTTCGGGACCCACGACTGGGTCGGCTATAATGAGGGGATGCTCGTCTATATCCTCGCATTGGGTTCGCCGACGCACCCCGTCGGCAAGGATGCGTGGGACACGGGCTGGGCGGCCGACCTCGAAAAGGACTGGGGTACCTATTACGGGCAAGAGCATCTCCAGTTCGAGCCGCTGTTCGGGCACCAGTACAGCCATGTCTGGGTCGACTTCCGCGGTATTCGCGACGAATTCATGCGCGGCAAGGGGATCGACTATTTCGAGAACAGCCGCCGCGCGACGCTGGCGCAGCGCGCCTATGGCGCCGACAATCCGAACAAATGGCCGGGCTATAGCGCCGACATCTGGGGCTGGACCGCCTCCGACGGGCCCGGCTATTCGGAAGGCAAATATAGCGTCAACAGCACGCCGCGCGATTTCAACGGCTATATGGCGCGCGGCGTCAGCGCGATCCGCGTCGTCGACGACGGTACCGTCGTCCCGACCGCGGCCGGCGGCTCGGTCGCCTTTGCACCCGAAGCGGCGATCCCCGCGCTGATGGCGATGCGCACGCAATACGGCCCCCGGCTCTATACGCGCTATGGTTTCAAGGACGCGTTCAACCCCGGCTTCACCTTCGCCGATTCCGGTTCGAAATCGGGCGCGGTCGACCCCGTTCACGGGTGGGTCGCGAACGATTATCTCGGCATCGACCAGGGCCCGATCCTCGCGATGATGGAGAACCATCGCAGCGGACTGGTGTGGAAGGTGATGCGCAAGAATCCGCATATCGTTCGCGGATTGAAGCGCATCGGTTTCACCGGCGGCTGGCTGGACGAAGCGAAATAGCGACGCTCAGCGCGGCGTCAGCGTCCATTCGACGACGTCGCTGACCACCCTGCCGGCGAAGCGGGCGGAGGCGGTCACGCGGTTGACGCCGGGCGCGAGCCGCACGTCCCCGATCTCGCATATGCTTGCGGCGCAGGCGATCTCGCCCAGCGGCTTGTCGCCCAGCATCACCATGACCTTCGGTGCGTTGCTATAGATGCGGATGCGCGTCGTCGCTTCGGTGCGCCGCGTCCAGCGCCGGCTGTTGATATGGACGACGGGTTCGGTCGACCATTCGGCCTTGTAATAGAAAAAGGCGTCCTTCTTCACCTTGCGGTCGAATGTGACGAGGCCCTTGTCATTGACGTCGGTCGCGTCGCCTTCCTGCCGAATTTTCGAAGAGAAATCGAACATGTTCCAGATCCAGCTCGCCCAGAGATAGGGGCGGTCGCGAAGCTGCGACCAGCTTTGCTCGTGATACCAGCTCTGGAATTCCTCGGGGTGCATGCGGCTGGCGTGCGCGATCTTGTGGGTCGATCCATCCTCGACATGTTGGCTGAGCGCGCCGCCCGCGCCATATTCGCTAACCGAGATCGGGATCGCCGGATAGCGCGCGTGCATACGGTCGAGATGCGGACCAAGGTCGGCGACGTCGCCGTAATACCAGCCAAAATAGCGGTTGTATCCCATCAGGTCGGCAAGCCCCGTCAGCACCGGCTGGCGGGGCCGCTCGCCGGACGGAGCCGCGCCCTCGTGCGTCGCCTCGCAGCAATCGGCGATCACCGTCGGGCGCGTCGGATCCTCGGCCTTCGACAGCGCGTCGAGGTCGCGCAGCAGCGGACGGGCGTCGGCGCTCGGCGGGGCACGGCCGGTCGCCATGTCGAGGTCGACCTCATTGCCGATGCCCCAGGTGACGACCGAGGGATGGTTGTAATTCTGGCGGATCAGTTCGACCATCTGCGCCTTCGCATTGGCGACCAGTTCGGGCGATCCGGTCGAGCCGTCGTTCGACGGCCGGTTGACGAAGGGAATTTCGGCCCACACGATCATGCCGTAACGGTCGGCGAGTTCGAACCATTCGGGCGCGTGCTGATAATGGGCGAAGCGCACGGTGTTTGCGCCCATTTCGGCGATCAGCGCCATGTCGCGTTCATGGTCCTCGGGGGCGAGCGCCCAACCCTTGCCGAGATAGTCCTGATGTCGCGAGACGCCATGCAGCGGCAGATGCTTGCCGTTGAGGAAAAAGCCCTTGTTCGGATCGATAAGGAATTCGCGAAAACCCACGGGCACCGAGACGCTGTCGAGTGACGCGCCCGCATCGGCGATCCTCGCCTCTAGCCGATAGAGATAGGGGTCGGCGCGCCCGTTCCAGCGGCGCGGAGCGGGGACGTCGAGCGTCAATTGCGCCTCGCGCTGCTGCGCATCGAGCGGCGTCGTCGCTTCGGCGATGGGGCGTCCTTCGGCATCGCGCAAGGTGACGACGAGGCTCTGTCCAGCCGCCGCGCCCGCGAGCTTTACGCGCACCGCCAGCGTCGCGCGGCCATCGGCGGCGAAGCGCGGGGTCGCGTAGACGCCGGGCCCGCCATGATCGTCGAGCGCGATATGGCTGGGTGCGACATGGAGCAGCCGGACGCCGCGATAAATGCCGCCGTGAATGAAGAAATCGCCGTCGAGCGGGATGACATGCTGCGTGCTGCTGCCGGGCTCGGGCTTGCTGTTGTCGGCGCGCAGCAGGATGAGGTTCGAACCAGCCGGATCGAGATATCCGGTGAGATCGAAGCGGAAGCGCGAGAAGGCGCCGGCGTGGCTGCCGGCCTTGCGTCCGTTGACCCACAGGTCGGCGATATTGCCGACGCCGTCGAACTCGATCACATGGCGGCGGCCTGCGGGCAAAGTCGCGCCGTCGAGCCGCAGCCGATACCAGCCGATGCCCTGCCTGTTGTCGGTCGCTTCGGTTCGGCCGACGCGATATTCGCCGAGACGATTCCATGTGTGGGGCAGGACGACCGGCGCCCAACCGCCATCGGGCAGCGCAGCCGCCGTCTCGGGCGTCAGTTTTTCATCGAAGCGAAACTGCCAACCCGCGCCGAGATCGGCGATCATGCGCGGCGATGGAGGCGGCGCCGGCACCGAGGTGGGCGGCGTCGCCGAGCATGCGGTGAGCGACGCCGCGATCAGCAACGCCAGCCACCGCGCCATCTTCAGCAAGCCTCGCCAATGCACAGATCGGCCACCACCGGATAATGATCCGACGGCAGCTTCCCGCCGGTCTGGTCGGTCAGCGTCGCATGGCGCAGCACCGCCACATCGTCGCTGACGAAGATATGGTCGATCGGGCTGGCGTCCATCCGCGCGATGTCGAATCCGGTGAAGGTGCCGAGCGGGCCGTAATGCGGCGTGCGGCTGACCGTGCGGCTGTCGCGCAGCGCACCCTCGCCGGGCTCGACGATCGCGGCATAGGGATTGCTCGTCGCGGCGCTGTTGAAGTCGCCCATCAATATGGCGCTTTCGTCAGGCTTGCGCTCGCCGTCGATCCAGCGGCGGATCTGCCGGGCGCTTTCCTGCCGCGCGACCTCGCCGATATGGTCGAAATGGGTGTTCACGACGAGCAAATTGCGCTTCGCCGTCCGGTCGTGCAGCCGCGCCCAGGTCGCGATCCGCGGCAGCGCGGCGTCCCAGCCCTTGCTCGGCACATCGGGCGTCGGCGACAACCAGAAAGTGCCCGATCCGACCAGCGCGAAGCGGTCGCGGCGGAACCCCAGCATCGAATATTCGCCCTTCGTCTTGCCGTCGTCGCGCGCGACGCCGACGAACTGATAGGCGGGCAGATCGGCCTCGACGGCCTGCTTCTGGTGCTGCAACACCTCCTGCATCCCGACAAGGTCAGGCGCCTGATAGGCGACGAGTGCGATCAGCGCTGCGCGGCGGTGCGGCCAGGCGTTGCCGCCATCCGACGCGATATCGAGCCGGATATTATAGGTCATCGCTTCATAATGATCGGCGCGCTCTTTCGCCGCGGCGGGCAGTGCAAGCAGCGCCGCCGCGAGGATCAGGGCTTTGCGGGTCATCCGAGATTTCCTCCGTTGGCGGCGATCACGCTACTATAGAAACGCGCGCTGCGCTTCGGTGTGCGGACCTGCGTTTCATAATCGACATGGACGATACCGAAGCGCTTCGAAAAGCCCAAGGACCATTCGAGATTGTCGAGCAGCGACCAGGCCATATAGCCGCGCACGTCGACCCCCTGCCGGATCGCGTCGCCGATCGCCGAGATATGCGTGCGGAGATAATCGCAGCGCAGCGGATCGTCGATGCCGTCGGGCCCGGCCTGCGGCGGGTCATAGAATGCGGCACCATTTTCGGTGATATAGACGGGAATGTCGCCATAGGTGTCGCGGAACCAGATCAGCATGTCGGTGAGCGCGGGCGGATAGACCTCCCAGTCGGTGGTCGTGTGCGTCGCGACCTGCCGCACCGGCGACGCGCCGACCGGCCATTGGTTCGGGTCGGCCCTGACGACGTTGCGGGTGTAATAGTTGATACCGATGAAATCGACCGGCTGGCAGATGTCCTTCAAATCCTCGACGGGCCATTGCGGCCAAGCTTCGCCGAACACGTCGGCGAGTTCGTCGGGGTAGCTGCCCTTCAGCGCCGGATCGAGATACTGCCGGTTCATATAGGCGTGCGCGCGTGCCGTGGCGGCCAGATCCTCGGCGCTGTCGCTCGCGGGATATTTGGGCTCGATATTGACGACGAGCCCGATCTCGTGCGCGCCCTCGCTGCGATAGGCCTGCACCGCGCGGCCGTGCGCGCGCATCAGATTGTGGCTTGCGATCGGTGTCTCGAACAGATTGCGGTGGCCGGGGGCAAGCGCGCCGTGGAGATAGCCGCCATCGGTGATCACCCAGGGTTCGTTCAGCGTCACCCATTTCTTCACCCGGCCGTCGAGGCGGCGGTACATCACCGATCCATATTCGGCGAACCAGTCGGCGCTGTCGCGGTTGAGCCAGCCGCCCTTGTCGTCGAGCGCTGCGGGCAAGTCCCAGTGATGCAGCGTCAGCAACGGCTCGATGTCGTTCTTGAGCAGTTCGTCGACCAGCCGCTCGTAGAAGTCGAGGCCGGGCTCGTTCACGCGCCCGATGCCTTCGGGCAGCACGCGGCCCCAGTTGACGCTGAAGCGATAGGCCTTGAGCCCGAGTTCCTTCATCAGCGCGACGTCGGCGGGCATGCGGTTATAATGGTCGCACGCCACGTCGCCGGTGTCGCCTTTCGCCGCCATCAGCCGCGGGTCGTGGCTGAAGCGCTGCCAGATGCTCGCGCCCGCGCCGTCGGCGAGCGGCGACCCCTCGATCTGATAGGCCGCGGTCGCCGCGCCCCACAGGAAATCGTCGGGGAAAATCGTCTGCGTCATTTTCTTTCCTTGGTCTTCTTGTTTGCCGCCGCGTCGGGCGGAGTGGGGAGGCGGTGAGAGAGCAGCCAGAGGTAAAGCGCGGGATCGTCATAGGCCGGGTCCCAGCTGTTGTGGCCGAGGTCGGGATAGATGGTCAGCCGCGAAACCCGGCCGCCGCAGGCGCGGATCGCGCGCGCCATCGCAAAGCTGCCCTCGGGCACGACGACATCGTCGCGGTCGCCGTGAAAGGCCCAGACCGGCGTGTCCTTGAGCGCGCAGGCGGTCGTGGGATCGCCGCGCCCCGCGACCGGCGCGACCGCGGCGAAGCGGTGCGGCTCGGCCGTGGCCCAGCGCCAGCTCGCATGGCCGCCGCGGCTGAGCCCGGTCAGATAGACGCGCGTGGGGTCGATGCGCAGCGTTTTGGTCACATGATCGAGCAGCTGGTCGAGCTTCGCGACGTCCCAGTCCTGATCGGCGCCGAGCAGCGGCGAGACGGTGACGAAGGGAAAGTCGGGGGTGCGGTCGGCGATCTTCGGCGGGCCGTGCACCTTGACCTTCGCGACATCGTTGCCGCGCTCGCCCGAACCGTGGAGGAAGATCAGCAGGGGCCAGTTCGCCCTGGAATCGGCGGTGTAGCCGCGCGGCAGGAACAGCTGGTAGGGGTAATTGCCCGCCTCGATCGCAGGTTGCGGACTTTGGCCGTCGCTTTGGGCAAAGGCTGGCGGGGAGAAAGCCAACGCGATGGCCGCAAGCGGAGCAAAGGCGAACGAGTTTTTGGGCAGCTTCAACGATTTGCTCCTGATAATTTTCATCCCTTCACGCTCCCGGTCAGAAGCCCGCTCAGATAATAGCGTTGGAGCGCGAGGAAGAGGATGAGGACGGGGAGGGTGGTGACGACCGCACCAGCCATCATGATCTCGTAATCCTGCACATTCTGGCGGCTGTTCGCGGCGAGCGCGACGGGCAGGGTGTAGAGATCCTGATCGGCGAGGATGATCAGCGGCCACATGAAATCGTTCCAGCTCGACAGGAAGACATAGAGCGCGAGCGTGACGATGATCGGGGTCAGGATCGGCAGCACGATGCGGCGCAATATCTGCCCCTCGCTCGCGCCGTCGATCCGCGCCGCCTCGAGCATCTCGTCGGGGATCGACAGGCAATATTGGCGGACGAGGAAGATGCCGAAAATCCCCGCGAGCCATGGCACCAGCGCGCCGGCATAGCTGTTGACGAGCCCCATCGCCTTGAGTTCGAGGAACAGCGGCAGCATTCCGATCTGCCCCGGCACGACAAGCGCCGCGACGAGCAGGCGGAAGGTCGCGTCGCGGCCTTTGAAGCGCAGCTTGGCGAAGGCATAGCCCGCCGGAATCGTGAAGAGCAGCGCAAGGCCCGTCGCGAGCGTCGAAATGAGGATGCTGTTGAGCAGGAAGCGGCCGACGCCGAAACTGCCGAATAGCTCGCGGTAATTTTCGAGCGTCGGGCTCGCGGGCCACAGCGGCGGCGGAAAGTGCGCCGCCTCGCCGCGCGCCATCAAGCTGACCGAGGCCATCCAGAGCAAGGGCGCGATCGTCACCAGCGCGGCGAACGCGGCGAGCAAGGTGACGGACCAGCGGCGCAGGCTCATATCGCGCCGCTCCGCTTTGCCAGACGCAATTGCACCAGCGTCACCGCGAGGATGCAGAGGAAGAGCAGGAAGGCGACCGCCGCGCCCGACCCGAGGTTCCACCATTTGAACCCCTCCTCATACATGAAATAAAGGATGGTGACGGTCGACTGGGCGGGGCCGCCCTGCGTCATCACATAGGGTTCGGCGAAGAGCTGGAACATGCCCGCGACGGTGAGCACCGAGACGAGCAGCACCGTCGGCGCGATCGCGGGCAGGGTGACGTGGCGCAGCCGCATGAACCAACCCGCGCCGTCGATCCGCGCCGCCTCATCGAGCTCGCGCGGCACCGTCTGGAGCGCGGCGAGGAAGATGATCATATTATAGCCGAAAGTCTTCCACCCGACGAAGATCAGGATCGCGGGCAGCGATGCGGTCGGACTTCCCAGCCAGTCGACCGGGGGCACCCCGAAAAGGGAGAGCAGATAGTTGAGCAGCCCGTAACGCGTGTGGAGCAGATAGCGCCACACCACTGCCGTGGCGACGAGCGTCGTCACATAGGGCGCGAACAAGGCGACGCGCCACACCGGCCGCCACTTCAGCCAGCGCGAATTGACGAGCATCGCCGCGAACAGCGACAGCGCGACGATGAAGGGGGTGCCGACCGCGACGAACAGCAGGGTGTTCGTCATCGCCTTCCAGAACAGCGGGTTCTCGACCAGCCGTTCGTAGTTTTGCAGGCCGACGAAGCGCAGGTTTCCGATGTCGGCGAGCGCGTAAATGTCGAAATCGGTGAAGCTTAAAAACAGCGAGGCGATCGCGGGCAGCACGAAGAAAAGCAGGATCGCCGCGAGCGCCGGCGACGACATCGCCCAACCCGCGCGCACTTCGCCCACCCTGCCAGCGGCCGTCATAGCGCCCGCCCCTTCTCGAGCATCCAGCGCCGCTTTTCGAGCAGCCGGTCGGCGCGCGCGTCGATCTCCTTCGCGGCCGCGTCGACGCTATATTGGCCGCGCACCATGCGTTCGGCGACGATCTGCATCTCGGTCACGATTCGCTCCCATTCGGGCACCTTCGGCAGCGCGGTCGCATGCTCAAGCTGGGCGCGGAACGGCGCGACCGCGGGGTCGCGCATCAACCCCGCCGCGGTCCACACTGAGCGCCGCGCGGGAAGGTCGCCCGTCGCCTCGTGGAGCGCGAGCTGCGCGCCCGACGCCGTCAGGCGCGCGACCAGATCCCACGCCGCCTTGCCATGCTCGCTCCCGGCGAAGACGACGAGGCTCGACCCACCCGGCGCCGCCGATCCGATGCCGCCCGGACCGGGGTTCGCCGCCGTGCCCCAATCGTCCTGCCGTTCGGGGCCGAGGCGGCTCTTCATGTCGCCGATCGTCCAGGGCCCCGACAGGAAGAGACTGAAATAACCGCGTCCGAATTCGGTCCAGACGTTGGAGATTTGCGCCATCGAGACCCGCGGCGCGAGCCCCTCGTCGAACAGCGATTTATAGAAGGCGAGCGCGGCCTTGAATTCGGGGTCGGAGAAGGCACCGCGTCCGCCCTCGTCGCGCAGCATCCGCGCCCCCGCCGACAGCGCGAGCGTCGTCAGCTGCTCATATTCGTTAAGCGGATAGAGCAGCGCGTAATTGCCGTCGCCAGCGACTTGCTTCACCTTGTGAAGCGCCGCCTTCCAATCGGTCCACTCGGCCGGCGGCGCGGCATAGCCCGCGCGCGCGAACAGGTCCTTGCGATAAAATTGCAGCCGCGTGTCGACATACCAGGGGACGCCCCACGTCTTGCCCGCGATGCGGTTGGTGTCGACCACCGCGCCGAACTGGTCGCTCAGCAACCGCTTCGCATAGGCGGGAACCGGTTGGATCGCACCGATCGCGGCCAGCTCGGCGATCCAGCTATTGCCGACCTGTCCGACGCCGGGCAGCGAGCCGCCCGCAAATCCCGTGAGCAATTTCTCGTGCGCCGCGGTCCATGGCAGCGGCTGGACCGCGATCGGCGGCGCGTCCGCCGGCCAGTCGATACCCTTGAGCAGCGCGGGCAGGCTCGCCGCCTCATTGCCCATCGCCCACACGGTCAGCGTATCGCGCGCGCGCGCGCCGCAGCCGCCGAGCAACGGGGCGAGGGGCAGCGCGGCGAGCGCGCCGGTCATATGGCGGCGCGTCAGCTGCATCGGCAAAGGCGCGCCGCGGGGTTCACAATGGAGAGGCTGCCGCGGCGGTCGCCCGCGCGGCGCCGGGTGCGCTCGCGGTGGTGCCGCGTTCGATTAGGTTCGGGGTCAGGATCGTCGCGCTCGCCGCGCCCAGCGCGTCGCCGCGCAGCAAGCGGAGCAACAGCATCATGCCCGTCGACCCCAGCCGGTCGATATTGACCTGCATCGTCGTGAGACCGGGGCTCAAATGGCGCGCGAGCGGAATGTCGTCGAAGCCCGCGACCATCACATCACCGGGCACCGACACGCCCGCGCGCGCCAGTTCGGCGATCAGTCCGACCGCCATCTGATCGTTCGCGGCGAACACCGCATCGGCGGGAAGCTGTCCCTCGACGAGCAGCCGCGCCGCCTTCTCGCCGCTTTCCTCCGAAAAATCGCCGGGCAGGATCACCGGGCTGCGTTCCTTGGCGATCTTCGCCATCGCATCGACGAAGCCGCGCTGGCGGTCGCGCGCGTCGCGGTTGTGCTTGGGCCCCGCGATATGGATCACCTGCCGCGCGCCGTGTGCCAAGAGCGCTTCGGTCATCGCATAGGCGCCGCGATAATTGTCGACCGCCACGAAGGGCAGGTCGAGCGAACCCGCATCATAGTTGAGCAACACCGTGGGCAGCGCCGGGTCGAGATAGTCCGCCAGCAGTTCGGGCTTCAGGTCGGGCGGCATGACGAGCAGCCCGTCGACGCGGCCGCGCATCGCGGCGATCGCCGCGGCGGTCTCGTGCGTGCTGCCGTGCATGTTGCCGAGCAGCAGGTGCATCCCCGATTCATGCGCGACCAGGTCGATCCCGCGGATGATTTCGGAAAAGAATTCGCCGAACAGGTCGGGCAGGATGACCCCGACGGTGTCGGTCTTGCGCCGCGTCAGGCTGCGCGCGCCGCTGTGGGGAACGAAGTTCAGCTTCTTGACCGCCGCCATCACCGCGGCGCGCGTCGGTGCGGTGACATTGCCGAGCCCGTTGATCGCGCGCGATGCCGTCGCCACCGAAACCCCCGCCTCGCGGGCCACGTCCCTCAATGTCGCCATGCCGCTGGCCCCCTTTCCCTCATTTGGCGCCGGGCCGCTGATGCGACTCCGTTGCTCTTTCGCCGAGCGCGGAAACGGCGACAGCGTAACCGGTTACAATGGCGAAATGCAAGGTCATTTCCCCATCGTCTCCAACGCTTTGCCGTCGGTGTCGAATAGGTGGAGATGGCGGGGCGCGAAGGATACCGCGACCGTGTCGCCCTCGCCGAGGCTGCCGTCGTCGCGCCACTGGCACGCGATGGGTTCGCCTTCGCCGCGGCCGCCCAGATGCAGCGTCGCCAGACCGCCAAGCCGCTCGATAAAGCCGATGGTGAACGGCAGCGCGCCCGGCGCGTCGCCGATCGCGATATCCTCGGGCCGGATGCCGATCGACAGCGGCGTCCCGGCCGCCAGCGGCGCCGCGAGCGCGGGCAGGGCGATGCTGCGGCCGTCGGCCAGCGTCGCGCGGCCGCCTTCTGCCACCGTCGCGGGCAGGATATTCATCCGCGGCGTGCCGAGGAACTGCGCGACGAAGATATTCGTGGGCCGGTCATAAAGTTCGCGCGGGGTGCCGACCTGTTCGATCCGCCCGTCGCGCATCACGATGATCCGGTCGGCGAGCGTCATCGCCTCGACCTGATCGTGCGTCACATAAAGCGTCGTCGTGCCGAGTTGGCGGTGAAGCTCGGCAAATTCATAACGCATCCGCACGCGCAGATCGGCGTCGAGATTCGACAGCGGCTCGTCGAACAGGAAAATCTCCGGCTGGCGGACGATCGCGCGGCCGATCGCGACGCGCTGGCGCTGGCCGCCCGACAGTGCCGCCGGCTTGCGGTCGAGCAGCGCCTCGATGTTCAATATCGCCGCCGCGCGGCGCACCGCGGTATCGGTCGCGGTTTTGCCGACCTTCGCGATGCGCAGCCCGAACGCCATATTTTCATAGACGGTGAGGTGCGGGTAGAGCGCATAGGACTGAAAAACCATCGCAATCCCGCGCTCCGACGGCGCGAGGCCGGTAACGTCGCGGTCGCCGATGTGGATACGGCCGGCCGTCAGTTCCTCAAGCCCAGCGACGATGCGCAAAAGCGTCGATTTTCCGCAACCCGAAGGCCCCACGATCACCGTGAATTCGCCGTCGGCGACCTCGATCGACACATCCTTCAGGACCTCGGTCGCACCGAAGCTCTTGCGCGCGCGCTCGATCGATAATCCCGCCATGATCCCCCGCGTTCCCCGATCCTCAGTGGACCGTGACGCCCGTGCCCGCCTGCCGTGCGGGCGCGCGCCCGGCGGCGATGGCAAAGACGCACAGCGCGACATAGCAGGCGGCGGGCAGGATCAGCGCGGCGCTGTAACCGACCGCGTCCGACAATTGCCCGACGAGATAGGGGATCGCCGCGCCGCCGACGATCGCGGTGCACAGCAGCCCCGACGTCGCCTCCGCGCGCGCGGTCGAACGTTCGAGCGTCAGCGTGAAGATCACCGGGAACATGATCGAGTTGAACAGGCCGATCGACAGCGCGACGAAGCCCGCGCTCAACCCGCCGACGACCACGATATAGAGGCAGAGCAGCGCCGCGATGGCGGTGAAGAGGACGAGCAGCTTCGATGCCGAGAAACGCGCGAGCAGCAGCGATCCGATCGCGCGGCCGACCATCGCGCCGCCCCAGTAAAGCGCAACCGCCTTGCCCGCTTCCTGCAACGACACGCCGGGAACGCCGTCGCTGCCCATGATCCAGCCGAATGTGCCGAAGGGCGCGTCGGACTGGCCCCAGATCGCATCGCTGTTAAGAAACAGCGCCATCTGCGTCCCGATCGCGACCTCGGCGCCGACATAGAGGAAGATCGCGGCGCCGCCGAGCAACGCCCAGCGTGACGAAAAGGCCTCGCGGATCAGTTCGCCCATCCCCGCGCGCTCGCCGATCGGCGCGGGCGGCACCGCTTCGTTGACGATCCGCCGGCTGAACCAAAAGAAGAAAAGGAGGGCGATGATCAGGCCGCAGATCCAGAAATAGGCCGCGTCGATCCCGCCGAGCGCCTGCGCGCGCACTGACTCGGTCACCACGGTACCTTCCTTGACCTCGACGCCTTCGAGGAACAGGTGCGCGCCGATCAGCGGGCCGAGGAAGGTGCCGAAACTGTTGAAGGTCTGGCTGAAGGTCAGGCGGAAATGGCTGCGTTTCGGGTCGCCGAGCGCCGCCGCGAGCGGGTTCGCCGCGACCTGCAATATGGTGATGCCGCTGGCGAGGATGAACAGGCCCGCGAGCACGAGCGGATAGACGGCGAGGTTCGCCGCCGCGAGCATGACGAGGCAACCGACGACCATCGTCGACAGCGCGGTCAGGATCGACGGCACCGAATGAAAGCGCGCGATCAGCGCCGCGGCGGGGAAGGACATCAGGCCATAGGCGATAAAAAAGGCCGACGCCGACAATTGGGCTTCGGCGTCGCTCAGCGTGAAGATGCCCTTCACAGCGGCGACCAGCGGGTCGATCAGCGAGGTGATGAAGCCCCAGGCGAAAAACAGCACGGTCACCGCGGCAAAGGCCGCCATGGCATTCGACCGACCGCCAGTCTGGACGGTCGCCTGGCTGGACAGGTTCATTCGGAATATCCTCTTCGCCGTTACTATGTTATGCGGCGGGTCTAACGGGGCCTCGGAAGCAATGCAACCGGTTACATCGGTGGCGATGACGTGCGTTCCTGCGGTGCTCCGGCCGCCCTCCCGAATCGCGCGAAATAATCGTTCGTCCCCCACTGGCGCGCGCGGGCGCGACTGGTTACATGGGCCGCCACCAAATGATTCGCGTGTGCCGCCCCGAAAGCTTGGGGGCAGGCGCCGCCCGCACCAGAAAGTGGCACCCATGGAAATCATCACCGGCCTTACCTTCGACGACGTGCTGCTGGTGCCCGGCGCGTCGGACATCCTGCCGTCAGACGCCAATCTGTCGACCCAGCTGACCAGCGAGATCAGCCTCAACATCCCGGTCCTGTCGTCGGCGATGGACACGGTGACCGAGGCCGACATGGCGATATTGATGGCGCAGATCGGCGGCATTGGCGTGCTTCACCGCAACCTGACCGTCGAGGAACAGGCGGCCGCGGTGCGGCAGGTCAAGCGGTTCGAAAGCGGCATGATCGTCAACCCGATCACCATCACCCCCGACGCGCCGCTCTCCTACGCGACCGCGCTGATGGACCAGCACCGGATTTCTGGCATTCCGGTCGTCGAAACGGGCGGTAAGCTCGTCGGCATCCTGACCCACCGCGACGTCCGCTTCGCCGACAATCCGGGCCAGCCGGTGCGCGAGCTGATGACCGCCGAAAATCTCGCGACGGTGCGCGCGGGAGTCGGGCAGGACGAGGCGCGCAAATTGCTCCACCAGCGCCGCATCGAAAAGCTGCTCGTCGTCGACGACGATTATCACTGCATCGGCCTGATCACCGTCAAGGATATGGAAAAGGCGGTGAATTTCCCCGACGCGACCAAGGACGGGAACGGCCGCCTGCGCGTCGCGGCGGCGACCAATACTGGCGATAGCGGCGTCGAGCGCGCCGAGGCGCTGCTCGAGGCCGAATGCGACCTTATCGTCGTCGATACCGCACACGGCCACAGCAAGGGCGTCGGCCAGACGGTCGAACGCATCAAGAAATTGTCGAACCGGGTTCAGGTGCTCGCGGGCAATGTCGCCACCGGCGACGCGACCAAGGCGCTGATCGACGCGGGCGCCGACGGCGTCAAGGTCGGCATCGGTCCGGGCTCGATCTGCACCACCCGCATCGTCGCGGGTGTCGGCGTGCCGCAACTCACCGCGATCCTCGACAGCGTCGAAGCCGCCTCGAAACTCGGCGTTCCCGTGATCGCCGACGGCGGCCTCCGCACCTCGGGCGACGTCGCCAAGGCGCTGGCGGCCGGCGCGTCGAGCGTGATGGTCGGATCGATGCTCGCGGGCACCGCCGAGGCGCCGGGCGAGACCTTCCTCTATCAGGGGCGCACCTATAAAAGCTATCGCGGCATGGGCAGCGTCGGCGCGATGGCGCGCGGCAGCGCCGACCGCTATTTCCAGCAGGATATCAAGGACCAGATGAAGCTGGTTCCCGAGGGCATCGAGGGGCAGGTGCCGTTCAAGGGCCCCGCGAAGGACGTCATCCACCAGATGGTCGGCGGCGTGAAGGCGGCGATGGGCTATACCGGCAGCCGCACGCTGGGGGATTTCCGCGAGCGCGCCAAATTCGTCCGCATCACCAATGCGGGGCTGCGCGAAAGCCATGTTCACGACGTCGCGATCACGCGCGAGGCGCCGAACTACCCGGCGGGTTGAGGGCGGCGATGCGGCCGCCCACTCCTTATCCCCTCCCGCAAGCGGGAGGGGCAGCGAGACTTGCGAGCTTGTTCGCTAGTCGCAGCGGGGCGGGCAATTGCAACGCTGCTGGTCCACCCGGCATGGGGTCGGTCGTGCCCCCGGCACGACCTGAACCAGCCGGGGGCTGGTTCACCCTGTGCCCCCCTCCCGCAAGCGGGAGGGGCTTCATTGCATGACCCCCGCCGCCCGTCTCCAGACCGCCATCGAAATCCTCGACGCCATTGCCGCTGCGGCGCGCGAGGGCGGGGCGCCGGCCGACGCGATCTTCGCCGAAGCGATGCGCGCGCGCCGCTATGCGGGGTCGAAGGACCGGCGCGCGATCCGGGGCCATGTCTATGACGCGATCCGCGCGGTGCGCTCGGCGCCCGCGTCGGGCCGCGCGGCGATGCTCGCGCTTGCCGATGCCCGGCCCGAACTCGCACCGCTGTTCGACGGTTCGTCCTACGGTCCGGCGCCGATCGCCGCCGACGAACCGCGCGCCGAAACCGGGCTTGCGGCAGAGGCGCTGATCGGTCTCTTCGACCCGCTCGTCGGCGAAGACGAACATGACGCGATGCTGACGCGCGCACCGCTCGACCTCCGCGCCAACCGCATCAAGGCGACGCGCGACGATCTCGCTACACTCTTTCCCGAAGGCGAAGCGATCCCCGGCGCGCCCGACGGCTGGCGCCTGCCGCCCGAAACGGCCGCGGTCCAGCATCGCGCCTATGCTGACGGCGTGTTCGAGGTGCAGGACGCCGCGAGCCAATATGCGTCCGCCGCTCTGGACGCTGCGCCGGAGCAGGCGATCGTCGATCTCTGCGCGGGCGGCGGCGGCAAGACCCTCGCCATCGCCTCGCTCACCGGAAACGACGCCGACATCCTCGCCTGCGACACCAACCGCGCGCGCCTCCAGCAACTGCCGCCACGCGCCGAGCGCGCCGGCGCGACGCGCATCGAGACGCGCCTGCTCAATCCCGGCAGGGAAGCAGAAATGCTTGCCGACTGGCAGGGCAACGCGACGCATGTCTTCGTCGACGCCCCCTGCTCGGGCAGCGGCACCTGGCGCCGCAGCCCCGAACTGCGCTGGCGGCTCACCCCGGCGCGGCTCGACCGCCATCTCGCCGATCAGGCCAGGCTATTGGACATAGCCGCCGATCTGGTGGCGCCCGGCGGCAAACTTCTTTATGCTGTCTGCTCGGTTATCGCGCGCGAGGGGCGGGCACAGGTGGATGATTTTCTGAACCGGAATCCGGGCTGGACCGCCGACGCGGGCTATCTACCCGAAGGTATCGGCCGCCCCGCGGGCGCGGGTTTCCTGCTGACTCCGGCGACCGACGGCTGCGACGGATTTTTTCTCGCGCGGCTGACATCGCCATGTTAGCATCCCTTTCGATGAAGCGATGGGAGAATGCGATGCGCATCAGTTTTCTGGCCATTGGCGCTGGTCTTGTTCTGGCCAGCCTGCCGACCGCCTCCGATGCGCAGCGCGCCGACAACGACATCTTCCCCCGCTCGATCGCGCTCCAGCAGGAGGGGCATCAGGCGCAGGAGGCCGGCGACCTCGACCAGGCGATCGACTTCTATGAATCGGCGCTCGCCGCCGACCCGCGCAACCGTTCGGCGATCATCGCGCTGGCACAGGTCGCGCGTGCGCAGGGGCTGCCGGGCAAGGCGATCGGCCTCTATCGCGAGGCGCTGATCCTCGAACCGAAGGATATCGTCGCGCTGACCGGGCAGGGCGAAGCGCTCGCTGACAAGGGGGCGCTCGAACTGGCGCGCGAAAAGCTCGCCGAGGCCGAGCGCGTCTGCGGCGCCAAATGCCCGCAGGTCGCCGCGCTCGAAAAGACGATCGCATCGAGCGCATCGAAACGCGTCGTTGCCGCCGAGGCACTGGTGCCGACGCCGGTCGTCGCGACGGTCAAGCCCGCCACCGGCCAGAACTGAGGATCTACGCGCCGAGCGCGCGCGCCAGCGCGACCCATTCGCCGACGCTGACGGTTTCCGCCCGCCGCGTCGGGTCGATCCCCAGCGCCTCCGCCGCGGCAACTGCGCCTTCGACCCCCTTCAGGCTCTGCCGCAGCATCTTGCGCCGCTGGCCGAATCCCTTTTCGGTGAGCTTCGACAGCCGTTTCGGGTCGACGCCCGCGGGCTGATCGCCCGGCGTCACATGGACGATCGCCGACATCACCTTGGGCGGCGGGGTGAAGGCCGACCGATGCACCTTCATCGCGATTTTCGCGTTCGAGCGCCACTGCGCGAGCACCGCGAGCCGGCCATAGGCGCCCGTCCCGACCGGCGCGACGATGCGCTCGGCGACCTCGAGCTGGAACATCAGGGTCAGCGATAGCCAGCGCGGCGGCCACGCCGCGGGTTCGAGCCAGCGCGTGAACAGCGCGGTGCCGACGTTATAGGGGAGGTTGGCGACGATATGATAGGGCGCGCCGCCGGTCAGCGCGTCGACGTCGATCGCCATCGCATCGTCGGCGATCACCGTCAGCTGCCCCGGAAAGGCGTCGCCCAGCTCGGCGAGCAGCGGCAGGCAGCGATCGTCGCGTTCGACCGCGACCACCTTCGCCCCCGCGCGCAGCAGCGCGCGCGTCAGCCCGCCCGGGCCCGGCCCGACCTCGAAGACCGTCGCGCCTTTCAAGTCGCCCGGAAGCGCTGCGATCCGGTCGAGCAATTGCTCGTCGAACAGGAAATTCTGTCCCAGCGCCTTGCTCGCCGACAGGCCGTGGACGCGCACCGTCTCGCGCAGCGGCGGCAGCGGCGTGCGCGGCTGGACCGTCACTTTGCGGGGGCGCAGCCGCGCTCGCGCGCCGTCGCCATGCGCGCGGCCATCGCGATCGCCGCGATCGTCGGCCCGGCATCGGCCCGGCCGGTGCCGGCGATGTTGAACGCGGTGCCATGGTCGGGCGAGGTGCGGATGATCGGCAGCCCGAGCGTCAGATTGACCCCGTCGTGGAAATGCAACGCCTTGAACGGCGCCAGCGCCTGATCGTGATAGCCGCAGAGCAGCGCGTCATATTGGTCGCGGATGCCGGGCGCGAAGAGCGCGTCGGCAGCAAGCGGGCCGTCGACGATGATCCCATCCTGGGCCAGCTGGGCGACCGCGGGCTTCATGATCCGCTCTTCCTCGCCGCCGAGCTGACCGCTCTCGCCCGCGTGCGGGTTGAGCCCGGCAAGCGCGATGCGCGGCGTATCGATGCCGAAATCGCGGCGCAGCCCGCGCGCGACGATCCGCGCCTTGGCGACGATCAATTCGCTCGTCAGCCGCTCGGGCACCTCGGCGAGCGGGATATGCACGGTCAGCGGCACGACGCGAAGCGATGGTCCTGCCAGCATCATCACCGCGTTGGTGGCGGTCACGCCGCAGCGTTCGGCGATGAATTCGGTCTGCCCCGGATGCGTATAGCCGATGCCGTGCAGCGCATGTTTCGACACCGAACCGGTGACCAGCGCCGAGCTCGCCTGGTTGCGCGTCAACCCGATGCCGGTTTCGAGCGCGTGGAGCGCGCATGTCGCGCCGGCTGCGGTCGGCGATCCGGGTGTCAGCGGGCCGCTGTCCTCGAGATGCCAGACAGGCAGCGCCTCGCCGAAGGCTTTTACGACCTCGTCCATGTCGCCGACACGCGCGACGGGGCCATCCCACACCGCTTCGATCGCGGCGACGTCGCCGATCGCGACAAAGGGAGGCAGGCGGTTTTCGCCGCGCGCAGCCCATGCGCGCGCCGTGACTTCGGGGCCGACGCCGGCCGGGTCACCCATGGTGACCGCGATCGGACGTCGAATGTCGTAACTCAACATCAGCTATATTCGATCACGGCATCCCGGCGCAGGTCGCGCAGATAGCGCTGGGCCCGCTTGTTGACCTTGTCCTCCAGCAGTTTCTGCTCGATCTGCTCGAGGTTCGGCGCCGTCGCGGTCTGCGGCATGTCGCGGCCGCAAAGAACAAGGACGCTGACGCCTTCGTTCGCGGCACCGAAGGGCTGCGTCGTCTGGCCGACCTGGAGGTTGACGAGCGTCGCCTGGAGCGGCGCGGGCAAGGCGCGCATTTCGATATTGTCGCGCGACACGACGCTGGCGCCCAATTGCTGCGCGACCGCGTCGGCGGCACCGCAGCCGGCGATCGTGCGCGTCGCTTCGGCGAACTTGCTGGCAAGTTCGGATGCCTTTTCCTGTGTCGTTCCGGCCGGAAAATCGAGCGAAATCTGCTTGAGGCTGAGCACCGCGTCGCGCGGATCGGCGGTCAGCACCTGACGCCGGTCGATCAACAGCATGATCGAAATGCCGCCGGGCACCTCGATCGGTCCGACGAGCTGGCCGGGCTGCATCTGCATCGCGGCCTCGCCCATCGACGCGGGCAACTGCCCGGCCTTCACCCAGCCGAGGTCGCCGCCGACGACCGCGGTCGATGCTTCGGAAAACTGGCGCGCATAGGCAGCGAAGCTGCCGCCCGCCTGCAGCGCCTGGATGATCTTCTTTGCGTTTTCGTTGACCGCGGCGATATTGTCGGGGGTTGCCGACAGATAGATTTCGCCAAGGTGGAATTCATCCTGCCCCTTGGCCGCTTCCATCTGCTTGACGATCAGGTCGACTTCTTCGGTCGATACGTTGGTCGTTGACTGGATGTTGCGCGACAACAGGCGATCCCACGCGAATTCGCCGCGGATCTGCTGCTTCACCGCCGCTGCGGACGAGCCTTTCGACGCCAGATATTCCGAAAACTGCTCGGGCGTCTGCTTGAAGCGCGTCGCGAGCCGGGCGAATTGTTCGTTGACGATGTTCTCGTCGATCGCGATCTCGGCCGCCTTGGCTTCCTGTATCTGCAGTTTCTCGTCGATCAGGTTGCTGAACACCTGGTTGCGCAGCCGCTCGATTTCTTCGGGCGGCAATTCGACATTGTTGTTCGCGATACGGATCAGCGCCATGCGCTGTTCGATATCGGTCGCGGTGATGATTTCGCCGTTCACCGTCGCCGAGGGGCGATAGACGTTCGGCTTGGCATCGCCGTAAAGCTGCACATTGCCGGGAATGTTGAGGCTGGTCGTCGGCACTTCGCTGTCGGGAACAGTCTGGGCCAGCACGGGCGCTGCGCCGACGGCGGCCAAGGCGATCAGGCCGGTCATGGTCGAAAATTTGGTCATCTTTACCCTATTCGAGAAAGTCCGGACGCTCCGTATCAGCGGACACGCCCGATGGTCCAGCGCAATCCGCCATCGGAGCCATTTGATGCCCGCAGATACGCCGCGGACGCTGAACCTAGGCTGAGCGAGGGCCGTCCGGTTTGGGGTGGGTTTCATCATCCCCTCCCGCGAGCGGGAGGGGCAGCGAGACTTGCCAGCTTGCTGGCTAGTCGCAGCGGGGACGGTCTTTGCACCGTCACAGGCCCTCCCCCGCGACCCCTCCCGCAAGCGGGAGGGGAGACGGCAACTACCGGCCGAAGTCCGCCCTCAGAACCCCAGATTCCTGAAAGCGATCCGGAATGAAAAGCTGTTGCCGCGCCGCGCGTCGCCGGTATCGGCATAATCGCGCCGCCAGGTCAGCGCGATCGACAGGCAATCGTCGTCATAGGCGAGGCCGAGCCGGTGGCGAATCGGCTCGAACCCGTCGGCACCGCTCAGCGGGTCGTCGCTCTGCTGCGTCAGGTCGACGATCGCCGATCCGAACAGCGACCAATGTTTCGCGAATGCGACGCGCCCCCCGGCGCGCACTTCCTCGCGGTCCTGCAAATCCTCGCCGAGCAGCAGGATGTCGCGATTGAGCCGCGAATAGCCGACCACGGCATAAGTCGAGCGGCTGCCGATCGTCGCGTCGAATTCGTTGCGGCGGATCGCGAGATTATCCTTGTCGAGCCGGTAACGGTGGGTGAGGCGCAGGAAATCGCGATACGCAATCGTCGTCCGCCCCACGATATCCGACGTGCGGTCGGTCAGGCCGGTGCCGTCGGGGAACAGGCTGGGTTTGTCGGTCAGGCGATAGCTTTGCCCGACGATGCTGTTGATGTTGAATCCCGGGCGGCTGTAATTCCATTCGAGGCCATAGGTGATGCGCGCCCCATCCTCGAACCGGTCGTGACCGTTGAAACGGTTGATCGCGAAGAGATTGCTGTCCTCGAGGTCGAAGGCGCGCGAATCCTCGTTCGGAATGTCGAGATTCTTGATCGGCGGCGTCGCGACGACCTGGACGCGCGGGGTCAGCGTCTGCGTGCCGCCGGCGAATTCGCCGATAAAGGGCCAGCGCATGTCGGCGGCCACCGCGGCGATCGCGCGCGCCTGCCAGCCCGACTTGCCGCGATAGCCGGGGATCGCGGTCAGCAGATTCTCGTCGCTGTGATAGACGTCGCCGCGCACGAGGGCGGTCAGCGTGACTTCCTGCCCGAGCCCGGTCAGCCCGCGCAAATTCCACTGCGCGCCGGCAAAGGCGCGCTGCGTGTCTTGTCCCGCGGTGCGGCCGATCGCGAGCGTGTTCAGTTGCAACTCCAGCTGCCCGCCGAAGAGCGGATCGTCGAGCCGCTGGCGATAATCGATGATCGGCAGCGCGATCGGCTGCTGGCCCTGAATATCGTTGACGCGCAGCGTCTGCGTCGCCCAGCCGGCGATCGAGAGATAGCTATTGCCGCCGATCCGTTCGAGTTCGAAGGTCGAACGCAGCCGGTCATCGCGGCTGATATCGTAACGGCGCATGAAGGTGCGATCGGTCGCGATGCGACCCGAATAGGTGAGGCTCCAGCGCGGATCGAACTGGAACTTGCCCGCGCTCTCCAGATAGCCGCGGAATCTCTTCTGGCTGTCCGGATCCTCTCCGACCAGCGGAACGAGCGAGCCATAGGTCGCATAGCCGTTGATACGGAACGACCCGATATCGGTCAGCGCACGGAACTCGCCTTCCAGCATCGGCGCCGCGTCGGTGTAGACGTGCGGCGTGATCGTCATGTCGCGGTCGGGGGCGATGCGCAGATAATAGGGGACCGCGATCTCGAAGCCGTTGCTCCGGTCGAGCCGGATTTCGGGCACCAATATGCCGCTGCTCGCCTCATTGTTGATCGAGTGGCTGAGCCCGGGGAGCGGGATCAGCGGCAGGCCGAAAATCTCGACGCGCGCGCCCTTGTAGCGGACCTTGTTCTTGGCCCGGTCGTACATCACCTTGACCGCGCGAATCTGCCAGCTCGGGTTTTTCGGACAGCCCTCGTCGTCCTCGACCGGACAGGGGGTATAGGCGGCGTTCTCCAACTCGATATTGCCATTGTCGAACCGCGTGCCCCGAACCGCGGCGAGGCGCGATCCATTGTCGAGCACGACGAGCAGATTTTCGACGACGCCGTCGCGCAAACTGTCGGTCAGTTCGATCTTGTCCCCATAGGCGACGTCGCCTTCGGGGTTCTTGATCATGACATTGCCTTCGGCGAACACCTGTCCCGTCTGTCGGTTCCATGTGACCTTGTCCGCGCGCATTTCGATCGCTTCGCGGTTCATCTGGACATTGCCCTCGGCGACGACGATCTCGGTGTCGCCGTCGTAATTGAGGTTGTCCGCGGCAAAGCCGATCTGCTGCTCGCTCGCGGTATCGGGCGCGTCGGATGTCGTCGGGACGACGTCGGGTGTTTGCAAATCGGGTTCGCCGGCGACTTCCTCCGCCGGCTGGGCCGGATTCGCCTCGCTCTGGGCCAGCACCGGGCTCGCCGCCAAGGCCAGGCCGCTGGCCGTCGCCAGCCAGAACGGCCGCGCACCCGCCGCCCGATGGAACAAAGCCCAGCTCATCAAGGGCCAGAACCTACCATTTACCCGTTCGAGGCGTCGAAATGGCGAAGATATCGACTTCGCGTGGCCGCAGCGGATGGTGGGTCCATCTGCAAGGCCGCGCGGAGGCGAGATCGAAGCCATTTCGGCGTCCCTGCGGGATTTGATCGATTTTGTCCATGGCCGCGTCAGCGAGCCTTGGAATATATTCATATACCTGCGTCCCGCTTCCTTGCCCTGAACAAAATCGCTTCAAACCTCGATCGGGTAATTGGTAGGTTCTGACCCTAGCCCTTTGTCCCGAACCCTATATCGACGTCTTCCGGCTTGGACCGGCAGCTTTGTTTTTGCAACTCGCAAGCGAAACCCCTATCGGTCCGCCACGTTCCAATCAATCATCGCATAAGAAAGTTAAGGCATGGACATTCAGTTTGTCGCGCAAATCGATGCGTCTGCCGACGTGGTCGCGTTTCCCGTCCGCAAGGGCGAAGCGGGCGCGCTCGGGGCGCTGCTCGGCGCCGCTGCGACGCAGGCGCGCTTCGAGGGCGCGGCGGGCACGATCGCGGAGACCGCGGCGATCGACGGCGAACGGGCGAAGCGCCTGTTGCTCGTCGGGATCGGCGAAGGCTCGGAGCATGACATCGAGCGCGGCGGCGCGGCGCTGACCGCGAAGCTGCAGACGAGCGGTGCGACCCAGGTCCAGGTCGATTTCGCGAGCACCGGGCCGAGCGACGCCGACGATGTGCTCGCGTTCGCGATGGGCGCGCGCTTGCGCAACTGGCGCCTCGACACTTATCGCACCCGCCTCGCCGACAAGGCGAAACCGAGCCTCAAGACGGTGACGATCGCGTCGCCGCACGGCGACCTTTCGGCGCGCTGGGCCGTAAATGAAGCGATCGCCGACGGCGTCGCGCTCACCCAGACGCTCGTCGCCGAGCCGCCGAATATCCTCTATCCCGAAAGCTTCGTCGAACGCTGCCAGCATCTCGCCGAGCTCGGCGTCGAACTCGAAGTCCTAGACGAACGCCAGATGAAGGCGCTCGGCATGGGTGCGCTGCTCGGTGTCGCGCAGGGCTCGACGCGGCCGCCGCGGCTGCTCGCGATGCGCTGGAACGGCGGCAATCCGGGCGACGCGCCCGTCGTCTTCATCGGCAAGGGCGTGACTTTCGACACCGGTGGCATCAGCCTGAAGCCGGGCCCCGGCATGGACATGATGAAATGGGACATGGGCGGCGCGGGCGCCGTCGCCGGCGCGATCAAGGCGATCGCGGGGCGCAAGGCGAAGGCGAATGTCGTGGGCGTCGTCGGCCTCGTCGAAAATATGCCCGACGGCAATGCGATGCGCCCCGGCGACATCGTCACCACCATGTCGGGCCAGACGGTCGAGGTGCTCAACACCGACGCCGAGGGACGTCTTGTCCTCTGCGACGCGATCAGCTGGGCGCAAAAGGCCTATGATCCCAAGGTGATCGTCGACCTCGCGACGCTGACCGGCGCGATGGTGATTTCGCTCGGCCACGAATATGCCGGCATGTTCGCGAACGACGAGACGCTTGCCGCCGGCCTGCTCGCGGCGGGCGAGGCGTCGAACAACAAGCTGTGGCGCTTCCCGCTCTCGCCCGCCTACGACAAGCTGATCGACAGCCCGATCGCCGACATGAAGAATATCGGCCCGCGCGAAGGCGGCTCGATCACCGCAGCGCAATTTCTCAAGCGCTATGTCGAGGACGGCGTCGCCTGGGCGCATCTCGACATCGCGGGCATGGCGTGGGGCGACAAGGACGGACCTGTCTATGCCAAGGGCGCGACCGGCTACGGCGTGCGCCTGCTCGACCGCTATATCGCCGCGAACCACGAAGGCTGAAGCGAGCAGGGCCGGGAGCATGGCGCGCGTCGACTTCTACCGGCTGACCCGCGACCCCGTCGAACGCGTGCTCCCCGCGCTCGCGGCGCGCATCCTCGGCAATGGCGATCGCCTGCTGGTGGTCGCCGCCTCGGCGATGCAGCGTCAGGCGATCGACGAGGCCCTGTGGACGCTCCAGCCCGCCAGTTTCCTGCCGCACGGCCACGCCGGATCGCCCGACGAGGCGATCGAGCCGATCCTGATTTCGGGCACGCTCGACCCTTCGCCCCCCAATGGTGCTACCCTCCTCGCGCTCGCCGACGGCGAGTGGCGCGAGGAGGCGCTGGGGTTCGAGCGCACCTTCCTCCTCTTCGACAACAGCCGCATCGACGACGCCCGCGCGCTCTGGCGCACGCTCGCGGCGCGCGACGATGTCGACAACCGCTTCTGGAAACAGGACGAAAACGGCCGCTGGTCCGAAGGGCCCTAGCGCCCGCGCGCTCTGTCCTTGCGGTGCGGCGAAAGCGCGGCTAGAGGCGCGCGCATCATATAACACAGCAATCAGGAGCTTTCCCATGGCGGTCACCCGCACTTTCTCGATCATCAAGCCCGACGCCACGCGTCGCAACCTGACCGGCGCGGTCACCAAGATGCTCGAAGACGCCGGCCTCCGCGTCGTCGCGTCGAAGCGCATCCACATGAGCCGTGAACAGGCCGAAGGCTTCTACGCGGTCCACAAGGAACGCCCCTTCTTCGGCGAACTCGTCGACTTCATGATCAGCGGCCCCGTCGTCGTCCAGGTCCTCGAAGGCGAAAACGCGATGCAGCGCAACCGCGACATCATGGGCGCCACCAACCCCAAGGACGCAGCTCCCGGAACGATCCGCAAGGAACTCGCCGAGAGCATCGAGGCGAACACCGTCCACGGCAGCGATAGCGACGAGAATGCGGCGATCGAGATCGCCTATTTCTTCAAGCCCGAAGAAATCGTCGGCTAAGCCGACCGGCATTGCCGAAACGAAGAGGCCGCCGGAGCGATCCGGCGGCCTTTTTCGTCAAAACTCCTCCGCCACTCCCATCAGCCCCGCCAGCTTTTTCGGCGCGACCGACAGCCAGCTCTTGCGCAGCCATTCGCCGATCGCATCCCAGTCGGTGTCGCCGAGGTCGAGACGAATGCCGATCCAGCCATCTCCGAAATAGGCCGGCCGATAATAGCGCTCTTCGTCCATCTCGATCAGCGCCGCCTGTTCGTCAGCGCCGCTGATCTTGACGAGCAGCGCGATCTTGCCCCCCTCTTTACTATTTGGGCCATGGTGGTCTTCGGTGAAATAGGCGAATTTCTTACCCTTCACGATCCCGAAGCAGGGCATGCCGTGTGACAGCACTTCGTCCGCCTCGGGCAACGCCATCGCTAGCTCGCGCACGCGCTCGCGCAGATAGTCAGGGCTGCGCTCGCGCGTGACAAACGCGGCGAGGGTAGAGGGATAGAGCTGGTGTTCGGCGAACTGCACTCGGCGCGCCAGCGTTTCGACCGTGTCCCCGGGTAGGATCGCGACCGGCGTCTGCGCGAGAACAGGACCTTCGTCGACGCCCGGTGTCACGATATGCACGCTGCATCCGCCGAATTTGTCGCCTGCCTCGATCGCTTGGCTGTGTGTGTTCAGCCCCTTGTAGAGCGGCAGCAGGCTTGGATGAATGTTGATCATCCGGCCCGTCCAGCGTTCAACGAAATCGTCGGACAATATGCGCATATAGCCTGCCAGCGCGACGAACTCGGCGCCCGCTGCGCGCAATTGTTCGTCGACCAGCGCGTCGAACGCGTCGCGGTTCATGCCTTTGTGCGAAAGCGCCCATGTCGCGACACCCTCGGCTTCGGCAATCGCCAGCCCCGGCGCATCGGGATCGTTGCTCGCAACGAGCACCAGCTCATAGGGGCTGGCTTCGGCCTTCGCCGCATAGAGCAGCGCCGCCATATTGGTACCGGCGCCCGAAATCAGGACGGCGACACGCGCCTTCACTTCTCCCCTCCCGCTTGCGGGAGGGGTCGGGGGAGGGCATGTCGAAAAGGAGTGCCTCGAAACAGGCCCTCCCCTAACCCCTCCCGCAAGCGGGAGGGGGATTTTATGGCCTTAGCCATTATGCGTCGCGCTCCACGCGCTCATCGCGCTCCACGTTTCGGCGCTGCCGGTCACGGTGCAGCCTTTTTCGCCCACGGCGATATGACCGATCCGGAACACCGTCTCGCCCGCAGCTTCGAGCGCCGCCGTCACCCTCGCGACATCGCTCTCGGCGACGACCGCCGCCATGCCGATCCCGCAGTTGAAGGTGCGCGCCATTTCCTCGGGCTCGATATTCCCCTGCGCCTGCAGGAACGCCATCAATCGCGGCTGCTCCCACGCGTCGGCATCGACATGCGCGTGCAAGGTCTTCGGCAGGATGCGCGGGATATTTTCGAGCAGTCCGCCGCCGGTGATATGCGCGAGCGCGTGGATCCGGCCGGTCTTCACCAGCGGGAGCAGGCTCTTCACATAGATGCGCGTCGGCGCCATCAGCGCGTCGATCAACAGGATAGTCTGATCGAACAGGGCGGGGCGATCGAGCTTCCACCTCTTGTCCGCCGCGAGCCGGCGCACGAGCGAGAAGCCGTTCGAATGCACCCCCGACGAAGCGAGGCCCAAAATCACGTCGCCCGCGGCGACCTTGTCGGCGGTCAGCACCTGGTCGCGCTCGACCGCGCCGACGCAGAAGCCCGCGAGATCGTAATCGCCGTCCGAATACATGCCCGGCATTTCGGCGGTCTCGCCGCCGATCAGTGCGCATCCGGCCTGCTTGCATCCCTCGGCGATGCTCGCGACGACTTCGGTGGCGACGTCGTTGTCGAGTTTGCCGGTGGCATAATAATCGAGGAAAAACAGCGGCTCGGCGCCCTGCACGATCAGGTCGTTCGCGCACATCGCGACCAGGTCGATGCCGACGCCGTCATGCTTGCCCGATTCGATCGCGAGCTTCAATTTCGTACCCACGCCGTCGTTCGCCGCGACGAGTAGGGGATCCTTGAACCCCGCCGCCTTCAGGTCGAAGAAACCGCCGAAACCGCCCAGATCGGCATCGGCGCCGGGACGGCGCGTCGCACGGGCGAGCGGGGCAATGGCACGGACCAGCGCGTTGCCGGTCTCGATCGATACGCCGGCCTCGGCATAAGTGTAGGAGGCGGGTTGGTTGTGCTTGGAATCCATGGCCAGCGCGACTAACGACTCTGGCCACGAAATGCCATGATTTCCTTGTCGGCGACATTGCCTTTGGCGTAGGGCATGCTTGAATCGTCATCCCGGCGAAGGCCGGGATCTCGACATCGCGCCAAAACGCGGCGATGAGATTCCGGCCTTCGCCGGAATGACGAGAAAGATTTGTCGACCCTGAGATTGGGAACGAAGCGTAAGAACAATATGATTTCGGCTGCTTTCCCCCGCTTCGCGCCCCGCCTGACCTTCGATGCCATTCGCCCGCGTGACTGGCGCTGGGCCGCTCTTTTCGGCCTTTTGTTCGCGATTCTGCTCGCCGGCATCGTCGATGGCCAGATCACGCGCGGTGACCGCGGCATCACCCCGATCAACAGCAGCGGCGATTTCCTTGCCAGCGGCATCCTCGTCGATGTCACCGGCGACAATGCCGACGACGCGCGCTCGAAGGGCTGGCGCGAGGCGCAACGCAAGGGCTGGGCGCAGCTTTATCGCCGGCTGAACGGCACCGACGGCCCCGCGCTTACCGATTCGGTGCTCGACGGGATCGTCACATCGATCGTCGTCGAAGACGAGCAGATCGGCCCGCGCCGCTATGTCGCCAAGCTCGGCGTCCAGTTCGACCGCGTCCGCGCCGGACAGATATTGGGGGTCAGCGGTCGCACGCTCCGCTCGCCGCCCTTGCTCGTGATCCCGGTCTATTCGATCGACGGCATCCCCCAAGTGTTCGAACAACGCAGCGCCTGGCAGCGCGCCTGGGCCGAATATAATACAGGGCAAAGCGCGATCGACTATGTCCGCACCGCGGGCACCGGGGCGGATACCCTGTTGATCAACGCGGGGCAGACGGGTCGTCGCGGCCGCGTCTGGTGGCGTGTGATCCTCGACCAATATGGCGCCGCCGACGTGCTGACGCCGATCGCGCGCGTCGAATATTCCTATCCCGGCGGGCCGATCAAAGGCATTTTCACCGCGCGTTTCGGCCCCGACAGCAAGCTGATCTCCAGCTTCACGATGACCGGTCCCAGCCCTGCGGCGCTGCCCGACATGATGGAAAAGGCGGTCGCGCGGATGGACCGTATCTATACCGACGCGCTGACTGCCGGCATTCTCAAGACCGACACCTATCTCGTGCTCGAAAAACCGGTCGAAAGGGAAGATCTGCCCGAAGAGATCGCGACCGATGAAGAGATACTGCCCAGCGAGATCGACGCGAGCGTATCCACCGCGCCTGCGGCGGGCGTGCAGAGTTTCACGGTGCAGTACAGCTCGCCCGACGTCGATTCGGTCACCGCGACCGAGCGCGCCGTCGCCGGCGTCGCCGGCGTCCAGTCGGCCTCGACCACCAGCCTCGCGCTCGGCGGCATGTCGGTGATGCGCGTGACCTTCCGCGGCGATATGGCGGCGCTGCGCGCGGCGCTCGCGGCGCGCGGGTTCAACGTGCAGGAAGGCGGCGGCCAGCTCAGGATCAGCCGCTGATGGGACAGATCGCGCTACCGCTCGATTGGAGCGCGGGCGGCTCGAACGACGGCCCGCTGATCGTCGGCACCAGCAACGCCGACGCGGTGCGTTATTTGCGCCATGTCGCGACCTGGCCGGTCCGCACCGCCGTCCTCACCGGTCCGCGCGGCTCGGGGCGCAGCCTGATGGGCCGCCTTTTCGCGCGCGATACCGGCGGCCGCGTCATCGATGGGCATAACAGCGTTTCCGAAGAAGAGATTTTCCATGCCTGGAACGCCGCGCAGGCGAGCGGCACGCCGTTGCTGATCGTCGCCGATGCGCCGCCGTCCGAATGGAATGTCGCGCTTCCCGACCTTCGCTCGCGCCTCGCCGCCGTTCCCGTGCTCGCGATCGGCGAGCCCGACGACTGCCTGGCGCGCGACCTGATCGAGGCGCTGTTCGCGCAGCGCGGCGTGGCATTGGCACCCGGCGTCGCCTCCTATATCGTCCCCCGGATGGAACGCAGCTATGCGATGATCCACCGCGTCGTCGCGGCGCTCGACGCCGCCTCGCTCGAAAAAAAGGGCGGCATTGGCATTCGTCTTACGCGTGAAACATTACTGTCACAGGGGCTGATCGATCCCGATTTGCTCGAACGACAGGACGCCGATACATGTCGCTAACAGGTCAGCCACTTCGCGCAGATAATGACGCCGAGACGACGGCCCCGACCTTCGGTCCCGAACGCTTCTTCAACCGCGAACTCTCGTGGCTCGCCTTCAACCGGCGGGTGATGGAGGAGGCGCGCAATCCCGCGCATCCGCTGCTCGAACGCCTCCGCTTCCTGTCGATCTCGGGCAGCAATCTCGACGAATTCTTCATGGTCCGCGTCGCGGGCCTCAAGGGCCAGCAGCTGCAGGGGATCGACGATCCTTCGGCCGACGGTCGCTCGCCGGGGCAGCAGCTCGCCGAGATCGAGGCCGAGGTGCATCGCCTCGTCGACCAGCAGCAGAGCGAATGGCAATTGCTCCACCGCCAGCTTGCCGAGCAGGGCATCGTCGTTCACGGTGCGGGCTCGGACAAGGAGGCGCTCCGCCGGGCGCTGCGCCAATATTTCATCGAGCAGATTTTCCCGATCCTGACCCCGCAGGTGCTCGATCCGGCGCATCCTTTTCCCTTCATCCCGAACCGCGGCCTCGGCGTCATTTTCGACCTTCAGCGCAAGACGAATGGCGAGACGGTTCGCGAACTGGTGATGATCCCGGCTTCGCTGGCGCGCTTCGTGCCGGTCCCCGGCGAGCCGAGCGCCTTCGTGCCGATCGAATATCTGATCGAGCTGTTCGGCGACTTGCTGTTTCCGGGTTTCACGATCCGCTCCCTGGGTGTGTTCCGCATCATCCGCGACAGCGATATCGAGCTCGAGGAAGAGGCCGAGGATCTTGTGCGCCTGTTCCGCACCGCGATCCGCCGCCGTCGCCGCGGCCGCGTGATCCTGATGGAACTCGAGGCCGACATGCCCGCCGAAATCGCCGAGGTGCTGGGCTCCGATATTCAGGGGCACGAGGCGATCGTCGCCAAGATCGGCGGCTTCATCGGTCTCGCGGCGCTGTCGGCGCTCGTCGACGTCGATCGCCCCGACCTCAAATTCCCGGCCTATTCGCCCCGTTTCCCCGAACGCATCCGCGAACATGGCGGCGACTGTTTCGCGGCGATCCGGTCGAAGGACATCGTCGTCCACCATCCCTATGAAAGCTTCGACGTCGTCCTCTCCTTCCTGCGCCAGGCCGCTGCCGATCCCGACGTCGTCGCGATCAAGCAAACGCTCTACCGCGCCGGCAACCAGTCGCCCGTCATCCGCGCGCTGATCGAGGCGGCCGAGGCGGGCAAGTCGGTGACCGCGGTCGTCGAACTCAAGGCGCGCTTCGACGAGGAACAGAATCTGCTCTGGGCGAACCAGCTCGAACGCGCCGGGGTGCAGGTCGTCTACGGCTTCATCGAGTGGAAGACCCACGCCAAGATTTCGATGGTCGTGCGCCGCGAAGGGCAGGGCTATCGCACCTATTGCCACTTCGGCACCGGCAATTACCACCCCGTCACCGCGCGCATCTACACCGACTTGAGCTTCTTCACCGCCGATCCCCGCGCGGGCCGCGATGCGGCGCAGCTCTTCAATTACATCACCGGCTATGTCGAACCCGAACGGCTCGACCTGATCACCATGTCGCCGCTCAACATGCGCCAGCATCTGTGCGAGCTGATCGATGCCGAAATCGCCGCGGCAAGGACGGGGCGGCCGTCGGGCGTCTGGGCCAAGATGAACAGCCTCGTCGACCCCGACATCATCGACAAGCTCTACGAAGCCAGCGCGGCGGGGGTACCGATCGAACTGATCGTGCGCGGTATCTGCTGCCTGCGTCCGGGCGTGGCGGGGATTTCGGAAACGATCCGCGTCAAATCGGTCGTCGGGCGCTTCCTCGAACATAGCCGCGTCTGGGCCTTCGCCAACGGCGCGCCGCTCCCGCATCGCGCGGCGAAGCTCTATATCAGCAGCGCCGACTGGATGCCGCGCAACTTCGACCGCCGCGTCGAATATATGATCCCGATCGAAAATCCGACCGTCCACGACCAGATCCTCGATCAGGTCCTCGTCGCGAACCTCATCGACAATGAACAAAGCTGGATCCTGCAACCCGACGGAACCTCCCTGCGCGTGGATCCGGGTGACAAACCTTTCAACTTGCACCATTATTTCATGAACAACCCTTCGCTGTCGGGCCGCGGCACCGCGCTTCACAAGCGTCAGGACGTGCCGACGCTGGCCTTCGATATGCGCGAAGATTGAGAAGAGGTTGAACTTCCTGCGCACCTCCCGACAAGCGGTCAGCCGGTCCGCCGTCATCGACATCGGCTCCAACTCGGTCCGCATCGTCGTTTATGAAGGCCCGTCGCGCGCGCCGGCGGTGATCTTCAACGAAAAGGTCGCCGCCGGCCTCGGCCGCGGCCTCGCGATCGACGGACGCATCGCCACCGAAGACGCCGAGCGCGGCCTCGTCGCGCTCCGCCGTTACGCGCTGCTCGCGAAGCATATGGATGTGAAGACGATCCAGTGCGTTGCCACCGCCGCGGTGCGCGACGCCGCGAACGGCCGCGACTTCATCGCCGCGGCGGCCGAAGCCGGGCTCGATATCCGTCTGCTGTCGGGCGAGGAGGAGGCCGAAGCCGCCGGGCATGGCGTCCTTTCGGCGATTCCCGATGCGCGGGGGATCGCGGTCGATCTCGGCGGCGGCAGCCTCGAGCTGGCCGAAGTTTCAGATGGCCGGGTCGGCCGCTGCGCCTCCTTTCCGCTCGGCGTGCTGCGATTGCCGGCGCTGCGCGAAGATGGCGAGCAGGCGTTCGAGCGCGCGATCCGCAAGATGCTTCGCGCCGCCGGCTGGCCCGGCGAGGGGCTCGCCGGACTGCCGCTCTATCTCGTCGGCGGCTCGTGGCGCGCCCTCTCGCGTCTGGACCTCGAACTCACCAAGGATCCGCTCGCGGTTCTCGACCAGCATACGCTGCCGCGCAGCGCGCTCCGCCGCCTGATCCGCGCGACCAAAAGGCTGAGCTTCGAGGAATTGCGCGCGATCCCCGGCATGGCATCGAACCGCGCCGCCGCCCTGCCCGACGCGGCGGCGCTGCTCGCGGCGCTCGTCAACATCCTCGACGTTCCCGAAATGACGGTTTCGTCGTCGGGGCTGCGCGAAGGACTGCTCTATCAGGCGCTCGATGCCGAGACGCGCGCGCAGGATCCGCTGATCGTCGCCGCCGAATTCGAAGGCCGCCGCCTCGCGCGTTTCGCGCCGCACGGCCGCGCGATCGCCGACTGGATCGCGCCGCTCTTTACCGACGAAGGACCGGCCGACAGCCGCGTGCGCCTCGCCGCAAGCCTGCTCAGCGACGTCGCCTGGTCGGCAAACCCCGATTTCCGCGCCGAGCGCGGCACCGAGATCGGCCTGCACGGCAATTGGCGCAGCATCGACATTCCCGGACGCATCCTGCTCGCGCGCGCGCTTTACGCGGGCTTTGGCGGCGCCGACGCCGAATTTCCCGCGATGGGCGCGCTTGTCGCGCAGGAACGGCTCGCCCGCGCGCGGCAATGGGGCCTCGCGATCCGCCTTGCCCAGCGGCTCACCGGCGGCGTCGAGGCGCCGCTCAAGGCGAGCGGGATCGCGCTTGTCAACGGCAAGCTCAGGCTCTGTCTGGCGGCCGGCTGGCATCATCTCGCGGGCGAATCGGTCGAGCGCCGCCTGCGCGTCCTCGCGCAGGCGCTCGATGCCAAACCCGAGCTCGTTCTGCTTTAAACCTCGGCCGCGGTCGCCGCGTCGATCTCGCTCATCACCAGCTTGCCGTTCTTGACGGCAAAGCCCATCCGGCCTTCGACGAGGTCGAGCGCGGCGTGGCCGAACACGTCGTAGCGCCAGCCCTCCATCATCTGGATGCCGCCCCGCGCCCCGGCGGCAAGCGCCTCGAGATCGTCGCTGCGCGCGATCAGCCGCGCCGCGACATTGAGCTCGCGCGCCCGGATCTTGAGCAGCAGTTTCAAAAGGTCGGCGACCAACGTGCCTTCCTTGCCGAGCCCCGGGCCGCGCGGCGCGCGGTCGGGCATATCGTCCTTCGACATCGGCTTGGCGTTGGTGATCGCGTCCATCAGTCGGCCGCCGATGTCGTTGGTGCGCCATGTCGCCGACAGCCCGCGGACGCGGCCGAGCCCGTCCTGATCCTTCGGCGGATGCGCGGCGAGGTCGGCGAGCGTCTCGTCCTTGACGATCCGGCCGCGCGGCAGATTCTTGTTCCGCGCCTCGCGCTCGCGCCAGGCGGCGAGCGCCTGCAACCGGCCGAGCACGTCGAGCTTGCGCGTCGGTACCTTGATCCGCTGCCATGCCTTGTCGGGATCGACGCTGTAATTGGCGGGGTCGGCAAGCTTTTCCATCTCCTCGTCGAGCCAGTGGCCGCGCCCGGTCTTGATCAGCTTGTCGAGCATCATCGGGAAAATCTTGGCGAGGTGCGTGACGTCGCCGATCGCATAGTCGATCTGGCGCTTGTCGAGCGGACGGCGGCTCCAGTCGGTGAAGCGCGCGCCCTTGTCGAGCTGCACGCCGATCCACGCCTCGACGAGGTTCGAATAGCCGACCTGCTCGGCCTGACCCAGCGCCATCTGGCCGATCTGCGTGTCGAAGATCGGGTGCGGCGTCTTGCCGGTCAGGTTGAAGATGATTTCGACATCCTGCCCGCCGGCGTGAAAGACCTTGAGCATATCCTCATTGTCGACAAGCAGGTCGAGCAGGGGTTTCAAATCGATGCCGGGCGCCATCGGATCGATCGCCGCGGCATGGTCGCGGTCGGCCACCTGGATCAGGCAAAGCTCTGGCCAGAAGGTGTTTTCGCGCATGAATTCGGTATCGACCGCGATGAAATCGCTGTTCCCGATCAGGTCGCAGAATTCGGCGAGCGCGGCGTTGGTTTCGATCAACGGATGGACTTGCATAGCGCGCCTATACAGCTAGTTGAAAGGAACGGGCAGGAAAAATTGCCCGCGCTCTTCGGGTCGTTGAGCCGGAATGCCGGCCGAAGGAAAAACGAAGGGATTTGGGGCATGACGTGGCTCGGTTGGGCGCTTGCGGCGCTCGGTTATATCCTGCTTTTCGGACAATATCTCGCAGGGCAGGCGGATATTTTCGTCTCGATCGCCAATCCGCGGCCGCTCGACGAGGAGGTGATGGTCGTGACGCTCAAGGGCTGGGGCTTCGCCGCCCAGGCCGCGCAGTCGTTCCTCACACCCGAATCCGATCATGGACTATGCGACGTGCGTGTATTTGCGACACGGCGCCAGATGCTCGTCGCGATCGCGACCGCCGGATTCCTGCGCCCGGTGACGGTGGCGTGGCGCGCGCACGCTGGCGTCCCGCCGCTGGGAGTGGCGTGATGCCTATCCTCAAACTCCGCGACGAAGGCCGCTGGACCAATTATCACGGCACCGGGACCTGCGAGGCGGCGACGCGCTTCGCGCTGCGCAGCGGCGACGCGGAGCGCGGACGCGACGAAGTCGCGATCGCCGCGAACGCGGTGCGGGACTGGCTCGCCGAGGCCGCCGCCGCGCAGCGCCGCGTCCGCCCGCTCGGTGCGGGCTGGTCGCCGTCGAACGTCAATATCGCGTCGCAAAGCTGGCTGCTTCACACGCGCCGGTTCAACCGCTGTTTTCGGATCGGCGCGAGCGATGTCCGCCCGGGCATCGATGCGGGCGCTTTGATGCTCGTCGAAGCGGGCGCGCTCGTCGACGAGGTTTCGGACAAGCTCGAGGGACAGGGCCGTTCGCTGTGGACCAGCGGCGCCGGCAACGGACAGACGTTCGCGGGGGCCGCGGCAACCGGCACCCACGGCTCGATGATCGCGCGCGGCGGTATCCAGGACCATATACGCGCGGTGCAGGTCGTCACGCCCGGCGGCATCCACTGGGTGGAGCCGGAGAGTGGCGTGATGAGCGACGCGTTCATCGCCGCGACCGGATCGACGCCGCTGCGCGACGACAATGTCTTCGCCGCGGCCCAGCTTCCGGTCGGTGCGCTCGGCGTCATCACCGCGCTCGTCGTCGACAGCGTGCCCCGATTCCTCGTCCGCCCGATCCAGAATCTGCGCAAGGTCGCCCCCGGCGCGCTCGACTGGCTCGCCGCGGGCGATTTCCGGCGCTTCTCGGCGACCTATGCGCTCGATCAGGACCCCGATTTCGTCCAGATAATCGTCAATCCCTATAAGCCGTTCAAGCGGCCCGCGATGCTGCGCTTCCTCTATCGCGAACCGTGGCGCGACGACTATCCGCGCGCGACGCCCGGTCAGCTCGGCGCGGGCTATGACGCACTCAGCCTGCTGGGACGGCTGCTCGACGACTATCCATGGGCGCGCGGTGCGCTCCTCCAATTCGCGATGAAGATGGGCTATGCCGCCGGCCCCAACCTCGACGATCCTCCGGTCTATGGGAGCTGGGGCGAGGGGCTCGACACGCACCGTCCCATGGCGGACCTGTTCAACGCCTCGGTCACCATCGACCGCGCCGACCTCGCCCGCGCGTTCGAGCGGATCTGCGCCGTCTATGCACGCCACGGAGGTTCTACGGTCGTCACCGTGCGCTTCATGGAGCGCGCGCAGGGATTGCTTGCGCCGGCGCGTTTTACGCACAATGCGGTGATCGATTTCGATGGACCGCGCAGCCAGCGCACCGCCGATGCCTATGCCCGCGTCGTCGACTGCCTCGATGCCGAGGGGATCGCCTTCACCCGGCACTGGGCGAAAAGCTGCCGCCTCGACGCGGCGCGCGTCGCCGCCGATTATGGCGAGGATTTTCGCCGCTGGCGCGCGGCGCAGGGCCGCTTGATGCCCGATCCCGCGCACCGGGCGCTGTTCGGCAGCGAGGTGCTCGATGGTCTCGGCTTGACCTGCTGAAACCGCCTCGACCCTTGACAAATGGCGCGCCGACCTGCCTTAGGCGCGGCCATAAATCACGTTAAAGTTGATTTCCTCCATTCATCGAAAGACGATAAAATGCACGCCTATCGCACCCATAATTGTGGCCAGCTCCGCGCCGAGGACGTCGGCCAGAATGTCCGCCTGTCGGGCTGGGTGCATCGCAAGCGCGATCATGGCGGGCTGCTCTTCGTCGACCTGCGCGACCATTATGGTCTGACGCAGATCGTCGCCGATAGCAGCGATGCGGCCTTCGCCACGCTCGACGGCCTTCGCGTCGAAAGCGTCGTGACGATCACCGGCGACGTTGTCGCGCGCTCGGCCGAAACGACCAACGCCAATCTGCCCACCGGCGCGATCGAAGTCCGCGCGCGCGACGTGGCGGTCCAGTCGGCGGCGATCGAACTGCCGATGCCGGTCGCGGGCGAGCAGGAATATCCCGAGGACATCCGCCTCAAATATCGTTTCCTCGATCTCCGTCGCGACCGCCTCCACGCCAACATTCTGCTGCGCTCGAACGTCATCGCTAGCCTCCGCCGCCGCATGGTCGAACAAGGCTTCACCGAATATCAGACGCCGATCCTCACCGCTTCGTCGCCCGAAGGCGCACGCGACTATCTGGTGCCGAGCCGCGTCCACCCCGGCAAATTCTACGCGCTGCCGCAGGCGCCGCAG
The DNA here is from genome assembly GCF_000756385.1 of Sphingopyxis sp. LC363. GTDB lineage: Bacteria > Pseudomonadota > Alphaproteobacteria > Sphingomonadales > Sphingomonadaceae > Sphingopyxis. The sequence goes on from NZ_JNFC01000012.1 coordinate 159,979, forward strand.
ATGTTCAAACAGCTGCTGATGGTCGCGGGCTTCGACCGCTATTTCCAGATCGCGCCCTGCTTCCGCGACGAAGATGCGCGCGCCGACCGCTCGCCCGGCGAATTCTACCAGCTCGACTTCGAAATGAGCTTCGTCACGCAGGACGACGTCTTCAACGCGATCGAGCCCGTGCTCGCGGGCGTGTTCGAGGAGTTCGCGAACGGCAAGTCGGTGACTCCGGCGGGTTCCTTCCCGCGCATCCCGTACCGCGAATCGATGCTGAAATATGGCAATGACAAGCCCGACCTTCGCAACCCGCTGATCATCACCGACGTCTCGTCGCACTTCGCCGGATCGGGCTTCGGCCGCTTCGCCGATATCGTCGCCGCGGGCGACGTCGTGCGCACGGTCCCGGCGCGGGGAACCGCCGAGAAGAGCCGCAAATTCTTCGACGACATGAACAGCTGGGCGCAGGGCGAGGGCTTCGCGGGGCTCGGCTATGCGACGCGCAAGGGCGGCGAATGGGGCGGTCCGATCGCCAAGAACCATGGGCCGGAAAAGATGGACGCGCTCGCCGCCGAACTCGGCATCGGCCCCGACGACGGCCTCTTCTTCGCCGCTGGCAAGGAAGCGATTGCGGCGAAGCTCGCAGGGCTGGCGCGCACGCGCGTCGCCGAGCAGCTCGACCTGATCGACGCGAACAAGTTCGAAATGTGCTGGATCGTCGACTTCCCGATGTTCGAGGCCGACGAGGACACGGGCAAGATCGATTTCAGCCACAACCCCTTCTCGATGCCGCAGGGCGAACTCGAAGCGCTCGAGACGAAGGATCCGCTCGACATCCTCGCCTGGCAATATGACATCGTCTGCAACGGCGTCGAGCTGTCGTCGGGCGCGATCCGTAACCACCGTCCGGACATCATGTACAAGGCGTTCGAGATCGCCGGCTATTCGCAGGCCGATGTCGATGCGAATTTCAGCGGCATGATCAACGCCTTCAAGTTCGGCGCGCCGCCGCACGGCGGTTCGGCGCCGGGCGTCGACCGCATCGTGATGCTGCTCGCCGACGAGCCCAACATCCGCGAGGTGGTCGTCTTCCCGATGAACCAGAAGGCCGAGGATCTGATGATGGGCGCCCCCGCGCCGGTCAGCGACAAGCAGCTCAAGGAACTCAGCATCCGCCTCGTCGACGGGCCGAAGAACTAAGGGATGAGCGAACCCCGGGAGCACCGGCTGGAAACACCGGACGGCGAGATTTGCTGGTTCGAGTGGGGCGACCGTTCGGACCGGCCCTCGCTGCTCCTCCTCCACGCCACGGGCTTTCACGCGCGCCTGTGGGATCAGGTGGTTGCGGCCTTGCCTTCGGGCACGCACGTCATCGCGCCCGACCATCGCGGTCATGGACGTAGCTATCGCCCCGCGACCCTCGCCAGCTGGTCGGCGACCGCGGATGCGCTGCTGCCCTTGCTCGACGGCCTCGGCGGCCATCCGCTCGTCGGCTGCGGCCACAGCATGGGCGCCTATGTGCTGACCCGCCTCGCGTCGCAGCGGCCCGCCGCCTTCGCCCACCTCGTCCTGATCGACCCGGTGATCATGCACCCCGCCTTTTACGAGGGCGAGAGTGCCAAGCCGATTCCCGATCCCGCCGGCCATCCCGTCGCGCGGCGCCGCAACGTTTGGGCCGCCGCCGAAGAGATGCGTGCACGCTTCGCCGACCGCCCGCCCTATGCGAGCTGGGACCCGCACGTGCTCGCCGATTATTGCACCCATGGTCTGCTTCCCGCAGCCAATGGGGAAGGGTTCGAGCTGGCCTGCCCACCGGCTCTGGAGGCATCGGTCTATCAGAACGCGCTGCGCACCAGTCCGCACGAATGGTTGCACTATCTGTCGGTGCCCTCGACGTTAATCCGCGCCCCAACCGGCGAACGCGGCGGTGAACTCGACTTTTCATTGAGCCCGACCTGGACCGGCCTCGGTTCGGCGATCGGCGCCGAGCGTGACGAGCTGTGGGCCGAGCATAGCCATTTTATTCCGATGGAGAATCCGGCGCGCGTCGCCGCACTGCTCGCCAATTTTCTCTGATAAGGACGCGCCCAGTTAAATCGGTCCGTGCTGTGCCAGAAAATGACATCGGCGCATCGCCTGCTTGGTGCGAAGGGCGACGCGCGCTAGGGTGGGCGGATGAGCATTGCCCTTTCCGATTATGAAACCGCCGCCAAATATGACGGCGACTATTCCGACGATCTCGGGGAGCTCGAGGATCGGCTCGAACGGCTCCAGGCCGCGCATATCATCCACGGCCAGCGCAGCATTATCATGTTCGAAGGCTGGGATGCGGCGGGGAAGGGCGGGATCATCCAGCGGCTGACCGCGTCGCTTGACCCGCGCTTTTTCGAGGTCTGGCCGATCGGCGCACCGACCGACGAGGAAAAGGCGCGCCATTTCCTCTGGCGCTTCTGGAAACGCCTGCCCGGCAATCGCGAAATTTCGATCTTTGACCGCAGCTGGTACGGCCGCGTCCTCGTCGAGCGTGTCGAAGGCTTCGCGAGCGAGGCCGAATGGCGCAAGGGCTATGACGAGATCAACGAGTTCGAAGCGCAACTGACCGGCAGCGCGACCAATCTCGTCAAGCTGTTCGTCCATATCACGCAGGAGGAGCAGGACGAGCGTTTCGCCGCGCGCCTCGACGACCCGTGGAAGCGCTGGAAGACCGGAATCGAAGATTATCGCAACCGGTCGAAACGCAAGGACTATCTCGCCGCGATCGAAGAAATGTTTGCGCAGACAAGCACGCGCTGGGCGCCGTGGAAGGTGATCGACGGCAACAACAAGAAGGCCGCGCGTATCGCGGCGCTGACCCACATTGTCGAAACGCTCGAGGCGGCGGTGCCGATGACGCCGCCCGACCGCGATCCGGCGGTCGTCAAACTCGCGGCGAAAGCGTTTGGGTACAAGCCCAAAGACTAGGTTTTTCGGCCCGCTCGGCTAGCAATTCCGGCCCTCCGCCGCTACATGGGATGGAATGAGCCGCGCCAAGAGATCCGACGACTGGGGTTTTCCCCGCTGGCGCGCCTATGGCTCGTCGCGCGAGACGCAGAAGGTGCGCCTGTGCGACCGGCATGGCTGCACCAACCCCGGCAATTGCCCCGCGCCCAAATCGCCGAACAGCCCCGAACGCTGGTATTTCTGCGAAGCGCACGCTGCCGAATATAATCGCGGCTGGGACTATTTCGCCGGCCTTTCGGCCGAGGACGCCGCGGCGCGCGCCGCCGAGGAGGCGCAGGGTGCACGCAGCTATGCCCGTGCGCAGCATTATGCGTGGGGCGGATCGGGCGACGGCAGCCGCAGCGCCGACGAAATGCGCGCGCTCGAAATCCTCGACCTCGAGCCCGATGCCGATTTCGAGGCAACGAAAAAGGCGTGGCGCAATCTTGCCAAGGAATGCCACCCCGACGTCAAGCCCGGCGACGCCGAGGCCGCAAAGCGCTTCGCGGCGGGGCAGGCGGCGTTCGAAGTGCTCAAACAGGCCGAAGAGCGCAAGAGCTGGAAGCCGGCCTAGCGGCGATCCGGTTGAGGCGTGGCTGTTGGCGGCCGGTTGCTGACCCACCCATAATCGTCACCCCGGACTTGATCCGGGGTCCATGACTCCGGCGCCGCGGTGGATCCCGATCAAGTCCGGGATGACGAATGACTGGAAACCACCCCGGCGAAACCGCTATTTATAAACGCACGCATCCAGCCCGTCGCGCCGCACCACGCCGATACGCGCGGTGATCGTGTTGCCGTAACGCCGCGTGAAGCCCGACGGGCTGATCGCCTCGCGCTTCTTGGGCAGCGGCAGGATCGCCGCGATCCGCGCCGCCTCGCGCGGAGTCAGCTTGGCCGCGCCATGCTTGAAATAGCGCTGCGCGCCCGCCTCGACGCCATAGGTGCCGATGCCCGTCTCGGCGACGTTGAGGTAAACCTCCATGATCCGCCTTTTGCCCCAGATCGTCTCGATCAGGAAGGTGAACCACACTTCGGGTACCTTGCGGACATAGCGCGTCCACCCGCTGCCCTGCCACAGGAAGACATTCTTCGCGGTCTGCTGGCTGACCGTCGATCCGCCGCGCAGCTTCTTGCCCTTGGCGTTGCGCTCGATCGCCTCTTCGATCGCGTCGCGGTCGAAGCCCTTATGGCTGCAGAATTTGCCGTCCTCGGCCGCGATCACCGCGCGCACCATGTTGCGGTCGATGTTCGACAGGCTTTCCCAATCCTTGGTGATGCCGTTGCTGTCGAGCAGCATTGTCAGCGTCACAGGCGGCGGCACGACGACGTAGACGAGCACCCACACGACCGAGATGACGACGAACCAGAGCAGCCATTTGAACGGACGGAGATACCAGGGGAGCTTGCGCTTCTTCGCGCGGGAGGAGGTTGCCATGGCGGCAAATTAACCGCTTGCCGTTTCGAGGCAAGCGGGCTTGATAGGTCGATCGGGTTTCGGAAAGAAAAGCGACGAAAGAGAGGCTCCGATGCCACTTCGATCCGTCCTGCTCGTCGCTGCGCTCACTTTCACCGTGCCGGCGCTCGGGCAAGATGGGCGCCGCGATCTTTGCCCCGACCGGCCGGGGCTGGGGACGCCCGCCTGCACACTCGATTCGGGCGCAACGATGCTTGAGACCGGGATCGCCGACTGGACGCTCGACCGCGATGCCGACAGCCGCACCGACAGCTTCGCCTTCGGCGGCGCGCTGCTCCGCACGGGACTTACGCCGTCGCTCGAAGCCCAGATAGGCTGGACGATGCTCGGCCATGTGCGCGAGCGCGACCGGCCGACCGGCGATGTTGCGCGATGGACGCGAACCGGCGACGTCACGCTCGCGCTGCGCCAGAATCTCATCAATCCCGACAGCTCGGGCTTCTCGGCCGCGCTGATGCCTTACGCCACGCTGGCGGTGGGCGGGGAGGGAGTCGGGGCGGGCGACTGGGGCGCGGGGCTGATCGTGCCGGTCAGTTTCGAACTCGGCGCGATTTCGCTCGGGCTCTCGCCGCATGTCGATGCGGCGGTCGATGCCGATGGCGACGGGCGCCACCTCGCCTATGGATCGGTCGCCGGCCTGGGGTTCGCCCTGTCGGACGAGGTGTCGGCGACGGCCGAACTGTCGCTGACCCGCGACCGCGATCCCGGCGGGCATGCGACCGAGGCTCTGGCCGGTCTGTCGCTGGGATGGGAGTCCGGCGCCGACAGCCAATGGGACATGGGCGTCAATGCCGGGCTCAATCGTAACAGCGCCGACATTCAGCTCTACGCGGGCTACGCCCGGCGTTTCTGAGCAGTCAGGCCCCGACGAGGCGCCGGTCGCCCGCGAGCTTGAGCATCGCCTTTTGCAGCTTTTCGAACGCACGCACCTCGATCTGGCGGACGCGCTCGCGGCTGACGTCATAGACTTGGCTCAAATCCTCGAGCGTCTTGGGGTCGTCGGTCAGGCGGCGCTCGGTCAGAATGTGGCGCTCGCGTTCGTTGAGCGTCTCGAGCGCCTCGTTGAGCAGCGCATGCCGCACGTCGCGTTCCTGCGCTTCGGCGACGCGTTCGTCCTGCAGCGGGCCTTCGTCGCCGAGCAGATCCTGCCACTGGCTGTCGCCATCCTCGCCCATGGGCACGTTGAGCGAGGTGTCGCCGCCCATCGCCATGCGGCGGTTCATGCTGACGACCTCGTCCTCGGTCACGCCAAGGTCGGTCGCGATCTTGGCGACATGCTCGGGCGACAGGTCGCCGTCCTCGAAGGCTTCGAGATTGTTCTTCATCCGGCGGAGGTTGAAGAACAGCTTCTTCTGCGCCGCGGTGGTGCCCATCTTGACGAGGCTCCACGAGCGGAGGATGAATTCCTGGATCGAGGCGCGGATCCACCACATCGCATAGGTCGCGAGGCGGAAGCCGCGTTCGGGGTCGAACTTCTTCACGCCCTGCATCAATCCGATATTGCCTTCGCTGATCAACTCGCTGACCGGCAGGCCATAGCCGCGATAACCCATCGCGATCTTCGCGACGAGGCGGAGGTGCGAGGTGACGAGTTGCGCCGCCGCCTCGCTGTCTTCATGCTCCTGAAAACGCTTGGCGAGCATATATTCCTGCTCGGGCGTCAGAAGCGGAAATTTGCGGATTTCGGCCAGATAGCGGTTCAGGCTCGCCTCACCGCCGAGCGCGGGCACCACTGCCGGAACGTTGCTTTTGTTAGCCATAGCGTCTTCCCTAAAATTCCAGAGGAGAGATATGCCGCGGTTGACATCCACGGTCAAAATAGATTTTCATTCGAAACCTAAACGCGCAATTCATCGATCAGTTCCCGCATGTCCGCTGGGAGTTCGCTGTCGAGCGCGATCCTGTTACCGGTCACCGGATGAATAAAGCCCAAATGGGCCGCGTGCAATGCCTGCCGCGCGAAATGCCGCGCTTTCAGCACCTCCGACAGCGGCTTTTTGGCCCGGCCATAGACCGGATCGCCGACGAGCGGATGGCCGATATGCGCCATATGGACGCGCACCTGGTGGGTGCGCCCGGTTTCGAGCCGGCATTCGACGAGCGTCGCGTTCTTCAGCGGTTCGACCGTCCGGTAATGGGTGACCGCACGCTTGCCGCGTCCTTCGGCGACCACCGCCATTTTCTTGCGGTGGGTAGCAGACCGGCCGAGCGCGGCATCGACGGTGCCGTTCGCGGGCATCGGGCGCCCGGTCGCGATCGCGAGGTAGCGGCGGTCGATGCTGTGCGCGGCGAATTGCTTCGCGAGCCCTTCGTGCGCCTTGTCGTGCTTGGCGGCGACGATCAGCCCGCTCGTGTCCTTGTCGATCCGGTGGACGATCCCCGGGCGCGCGACACCGCCGATTCCCGACAATTGCCCCGCGCAATGATGGAGCAGCGCATTGACCATCGTGCCGTCGAGATTGCCCGCGGCGGGATGGACGACCATCCCGGCGGGCTTGTCGATGACGATCAGATGCTCGTCCTCGAACGCGATGACAAGGTCCATGTCCTGCGCGACGTTATGCGCGGGCTTCGCGGCGGGCAGGCGAACCTCGATCGTCGCGGGCGCAGCGGCTTTGGCCGACGGGTCCCACAAGATCGTGCCGCTCGCATCGGCAACGCGGCCGCCCTTGATCAGCGTCTTCAACCGCTCGCGCGAAAGGGATGGGAGCGCTTCGGCGAGCGCCCGGTCGAGCCGCAACCCGGCCGCGCGATCCTGAAGCGTCACGGTAAGTATCTCGTCGTCCCCCAACATCGCTGGGGATATGGGGCCGGGGCACCGATTTTCAAGGGGCGGAGGCGCGCGCCCGATGACGGCGAGTGAGGTGAATGGACCAGGAACCAGCTTGCCCTCGCGCCTATCCCTGCCCTAGGAGCGATCCACGCCGGAAATATCCGGCCACTGCGCTGGGGAGCCTGTTCATCCATGTCCGACGATCGCGTCGATTTCGCCTCGATGCTGGCTTCGCGCCTGTGTCACGACCTCTTGAGCCCGGTCGGCGCCTTCGCCAACGGCCTCGAACTGCTCGCCGACGAAAAAGACCCCGACATGCGGGCGCGCTGCATCGAATTGCTCGAGCAGAGCGCGCGCACCTCGGCGAACAAGCTCAAATTCTTTCGCCTTGCCTTCGGTTCGGCGGGCGGCTTCGGCGAACTCGTGCCGGCCGATGAAGCCAAATCGGCAATCCAGGGCATCATTGGCGACCGCGCGATCGAGCTTAACTGGATGATCGGCAGCGATCCGCTGCCCAAGCCGGCGGTCAAGATCATCCTCAACCTCGCGCTGCTGCTCGTCGATGCGCTGGTGCGCGGCGGCCGGCTCGATATCGGCTGCGAAAAGCAGGCGGAAGGCATCGAAATCGCGCTGCACGTAGAGGCCGAGCGGATTTTCCTCGATGCCGATGTCGAACGCATCCTCGCCGAAGGCGAAGGCGCAACCGCCATGACCTCGCGCACCGCGCCCGCGGTACTGGTGCAGGCGGTCGCGCGGCAGAGCGACGGCACTGTGATGCTGGCGCGCGAGACGCCGACCTCGCTGCTCGTCGGCGCGGTACTTAGAGGGCGCTGACGGCCTTCTCCCGCGACGGCGTCACCCGGCGGGGGCTGACGATCGGCTGCCTGTTGTCGGCACAACCAGCTCGACCCGCCGGTTCTTTGCGCGCCCGGCGGAATCATCGCCGCCCGCGGCACTTTCGTTGGGCGCGATCGGCGCGGTTTCGCCCCGGCCCGACACCAGAAACTCGCGCTGGCGAACGCCGACCTGCTCGCGAAGCCAATCCGCGACGGTCTTCGCGCGCGCTTCGGAAAGCCTCTGGTTGTAGGCTTCATCGCCCTTGCTGTCGGTATGTCCGATCACCCGGATCGCCCCGGACGGGCTGCGGCGGATCATCTCGGTCGCCTTGCGCAGTTCCACCTCGGCCGCAGGGGTCAGCACGGCCTTGTCATATTCGAACAGCGCGTCGGCGGGCAGGTCGATGATCGTGCCCATGTCGGTGACCCGCGTCCGAAGCCCGCTGACCGCGCCCGTGAGCGGGCTGACTTTTGCGCTCAGGCTCGGGCCAGCCGGCGGTGGGGCCGGGTCGGCGGCAGCCGGCGTCGCGGTCGGGCTTTCGTCCTCGTTGGCGGCATCGGCCGGGGCGTTCGCCGAACAGCCACCGATCGAAGCGGCGGCGGCGACGGACAGAAGCGCCCGCTTCATCGCTGGACGGAAATGCCGTCGAAGGGCGCGACCCCGGGAAGATTGATCGAAACCGTGGGGCTGGTGGCCGGCGGCGCCGGAAATTTGGCCCACATCACGCCGGGCTTGGAGGTGCAATCGACCATCATATTGTCGTTATCAGGGCTGCTGCTGCGGCTGAGGTTCGACACCATCGCATTGCCTTCATTGTCCTTCAGCACGCCAATGCGCTGCGACGTGGCATCGTCGATCACGCTGACCTGGGCGACGCGGATCGTTTCGCGATTATATCGCTCGGGGCTCGAGCAACGCAGGGTGACCGTCAGGATATCGCCCGTGACCTTGACCGAAAGCAGGTCGACCTGCGAACCGTCGGGGCCGGGCTGCGACTGGATGACCGTCGCCGCGGGCATCGGCGTGACCGGCGGGGTTCCCGTTTCGGCTTTGGCCTCCTCGCGCACGACACCGCCGGTGGAGGTGTTCGTCGTGCCGTCTTGCGCCTGCTCTTCCTTCGTCGTGCACGCAGTCAGCACCAGCGCCGCCGCACCTGTCAGCGCAAATATCTTCAATCGCATGAAATTCCTCCCGGTCAGCTCGTGCCCGAATACGCGCAGCCGCGGGCAGGGTTCCCCCGCATTGCCCGCCGATCGCGCCGAGCGGTCGCGAAACAATGGTTTGCCCCCTCGCTTTCCCGTCGCCGGGCAGGCCAAGTAAAGCCAACCTTAACCATTGTCGGCCATGGTGAAGCCTCAGTTTTTGGGGCGCACCGGTACGGCGATGGACGATCTGCTGAACGACTTTTTGGCCGAAACGGCGGAAATCCTCGCCGAAGCGGGCGGGGCGATCGTCGCGTGGGAGGCGGATCCCACCGACCGCGCGCAGCTCGACGCCATTTTCCGTTTCGTCCACACGATCAAGGGCAGCTCGGGCTTCCTTGCCCTGCCGCGGGTCACGGCGCTGTCGCATGCCGCCGAAGATGCGCTCGATCAGGTGCGCCGCGGCAACCGCGCCGCGAACGCCGCGCTCGTCACGGGCGTGCTCGGCGTCCTCGACCGGCTGAACGAGCTGTGCGCCGCGCTTGGACAGGATGGAAGCGAACCTGCAGGCGACGACCGCGACGTCATCGGCGCCTTGGTTCAGCGGGCGGAGGCGGATGCCCCGCACGAAATCGCGGGGGTTCCGCTGCGCCGGGAGGACGATCTTGGCGCCGATCTGCAAAGCTGGCGTTCGATCCGCGTCCCGCTGCCGCTGCTCGACAGCGTGATGACGGGCGTCACCGACATTGTGCTCGCGCGCAACGAATTCGCCCGGATGCTGCGCGAATCGGGGGCGGACCTGTCGCTGATCGCCTCGTTCGACCGTCTGTCCGATTCGATCGCGGGAATGCGGCAGTCGGTCAGCCAAATGCGGATGCAGCGGATCGACAAGCTGTTCGCGCCGCTGCCGCGCATCGTCCGCGATCTGGCGCAGGAATTGGGCAAGAAAATCGCTTTCCAGACGAGCGGCGGCGAAGTCGAACTCGACCGCGAAATGATGGAGAATATCCGCGATCCGTTGATCCATATCGTCCGCAACGCGATCGATCACGGCGTCGAGCCGCTCGAGGATCGCGTCGCGGCGGGCAAGGAGATTACGGCGACCATTTCGGTGTCGGCGCGCCAGTCGGGCAATCAGATCGAAATCGAAATCCGCGACGACGGCCGCGGGCTCTCTCCCGATGCGCTCGTCGCAAAGGCCATCGCGGCGCGCCTTGTGACCGCGACCGAAGCGCGCGCGCTGGGGCCGAAGGAAAAGCTCGAGCTGATCTTCCGGCCGGGATTCTCGACCGCTGCGAAGGTCACCGCCATCTCCGGCCGCGGCGTCGGGATGGATATCGTCAAGGCGAATGTCGAAAAGATCGGCGGCATTGTCGAACTGCGCAACGACGAGGGCCGCGGACTGACGATCCTGCTTCGTGTGCCGATGACGCTGACGATCATCTCGGGCCTGATGGTGCGTGCAGCGGGGCAATATTTCGCGATTCCACGCGGTGCGGTGCGTGAAATCCTGCTCGAAAGCGGCGATACGGTGCGTATCGACCGGGTCGGCGGCGGCGAATTGGCGACGGTGCGCGAAGAGCAATATCCGCTGCTCCGCCTCGAAACCATACTCGGCCGCGAGCGCCACGATGGCGACGACGTCGACGATCGTGCGCTGGTCATCGTCCGGCCGGGGCAGGGGCAAAGCTATGCGCTGAGCGTCGCCGCGATCCACGATCATGAGGAACTGGTGATCAAGCCCGCCGCGCCGATGATCATGGCGACCGGGCTTTATGCCGGAACCACGCTCCCCGACAACGGCCGCCCGGTGCTGCTGCTCGACGTTCAGGGTCTGCTCGCCGCCGCCGCCATCGATGCGAGCGAGGCGGGCCGCAGCCGCGACCGGACCGCCGAAGCCGAAGCCGAGGCGGTGGCAGCGCGCAATGCCGCGCAGCTTTTGCTCTTCCGCGACACGAACGCCCGCATTCGCGGCATTCGTCTGTCGGTGATCGAGCGGGTCGAGGAAGTGCCGGTGTCGGCCTTGTTCGAAAGCGCGGGGCGGATACAGGCCCAGATCGGCGACGAAATCTTCCCGGTGCATGCTGCGGCGCTGCCTGGGGGTCAAGGAACGCTGAAACTCCTTCGCCTCTACGACGGTCAGGCGGTGCTCTGTTACCCGATTGCGGAGGTGATCGACATCGTCCGCCTGCCCGACGCGGTGCAGCCGTCGGCGGCGCCGGGGCTGGTCGCCGGTGTCGTGCTCGTCGGCGGCGAGCCGGTCGAGCTCATCGATCCCTTCTGGCTGATGGAGCAATATGCCGCGGGCGCGGCGACTGCTCTGACTCCGCGCCAGCCACTGTGCCGGCTTGCCGACGATCGCGACGGCTGGGGCGACAATTTCCTCGCCCCGATCCTGCGCAGCGCCGGTTACCGGGTGATCGCGGACGGCGACCCGTCCGACGAGGCGCCTGACGTGCTGCTCTGCCTCACCGGCGACGACGCGCTCTGCTTGCAGCTCGCCGGGGGTGTGCCGGTGATCCGGCTGCGCACGTCGATCGCGGCGGCGGGACCGGAGGACGAAACCGTCTATCGCTACGACCGCCAGGCGCTGCTCGATGCGATGCGCCGCAGCGTCGGGGGAGCGGGCAAATGATGGAAAAACTCTATCTCGTCGCGCGCATCGCCGACACGCGCGTCGCGCTGCGCAGCCGCGCGATCCATTCGGTCGTCACCGTCGGCACTCCGGTCGAGGTGCCCGGTGCGCCGCCGCATGTCGCGGGGCTTTTCGCGTTGCGCAGCCGCGTCTTCACCCTCGTCGATCCGCATGTCGTCATCGGCCTTTCCGCGGTGCCCGTGGCGCCGGGACAGCGGGTGATCGTCGTCGAGGTCGCCGAGCATGGCTATGCGTTGCTCGCCGACGAAATCGAGGATGTCTGTTTTATCGAGGCGCCCGAGACGCGCATCACCGGCAAGCTGCTTCCCGGGTGGGCGCGCGTCGCCGACGCGGTGATCGAATATCAGGGCGCTTCGCTGCTCGTCGTCGACCCGTCCAACTTTATCTCGCTGCCTACCTTAATTGCCGCATGAATCTGGCCGTTTATTAACGGGCTGCACACGCCTTGGCGGTAAACATCCCAAATTCCCGGGGGTCGGAGTTAATTGAATGTCGAAATCTTGTCTGGTGGTCGATGACAGCAAAGTCATTCGCAAGGTCGCGCGCCATATCCTTGAAAGCATGTCCTTTGCCGTCGATGAAGCGGCCGACGGGCAGGAGGCGCTGACCTTTTGCCGCGCCAATCGGCCCGACGTGATCCTGCTCGACTGGAATATGCCGGTGATGAGCGGCATGGAGTTCCTCGGCGCGTTCAACGATCTCGACTATGGGCATCACGAGCGGCCGCGCGTCGTTTTCTGCACCACCGAAAACAGCATCGACCATATCCGCGCCGCGATCGAGGCGGGCGCCGACGAATATGTGATGAAGCCGTTCGACCGCGAAACGCTGGAAGGAAAATTGCAGCTCGTCGGCATCGCCTGAATCCGGAAACCCTGCGCGTGGCTCAACCGCAACCCCTGATACCGGACCCGGAGCCAACCGCACGCACCGTGCGCGTGATGCTCGTCGACGACAGCCTCGTCGTTCGCAGCATCCTCGAACGGATCGTCGATCAGCGCGCGGGGCTCAAAATCTGCGCTTCGGTCGCCTCGGCGCAGGACGCGCTCGACTATCTCTCGCGCGAGCCCGTCGATGTCGTCGTGCTCGACGTCGAAATGCCGGGCATGAACGGCATCGACGCGCTGCCGCACATATTGGAACGCGCCGAAAAGGCCCGCGTGCTCATCCTCTCCTCGAACTGCGTTGAGGGCGGCCCCGCCGCGATCGAGGCGCTCGCGCTCGGTGCTAGCGACACGCTTGCCAAGCCCGGGCGCGGCAGCTTTTCGGGGCGCTTCGCCGATGTGCTGACCGAGCGGATCATGACGCTCGGCCACCGGCAGGACCATCCGGCGCCGGTGCCGGCCGCCGAACGCCGCGCGTCGCAGCCGGCCGCGCTCGCGATCGACACCGACCAGCCGATCGAGTGCATCGCGGTCGCGGCGTCGACCGGCGGCATTCCCGCCTTCACCAATTTCCTCGCGCACCTCGATCCGCGGATCAGCGCACCGATCCTGCTGACCCAGCATCTGCCCGACGCCTTCATGGAGTTTTACGCGAAGCAGATCGGGATGATGACGGCGCGCCGGGTGCGCGTCGCCGAAGCGGGCATGGCGATCGAACCAAACTCTATCTATCTCGCGCCCGGCAACGCGCATCTGATCGTCGTCGAGGGCGCCCGGCGCCGCGAAATCGCGCTCGATCATCACCCCGTCGACAATGGTTGTTGTCCGTCCGCCGACCCGATGCTCGCTTCGGTCGCCGGCGTCTATGGCAAGGGCGGCATCGCCGTGATCCTCAGCGGCATGGGCCGTGACGGCGCGATCGGCGCGGCGCGATTGAAGGATGCGGGCGGAACGATCTTCGCGCAGGCGCCCGAAAGCTGCGTGATCTGGGGCATGCCGGGCGCGGTGGCGAAGTCGGGCATCGCCGCGGTGACGCTCAATCCTGACGCGATCGCGCTGATGCTCGGCAGCTTCCTGCCCGGAAGGCGCAAGTCATGATGGGGGGCAGCGCCAGCGAATCGGCCTATCGCGTCCTGATGGGCGTGCTCGAATCGCGCACCGGGCAGACGCTTTCGCCCAGCCGCATCTGGCGGATCGAAATGTCGCTCAAACCGGTGATGCAGCGTCACGGCATCGCCGATCTCGACGCGCTGGTCGCCGCGCTCGTCACCTCGACCAGCCGGGCACTGCTCGACGATACGGTCGACGCCATGCTCAACAACGAGACCTATTTCTATCGCGAATACAGCGTTTTTGACGAGATAGCTGCGACAGCACTCGAGCAAATTCGCGAGATCAACAAGCTGCGCCGCCGGCTGACGATCTGGCATTGCGGCGTATCGACGGGACAGGAAGCCTATTCGATGGCGATGCTGATCGCCGAACAGGGCGCGAAATGGGCGGGGTGGCAGGTCGATATCGTCGGCACCGACGTCAGCCATCATGCGATCGGCCGCGCGCGCGTCGGCCTCTACACTCAGTTCGAGATTCAGCGCGGGCTGCCCGTCCAACGAATGGTGCGCTGGTTCGATCAGACCGAGGGCGGCTGGCTCGCCAAGGCGGATATCAGGCGCCGGATTGACTTTTCGGTGCAGAATATGCTCACCGACCGGCCGCCGCTGGCGAGCCCGGCGGACCTCATTTTCTGCCGCAACCTGCTGCTCTATTTTTCGGCACCGATGCGCCAGAAAGCCTTTGCGCGGCTGCGCGCGATGGCGGCGCCGCAAAGCTTCCTCGTTCTCGGCGCCGGCGAAACGGTGCTTGGGCAGACCGACCAGTTCGTCGCGAGCCCGCGCCTGCGCGGCCTTTACGAACCCGCCGACCAGCAGGTCCGCCGGCCAGATTCGCGCTCGATCGCCGCCTGACCTTGCTTTTTGCGCCCCGCTGGCGCAATCGACGGATTGGCAAGAACAGGATGGACCCGCAAAGCGCATGAGCGATTTTATCGAACGCTGGTCTCCCAACTTCGACGAGCGTTCGCTGCCCATTTCGATGATCATTCTCCACTATACCGGTATGAAGACCGGTGCCGAAGCCATTGATTGGCTTGCCAATCCAGAGGCGAAGGTGTCGGCGCACTATGTCGTCAGCGAGGACGGCCAGATCACCCATATGGTGCCCGAGGACAAGCGCGCCTGGCACGCGGGCAAATCGCACTGGCGCGGCGTCAGCGACATCAATTCGGCGAGCGTCGGGATCGAGATCGTCAACCCGGGGCATGAATGGGGCTATGTGCCCTTTCCCGACCCGCAGATCGCCTCGGTCGTCCGTCTCGTCCACATGGTCAAGGACCGCCACGCGATCACCCGCGGCAATGTCGTCGGCCATTCGGATATCGCCCCGACGCGCAAACAGGATCCGGGCGAGCTTTTCCCCTGGGAGGAACTTGCGCGCCGCCGCCTCGCGCTGCCGCGCCCCACAAAGAAGCTCACCGATCCCTTGTGGACCGACGCGGGCTTCCTGCTCGCGCTCGAACGCTTCGGTTATGACGTGACCGACGGCTTCGCGGCGACGGTGGCGTTCCAGCGGCGTTTCCGCCCCGAACTGATCGACGGCACGATCGACGGCGAATGCCGCGCGATCCTGCTCGCGCTGTTGCTGCCGCAGCCCGAGGGCAATTGACTCGTCAAACTCGGCAGGAAGGCTTATAATCATCCGCGCCAGAGGGTCGGGCGATCGCCGCCGCGCAAGCGGGGGAGGAAAGTCCGGGCTCCACGGAAACCACGGTGCCGGATAACGTCCGGCGGGCCGGTCCGAAGGGCCGGTTCAGGGAAAGTGCCACAGAGAGCAGACCGCCAAAGGCCTCGGCCCGGCGAAAGGTGAAAGGGTGCGGTAAGAGCGCACCGCGCGGACGGTAACGGACGCGGCACGGCAAACCCCACCGGGAGCAAGGTCGAATAGGGATGGCACGGATTTATCCAGGGTCGGTTCCGGCCCCGCCGTCCGGGTTGACTGCTTGAGCGTTCGGGCAACCGTCCGCCTAGAGGAATGATCGCCTATCCCCGCAAGGGGGGGACAGAACCCGGCTTACAGACCCTCTGGCAACTCTCTCCAGGCCCCGCGTGCGGGAACGCCCGCACACGGGCCGCGTTCTGAAGAAACCAGAAAGGGAGACGAACCATGAAAGTCGTCGATGACCATGTCGAAGTGACCGAGACCGAGGCAAGCAGCGGGGTAAAGGGACATAATGTCCGCTATGTACTGGCCATTTCGTTGATCGCGGTGATCATCATACTGTCGGCGGTGTGGATCATTCCGGCGCTGCTGCAGCCGTGATCTTTCCTCCATTATAGTCGGCCCGGCATCGGATTATTGGCCGTTAGCGCTTCATCCACTTTGTCGATGGTGACGCGCGCAACGCTGCATGGAATGTCAGTTTTGGGGTGGGGAGCGGACATTCCACAACCGTCGCCCCCGCGAAGGCGGGGGCCGCTAGCGGCCTTACTCAGCGGCATTGTGTAAAACGACAGCGGCCCCCGCCTTCGCGGGGGCGACGGCTAGGTTCGGTCGCTTCCCGTCGTAGCGCGCATCTAGCAAAGCCCGAAGCTACTCTGCCTTATTTTTGAGCGCCGCAGCGCTTCTGAACTTTTCAATCGCAGCCTGCTTGGCAGCTCTGCTCTGGCCGAACGGGTCACCGACATGATCTAAACTCCCGTCCAGTTTCGGCACCGACTGGTGAGCGCGCGCCTTCCTGCGAGCGCTCCCCGTTCTCGTACGGCTGGCTGATACGACGCTAGACATACTCCGCAGATAACATGAAGTCCGAGAAAGCCAAATGTCCGCAATCGGTCGAAAGCCGTCGTTCCCCCCATTGATTCGTTTGGGTAAGTTTGGCGAACGTGAGGATAGGGGCGAAAATCAAGCGGTGGGATAGCCGACCCCCATCACTTCCCATTCCTTCGGCCCGGCGGGGAGCTGCACGGTGCGCAGATCGCCCACCGCAGCGCCGCGTAACGCGCGGGCGAGGGGGCTGTTCCAGCCGATCCGGCCTTCGCCGGCCTCGGCCTCGTCATCGCCCACCAATGTGACCACGCGCCGCGCATCGTCGTCATCGGCAAGCTCGACCGTCGCGCCGAACCAGATGCGACTCTTGTCGGGTTGCTCGGCCGGGTCGACGACGCGCGCCGCCTTCATGCGCCGGGCAAGAAAGCCCAGGCGCCGGTCGATCTCGCGCAGCCGCTTGCGGCCATAGATATAGTCGCCATTCTCGCTGCGGTCGCCGTTGCCTGCGGCCCAGCTGATCACCTCGACCAGCTTGGGCCGCTCCTGTCCAAGCAGCGCGTCATATTCGGCGCGCAGCGCGGCATAGCCCGCAGGGCTGATGATGTTCGTCTTGTCCCCCGCCATGCGGTTCTTACCCCGGCGTGCGCTTGCCGAGGTAGAAGCTCAGCGGGGCCTTCGCCCGCGCGGTGCCGCCGTCGCGCAGCGTGTCATAGACCACCGCATTTTCGAGCACGCGCTGGACATAATTTTTCGTCTCGAAGATCGGGATCGCCTCGATCCAGTCGATAATGTCGACCGCGCCGGTGCGCGGATCGCCGTTGGCGCGCAGCCATTTGTTCACATTGCCGGGGCCGGCATTATAGGCCGCGACCGCGAGCGGATAGCTGCCGCCATAATAGCGCAGCATCTGCTGGAAATAGGTCGACCCCAGGGTCATGTTGTAGTTGGTGTCGGTGGTCAGCGATCCCGCGTCGTAACTCATCCCCAGCTTGCCCGCGACTTCGCGTGCGGTGCCCGGCATCAGCTGCATCATGCCGCGCGCGCCGGCATGGCTGATCGCGGCGCGGTCGAACTGGCTTTCCTGCCGCGTGATCGCGTGGATGAAGGTCCAGTTGCTTTCGTGGCCCGACGGCACGCGCACCGTCGGGAAGCCCGACACCTCGACCGCGTCGAGGCTGTTCGCCTGCGCGCTGCGTCCGATCATCACGCCCAGGTCGGGGCGCCCGATTTGCTTGGCAAGCTGCCCGGCGAGCACATGGTCGGCGGGGGAGCTGGCCTGTTGCGCGAGCGCGCGCAGGAACGCCGATTGTTCGCGCCATGCGCCGATCTCGCCGAGCGCGCGTGCGGCGCGCACCAGCCGGTCGTCCTCGAACGCGCGGCGCTCGCCGCTGCTGACCTCGATCGTCGGGTCGGGCGTCGGCTTGGGCTGCGGGCGGTTCAGCCTTTCGAGCGAGAGCTGGCCGTAGAACTGGTCGTAATGCTGCGCCGCGTCGGTGAAATGCGCGTTTGCGCTGGTGCGGTCGCCCGCTGCCAGTGCCGCGCGGCCCGCCCAGTAAAAGCCCTTGGTGCGCGTCTGCGCCGAGCGTGCGGCTTCGCCATAGGCGCGAAAATGCCGCACCGCTTCGGCCGGGCGGCGCAGGTCGTTCAGCGCGAGCTGCCCGGCGAGCCAGGCGAGCGATGTGTAATCGTCGCGCACGCCGAGCGGGGTTTCGCGGACGACGGTGCCGGGCGGCAGCGCGTCGTCGAGCTGGCGCGCGATATTATAGGCGGTCAGCTTGTCGCCGCCCGAATCGGCAAGCCGTGCGTTGGTGAGCAAGGTTTCCAGCCATTCTTCGGCATCGGTCGGCGGTTTTGCCAGCGACCGCGGCGCGGCGAGCAGCGCGCGCGCTTCGCCGGCGCGCCCCGACGCACGCAGCCAGGTCGCTTTCGCGGTGATATAGCCGGGGTCGGTGCGCGTCAGCGACGGGTTCGCGCTTTCGACCGCCGCCGCCTGAAAAGCCGCGTCGACCGCGCCGCTGCGCAT
The DNA here is from genome assembly GCF_000756385.1 of Sphingopyxis sp. LC363. Classification (GTDB taxonomy): domain Bacteria; phylum Pseudomonadota; class Alphaproteobacteria; order Sphingomonadales; family Sphingomonadaceae; genus Sphingopyxis. Next base: position 178,557 of record NZ_JNFC01000012.1, read on the forward strand.
CGCGAGCCGTGCCGCGAAGATGCTGCGCTTGGCGGGCGAGGTGTAAGCGAGCTGGCGGCTCGCCGCCGCGGTCGCGTTGAGCCACAGCAGCTTGTCCATGCGCGCGTCATGGTCGGCGGGGGTGATCGCGCCGGGGAACATGCTGAGCGCGCGGCTCGTTTCATAATCGTCGAGCGGCCCGCTCGTCCACGCGCGGCGGACCGCGGCGTTGGCGTCCTCGCGCCGGCCTGCGGCGTTGAGCGCGAGGGCGTAGCGAAGCTGCCCGCTCGCGGTCTGCGGCGGATAGGACTGGAAATAGGCAAGGGTGCGCGCGGGGTCGTAGCTGTCGAGCGAGATCGCTTTCTCTGCTCGCGTGCGCAGCTTTTCGGCGTCGGGCCAGCCGCGGTTCGCCATCAGAAAGCGCGAAAGCTGGTCGAACGACGCGCCGGTGTTCGCGGTCAGGCGGCGCCACTCCATCACCGCATCGCCGACCGAATTGGGCGATGGCGGCGGTCCCGATACCGATGCGAGCCCCATCTGGGCGCGATACCAGGCCATTTGCTCGGGGGTGAGTTCGCTCGCATGGGCGACGGTGGGGATCAGGAGGGCCGCAGCGAGGGCCAGGCGGGAAATGCGGGGCAGCGTGGTCATGACGGCCATGTTAGTGCCAAACTCCTTGCGGGGCGCTGAATAGACGTTCAATAGCGGCGCGCTGGCCGGATTCTACCGGTCGCAACGGGTCGTTGTAAAGGAGCGGAGCATGTTTTCGGGTTCGATTCCCGCCTTGGTGACGCCATTCCGCGATGGGGCGTTCGACGCGCCCGCCTTTGCGCGCCTCGTGGATTGGCAGATCAAAGAGGGTACCAGCGCGCTGGTCCCGTGCGGAACGACCGGCGAGAGCCCGACGCTCGGCTTCGACGAACATTATCAGGTCATCGACACCTGTATCCAGGCTGCGGCGGGACGCGTACCCGTGATCGCCGGTTGCGGGTCGAACGACACCGCGACCGCGATCCGCCACATGCGCCACGCGCAAGCCGCCGGCGCGACCGCCGCGCTCGTCGTCGCACCCTATTACAACCGGCCGAGCCAGGAGGGGATGATCGCGCATTTCCGGGCGCTCGCCGACGCGAGCGACCTGCCGATCGTCGTCTACAACGTCCCCGGCCGCACCGTCGCCGACATCAGCGCCGAGACGATGTGCAAGCTCGCCGAAATCCCGAGCGTCGTCGCGATCAAGGATGCAAGCGGCGACCTCGCGCGCGTCACCGTGCATCGTGCGGGAGCGGGCAAGGATTTCTGCCAGCTCTCGGGCAACGACGACCTCTGGCTTCCGCACGCGGTGATGGGCGGTGTGGGCTGCATCTCGGTTACCGCCAACGTCGCCCCGCGCCTCTGCGCCGATTTCGCCGCGGCCTGCGCCGCTGGGGACTGGACACGCGCGCTGACGCTCCACGACCGGTTGTTCGATCTGCACAAGGCGATGTTCTCCGACACCTCGCCCGGACCGGTCAAATATGCGCTGTCGCGTCTCCACGACTGGTTTTCGCCCGAAGTGCGCCTACCTATCATCCCGGCGAACGATGCGTCGCGCGCCGCCGTCGACGCCGCATTGTCCGCGGCAGGAGTGATTTAAGCTTTCGTCATGGCCCGTCCGCAGTCCGCCGCCGAATTCGACAAGAAGAAAGTCGTCGCCGAAAACCGGCGCGCGCGCTTCGACTATGCGATCGAACAGGTGTTCGAGGCCGGCATCGCGCTGCAGGGCACCGAGGTGAAGTCGCTCCGCTTCGGCGAGGGCACGATTGCCGAGAGCTATGCCGAGGTAACCGGCGGCGAGGTGTGGTTGATTAACGCCAATATCCCCGAATTCAGCCACGGCAACCGCTTCAATCACGAGCCGAAGCGCCCGCGCAAGCTGCTGCTCAACTGGCGCGAGATCAACAAGCTGCACGCCGGCGTGATGCGCCAGGGCATGACGCTCGTCCCCCTGAGCGTCTATTTCAACAGCCGCGGCCGCGCGAAGGTCGAGCTCGCGCTCGCCAAGGGCAAGAAGGCGCACGACAAGCGCGAGTCGATCAAGGAACGCGACTGGAAGCGCGACAAGCAGCGGCTGATGAAGGACCGCGGATGAGCGGCGGTAAGCAGCGCGACCAAAAGGGGCGGGACAAGGCGGCGGTGATGAACTGGATCCGCCGCAACTCGCCGACGCGCGAGGAGCTGCTCGAAAGCCGCTTCATCAAGCCCTTCGCGCACCGGGTCGCGCACAGCCATTTGTGGCGCTTCACGCGCACCTCGGTGCCGCGCGGCACCGCGCTCGGGCTGTTCGTCGGCATCTTTTTCCTGATCCCCGGCGTGCAGATATTGGGTGTCGCGCTGCTCGCACTGCCCGTTCGCGCGAACATTCCGATCGGTGCGGCGATGACCTTCCTCTCGAACCCGGTGACGACGCCGTTCATCATCCTCGCCTCGGTGTGGCTCGGCGACTGGCTGTTCGGGCTTCACGCCAACAGCGCGACCTTTTCGGCGATGATCGAGCATGGCGCGTCGGCGGGCGAGTGGGTGCGCTGGGTGTTTTCGGACGCCGCGCCTGCAATGCTTGCGGGGCTGTTCGTGATCTCGGTCGTCTCGGCGGCGGTAGGCTATGTGCTCGCGACCCTGTTCTGGGACAATTGGATCCGCCTCCGCTGGCGGCGCAAGCTGGCGCGCGCACGCGACCAACGACTTGAGGCATCGACGAGCGACACGGCCGCCGGTTGAACCGCCCCGAAAACGGGGCCTATAGCTGTTGCATCGCTGATCCGCGGCGTTTTTCGACGGCGCGGATCGTCGCTTCAAATCGATAATCGGGGAATATCATGATTCGCTTGAAACTCTCTTCGCCGCTGCTGGCGACCGCCGCGCTTGGCGCGCTGACGCTTGCCGCCGTCCCGGCCACCGCACGGGAGCAGGCCGCGCCCGCCGCCCAAACCGATGCCAAGCCTGAAATCGGCGACTTCGGCTTCGATCTTTCGGGCATGGACAAGAGCGTCCAGCCGGGTGACGATTTCTATGCCTATGCCAACGGCACCTGGGCGAAGAACACCCAGATCCCGGCCGACAAGTCGAATTACGGCATGTTCACCGCGCTCGCCGACCTGTCGCAGAAGCGCACGCAGGAAATCCTCGAAGCGGCGAAGGCCGACCCGAACAGCATGATCGGGCGCGCCTATGCCTCCTATCTCGACGCGCCGGCGGTCGAGGCAAAGGGCCTCGCGCCCATCGAGCCCTGGCTGAACAAAATCCGTGCCGTCGACAAGGCCGGCCTCGCCGGGCTGCTCGCCGAAGCCGACCGCAGCGGCGTCCAGCATTTCTTCGGCGGCTATGTCGGGCAGGATGACAAGAATCCCGAGGTTTACATCTATACGATGTTCCAGGGCGGCATCGGCATGCCCGACCGCGATTTCTACCTGAAGGAAAATGAGCGGAACGCCAAGCTGCAGGCCGCATACCTGAAGCATCTCGAAAATATCCTGACGCTCGCGGGCGAAAAGGACGCCGCGGGGCGCGCCAAGGCGATCTATGACTTCGAAAAGCAGGTCGCGACCGTCCACTGGGACAAGAATGACAGCAGCGACGCGACCAAAGTCTATAACAAGATGACGATCGCCGAGCTGGCGCAGGCTGCGCCGGGTTTCGACTGGGCGACCTTCATCCGCGGCGTCGGCGTCAATGAGGATTCGATCCTCGTGTCGCAGCCGAGCGCCTTCACCGGCGAGGCGAAGCTGCTCGCCGATGCGCCGATCGGCGTGATCCGCGACATGCTGGTCGTGCGCAGCCTCGACGGCTTCTCGGGCGTGCTGCCCGACGCCGTCGCGCAGGAGGCTTTCTCCTTCTACGGCACCGCCTTGTCGGGCACACCGGAGATGCAGGAACGCTGGAAGCGCGCGGTCGACTTCACGACGGGCAATATGGGCGAGGCCGTCGGCAAGGATTATGTCGCGAAATATTTTCCGCCCGAAACCAAGGCGGCGATGGACATACTCGTCAAGAATGTGCTTGCCGCGCTCGACACGCGCATTACCAACCTGACGTGGATGCAGCCCGAAACCAAGGTGAAGGCGAAGAAGAAGCTCGCCAATTTCACGACCAAGATCGGCTATCCCGACCGCTGGAAAGATTATAGCACGCTCGAAATCAAGGCCGGCGACCTGTTCGGTAACGCGCTCCGCTCGAACCAGTTCGCGCACGACGACAATATCAGCCGCCTCGGCGGCCCGATCCGCCGCTGGGAGTGGGGAATGACCCCGATGACGGTGAACGCCTATGCCAATTTCGGGATGAACGAGATCGTCTTCCCCGCCGCGATCCTGCAGCCGCCCTTCTTCGATCCGCACGCCGACGATGCGATCAACTATGGCGGCATCGGCGCGGTGATCGGCCATGAAATCAGCCATCATTTCGACGATCAGGGCGCGAAATATGACGAGACCGGCAAGCTCGCAGACTGGTGGACCCCCGCCGACGTCGCGGCGTTCGAGGCGGCGGGCAAGGCGCTCGTCGCGCAATATGACGCCTATGAAGTCCTGCCGGGCGAAAAGCTCGATGGCACCTTCACGCTGGGTGAGAATATCGGCGACCTCGCGGGCCTGACGATCGCTTACGACGCCTATAAAAAGTCGCTGGGCGGCAAGGAAGCGCCGGTGATCGACGGGCTGACCGGCGACCAGCGCTTCTTCCTCGGCTGGGCGCAGGTCTGGCGCCGCAATTATCGCGAACAGAATCTGTCGCAGCGCATCACGACCGATCCGCATTCGCCCTCGATCCAGCGGACTTGGGTCTCGCGCAATCTTGACCCTTGGTATAAGGCCTATCAGATCAAGCAAGGCCAGAAGCTCTATCTGGCGCCCAAGGACCGCGTCCGCATCTGGTGATGCGCCATTAGGAAAGACAGCCGTTGACCGTGCAAAGCCTGCCCTCCGCTGATGGTGATGTCATCAGGGGAGCGGGCCCCGCCGGGCTCCTGTCAACGCCGGCCAGCCTGTCGCCGGTCGACAAGGCGATACTCGGCGGACTGGCTGCGCTGTCCGCCGCATTGCTGTTCTGGGCGACGCGCGACATGGTGTTGGCGGCGGGCTTCCTTGCCGGGCTTGCCGTTGCTGTGGGTGGCGTGCTGCTCGCGCGCCGCCTGTTCCCCGCGGCGGTGTCGGGGGAGGCGGTCGCGCCCGACTGGACGATGCTGCGCCAGGCGGTCAGTCACGACGATGTCGCGATCGCAGTGACCGACCGCGCGGGGCGGATGGTCTGCGCGAACGACCTGTTCGGAACATGGTTCAATGGCTTCGTGACGCCGCCGGGCCTGCCGCTCGAAGGGCGCGGCGCCGAAGAGCTGAAAAATGCCGGCCGCGTCGCGTGGCGCGACGGCGAGGGATATGCCGAAGATATCGCGATCGGCCCGCTGCAATTGCGTGCGCAGGTGACGCGCACAGGACAGTCGGAGGATTATCTCGTCTGGCGCTTCTCGGCGCTCGAACGGCTCGATCTCGTCGCTGAAATCGGCCGGCATCTCGACGGTCCCGCGGGGCGCACGCTTGGTCATTCGGGGGTGATGGCGGCGCTCGTCAGCTCCGAAGGGCGGCTGCGCGTCGCCAATCAGGCTTTCCTCCTCCGCGCGCTGGGTGAGGATGACGCGGTTCATTATGCCGGCCGCGACGTCGCGCCGATGATCCGCCTCGACGATGCCGGCGCGCTCTATTTCGCGCGCGAAGGCGACCGCGCGCCCCCGGTGCGCCTGATCCAGATCCCGCTCGCCCCCGCCGACAGCAACACGCCGATGCTGCTCGCGCTGCTCGACGAGGAAATGGGCCCGACCGACCGTGGCACCGCACAGACCTATGTCGAAACCCTGCTGTCGCTGCTGCCTTTCGGGCTCGCGATGGTCGATCGCGACGGGCGCTTCCTTTACATGAACCGCGCCTTCGTCCGCGCGGCGAGCCTGCCCGAGGGTAAAATGCCGCGCTACCCCGGCGACATCGTCGTGGGTGAGGACAAGGGGCCGCTCGCCGACATGATCCGCCGCCACAGCAGCGGGCAGCAGGTCGGCGGCGACCTGTCGATCCGCCTCGCGGGACAGAGCGGCGATCCGGTGTCGATGCGCGTCGTCGGCGTGCGCGGGCTGGGCGAGGCCGCGGTGCTCCTGAGCCTGAAGGATTCGAGCGAGGAATCGCGCCTCAAGCGTCAGGTCGCGCAGGCGTCGAAGATGCAGGCGGTCGGCCAGCTCGCGGGCGGCGTCGCGCATGATTTCAACAATATCCTGACCGCGGTGCTCGGCGCGTGCGACCTGATGCTGATGCGCCACACGCCGGGCGACAGCGATTATGATGATATTCAACAGATCCGCAGCAACGCCAATCGTGCCGCCAGCCTGACGCGGCAATTGCTCGCCTTCTCGCGCCAGCAAACATTGCGGCCGCAAATCCTGCAGCTCCCCGACGTGATCTCCGAAGTGTCGCATCTTTTGAAGCGGCTGATCGGCGAGACCGTCCAGCTCTCGGTACATCATGGCCGCGGGCTCGGCGCGGTGCGCGCCGATCCGGGCCAGCTCGAACAGGTGATCATCAACCTCGCGGTCAATGCGCGCGACGCGATGCCGGGCGGCGGAACGCTGACGATCGAAACCTATCCGGTCTCGGCGGCCGACGTGCGCCAGATGGGCAATGAATTCATGCCGCCCGCCGATTATTGCGCGCTCAAGGTCAGCGACACCGGCACGGGCATTCCCGCCGATGTGCTGCCCAAGATTTTCGAACCCTTCTTCACGACCAAGGATGTCGGCAAGGGGACCGGGCTCGGGCTTTCGACCGTCTATGGCATCATCAAGCAGTCGGCGGGCTTCATCTTCGCCGACAGCAAGCCGGGGCAGGGGACGAGTTTTTCGATCTATCTGCCCGTCCATCGCGCCGGGGGCGATACGTCTTCGGTCGTGCCACCGCCGGCCAAGCCGAAGAAGAGCCAGTGGGGCACCGGGACCATTCTGCTCGTCGAGGATGAGGATATGGTGCGCGCGGTCGCGGAACGTGCGCTGACCCGTGCGGGTTATAAGGTCGTCACCGCTTCGCAGGGCGAAGAGGGACTCGAACGCTTTGCGCAGATGGAGAAGGTCGATTTGATCATCAGCGACGTCGTGATGCCGACGATGGACGGCCCGGCGATGGTGCGCGCGATGCGCGCCAGGCGCCCCGACCTGCCCGTCCTTTTCATGTCGGGCTACGCCGAGGAACAACTGCGTCAGTCGATCGACATCGACGACGTCGCCTTCCTGCCCAAGCCCTTTTCGGTCGCGCAGCTCGCCGAGGCGACTTCGGCGGCGCTCGACGACGCCGCGCATCGGGTGCCGAATGGTCAGTAACCATCGCATCCTGCTCGTCGAGGACGATGTGCTGATCGGCATGATGCTCGCCGACATGTTCGACGCGCTCGACCTGCCCGAACCAGCGCAGGCGACGAGCAACGAGGAAGCGCTCGCGCTCATCGCCGCCGAACCGCTCGGCGGCGCGCTCGTCGACATCAACCTCGGCGACGAAAAGGGCTGGCCGGTCGCCGACGCGCTTGCCGCCAAAAATATTCCCTTCGCCTTCACCTCGGGCGGAGGCGACGTCATTCCGCCCGCGCACGCGCATCGCACGCTGATCACCAAGCCTTTCCGGATCAGCGATATCGAGGCGGCGCTGGAGGAATTTGGGGCGCAATAGCCCGTCGCCCCCGCGAAGGCGGGGGCCGCTGGAGGCTTGTCCGGCGGTGAAGTGCGAGTCCGGCAACGGCCCCCGCCTTCGCGGGGGCGACGATATCCAAGCGATAATATTTTGTTCCCCTCTTGTTCCATGAGAACAAATATGGCACATGGTTCGGGCGTTGCGATGCTTCCGCTGTCGCTCTAGAGCTGGAAAGGGACGGCAAATGGCCGGACAATTGTCACTCGTCGAATCGGGGAAATCAGTGAACAACACGGACAGGCAGAAGGCGCTCGACGCCGCGCTCGCGCAGATCGACCGCGCGTTCGGCAAGGGCTCGGTGATGAAATTGGGCTCGAAGGAAGCGATGCAGGTCGAGGCGATCTCGACCGGTTCGCTCGGGCTCGACATCGCGCTCGGAGTCGGCGGGCTGCCGCGCGGCCGCGTCATCGAAATCTACGGTCCCGAAAGCTCGGGCAAGACCACCCTCGCGCTGCACACGCTCGCCGAAGCGCAGAAGACCGGTGGCACCGTCGCCTTCGTCGACGCCGAACATGCGCTCGACCCGGTCTATGCGCGCAAGCTTGGCGTCAATATCGACGAGCTGATCGTGTCGCAGCCCGACACCGGCGAGCAGGCGCTCGAAATCGTCGACACGCTCGTGCGTTCGAACGCGATCGACGTGCTCGTCGTCGACTCGGTCGCCGCGCTCGTCCCGCGCGCCGAAATCGAGGGCGAAATGGGCGACAGCCATGTCGGCCTGCAGGCGCGTCTGATGTCGCAAAGCCTGCGCAAGCTCACCGGCTCGATCAGCCGCTCGCGCTGCATGGTGATCTTCATCAACCAGCTGCGCATGAAGATCGGCGTGATGTACGGCAACCCCGAAACTACGACCGGCGGCAACGCGCTCAAATTCTACGCCTCGGTCCGCCTCGACATCCGCCGCACCGGCCAGATCAAGAATGGCGACGAGATCGTCGGCAACACCACCCGCGTCAAGGTCGTCAAGAACAAGGTCGCGCCGCCGTTCAAGCAGGTCGAATTCGACATCATGTACGGGCAGGGCATTTCGAAGATCGGCGAGATCCTCGACATCGGCGTCAAGGCCGGCCTTGTCGAGAAGTCGGGCGCCTGGTTCAGCTATGACTCGATCCGCATCGGGCAGGGCCGCGAAAATGCGAAGAATTTCCTGACCGAGAACCCTGAACTGCGCGAGCGGCTCGAAGCCGCGATCCGCGGCCGCACCGACGAAGTGGCCGAGGAAATGATGGCCGGCCCCGACGACGAGGGCGACGACGACATCTGATCCTGTTGTTTCCGGCCGGTTCGCCTTGCTCGAACCAGCCGGCCGACGGCGGCGGGCCACCAGCCCCTTTGACCTGCGCTCTCCCCCTCCCAAGCAGGTCGGCCCGCCCGCCGTTGATCCTTGCGCGGACCTTGGCAGCGGCTACAAGCGGCGCATGCCCGCGATCCGCCTCTTCGGCCTGCCCACCGACATCAACAGCAGCTTCGAACGCGGCGCCGCCGCCGCTCCTGCCGCAATTCGCGAGGCGCTGTGGTGCGACCGCGGCAATATGGCGAGCGAGCTCGGCCGCGAAATCGGGACCGACATCGCCCTCACCGACGACGGCGATCTCCCGCTCACCGAGAACACGGCGCAGGACGACGCAATGATCCGCCGCCACATCGCTTATGTGCGCGAAGATGGAGAAATTCCGCTCGCCCTCGGCGGCGACCACGCCGTCACCTTCCCGCTCGTCGAGGCCGCTGCCGCTTGTCACGGACCGGTGACGATCCTCCACTTCGACGCGCACCCCGACCTCTACGACGATTTCGCCGGCAACCCGCGCAGCCATGCGTCGCCCTTCGCGCGCATTTGCGAGGCGGGCCACGCGAAGCGGCTGGTGCAGGTCGGCATCCGCACCCTCAACCATCATTGCCGCGAACAGGCGGCGCGCTTCGGTGTCGAAATCGTGCCGATGGCCGATTTCTCGCCCGACCGCGTCCCGGTTCTGGGCGGCCCGCTCTATATCTCGATCGACCTCGACGGCCTCGACCCGTCGGCCGCGCCCGGCGTGGCGCATCCCGAGCCCGGCGGACTGACGGTTCGCGAACTGCTCGCGGTGCTGCACAAACAGACCGCGCCGATCGTCGGGGCGGACATCGTCGAGCTGCATCCCGGCCGCGACGTCGGCTGCGTCACCGCCATCCTCGGCGCCAAACTCGTACGCGAACTCGCGGCGCTGATCGACCGCAACGGCCCCTATCGGCCCTGATCCAAAGGAAAGCCCATGAGCCTGATCGTCCACCACCTCAACAACAGCCGCTCGCAGCGCATCCTGTGGCTGCTCGAAGAAATCGGCGCGGCGTACGAAATCAAATATTACGACCGCGATCCGGTCACCAATCTCGCCCCGCCCGAACTGCTCGCGGTGCATCCGCTTGGCAAGTCGCCGGTGATCGAGGCGTTCGACGATTCCGCCTCCGGCGGTGGGGGCCGCGTCATCACCGAATCGGGCGCGATCACCGAATATCTCTGCGAGCGGCACGGCGGCGGGCATCTGGTTCCCGAACGCGGCAGCGATGCCCATATCAGCCACCTTGAATGGCTGCACTTCGCAGAAGGGTCGGCGATGACGCCGATCCTGCTGCGGCTTTATACCGCGCGGCTCGGCGAAGCCGCGGCGCCGCTCGAGCCGCGCATCGCGCAGCAGCTCGACGCGCATTTCGCCTATATGGAAAGCCGCGTCGGCGAAAATGGTCATTTCATCGGCGACGATTTGTCGGCGGCCGACATCATGCTGAGCTTCCCCGCCGAAATCGCGATCATGCAGGGCATGGCACCGCGCTATCCCAAACTCGCCGCCTTTGTGAGCGCGTGCCACGACCGGCCGGCATGGCGCCGCGCGCGCGAAAAGGGCGGCGCCTATTATGGCTATTGATCTTCGGGGCTGCGTGCTGTTCGCCGGCGCGGCCTTGATGGCGGCGACCCCGGCGGCTGTGGCGGCGCCGCCGACGCTCGCGCCCGAGGTCGAGCGCGAGGTCGTCGCTCCCGAGGGCGTCACGTTCCAGCCTTCGTCGTCCGACGAGGAAGGCGCCGTCGACCGGTTCGCCGAATATACGCTCGCGCTCGAAAAGCGCGATTTCGCGGCCGCCTATGCGATGTTTCGCCTGTCGTTCCAGGCATCGAACCCGCGGCTCGAATGGGAAATGAACCTGCGCAAGCGGGAAACCTTGTGGGCCGACGGGCAAATCCGCCCGCTGCGCCTCAGCTGGTATCTCGATCCCGCCGGTCAGCCCGCGGGACTCTATGCCGCCTTCGATTTTCGCGGCGACCGCAAGGACGGCACGATGGACTGCGGCTATGTCGTCGTCCACCGCGCCGCGCCGGGCGCCGGCTGGACGGTCGTGCGCATCGACACGTCCGAAGTGCCGCCCGACCTGATCGAAGACGGAGTGCCGAAGGCCGACGTGCTGCACCAACTGCCCTGCTATCTGGGCAAGGGCATCGCGACCGCCTTTTGACCCCGAACCCGATTTGGGTCCGCTCACCGGCGTTCGGCTGCCGCGCGTATCGCGCTTGAGAAACGCGCCATTCCGCACTAGATCGCGCGCATGACATCGACCAACGACATTCGCCGCTCTTTCCTCGACTATTTCGGGGGAGCGGGCCACCATATCGAGCCGTCGGCGCCGCTTGTGCCGTATAACGACCCGACGCTGATGTTCGTCAACGCGGGCATGGTGCCGTTCAAGAATGTCTTCACGGGGCTCGAGAAGCGCCCCTACAGCACCGCGGTGTCGGCGCAGAAGTGCGTGCGCGCCGGCGGCAAGCATAACGATCTCGACAATGTCGGCTATACGGCGCGGCACCATACATTTTTTGAAATGCTGGGGAATTTCTCCTTCGGCGACTATTTCAAGGAACAGGCGATCCACCATGCCTGGACGCTGATCACCAAGACCTGGGGCCTCGCTCCCGAGAAGCTGACCGCCACCGTCTATCACACCGACGACGAGGCGTTCGACCTGTGGAAGAAGATCGCCGGCCTGCCCGACGAGCGGATTATCCGTATCGCGACGAGCGACAATTTCTGGTCGATGGGCGACACCGGGCCGTGCGGGCCGTGCAGCGAAATCTTCTATGACCATGGCGACCATATCTGGGGCGGCCCGCCAGGCTCGCCCGAAGAGGACGGCGATCGTTTCGTCGAGATCTGGAACCTCGTGTTTATGCAATATGAGCAGATGCCGGGGGGCGAGCGCGTCGACCTGCCGCGGCCGAGCATCGACACCGGCATGGGGATCGAGCGCGTCGCCGCGGTGATGCAGGGCGTCCACGACAATTACGACACCGACACGTTCAAGGCGCTGATCGCGGCGTCGGTCGACCTGACGGGCGTGCCCGCCGAAGGCGCGACGCAGGCAAGCCACCGCGTGATCGCCGATCACCTGCGCGCATCGAGCTTCCTTGTCGCCGATGGCGTGCTGCCGTCCAATGAAGGACGCGGCTATGTGCTGCGCCGGATCATGCGCCGCGCGATGCGTCACGCGCATCTGCTTGGCGCGAAAGACCCGCTGATGCACCGGTTGCTGCCGTCGCTGACCGCCGAGATGGGCGCCGCCTATCCCGAGCTGATCCGCGCGCAGCCGCTGATCGCCGAGACGCTCGAACGCGAGGAAACCAAGTTCCGCCAGACGCTCGACAAGGGGCTGAAGCTGCTCGACGAGGCAACGGTGGGCATGGGCAAGGGCGATACGCTGGCGGGCGATGTCGCGTTCAAGCTCTACGACACTTTCGGCTTCCCTTACGATCTGACCGAAGACGCGCTGCGCACGCAGGATATCACGGTCGACCGCGCCGGCTTCGACGCGGCGATGGCGCAGCAGAAGGCGGCGGCGCGCGCGGCGTGGAAGGGCAGCGGCGAGAAGGCGTCGGACGAAATCTGGTTCGACCTCGCCGAGACCAACGGCAGCACCGAGTTCACCGGCTATACCTCGACAGCGGGCGAAGCGACGGTCATCGGCCTCGTCAAGGACGGCAAGCCGGTCGACGAAGCCAAGGCGGGCGACGAGGTCGTCGTGCTGACCAACCAGACGCCCTTCTATGGCGAAAGCGGCGGCCAGATGGGTGACGCGGGGACGATCGCGACGCTCGAAGGCGCGAAGGCGTCGGTGAGCGACACCGGCAAGCCGCTCGGCCGCCTGCACACGCATCAGGCGAAGCTCGAAGCCGGAACGCTGAAGGTCGGCGACACGGTGCAGCTGACGGTCGATGCCGAACGCCGCGACCGCATCCGCGCCAACCACAGCGCGACGCACCTGCTGCACGCCGCTCTCCGCAACCAGCTCGGCGGGCATGTGACGCAGAAGGGCAGTCTGGTCGCCGAGGATCGTTTCCGCTTCGACTTCTCGCATCCCAAGGCGCTGAGCGCCGAGGAGATCGCCGAGATCGAAGCGCAGGTGAACGCTCAGATCCGCGGCAACGAGGCGGTGTCGACGCGGCTGATGACGCCCGACGACGCGTTTGCGGCGGGGGCGTTGGCGCTGTTCGGCGAGAAATACGGCGATGAAGTGCGCGTGCTTTCGATGGGTGCGGCGGCCGATCATCATTATTCGGTCGAGCTTTGCGGCGGGACGCACGTCCGGGCGCTCGGCGACATCGCGTTGTTCAAGATCGTGAGCGAAAGCGCGGTCTCCTCGGGCGTGCGGCGCATCGAGGCGCTGACCGGCGAGGCGGCACGGCAGTGGCTGAACGGCCGCGACGAGGCGCTGAAAGCGGCAGCGGCGGCGCTCAAGACCTCGCCCGACGAGGTGCCGGCGCGCGTCGCGGCGCTCGCCGAGCAGCTCAAGAAGGCCGAGCGCGAGCTCGCCGATGCGAAGAAGGCGCTCGCCCTCGGCGGTTCCGGGGGCGGCGGCAGCGGTTCGGCTGCCGGACCCGCGGTCGAGCAGGTCGGCGATGTCGCGTTCCTCGCGCAGGTGGTCGACGGGCTCGATCCCAAGGAATTGCGCGGCACGGTCGACGGCCTCAAGAAACAGGTCGGCAGCGGCGTCGCGATGCTGGTCGCGGTCAACGACGGTCGCGCCTCGGTCGCGGTCGGGGTGACCGACGACCGGACGGGTAGCCATAGCGCGGTCGATCTCGTCAAGGCCGCGGTCGCGGCGCTCGGCGGGCAGGGTGGTGGCGGCCGTCCCGACATGGCGCAGGGCGGTGGTCCCGACGGCGGCGCGGCGAACGACGCCGTTGCGGCGGTCAAAGCCGCGCTCGCCTGAAGCCGACGGACTTGAAACCCACCAAGAAGACGCGGCGCACCGATCATGCCGAGCGGCTGATCGCGGCGCCACTGGTCGACGTGTTCGCGGCCTTCACCAGCGCCGACAAGCTGGCGCGCTGGTTGCCGCCCGAGGGCGCGACGGGCGCGTTCGAGCATTGCGACTTGCGCGCGGGCGGCGGATTCCGGCTGCGGCTCACCTTCGACGACCCGGATGTCGAGACCAAGAGCGACGACGACAGCGATGTCGTCGAAGTGCATATCCCGACGCTCGACGAGGGGCGTTTGATCGTCTGGGAGGTCGAGTTCGAGTCCGACGATCCGCGCTTTTCGGGAACGATGGCGATGCACTGGTATCTGTCGCGCAAGGGCGGCGGCACGCTGGTCACGATCGACGCGCACCATGTGCCGCCGGGGATTTCGGCGAAGGATCATGAAGCGGGGCTCAATAGCTCGCTCGCGAATTTGGCGGGGGTGGTGGAGTAAACCCATCTTTGAATCCATTTGCCCTGAGCCTGTCGAAGGGCTGTTCCTTCTTTTGCGATGTTCAGAAGAAGAACGGTGCTTCGACAAGCTCAGCACGAACGGATGTGGGTGTTAGCTTTCGACCCCCTTCGCTTTCCCCCAAGCTCTGGCAGCCGTATACCCCAGATACCCCGTGCCGAAGAGCGCGTAGAGCGGTTCGGGGATACCCGCGAGATAGGCATTCATGCCCTCGGCGATGCCCTTTGCCATGTCGGGCCGCGCGGCTGCGATCAGGCCCATCGGGATCGCCCAGAGCAAGAGCGCATACATGACGTAGAGGAAGCTCGGCCGCGCGCGGCTGGTCCACGGGTCGGCGCTGTTCGCCTCGGCGACGATCGCAGTCATCCGGGTGCGGATCGCCTCCATTTCCTGGCTGCCCTCGAGCTTGATCAGTTCGAGCTTGGCGCGGTCGCGCGCTTCGGGATCGGGAATGATCTTGTCGATCAGCTTGGCGATGGGGCCGATCAGGCCTTCGATGATGCTCATATCGATATCCTTTGAAAGTTGACTAAGTTGACGCTCCTATGCGCGCCCAATCAGGGGTTTGCGTCGCCGACGCGGTTCGCGAGCCAGCCGTAGAGAAAGGCTTCCTGGCTCGGGCGGCGCTCGGCGAGCGCGATGTAGCGTTCGCCCTGCAGCGCCTCCATCGCGCGGAGGAGGACGGTTTCGCCGCCCCTGCCGCGCGCTTTCAAAAAGCCGTCGAGCGCCGACAGGGTGCGGGGGCCGATTTCGCGGTCGACCGCGATGTCGGGATAATCGCGCGCGGCGCGGTTGAGCGCGTTGAGCGCGCGCTGAAGGAAACCCGCCGCGGTGCCAGTGCCCATATTGACGCCGGTATCGAACAGTTCGGCGGCGATCTTCGCGGCGCGCAGCGCAACGCGGTCGAAACCGGGACGCAGCCAATAGAGGCGGTGATAGATCGACGCGGCATCGGCGCGCGGGAGGTCCCGCATGTTCCCCGTATAGCCCTCGGCGCGCGCCACCGCTTCGGTGATGCCCCAGCAGGTTGGGCCGCCGCGATCGGCGGGGTGGTTTACATAACGGCCTTCGCGGTCGATGACGGCGTCGATCAACGCGTCGGCGTCGCTGGCTAGTGGGTCGGGTCTTGGCATGATTCGCTCCTTCTGGTTGGTTGAATGAGCAGAACGAGCCATATTGGAATATTGTAGGAAAGGCTTTTTCGCGATGCGGGCTTTGCAGGTGCGTGAATTGCTCCCCGACCATGGCGGCGCGGGACTGGCCGAACTGCCGATGCCGGTGCCCGGACCCGGCGAAGTCCGGGTGCGCGTGCGCGCGGCGGCCGTGAATTTTCCCGACCTGCTGATGACATCGGGCGGCTATCAGCTGAAGCCCGAGCTTCCCTTTGTGTCGGGGCTGGAGTTCGCGGGCGAGGTCGATGCGGTGGGCGAGGAGGTGGCCGGCTGGACGGCGGGCGACGCGGTCGTCGGCGGCAATCGCTTTGGCGCGATGGCCGAATATGCCGTCGTTCCTGCCAGCGCGTTGCGCGCGAAACCCCCCGGTTTGAGCTGGGAGGCGGCGGCCGCCTATCCGGTCGCCTATCTGACCGCCTATGTCGCGCTCATCCGCTGCGCGCGGATCGAACCGGGCGAGTGGCTGCTCGTCCATGGCGCGGCGGGGGGCGTCGGGCTGGCAACGGTCGATCTGGCGAAGGCCCTGGGCGCAAGGGTGATCGCGGCGGCGAGCAGCGAAGAAAAACGCGACGCGGTCGCGCGGCTTTATGCGCCCGATGCGGTGATCGCGGCGGGGGCGGGGTTCCGCGAGGAGGTGAAGGCGCTGACCGGCGGCAAGGGCGCCGATGTGATCTTCGATCCGGTCGGCGGCGATGTCTTCGACGAATCGACGCGCTGCATCGCGTTTGGGGGACGCCTGCTCGTCGTCGGCTTTGCCTCGGGCCGGATTCCCGAGGTGTCGGTGAATATGCCGCTGATCAAGGGATTCTCGGTCGTCGGCGTGCGCGCGGGCGAATATGGCCGGCGCTTTCCCGAGCGCGGGGCGGAGAATGTCGCGGCGATCGACGCGCTGGCGAATGCAGGCAAGATCCGACCGCACGTCCACGCCGCGCTCGACCTCGCCGACTGGCGCGAGGGCTTTGCAATGCTCGAGCGGCGCGCGGTGGTGGGGAAGGTCGTGCTGAAACCGTGACGGTCCGAGCGGTGCTGGGACAATTTTGCGACATCGCGCCGTCATTGGGTTGACGCCGGGGCGTCGCGGTGGGTTCGCCGCATCATTCGAGAGGAAATGACGTGAAGACAGCTATATGGATTGTCGCTTCGCTGGGTCTGGCGCTGCCGGCCGTTGCCGCCGCGCAGCCGCCGCAGGGCGGCGGGCGCATGTTCGAGCGGATGGACGCCAATGGCGACGGCAAGCTCGACAAGGCCGAAATTACCAAGATGATGGAAATGCGTGCCGAACGGCGGGGCGACGCGACGCTGAAGAGCCCCCAAAAGATCGACGCCTTCATCAAGCGCGCCGATGCCAATGGCGATGGCGCGGTCGACAAGGCCGAAATGCAAGCCACCCGCAAGATGCGGGCCGCGCCGCCGCCGCCGGCTGAGGGCGACGGCGAGGGCGAGTCCTAAAACAGACTCCAGAGCGGATTGGCGGGGTCGACGAGCAGCTTCGCGGTGAGCGCGAAGGACATGACGACGAGCAGCGGCCGCACCCCGCGCCCACCGAAGCGGATCGCGAGCCGCGCGCCGAGCTGATTGCCCGCGACATTGGCGGCGGCCATCGACAGGCCGAGCAGCCAGAGGACGTGGCCGCCGACGATCATCGCGAGCAGGCCCGCGATATTGGTCGCGAGGTTGAGGAGTTTCGTGTTGCCGATCGCGCGGACCAGCCCGAGTCCGCCGAGCGCGACGAGCGTCAGCGTCAGGAACGAGCCGGTGCCCGGACCGAAGAAGCCGTCGTAGAAGCCGAGCGCGGCGACGATGAGGGTGAGGCCGAGCGGGCCGGTGCGCGCGTGGCGGTCGACGCTGCTCATCGATGGTGCGAGCAGGAAATAAAGCCCCATCGCAATCAGGAGGATGGGCACGAAAGCGGCGAGAAAATCCGAGCCCACATATTGCACCGCCGTCGCGCCTAGCACCGAGCCGGCAAAGGCGCCGGTCGCGGGCCAGGCGAAGCGGCGGAGGTCGACATGCCCCGCGCGCCAGAAGGTCGCAAACGCGGATCCGGTGCCGATCGTGCTTTGCAGCTTGTTCGTCGCGAGCGCCGACACCGGCGGCACGCCCGCGGCCATCAGCGCCGGGATCGTGAGGAGGCCGCCGCCGCCCGCCATCGCGTCGATCGTCCCCGCGAGAAAGGCGACGGCGATCAGGAAGGCGAAGATTTCGGGAGCAAATTCCATGCGGGCGCTCGTAGTGCGCTGTATCGCGATGCTCAAGCGGTGGCGATCAGGATCGCTTGGTGGAGGGGTCTGGCCTTGCACCGACGCCTGACGGCGTCGACCCCTCCGTCAGCCCTGCGGGCTGCCACCTCCCCATTGCTGCGCAAAAGGGGAGGATCTGGACGACAGCTCCCCACCCCTTTTCAGACGTTCGTCGTGAAGCTGCCAACTCCCCGCGGTCGGGTGCAAATCTTGCATAGCTGTGCGCGGCCCGCGCGCATGGCGGTAGGGGTGGCTTTCGCCATCCCTGCGCTTTGCTGTTCCTGCCGGTAAAATTGGTCGGGACGAGAGGATTCGAACCTCCGACCCCCACACCCCCAGTGTGATGCGCTACCAGGCTGCGCTACGTCCCGACCGGCCCGATTGGGCAGGCGAGGCCCCTAGCGCGCCTTGGCGGGGGATGCAAGCCGCGATGGCGGCTTTTCGACCCGATCGATGCCACGGGCTTGATCTCGCCGCCCGGGACCCCATTTCGGGCGCGCTTGCCACGGGGGAGGGGCGCACGACCGGTTGCGCGCAAGGCCCCTGCATGATAGGCGCCGCGCCATATTTGCGCGCTCGCTCCGGAGGGGATCGGGCGCTGCCTGTAACGAAAGTTTTTCATCCATGTCGACGCAATTGCTTCTGACCCAGGCGGCCGGATCGGGCGGCGGGGCTGCCGGTTTCCTGATGCTGGTCCCCTATCTGCTGATCTTCGCGGTTTTCTGGTTCTTCCTGATCCGCCCGCAGCAGGTGCGCGCGAAGGAACATCGCGCCAAGGTCGCGGCGGTCAAGCCGCGCGATCAGGTGGTGACCGGGGGCGGCATCGTCGGCAAGATCACGCGCGTCGACGATGATTTCGTCGATGTCGAAATCGCACAGGGGGTGAAGATCAAGGTCGTGAAGTCGACCCTGGCCGACGTCCTGCAGCCCGGTGGCAAGCCCGCCAACGACTGACGCGGCGGGGCCGGCTCTCCCGCGGCCCCCGCTCTTGCTATCGGATCCTCAAGACTATGCTCGATTTCCCGCGCTGGAAGACCATCGGCATCAGCATCATCCTGCTGCTCGGTATTCTCTTTTCCATCCCCAGCTTCCTGCCGACCAAGGCGTTCGAAAGCCTGCCGGGCTTTGCGCAGGCGAAGGTCAACCTGGGGCTCGACCTAGCCGGTGGTAGCCACCTCTTGCTCGAGGCCGATATCGCCGATCTGCGCAAGACGCAGCTTACCAATATGGAAAAGACCGTACGCACCGCGATGCGCGGCGACAGCGGTCCCGACGACGATATCGCGATCGGCGAGCTGTCGAATGCGGGCGGCGGGATCAGCTTCCTCGTTCGCGATCAGGCGCAGCTCGACGAGGCGCGCGAGCGACTGTTCAGCGAGACGCAGGGTGCGGGCCTCACCGGCCAGCGCGACTGGAATATCAATGTCGTCGATTCGCAGCGTATCGTGCTGACCCCGACGAGCGCGGGACAGGCGCAGGCGGTCGCGAACGCGATGGATACGGCGCGCGACATCATCGACAAGCGCGTCAACGCGCTCGGCACGCGCGAACCGACGATCATCCGCGAAGGCAATGACCGCGTCGTTGTGCAGGTCCCTGGCCTGCAGGATCCGGCCGCGCTCAAGGAGCTGATCGGCAAGACCGCGCGCCTCGAATTCCGCATGGTCGACACCAATGCCGACCCGGCCGAAGCCGCTGCTGGTCGCGTGCCGGTGGGCAGCGAAATCGTCCCCTATGCCGAGGGCGAGGGCAGCGGCGCGCCGTTCGAGGTCCTGCGCCGCCAAGTGATGATCAGCGGCGAGCAGTTGATCAACGCGCAGCAGAGCTATGACCCGCAATCCGGGCAGCCGGTCGTTTCGATTCGTTTCGATTCGGGCGGATCGAGCACCTTTGCCAAGGTGACCGCGCAGAATGTCGGCAAGCGCTTTGCGATGGTGCTCGACGGCAAGGTGCTGTCGGCGCCGTCGATCAATGAACCGATCCTGGGCGGCAGCGCGCAGATTTCGGGCAGCTTCAGCGTCGCGAGCGCCAACGCGCTGGCGATCTCTCTGCGTTCGGGCGCATTGCCGGTGAAGATGACGGTCGTCGAAGAGCGCACCGTTTCGCCCGAACTTGGGCAGGATTCGATCGAAAAGGGCGTGCTGGCGGGGATCATCGCGACGGTGGCGGTGCTGACGCTGATGCTCGTCGTCTATGGCCGCTTTGGCGGCTATGCGAACCTCGCGCTGGTCTTCAACGTCTTCCTGATCATCGCGATCATGGCGGCATTCAATGCGACGCTGACCTTGCCGGGCATCGCAGGCTTCGTGCTGACCGTCGGCGCGGCGGTCGATGCGAACGTACTGATCAACGAGCGTATCCGCGAGGAATTGAAACGCGGGCGGCGGCCGTTCCAGGCGGTCGAACTCGGCTATACCGAGGCCAGCCGCGCGATTTTCGACGCCAACGTCACCAATGTCATCGCCGCGGCGCTGATGTTCTGGTTCGGTTCGGGCCCGATCAAGGGCTTCGCGGTGGTGCTGACCATCGGGATCGTCACCAGCGTCTTCACCGCAGTTACCGTCACGCGCATGTTCGTCGCCCATTGGCTGCGGACCAATCGCCCGACGTCGATCAATATCTAAAGGAGGGAGCGAAAGATGCGCCTGCTCAAACTCGTCCCCGACGACACCAATTACGACTTTTTGAAGTGGCGCAAGCTCGCCTCCTTCATGAGCTTTTTTCTTGTCGTGGTCTCGATCGCGCTGGTGGCGGTCAAGGGCCTGAACCTTGGCATCGACTTCGTCGGCGGCCAGTCGGTTCGCGTCGAGTTCACCCAGGAAATGCCGCCGATCGAGGATATTCGCGAAGCCGTGCGCGAGATCGGCATCGGCGAGGCGACGATCCAGCAATTCGGGTCGGACAGCGCGGTGTCGATCCGCACCGCGCTTCCCGATGGCGACAAGGCCGCGGCCGAACGCGCGGGGCAGCAGCTTGTCGCCGGCATCCAGAAGGCGTTCCCGACCGCGAAGACCGGATCGGTCGAAACCGTGTCGGGCAAGGTGTCCGAAGAATTGCTGCGCACCGGCGCGATCAGCCTTGCGCTCGCGATGCTCGGCATCTCGATCTATATCTGGATCCGCTTCGAATGGCAGTTCGGGGTCGGCGCGCTCGGCCGTCTGTTCCACGAGGTTGCGCTGACCTTCGGCTTTTTCGCGATCACCCAGTTGCAATTCGACCTGAACAGCGTTGCAGCGCTGCTGACGATCGTCGGTTATTCGCTCAACGACACGATTGTGGTTTATGACCGTATTCGCGAGAACCTCAAAAAATATCGCAAGATGGACATCGTCCCGCTGCTGAACCTCAGCATCAACGAAACCCTGGCGCGCACCGTGATGACCAGCGTGTCGATCCTGCTCGCGCTTGGCGTGTTGCTGGTGATGGGCCCCGACGTCATTTTCGGCTTCACCGCGGCGATGCTGTTCGGCGTCTTCGTCGGCACCTATTCGTCGATCCTGATGTCGACGCCGGTGCTGGTGTGGCTGAAGGTCGGTCCGCACAGCTTTGTGCCGCGCACCGTCGCGGGGATCGAGGGCGGCGAGCGCGTCGAGCGCAAGGACGACGGCGCAGTCGTCTGATCGTCGGCATTCAGGAATAACCCGCGCCGGTCCGCTCCGCGAGCGGGCCGGCGTTGGCGTATCTAGACCCCGGCACAGCGACGCAGATGATTGGCGAGCTCGCGGCCGTTGCGATCCCAGTCGAAACGCCCGCCGAGGCTGGCGGCGACGTCGGCGGGAGAGGGCGGGGTGGCGAGGAGCACTTGCACCGCTTCGGCGATCGCCTGCGGCGTGCGCTCGACGATACGCCCCGCGAGCGGTGACCTAACGAGTTCGGCGGCGCCGCCGGCGTCGCTGATGACGATCGGCGTGCCGCAGGCGAGCGCTTCGACCCACGCATTGGCAAGGCCCTCGCTCGCCGAAGGCATGACGACGGCATCGGCGGCGCGATAGAGCTGCGGCAGGTCGGCGTTGGCGACGGGGCCGAAGAAATGGACGCGGGTTTCGACGCCGAGTTCGCGGGCGAGCGCGCGGTAGCGGGCTTCTTCCTCGCCGGCGCCGGCGAGCCAGTAGTGGGCGCCGGGCAGCGCGGGCAGCGCCGCGATCACCAGCGCCTGCCCCTTGCGCGCGATGAGCGCGCCGACGGTGAGGAGTGCGGGCGCATCGCCCATGCCGAGCGCGGCGCGGGCCGCCGCGCGGTCGCCGGGGTGGAAGCGCGCGGTGTCGATGCCGGTGTAGTGGACCGCGACCTTTTGCGGGTCGATGCCGATCGCCGCCATGTCGCCGCGCATCGCTTCGGATACCGCAAGCAGACCCGCGGCCCTGGCGCCGGCTTCGATCACTTGCGATCTTGTCGCGGGGCCATGGCCGAAATGGCTGATGTCGGCGCCGCGCGCCTTCGCCGAAAAGGGGAGGCCGAGCGCGTGGGCCACGCGCATCGCGGCAGGGCCGTCGGGGTAGAAGAATTGCGCATCGACGACGTCGAATTTGCGATCGCGCACCGCGGCGAGGACCCCGCGCGCAATCTGCGCGGGATTGAAGCGCACACCGTAGCGCGGGATCAGCGTGAAGCGCGGGCGCAGGACGGTGACGCCGTTCCATTGCTCGGCTCGCGGCAGGCCGCGAAGCGCGCGGTAGCGCCGGTGCAGCGACAGCGGAAAGGGCGGCAGGCCGACCGGCGCGACGATGGTGAGTTCAATCCCGGGCTGTGCGGCGAGCGCGCGCAGGCTTTTCTCGACGAACAGGCCGAAGTTCGCCCGCGCGGCGTCGGGGAACAGCGTCGCGATGCTGAGGACGCGGAGGGGCTGATTCATGCCCGACCTCGCCGCCGTTTGTGCCGAGCTTGTCGAAGCACCGTTCTTCCTTGCGCGTTTAGAGAAAAAGGACGGCCCTTCGACAAACTCAGGGCGAACGGAATGCTGTTATAGCGTGCGGAGCAGGCGGACGGCGACGGCCGCCCAAGGCGGATTGCTGACGACCTGCTGGCGCTGACCGGTGCCGAGCGGGAGCAGATGCAGCTTTTCGCCGTCGACGTTGAGCAGGCGCGCGAAGAAGAAACGGCCGGCGGGGCGTGGCACGAGCAGATCGCGATTGAGCACGCCCGCCCAGTCGCCCTCGATGCGGCGGCACCAGATTTCGTCGCCCGCGCGATAATCGCCGATCGACGAGGTGACGCGCACCGCGACCATATCCTCGCCCGGGCGCGCGGTGAGCGCCTGCTCGACGCGCGTCGGCGCCTGCGCGCCCTCGGCGCCGAGCAGCGCGGTGATCGTGAGCTGCGTATCCTGCGGCAGCTGGACGAGCTCGGCGGCGTCGACGCCGAGCGCCGCGGCGATGCGGTTCATCCAGCCGAGCGACAGGGTGCGCGTGCCCGTTTCGAGGCGGCCGATCGTCTGCGCCGTGGTCGGCGGGACGCAGCGCTGGCCGACCTCCTCGAGCGTCAGGCCCTTGGCGCGGCGGACGGAGCGAATGCTATTGATCATGTGGACGGCCCTCGAATAACCAAATCGGTTTCCTCTTTCCTACAAAATAATCCAGTGTCAAGCCCGGCGTGCAGCAAAGGAGAATCGCATGACCGCACGCCGCCTCGAAACGCGCATCCATCCTGACGACCGGGTCGATCCGGGCAAGGCCGGGCCGCAGGTGATGCGGCATGTAACGGTGAATGTCGCCGAGAGTCCGATCGCTTGGCTCGCGTCACGCGGAATGCTCACCCCGGCGCAGCTCGGGGCGGGCGAGCGGCTTCGCAGCGATTACGAGCGCGCGGGGCTGTCGGCGCGGGTGACGATGCGCTGGGATGCCGCGCCGCCGGGAAAGAGCCGCGGCGGCGCGCCCGCATCCGACGCGTCGCTCGCCCGGATCGATGCGCACCGGCGCTTTCACGCGGCGCTCGACGCGGCAGGGCCGGGGCTCGCCGATATCTGCTGGCGGGTGATCTGCGCGGGCGAGGGGATCGGCTGCGCGGAGAAGGGGCTCGGCTGGCCGGCGCGGTCGGGCAAGCTGGTGCTGGGGCTGGCGCTCGACCGGCTGGCGGGGTTTTACGGGACGGGGTGACGAAATGGCAGGAAACGACCGGAAGCTGACCTTTCTTCGCCCCTCCCGCTTGCGGGAGGAGAAATCAGCTCACTATCGTAACGGTAGCTCCCCATGCTTAAGCCGCCCCGCCGTCGAAGCTGGCGATCGCCGTTTACCCTAACGCTTCGACTTCTTCCGCCAGCGCGAGCCAGCGATCTTCTGCCGTCGCCTTTTCTTCACGCAGCGTGTCCAGCTTTGCAGTGAGGGCGTTGAAGCGCGCACTGTCGCGGGTGAACAGGGCGCCGTCGGACAGCTCGGTTTCGATCCCCGCCATCTCCGTCTCGATCTCCTCAATCCGGGCGGGCAGCAGGTCGTAGTCGCGCTGGTCCTTGTAGCTCAGTTTCTTGCGCGCTGTGGGCGGCGGAGGCGGCGCGGTGCCCGATGCCTTGGTTTTGGCGGCATTCGGCTTGGTCCGCTTCGCTTCCCAGTCGGCATAGCCACCCGCGACGATATCGACCTTGCCCGACCCGTCGAGGCCGAGCGTCACGGTGACGGTGCGGTCGAGGAAGTCGCGGTCGTGGCTGACGAGCAGGACGGTGCCGGCATAGTCGGCGATGACTTCCTGGAGCAGGTCGAGCGTTTCGAGGTCGAGGTCGTTGGTCGGCTCGTCGAGGACGAGCAGGTTCGATTCGCGGGCGAATTCGCGCGCAAGGAGCAAGCGCGAGCGTTCGCCGCCCGAGAGCGCGCCCACACTCGCCTCGACGACGCCGGGGTCGAAGAGGAATTCCTTGAGATAGCCCTGGATATGTTTTTTGACGCCGCGCACCTCGACCCAGTCGCCGCCGTCGGCGAGGATGTCGCGGACGGTCTTGTCGGGCGACATCAGGCTGCGCTGCTGGTCGATGATGATGCCGTCGAGCGTCGGGGCGAGGGTGATGATGCCGCTGTCGGGTTCGATCTCGCCGGTCAGCAGTTTGAGCAAGGTCGACTTGCCCGCGCCGTTGGCACCCACGATGCCGATGCGGTCGCCGCGCTGGACGCGGAAGTCGAGGTTTTTGATGATCGTGCGGTCACCGAAGCTTTTCGACACGTCCTCGGCGACGATCACCGATTTCGAGCGCACATCGTCGTTAGCGAGGCCGAGCTTGGCGACGCCGGGGCCGCCGATCATCGCGGCGCGGGTGGCGCGCATTTCCTTGAGCTTCTCGAGTCGGCCCTGATTGCGCTTGCGCCGCGCGGTGACGCCGCGTTCGAGCCAGTGCGCCTCGAGCCGCAGTTTCGAATCGAGCTTTTGCGCGGCGCGCGCTTCCTCGGCGGCGACCGCGTCGCTCCATTCCTCGAAGCCGCCGAAGCCGATTTCCTTTCGGCGGATGCTGCCGCGGTCGAGCCACAGCGTCTGACGCGTCAGGCGGGTGAGAAAGGTACGGTCGTGGCTGATCACGACGAAGGCGCCGGTGTAGCGCGCGAGCCAGCTTTCGAGCCAGTCGATCGCGGCGAGGTCGAGATGGTTGGTCGGCTCGTCGAGCAGCAGCACGTCGGGATTCTGCGCGAGCGCGCGGGCGAGCGCGGCGCGGCGCCGCTCGCCGCCCGAGGCGCTGGCGGCGGTGCGGCTCATGTCGATGCCGAGCTGGTCGGCGATGGCGGCCACCTCATGTTCGGGCGGGCCGTCGTCGCCGGAAATGGCGAAGTCCATCAGTGTTGCAAAGGGACGGAAGTCGGGCTCCTGTTCGAGCATCACGACATGGGTGCCGGGGACGATCGTGCGCTTGCCCTTGTCGGGGTCGAGGCGCCCCGCGAGCAGTTTAAGCAAAGTCGTCTTGCCGGCGCCGTTGCGGCCGATGAGCGCGAGGCGGTCGCGTTCGCCGACATAGATGTCGAGGTCCCGGAACAGCCAGCCGCTGCCTTGGACGAGGCCGAGGCCTTCATAGGAGAGAATGGGAGCAGCCATGATGAACGGCGCGCTACCGATACGTTCAGCCTGATGCAAGCGCGCAGCGGGCAAAGGCCGGAACGCGTTCGCTCCGTCTGCGTTACGGGGCGGAGATCATAATGAACCGAAAGCCCGGTTCGCAGGAGAATGAAATGACGAAGCAAATGCTCGCAGCTATGGCATCCGGTCTGGCCCTGATGGCGGCGGCGCCCGCTGTCGCGCAGCAAGGAGGTTCAACGGTGACGGCAGCAACGACGCAAGGTCCGATCCTGAGCTTCAGCGTCAGCGAGGAGGTGCGCTCGCGCCCCGACCAGGCGACCGTCGGCGCCGGCGTGACAACGACCGCGCCGACCGCGGTCGAAGCGATGCGCGCCAATGCCGCGGCGATGGACAAGCTGATCGCCGCAGCGAAGGCGCGCGGGATCAAGGCCGAGGACATCCAGACGAGCGGCATCAACCTGTCGCCGCAGTACGACTATAACAACCGCACCGACGGCCAGCCGCCGCGCTTCCTCGGCTATCAGGTCAGCAACACGGTTCGCGCGACCACGGGCAAGATCGACGACATCGGTCCGCTACTCGACGCGCTGGTCGCCGCGGGTGGCACCAATATCGACGGGCCGTGGTTCGGCATGAAGGATGCCGACGCCCAGCTGGTCGGCGCGCGCGGCGCGGCGATCAAGGCGGCCGAGGCGAAAGCGCAGGATTATGCGAAGCTGGCCGGTTTCCGCGGCGTCGAGCTGGTCTCGATCAGCGAAGGCAGCTTTGGCGGCCCGCAGCCGCCGATGCCCTATGCGCGCGGGCTGATGGCGGCGGAGGCGAAAGCGACGCCCGTCGAGCCGGGGCAGGTCGCGAACACGCTGACGCTGAATTTCCAGTATCGGCTGGTGAAGTAATCCTCAATTCGTCATCCCGGCGAAGGCCGGGATCTCATCGGCGCGTCGAGACGCACGAGCGAGACCCCGGCCTTCGCCGGGGTGACGTCTCTTTTATGCCGTCATCCCAGCTCCCCCTCCGCCCACGGCCACGGCCGTTCGCGGAACCATTTGGTGATGATATATTTGCGGCCCTTGCGCACCTTCATCCCGTGGTGGAGCGTGTCGGGGTTCGCTTTGCCGTCGAGCCTTATATTGTTCCAGGCGAGCAGCTTGCCGACCTCGGGCTGGTGCATTTTGCCGGTGGCGAGGAAGCGCGTCGCGCCGCCCGCCGCCGGCTCGTTCAGATAGATCATTAGCGTCCAGCTCCGCTGGCCGGGCACCGCGCAATAGGTTTCCCAATCGGCGCCGTGCGGATCGAAATAGTCGGTGTGCGCCTTGAATTCCTGCCCGACGTCGTAGCGCTGGCCCTGCATCGGCTCGCCATATTCGAGCGGAATGCCGGTCAGGTCGTGAAGGCGGTTGTTGACAGCGATCACCAGCGGGTCGCGGTGGTCGAGGTCGCAGGTCGTGCTGGTGCGGAAGGCTGCGTCGCCATTCGGGTCGGCGATGGTCGACGGGCGCACGTCGCGGTCGATCTGCGCGATCAGCGCGGCGCAGGTGTCGGGGTCGAGAAAGCCGGGCAGCATGAACTGCTGCAGCTTCGGCGTCGGCGCGCGGCGGATGCCGGGGACCGCGGCGAGCCGGTCGGCGGTGCGGTCGGCGTCCGAGGTCGCCATGTCGACATGATCATTGCCAGCCATGGCGCGCTTTTAGTGGCTTGCTCCCAAGCGAACAATGCTTGACGAAGGGGGTGGGCGCGCCTATCGCCGCGCGCTGTCGCAGGCGGTTTCGCCGGGCATGTGGCGATCATAGCTCAGTTGGTTAGAGCGCCGGTTTGTGGTACCGGAGGTCGCGGGTTCGAGCCCCGTTGATCGCCCCATTTTCTCTATCGTTGCGCATATGCGGGATTTGGGGTGACTCTTCATCTCTATTGGATTATTGCGTCTATACGTAATTTTCTAATGCGAGGAGCCGCGCATGTCTGCTGTCTGGGATTTCGCCGATTTCGACGATCATGAACATGTCCACATGTTCCGCGATCGGGCGAGCGGGCTTACGGCGGTCATCGCGGTCCACTCGACGCACCTCGGCCCCGGCGCGGGCGGGGTGCGTTACTGGCATTATCCGCAGCGCGCGGCGGCGATCACCGACGCGCTGCGCCTGTCGCGCGGCATGAGCTACAAAAATGCGATGGCCGGCCTGCCGATGGGCGGCGGCAAGGGCGTGATCCTCGCCGACGAAGGCGCGGCAAAGACCCCCGAGCTGCTCGCGGCGTTCGGCCGCGCGGTCGATTCGCTCGGCGGCGCTTATGTGACCGCCGAGGATGTCGGGATCACCGACGCCGACATGGTCGAGATCGCCAAGCAGACGAAGCATGTCAGCGGCTTGCCGGTGGCGAGCGGTGCCGATGCCGGCGGCGACCCAGGGCCGTTCACCGCGCTCGGCGTCTATCTGGGCATCAAGGCGGCGATTCGCGAAGGGCTGAACACCGACAGCGCCAAGGATGTCCGCATCGCGATCCAGGGCGTCGGCAGCGTCGGCGGCGGCGTTGCGCGGCGGCTGGCGGCCGAAGGTGCGAAGCTGACCCTAGCCGATGTCAATCTGGCGCGTGCGAAGGCGCTCGCCGAAGAACTCGGCGCCGAGCTCGCCGATTCGGCGGCGATCATGGAGGTCGAGGCCGATGTGCTGAGCCCCAACGCGCTCGGCGCGATCCTGACCGAGCAAAGCATCGCCAAGCTGCGCGTGCCGATCGTTGCGGGCGGCGCGAACAACCAGCTCGCGACCGCCGCCGATGGCCAGCGCGTGCACGATCGCGGCATTGTCTATGCCCCCGATTATGTGATCAACGCGGGCGGCATCATCAACGTCGCGCTCGAATATCTGGGGCAGGGCAGCCGCGAGGAAGTCGAGAGCCGCATTCACCAGATCCCGGGCCGGCTGGCCGAAATCTGGGCCGAGAGCAAGGCGAGCGGGACGCCGGCGTCGGTTGTCGCGGACCGGATGGCGCAGAAGTTGATCGGGCGGGGTTAATCCGTTTCGGGATGACGATATTGATGGGTGGTGCGGACGTTCATTTCCGCTAAGCCAGCTTGGCATGAAACGGCATTTCTATCTGGTCGCGGGCTGGGCGTCGTTGGGGCTTGGCGCGATCGGCGCCTTTCTGCCGCTGCTGCCGACCGTGCCGTTCGTCATCCTCGCGGCCTTCTGTTTCGCACGATCGTCGCCGCGGCTCGAGGCCTGGCTGCTGAACCATCCGCATTTCGGGCATCATATCGTCGCGTGGCGCGAGAAGGGGGCGATCAGCCGCAAGGGCAAGATCGCCGCGACGGCCGCCTTTGCGCTGAGTATCGTGCTCGCCGCGATCTTTTCGCCCTGGCCATGGGTGATGCTGCCGGTGCTCGCCGCGGCGGTGACCGGGAGCTGGATTTGGACGCGGCCGGAGGGGTGAGTTTGCGGCGGTTTAGGGGGGGGAGCGGGCGTTCCCTATAACCGTCGCCCCCGCGAAGGCGGGGGCCGCTGTCAGTTTACGCAACGCCGCCGAGTGAGGCCGCTAGCGGCCCCCGCCTTCGCGGGGGCGACGACTGGTATCGGCCGCATTCGGCCGTTCTTCATTCCGGAGGTTGATCCTGTCGCTTGTCGTGGCAAAGAGCGTGGGCCGGGTCGCGCCGGGCAAATCGCTGGACCGCTTTCTCCGGCTCGCCTAAGGACGACGCGAAACCGATGCACGCCTATGCCAATCCGACCCGTTTTCTGGCGATCGCCAAGCCGCTGACGCCGTGGTTGCTCGGCGCCGGGCTGTTGCTCGTGCTCGGCGGTGCGTTCGCCGGGCTGACGATGGTGCCGGGCGATTACAAGCAGGGCGAAACCGCGCGCATTCTTTATGTCCATGTCCCCTCGGCCTGGCTCGGCATGGGCGGCTGGACGTCGCTGGCGGTGGCGGGATTGGTCCAGCTCGTATGGCGCCATCCCTTGTCGGGCATCGCGGCGCGTGCGATCGCGGTGCCGGGGATGCTGTTCACCGCGCTGTGCCTCGCGACCGGATCGATCTGGGGCCGTCCGACCTGGGGGACCTGGTGGGAGTGGGACGGGCGGATGACCTCGATGCTCGTCCTGCTGTTCCTTTACGCGGGCTTCATTGCGCTGACGAGCGGCGATGACGGCCAGCGGCAGGGCGGTTCGCTGTCGCGCGGCGCGGCGATCTATGCGCTCGTCGGCGCGATCAATATTCCGATCATCAACCGCAGCGTCGTGTGGTGGAACAGCCTGCATCAAGGGCCGAGCATCACACTGACCGGTTCGAGCATCGACGGCGCCTTGTTGTGGCCGCTGGGCTTGACCGTGCTCGGCTTTTCGCTGCTATTCGGGGCGATCGTATTGATGCGGATGCGGCGGATCATCGCCGACAATCGCGTCGCGGCGCGGCTGCGGCGATTGGCCGACGAGGAGGATTGACGCGTGACGGGGGTGATCAGCGGGGGCGGCCAATGGGCGTTCGTCGCCGCGGCCTATGGGCTCACGGCCGTGCTGACCGGGGCGGTGCTGTGGGCGAGCTGGCGTGCGATGAAAAAGGCCGAGAAGCGCAGCGATGCGCTGCGCAGGGATCCTCGATGAAACCGAAGCATCAAAGATTGATTTTGGCTGCCGTGGCACTCGCGGGCATCGGCGGTGCGGGCGTGCTCGCGGCGAGCGCGCTGCGTGACGAGGCGGCCTATTTCCGCACGCCGATCGAAGTGCAGGGCGGCAAGGCCGAAGTCGGCGAGGCGATGCGGCTGGGCGGCATGGTCGCAAAGGGCAGCATCGCGCGGCAGGCCGACGGGCTGACGATCCGCTTCGTCGCGACCGACGGCAAGGCGTCGGTGCCGGTCGAATATAAGGGCATTGTCCCCGACCTGTTCGGCGAGGAGAGCGGCATGGTCGCCGACGGCCGGATGCGCGCCGACGGGGTGTTCGTTGCCGATCGTATCCTCGCGAAGCATGACGAGCGCTATATGCCGCCGCAGATGGGCGAGATGCCGAAGAATATGAAAGCGCCGGCGGGGGTATGATCCGGCTTACCCTATTCCGTCATCCCGGCGAAGGCCGGGGTCTCGCCGGAGCGTATGGGCGCAGACGGCGAGACCCCGGCCTTCGCCGGGGTGACGGCGTGTTGGGTAGAGGTGTAGCCCAATGATCGCCGAACTCGGCCTTGCTCTGCTTTGGATCGCCGCGGCGCTCGCATGCCTTACGCTTATCGCTGGAACCCTGTTCCTGCGCGGCGGACCCAAGGATCTCGCATCACTCGTCCGGCCGGCGAGCGTTGCGCAGGGCGTGCTGACCACGGCCGCCTTCGGCCTGCTGATCGCGCTGTTCGTGCGGTCGGACATGTCGGTCGAACTCGTCGCGCGCAACAGCAACAGCCTGAAACCGATGATCTTCAAGATCGCGGGGACGTGGGGCAATCACGAAGGATCGATGCTGCTGTGGCTGATGATCCTGTCGCTGTCCGGCGGGTTGATCGCGATTTTCGAGAAAAGGCTGCGCGAGGATACGCTGGTCGCGACGCTCGCGGCGCAGGCGGCGCTCAGCCTTGGTTTTTTCGCGTTCCTGCTCTTTTCGTCGAACCCGTTCAAACGGCTGCCGGTGGCGCCGCCCGACGGGCAGGGATTGAACCCGCTGTTGCAGGACATCGGTTTGGCCTTCCATCCGCCGACGCTCTACGTCGGCTATGTCGGGTTGTCGGTCGCATTCAGCTTTGCCGTCGGCGCGCTGATCACGCGTGAGATCGGCCCGGCGTTCGCGCGCGCGATGCGGCCGTGGGTGCTCGGGAGCTGGATTTTCCTGACATTGGGGATCACCGCGGGCAGTTACTGGGCCTATTATGAGCTCGGCTGGGGCGGCTGGTGGTTCTGGGACCCGGTGGAGAATGTCTCGCTCGTGCCGTGGCTCGCGGGTGCGGCCTTGCTCCATTCGGTCGCGGTGACCGCGACGCGCAACGCCTTGCGCGCCTGGACGGTGATGCTCGCGGTGATCGGCTTTTCGATGTCGATGGTCGGCACCTTCATCGTGCGGTCGGGGCTCTTGACGAGCGTCCACAGCTTTGCGGTCGATCCCGAGCGCGGGACCTTTCTGCTCGTGCTGATGGCGATCTATATCGGCGGCGCGCTCACCCTGTTCGCGCTGCGCGCGGGAACGGTCGCCGAGGGCAAGAAATTCGCGCTGCTGAGCCGCGAAGGCTCGCTCGTCATCAACAATCTGCTTCTGACGACGATCCTCGCGCTCGTGCTGCTCGGCACGCTCTATCCGATCGTCGCCGAGGCGATGGGCGAGAAGATTTCGGTCGGCCCGCCCTATTACAACAAGGTCGCGGGGCCGCTCGCGCTGATCCTGTGCCTCGTCATGGTCGCGGGGCCGTTGCTCAGTTGGCGCAAGGATGACGGGAAGCGGCTGTGGTCGCGGCTGCCGCTGGCGCTGTTCGCGGGCGCCGCGGTGCTGTTCGGGCTGGTCCTGTTCGGCGGCAAGGTGGGCATCTTGCCGCTGCTCGGGATGACCGTCGCGGGGATCGTCGCGGTCGCGAGCCTTGCGCCGCTGTGGGGACGCAATCTTCGCCGCACGCCGCTGCCGACGTGGGGCATGGTGGTGGCGCATTTCGGCGTCGCGGTGTGCCTCGCCGGCATGGGCGCCGAAAGCGCGTTCATCAAGGAGCGGCTGGTCGCGGCGGCACCCGGCGACGATATCAGGATCGGCGATTTTTCGGTGAAGTTCGTCGGGGTGAAGCCCGTCGCGGGGCCGAATTATACCGCGATCGAGGGGACGCTGGTCGCGACGACATCGTCGGGAAGCCGCTTTACGATGAAGCCCGAGGCACGCACCTTTCCCGGCCTGATGGGCACCGCGCCGACCGAGACCAACGAGGCGGCGCTGCTGACGCGGCCGGGCGGGCAGCTTTATGCCGTGCTCGGCCAGCCGGTGACGAGCGACGACGGGCGCGCCGACCGCTACCAGATCCGCCTGTGGTGGAAGCCGCTGGTGTGGTGGATCTGGCTCGGCGGCGGCCTGATCGCCGTCGGCGCGGCGCTGTCGATGCTCGGCCGCGCGCAGCTTTTGGCAATCTGGCGCGCGCGGCGTGCCCGCAAATTACAGGAACGTTTCGCGCCATGAAGAACCGCTGGGTCCTTTTCGTGCCTTTGGCGATCATGGGGCTGCTGTTCGGCGCCTTCATCTATCGACTGGTGACGCCCGCCGAGACGCTGATCCAGTCGCAGTGGATCGACAAGCCGATGCCCTTGTTCGACCTGCCGCCCGCGACCGCTGGAGTCGAAGGGCTGAAGAGCAGCCAGCTTGCCGACGGCAAGCCGCGCCTCGTCAATGTCTTTGCAAGCTGGTGCATCCCGTGCCGCGCCGAGGCGCCGCAGCTCGAGGCGCTGAAGGCCGCGGGGGTGCCGATCGACGGCATCGCGATTCGCGACCGCCCCGAGGATGTCGCGATGTTCCTGAGAGAATATGGCAATCCGTTCGACCGCATCGGGTCGGACATGCAGAGCAGCGTCCAGATCGCGCTCGGGTCGTCGGGGGTGCCTGAAACCTTCCTGATCGACGGCAAGGGAATCATCCGCGAGCAGATTCAGGGCGTGATCCTCGCCGATCAGGTGCCCGAAATCGTCGCGAAGCTGGAGGCGATGAAGTGAGCCTGCGGCTGATCCTGCTCTGTCTGCTTGGCGCGCTGACGCTGCCGCTGGCGGCGCAGGACCGGTTGCCGCCGGCGCCCTATGCCTATCAGCAGCTGAACGATCCGGCCAAGGAAGCGCGCGCCAAGGCGTTGATGGAGGAATTGCGCTGCCTCGTCTGTCAGGGGCAGTCGATCGCCGATTCGGACGCGCCGCTCGCGGGCGACATGCGGCACGAGGTGCGGAGCAAGATTGCGGCGGGCGAGAGCCCGGACGAGATCAAGGCCTGGCTCGTCGCACGCTATGGCAATTGGGTGAGTTACGACCCGCCGTTCGACGGCGCGACGGCGCTGCTGTGGCTGGGGCCGCTCCTGTTTCTTGCGATCGGCGGATGGCTGGCGTTCGGGCGGTTCCGGCGCGGCAAGGACGATGCGGAGGGCGGCGCATGATCTGGCTTTGGGTCATCCTGGCCGCGATGCTGACGATCGGCGGTATTTTCTGGCTCGGCCGGCTGCCCGCGGCGGCGCGGCCGCTCGCGGCGGCGGCGGTGATGCTGGGGCTCGCGGGCTATGCGCTGCAGGGGAGTCCGGCGTTGCCGGGCAAGCCCGTCGCGGCGCCGGAGGAGCCCGAAGGCTTTGGCGAGGCGATCACCGACCAGCGGCAAGGCATGGCCGAACGTTTCGGACCCGCGGCGCAGTGGCTCGGCATGTCCGACGGCTTCGCGCGCACGGGCAAGACCGAGCTCGCGGCGAAGACGCTTGAAAAGGGGCTCGAGAAATATCCCGACAATGTCGACCTGTGGGTCGGGCTGGGCAACGCGCTCGCGGCGCATGGCGGCGGCATGATGTCGCCGGCGGCGGCGCTCGCGTTCGACGAGGCGGCGAAGCGCGACCCGTCGCATCCGGCGCCGCCCTTTTTTGCGGGACTCGCGCTCGCGCAGGGCGGCGACCTCAAGGGCGCCGAGGCGGTGTGGAGCGGGCTGCTCGCGCGCAGCCCCGTCGATGCGCCGTGGCGAAGAGATCTCGAGATGCGGCTGGCGCAGCTGAGGCAGGCGCTGGGCCCGCAGCTTCCCCCTGAAACCTCTGGCGAAACTCCAGCCGCTGCGCCAGCGGGGGGCGTCCCAAATTGAAACCTGTTCCAAAAGCGCAGGCTCGTCTAAAGGCGCGCCATGACTGCTGAGTCGCAACAGGCGGCCGAAGGCGCGCAAAGCGCCATCGAGGCTGCCGCCGATACCGGCCATCACGGCCATGGACATCATGGCGATGGCAAGCTGAAGCTGGCCGTCGGCGCGATCGGGGTCGTGTTCGGCGACATCGGCACCAGCCCGCTCTACGCCTTTCGCGAAACCTTTGCCGGGCATCACCCGATCGAGGCCGACCGGCTGCACATCTATGGCGTCCTCAGCCTCGTTTTCT
Organism: Sphingopyxis sp. LC363; assembly: GCF_000756385.1. Lineage (GTDB taxonomy): Bacteria > Pseudomonadota > Alphaproteobacteria > Sphingomonadales > Sphingomonadaceae > Sphingopyxis. The sequence continues at coordinate 213,449 of NZ_JNFC01000012.1, forward strand.
GGTCGATGATGCTCGTCGTGACGTTCAAATATGTCATGACGATCATGCGCGCCGACAACAAGGGCGAGGGCGGCAGCCTCGCCTTGCTTGCATTGATCAGCCGTTCGTCGGGCGAAAAACGCTGGACGTGGCCGATCATCCTGCTCGGCGTCTTTGCTACCGCGCTTTTCTATGGCGACAGCATGATCACGCCGGCGATGTCGGTGCTCTCGGCGACCGAGGGCTTGAGCTACGTCAACAAGGGGTTCGAGCCCTATATCGTGCCGATCGCGCTCGCGATCCTGATCGGGCTGTTCGCGATCCAGTCGCGCGGGACGGCGAAGGTCGGAATGCTGTTCGGGCCGATCATGCTGGCCTATTTCACGATGCTCGCGATCCTCGGGCTCATCCATATCGTCGATCATCCGGGGATCATCCTCGAAACGCTGAACCCGATGAACGCGCTGCGTTTCTTCTACGTCGACGGCTTCACCGCCTTCATCGCGCTGGGCGCGGTCGTGCTCGCAGTGACGGGGGCCGAGGCGCTCTATGCCGACATGGGGCATTTCGGGCGCGGGCCGATCGGACTGAGCTGGCTGGCCTTCGTCCTGCCCGCGCTGATGCTCAACTATATGGGGCAGGGCGCGATGGTGCTCGATGCCGAAATGGGGCCGCGCGGCGACCTGATCGCCGATCCCTTTTTCCAGATGATGCCCGACGCGTGGCAGATTCCAGTCGTCATCCTCGCGATCCTCGCGACGATCATTGCGAGCCAGGCGGTGATTTCGGGTGCCTTTTCGCTGACGCAGCAGGCGATCCAATTGGGCTTCATGCCGCGGCTGCGCGTCGAACACACCAGCGCCTCTGCTGCGGGGCAGATCTATATCCCGATGGTCAATTGGGGGCTGATGGTGATGGTAACCCTGCTCGTCCTCGGCTTCGGATCGTCGAGCAACCTCGCCGCCGCCTATGGCATCGCGGTGACCGGCGCGATGTTCATCGACACCTGCCTGATGAGCGTCGTGCTCTTCACCTTGTGGAAGTGGCCGGCGTGGAAGGCGCTGCCGATCCTCGCGATCTTCTTCATCGTCGACATCGCCTATTTCGGCGCGAATCTGGTCAAGGTGCCCGACGGCGGCTGGGTGCCGCTGGCGATCGGCCTGACGATCTTCACCATGCTCACGACCTGGTCGCGGGGGCGCAAGCTGATGCAGCAGGAAATGGCCGAAGGCGCGATGCCGATCCCGGTGTTCGTGAAATCGGCGGCGAACAGTGCGACGCGCGTTCCCGGGACCGCGGTATTCATGACGTCGAGCAGCGACGGCGTGCCGCACGCGCTGCTCCACAATCTGAAGCATAACAAGGTGCTGCACGAGCGCATCATCCTGCTGACGATCAAGATCGCCGACGTGCCCTATGTGCGCGAGGAGAATAAATGCGCGCTCGACGATCTGGGGCAGGGGTTCCACCGGCTGATCCTGAACTACGGCTTCATGCAGCCGATCGACGTGCCCGACGCGCTCAAACGCGTGACGAGCTGCGGCGGCGAGTTCAAGATGCTCGAAACGAGCTTTTTCCTCTCGCGACAGACGTTGATCGCGGCGAGCAAGCCGGGAATGCCGATCTGGCGCGAAAAGCTGTTCGCCTGGATGCTCCGCAACTCGGAAAGCGCGATGGAATATTTCCGCCTGCCGACGAACCGGGTCGTCGAGTTGGGCAGCCAGGTCGCGATCTGACGCCGCCGGCGGAGCATGGGCCGTCCGATTAACTTTCCGACATGCGTCGATAAGCGTTTGAACATTCGGATCGGTCTTGCGATGCAAGCCGCGAACCCATGAAGGGCGCGCAACAGATGGATGTCGATGACCGCGATGCGTTGATCCTGCCGGTTCCGCCGGAACCCTTCGCACTGATTCTCGGCCCCGCGATGCGCGGCGCATCGGACGACGCGATCGAAACATCGCTTCGGCATATGGGGTTGCAGCCCGAGCGGGTTCGCGATGTCGGCGCCGATCTCGAAGCGCGGATCACGGCACCATGTTTTCGCTTGACGTTCGGGGCGGTGTCGGTGCTCGCCGGCCCGGCGGCGGGCGCGGCGCTCGATCTGGCCGATCCCGATCATCCGTCGACGAGCCTGCTCGCCGCCAGCCTGCCGCGCGGATGGCGCGAGAGCCGGGACTGCTGGATTTTCATTTCTGAAAACGATCGCGGCGCATCGCCGTCGCAGACGACGCGGATGCGCGAATTCTTCAAGATGATGTTGCTGCTGATCGACCTGTTCGATGCCAGCCATCTCTTCTGGTCGCCCGCGCGGCTCTGGTCCGATGCGCCGCAGTTCCGTGCCTCGATCGCCGAAATGCTGGTCAGCGGGATGCCGCCGGTGCTGCATCTCGTCGCATTTCGCCGACGCGATACGGGCGACGGCGGGATCATGGCGACGCGCGGGTTGGCGCTCTTTGCGGACCAGGAACTCGAAGCGCGCATTCCGGACGGCTGGACGGTCGCCGAAATGGTACGGCGCCTGTCGCGGCTCGCGCTCGACATGATGCTCAACGGTCCGGTCCGGACCGCGCGGACGATGCGCGGGCTGGATGCGGGCGAGTGGATCGACCTGTTGCCGCCTATGGATGGCGCGAGCCAAAGATCGACGGTGATCGTCGAATTCGGCCGCGACGGTTGATCGGGCGCGGCTGGCATGGGGCGCCGCCGCTGCGATCGGGTCATGCCCTGCATCGGGGGCCGCATCGCGGTTACAGCGATGTCGTTACCGCACGGGTCGAAAGGATCAGGGTGCATTTCGCGCTGCAGGCGGCGGCCGACATCCGCGCTGCGCGTCGCGCCGCCGTTATGCGTCTGAGGTTGCTGCAGGACACGACCCGGCGCGCGCTGACCGACAGGCATGGAGCGGGATTCTGGCTCAACCGGCGCGATCCGATGCGGCTGTTCGTCGACCGCCCCTATCTGGACGAAGCGATCGAGCGGTTGTTCGGGGAATAGGCGGCGGCTAACGACCGAACCTAGCCGTCGCCCCCGCGAAGGCGGGGGCCGCTGTCGTTTTACACAATGCCGCTGAGTAAGGCCGCTAGCGGCCCCCGCCTTCGCGGGGGCGACGGTTGTGGAATGTCCGCTCTCCACCCCAAAGCCGCCGTTGCCGTCTGGCCGGGCTATGTTGGGCTTAAAGCCGCACCTTCGCTTCGAGTTCGCGGCGGGCGGCGAGATATTGTTCTTCTAGTTCGGCGACATATTGGGCGACGGGGCGCACTGCGGTGACGGGGCCGATTCCCTGGCCCGAGCCCCAGATATCCTTCCACGCTTTTGCCTTGGTATTGCCTCCCGAACCGAAGTTCATCGTCTTCAAATCGCCTTCGGGCAGATTGTCGGGGTCCATGCCCGCCGAGACGATCGACTGGCGGAGATAATTGCCGTGGACGCCGGTGAAGAGGTTCGAATAGACGATATCCGCAGCCCGGCCCTCGACGATGCCGTTTTTGTAGCCGTCCTCGGCATTGGCTTCGACGGTCGCGATGAAGGCGCTGCCGATATAGGCGAGGTCGGCGCCGCACGCCTGCGCGGCAAGGATCGAGCGGCCATGGCCGATCGCGCCCGACAGGGCGACGGGGCCGTCGAACCATTCGCGGATTTCCTGCACGAGGGCGAAAGGGGACTGGCGCCCGGCGTGGCCGCCCGCGCCCGCCGCGACGGGAATCAGGCCGTCGGCGCCCTTTTCGACCGCCTTGCGCGCGAAGCGATCGTCGATCACGTCGTGGAGCGTGATGCCGCCCCAGCTATGGACCGCCTGATTGAGTTCCTCGCGCGCGCCCAAGGAGGTGATCGTGATCGGCACCTTCCATTTGGCGCAGGTCGCGATGTCCTGTTCGAGCCGGTCGTTCGATTTATGGACGATCTGATTGACCGCATAGGGCGCCGAGAGGCGGTCGGGATTGTCGCGGTCCCACGCGGCGAGTTCCTCGGTGATCCGGTGGAGCCATTCGTCGAGCAGCGACTGCGGCCGCGCATTCAATGCGGGGAAACTGCCGACGATGCCCGCCTTGCATTGCGCGATGACGAGATCGGGGCCCGAGACGATGAACAGCGGCGAGCCGATGACGGGCAGGCGCAGGCGGTCGAAAATCGGGGGAAGGGCCATGAATCAGTCTCTCCGGTTGCCAATTGCAACTGACCTTAACGTAAACGGAAGGTTGCGCAAGATGCTACGGTCCTGACCCTAGTCGAAGGCGGGACCCTTGAGCTCGACGATATTGCCTTCGGGGTCGGCGATGTAGATCGACGGGCCCTCGCCTTCGGCGCCGTAACGCGGGCCCGCCTGCTCGACGGCGACGCCGTGGCGGTCGAGGTGGGCGCGGATCGCCGCGTCGTCGAAGGGGGTTATCGCGATCGCGAAATGGTCGACGTTGCGGCCTTCGGCACCCGGCGCCGCACCGCCCATCGCGCCCAGCTTGCCGTCGACGGTGACGAGGTCGATCAGCGAGCCGCCCGCGCGCAATTGATAAAGTCCGATTTCGGCTTGGGTGCGTTCGTCGGTGCAGCCGATAACCTCGCGGTAAAAGGCCACCATGCGGCCCACGTCGACGACGCGCAGAACCACATGGTCGATCGCGCGAAGGCTGAAGGGGGGTGTGTCCACGGTGATCGCTCCTCGAATTCTTGCGGACGGACTTCCTAACTTGTGCCTACCCCCGCTGTCCATCGAGTGGAGACGGGGGTTGGTCCGGCATCGGTTGCGGCGGGCCGCGGGGCGCGACATTATCGGGCGATGCAGTTGCTCCAGCCCAGCCTCTTGCCCCCCGCCACCGACATTGCGCGCCACCGCCACTGCGAACCCTATGCGACGGTCGTGCTGGTGGGCGCTTATGAAGAGGCGGGCGATGCCGGACGGATCGCCGCGCAGGCGGGCGGGGGGCTGCTTCACGGGCCTTTTTCGGCGCACCGCGACCGGATTTCGGCGAAGCGGACGATGGTGCTCGACCTGCCGCTGCCGTTCGACGGGCGCGAATGGCCGGCGCGCGCGCGGATCGCCGATCCCGACCGGATTGTCCGGCTGGCCGAACGCGATCCGGTCGCGGCGGTGACCGCGCTGCTCGGCGAAGTCGTGCCGGTGACCGCCGGTGAAGAGGGGGATTTGCCCGACCAATTGTCGGCGGCGCTGCGGACCTCCGCGCCGCCGCGGATCGGCGAATGGGCGGCGGCGCGCGGCCGGTCGCGCGAACATGTCTCGCGCTGTTTCGAGACGCTCTATGGCGTGCCGCCCGCCGCCTATCGCGCCGATTGCCAGGCGAAGCGCGCGTGGCGGATGATCGTGGAGAGCAAGGACAGCCTTGCCGGGGTCGCGATCGAGGCGGGCTATGCCGATCAGGCGCATATGACGCGCGCGGTGACGAAGGTGACCGGGCTGTCGCCGCGGCGGTGGCGGATGGCGGTGGGTTGAGGGCGTAGCGGCATTGAGATGGAGAGCGGGCGTGTAAATCCTCCCCTCCCCCTGTGGGGAAGGATCGCTTACGTCCGCTTCCGGCCGGTAGCTGCCACACGTCACATTTTTTCAAGAAATGTGAGGCGCAACGACGTTAGGCCGGTCGTATGACAAGCCTCTCTCCCGCTTCGCCGCGCCCGCTTGTGGCGCTTTCCGGTTTCCGCTTCCGACTGTGGCCGATTCTGCTCGCCGCGGTGCTGATGCAGGCCATACTCGAGCTTGGCCGCGTCACCGCCCGCGAAATCTATTTTGCCGGCGCGCCGCTCTGGGACGGCTATATCTCGGTTTTCCTGCTCCTGGCGATCGCATTCCAGGCGCTGCTCGGGCTGGCCGCGATCCTTGTCATGCGCCGGTTGCTGCCTGCGGCCGACCCGCATCTGCGCTGGCCGCCGGGCGCGAGCTATGTCGGGATCGCCGCGTTGATCGGCATCGGGATGGGGCTGGTGATGCTCGTCGCCGATTACTGGCCTGCGCTCGCCGCGCAGACGCCGCCGAACATGGACTATTCAAAGGCGCCGCTCGATTCGGCGGGATATCTGCTCGGGATGATCACGACGGGGCTGGCGGAAGAGACGATCTTTCGCGGGCTGCTCGTCGGAATGCTGGTCGTACTCGTGCCCGGACGGCTGCGGATCGGGTCGTTCGACCTGCCCGTCGCCGCCTATCTCGTCGCGCTGATGTTCGGGCTGGCGCACTGGAAATCCTTTACCGTCGATCCCTTCTATCAGGCGATGGCGCAGCAGATTTACGCCTTGGCCTGGGGGCTGATCTATGTCTGGCTGATGGAGCGGTCGCGGAGCCTGCTGGCGCCGATCGTCGCGCATGGGCTGGGAAATTTCACCGAGGTCGCGATCGTGATCGCGCTCAACGCGCTGTGGGCCTGACGCACCAAGGGCGGCCGCCTGGCCGCCCTTGATCCTTTCGGGGCCGATCAGACTGCGATCGGGCGCCGGCTGGCCCTGACCGCGACATATCCGAAGAGGATCGCGGCGACGAGGAGCGCGCCCTGCGCGGCGGCGAACGGAGCTTCGGTGCCGCTCGGGGCGAGCGCGTTGAGCGCGGGGACCTTGAGGAAGGACTGCACGACGAGCACGAAGAGGTTGAGATAGAGCGCGGCGGTGGCGCTGACCGCATAGACGGTGGCGGCGCGACCGGCGAGCTTGCGGCCGTAAAAGGCAGCGAAGGCGAAGACGAGGATCAGCGTCGAGAGGATTCCCGTACCGAGCGCCGGCGTGAAGGCAAGGATGGGGAAGAGGAAACCGGTGAGGCTGGTGAGCAAGGTCGCCCAGAGGAAGATGTGGGTGGCGCGGCGGAGGAGGCGCCCGCGCGCGAAGGCGGGAAGGGCGACAAGGCCCGCACCGATGCCGATCAGGCTGATCGCGACATGGAGTGCGGTGAACTGCGGGATGGTGAGGCCGAGGATCATGGTGGTTACTCCTTGTTTGGAGCGGACGGCGAGCGGGTCGCCGCCCGTCCGTTCGGTCAGCCGTTGATGAAGTCGAGGAGATCGGCGTTGAAGCGGTCCTGATGGGTGACGGTCAGGCCGTGGTCGGCACCTTCATAGACCTTGAGCACCGCATGTTTGACGATCTTGACCGTCGAAAGCGCCGCGGCGCCGATCGGCACGATCTGGTCGTCGTCCCCGTGGAGGACGAGCGTGGGCTTATCGAACTTCTTGAGGTCCTCGTTGAAGTCGCTTTCCGAAAAGGCGCGGATGCTGTCGAGCAGGCCCTTGAGGCCGCCGTTCATGCCCTGACGCACAAATTCGTCGCGCACCGCCTCGCTGACCGCCGCGCCGTCGCGGTTATAGCCGTAGAAGGGCAGGGTCAGGTCCTTGAAGAACTGCGGGCGGTTGTCGAACGTGCCCTTGCGGATGCCGTCGAAGACGTCGATCGGCAGGCCGCCGGGATTGGCTTCGGTCTTGAGCATCAGCGGCGGGACCGCGCCGATCAGCGCTACCTTGGCGACGCGGGCGGTGCCGTGGCGGCCGATATAGCGAGTGACTTCGCCGCCGCCGGTCGAGTGGCCGACGAGGATGACGTCTTTGAGGTCCAGCTGTTCGATCAACTCGCCGAGGTCATCGGCGTACTGGTCCATATTGTTGTTTTCCCAGACCTGATCCGAGCGGCCATGGCTGCGGCGGTCGTGCGCGATGGTGCGGAAGCCCTGATTGGCGAAAAATACCATCTGGGCGTCCCAGGCGTCGGCCGACAGCGGCCAGCCGTGCGAAAAGACGATCGGCTGGCCGTCTTTCGGACCCCAGTCCTTGAAGAAGATGTTGGTGCCGTCCTTGGTCGTGATCGTGGTCATGTCCTGATTCCTTTCGTTTCGAGGGGCGGGGTGTCCGCCCCGATGAGAGGGAGATAGGCTGCTGCGTCCTTGCGCGGGATTGGCGGACGCGACATTATGCGGGCCGATTCCGACAAAGGAGCCACCATGCCCAGATTGAAGGTGCCCGATGCGCCGCCGGCGCTCGTCGAAGTAGGGATGATGCTCTATCCCGACTGCCAGATCGGCATGGTCCACGGGATTACCGACCTGTTCGACGTTGCCGGGCGGTTCGCGATCGATCATGGGCGCCGCCCGATCCGGGCGAGCCACTGGCGCTTGCAGGAGCGCGGGGGTTTCGCGCGCTGTTTCGACAGCCATCCGGACGAGCCGGCGAGCAATTCGCCCGCGGTACTGATCGCGCCCGGGAGCCTCCACAAGCTGCTCGAGCCCGACGAGGTCGCGCCCTACGCACGCTGGCTGGTAGACCGGCACGCGCAGGGCACCGTGCTCGCATCGAATTGCGGCGGCGCCTTTGCGCTCGCCGCGACGGGATTGCTCGCGGGGCGGCCGGCGACGACGCACTGGTTCTTTGCCGAGGAGTTCCGGATGCGCTTTCCCGAAGTGCGGCTGGAGGCCGACCGGATGGTGGTCGACGACGGCGATATCGTCACTGCGGGCGGGCTGATGGCATGGACCGATCTCGGACTTCGCATCGTCGAGCGATTGCTCGGCCCCACGGTGATGATGGAAACCGCGCGTTTCTTCCTGATCGACCCGGCGGGGCGCGAACAGAAAAATTATGCGAGCTTCGCACCGCGGCTGACGCATGGGGACGAGGCGGTCCTGAAGGTGCAGCATTGGCTGCAGGCGAAGGAGGGAAGGGTAAGCGGCGTGGGCGACATGGCGCGCGAGGCGGGGTTGGAGGAGCGCACCTTCCAGCGCCGCTTCAAGGCTGCGACGGGCATGACGCCGGTCGAATATGTCCAGCATATCCGCGTCGGAAAGGCACGCGAACTGCTTGAGTTCACGCGGCGGACGGTCGACCAGATCGCGTGGAGCGTCGGATATGAGGATGCGGCGGCGTTCCGCAAATTGTTTCACCGCCTGACCGGCTTGTCGCCCGGCGAATATCGCCAGCGTTTCTCGACGCCGCAGTCGCTGGCGGAGGTCGCCTGAAAATTTTTTCTCGCCCCGTGTCGATTTGACGGCGGCTCGTTCGTCGTCTGGATACGAGCCGCTGTTGGCCCGATCAAAAGGAGATGGAAAATGCGTGTGATGGTTTTCGTGAAAGCGACCGAAGACAGCGAAAAGGGCCTGCCGCCGACCGAGGAAATGACCGAAATGTTCGAGGCGATGGGCAAGTTCAACGAGGAACTGGTCAATGCCGGCGTGATGGTCGACGGCGACGGGCTGAAGCCCTCATCGGCCGGCAAGCGCATCGCGTTCGACGGTCCGGGCCGCACCGTGATCGACGGCCCCTTCGCCGAGACGCGCGAGCTGGTCGCCGGCTATTGGGTTTGGGAGGTCAAGGATATGGACGAAGCGGTCGCGTGGGCGAAACGCTGCCCCAACCCGATGCCGGGACCGAGCGAACTCGAAATCCGCCCCTTTTATGAAATGGAGGATTTCGGCGACGCGCTGACCCCCGAACTGGCCGAGCGCGAGCAACAGCTGCGCGACAGGCTCAGCGGCCAATAATCGATGCCGGCCGCCATGCTTGCCTCCCCGGCTCCCTTGCCCGAGAAGGCAGGCATGGCGAAGGACGAGGCCCATCGGGCGATCGAGGCGATATTCCGGATCGAGCGGGCGCGGCTGGTCGCCTCGCTGGCTCGGATGACGCGCGATGTCGACCGCGCGGAAGAGCTGGCGCAGGAAGCGCTGCTGATCGCGCTCACCGAATGGCCGAAGAGCGGTGTGCCCGACCGGCCGGGCGCCTGGCTGACCGCCGCGGCGAAGCGGCGCCTGATCGACGGCGTCCGGCACGACGCGATGCGCTCGCGAAAACAGGCCGAAATCGGCCGCGAACTCGACGAGGAACAGGATATGCGCGTGGAAGCCGCCGAAGCGGCGCTCGACGATCCGCTGGGCGATGAGTTGCTCGGGCTGATCTTCGCCGCCTGCCACCCCGTGATTTCGCCCGAGGCTCGCGCCGCGCTGACGCTGCGGCTCGTGGGCGGGCTGACCGTCGAGGAAATCGCGCGCGCCTTCCTGTCGAACGAGGCAACGATCGCAGCGCGGATCACGCGGGCGAAGAAAGCGATCGCCAAGGCAGGTGTCGCGTTCGAAGTGCCCCGCGGCGCCGAACTGGCGGCGCGGCTCGGCTCGGTGCTCGAAGTCGTCTATCTGATCTTCAACGAAGGCTATGCCGCGACCGCGGGGCCCTCGCTCGTCCGCCCGCCGCTCTGCGCCGAAGCGCAGCGGCTGGCGCGTATCCTCGCCGGGTTGATGCCCGAACAGCCCGAGGTGCTGGGATTGCTCGCGCTGGTCGAGATCCAGGCATCGCGGCTGACGGCGCGCGCCGGGCCCGACGGGCGTTTCGTGCCGCTGACCGAGCAGAACCGCGCGCGCTGGGACCAGCTGCTGATCCGGCGCGGGTTGAATGCGCTGAACCGCGCCGAGGCGTTGGGCGGTGCCGACGGTCCCTATGCGTTGCAGGCGGCGCTTGCTGCGTGCCATGCCCGCGCACGGTCGGCGGAGGCGACCGACTGGCGGCGTATCGCCGCGCTCTATGACCGGCTGGGGCAGGTGATGCCGTCGCCCGTGGTCGAACTCAACCGCGCGGTCGCGCACAGCATGGCGTTCGGCCCCGAGGCGGGATTACGGCTGGTCGACGATATCGCCGACGCGGCGATGCTGCGAAACTATGCGCCGCTTCCCGCCGCACGGGGCGATTTCCTGCTTCGTGCCGGTCGCCGCGACGAGGCGCGGGCCGCATTCGAAGCGGCGGCCGCGCTGACGAGAAATGAGCGCGAGCGCGATTTCCTGCTGGAACGCGCGGCGGCGTGTAGCGAATGACGGAGATGCGCATCGAGACGATCGGCACCGAGGGGCAGCCGCTCGTCGTGCTCGACGATTTCGCGCCCGATCCCGACGCCCTGCGCGATTTCGCGGCGGCTGCGGACTTTGCCCTGGCGCTCAACCATTATCCGGGAGTGCGCGCGGCGCTGCCCGAGGCCTATCTGTCGACGCAGCTCCCGCTTATCGCCGAGGCCGCGGCGGCCGCCTTCGAACGGCGGGGCGCGCTACGCGTCGTCGATGCTAGCTTTTCGATCGTGTCGACCCCGCCCGGCGAACTGACGATCCCGCAGCGCCTGCCGCATGTCGACGCCTTCACCGAGGATCGCATCGCGCTCGTCCATTATCTCTCGCCCGAAGGCGGCGACGGGACCGCCTTCTTTCGTCATCGTGCGACGGGATTCGAGACGGTGAATGCCGCGCGGCGCGATATCTTCTTCCGCCATCTCGATACCGAGATGCGCCACGGCGGGGTCCCGCCGCCCGGATATATGCTGGGCGATACGCCGTTGTTCGAACGCATCCGGGCTAAGCCGGCGCGTTACAATCGCGCGCTGCTCTATCGCAGCTGGAACCTGCACAGCGGCGCGATTTCGGCCGCCAACCCGCTGCCGGCCGATCCGATTAGGGGGCGGTTGACAGTGACCGCTTTCCTGTCGATCGATTGACGACGCCCGCCGCAGATTTCCAACGGTCTTTCGCCGAAAATCGGCCACTGTTCCGGAACGGGACAACGGCTCGCCGCACTTCGGTGTAAGGTGGCGACGAACGGCCCTATGGGCGTCGGCGCTTTCCTCTTCGAATATGGGACAAACTCGTGGCCTTTCCCATCCGCACCCTGTTTTCCGCTGCGCTTACCGCGACCGCGCTGACGATCCCGGCGCTCGCGCAGAGCAAGTCGATCACCGGCATCGACGCGCTGCGCGAATGGAATCTCGTCGTGCTCGGCAATCTCGAATCCTCCTCCGAGGTCGAGGGGCGTACCTTCGTCGGCGGCAATTTGACGGGCAATTCGTCGAATTACGGTATCCGCGCCACGACCTCGCCGAACGGCCAGCCGGGACTAACTGTCGTCGGCAATGTCACAGGCAGCCACAAGAATCTGAACAACGGGGCGGGCGCGGTCGTCGGGGGCAATGTAACGAGCGGCTTCAACCTCAACGGTCCGAACCAGATGGTGAAGGTCGGCGGGACGATCAGCAACACCAACGTCAACCAGAACAGCGTCCTGTCGAACCTCGACCGGAGCAACCCGGCGTTCGGCCTGGGTTTGCAGCAGCAGAAGGCCGACCTCAAGAGCAGCCTCGGCAGCCTGTCGTTCGACATGGGCACGCTGGCGGCTAACAGCCAGATGACGGCGCAGGGCAATCGGGGCATTTTCAACGCGCAGCCGAACGCGCAGGGGCTCGCCGTGTTCAACATCGCCGCCGCCGACCTCGACAAGATCGGCGAGATCCAGTTCAACCTGGGCGGCGCCGACACCGCGATCGTCAACGTCAGCGGCCGATCGGTCAATCTCAACGACAATTTCCTCGGCGGCACCAACAATCTTGGCGAACGGGTGATCTGGAACTTTCCCGATGCCGAGGAACTCAAACTGACCACCGCTTGGGGCGGGTCGGTGCTTGCGCCGCTCGCCGATGCCGAGACGCGCAATTACATCCAGGGATCGGGGGTGTTCGGCAACCTCAAGCAGAATGGCGAGATGCACGTCGGGATCTTCAAGGGGGGCTATGTGACCCCGCCTTCGGGCGGCACGTCGACCGGCGGCGACAGCTCGACCGGGGGCGGGGCGCCCAGCGGCGGGGGATCTACCGGCGGCGCGGTGCCGGTGCCCGAGCCGGGGATGGTCGGCCTGTTCGGGCTGGGGGTCGCGGGGCTGATCCTGTGGCGCCGCCGCCCCGCCAGCCGGGATGGCGGATAACCGTCAAGTCGTTTGTCGATTCGAACGCGCCGCTCGTCGAAGGGAAAGACGGGCGAGCGCGCGCTATATGGCAATGAAATAAAATATCTTTTTCGGGACTCGTCGCGGCTTGCGCGATGATCCGATCACGCTTGTGCGCCCAAAAGGAGATGCGTCGCCGACCCAATTTCGCCCCGGCGGCGGTCATGGCCGAACAGGCCGATGCGACCGCCCCCTTCGTTTCCCCCACCGAAGGCTCTCCCCATGAAATTTCCCCACGCCATCAGCGGCCAAAAGGACAGCGATTGCGACTGTCTGCCGCGCCCCGAAACCGCCGCCAAAGCGCGTATCCTGGCGCCTTTCCTCCTGCGTTATCGCGATGCCTGGTTCGGTATGGAGAAGCGCGTGGCGTTCGAGGCCGAGGATGTCGCCGCGGCGCTGGCGATGATGGAGCGCGAGCCGATCGGCGAATGGGCCGAATTGTCGAGCGGGGACGAGGTGATTTGCCGCCGTGGGTACGAACCGGGCGGGGCGGCCGATTATTGGGTCGTCGACTGACCCGCCCGCATGCGGCTTGCCATCAGCGGCAGCGAAGCTCGCCGCGATCGATCGCGCGCCCCAGCAGCGCGCCGCCGGCGGCACCGATAATCGTGCCCACCGTTCGGTCGCGACCGCCGTCGAGTTCGCGCCCGACGAGCGCGCCGACGGCGCCGCCGATGATCAGCCCGGTCGTCCCGTTGTCGCGGCGGCAGTGGTAGCGGCCATCGTCGCCGCGCCAGATCCGCGAGCCGCGATCGAGCCGGCGCGGCTCATAATAGCGGCCATAATTGTCGTAGATGGCGGCCTGTTTGGCGCGTTTTCCGTGCGCGGGGGCCCAAGGCGGCGGGTCGGCGAGCGCCGGCGCGGCGGGAAGGGCGACGACCGCCATCATGGCGGCGATAAGGGTCTTGCGCATCTTTGATCCTTTCCTTGGCATGGCCGATCGTGCCACGATCGACCATAACCCGGGCTGAACGGCGAAAACGTCGCATCGGCCTTTCGGTTCCCCGTAGCGATCAATCGAGCGCCTTTCCCATACGGACCAGCGGCACGGCGACGCCGCCCGGGCCGGGAGCCGCGACCTGTTCGATGGGGGTGTAGCCGCAGGCGCGGTAGAGCGGCTCGCCCGACAGCGTCGCCATCATTTCGGCGCGGCGGAAGCCCGCGGCGCGCGCCGCATCCTCGCACAGCGACATGACAAGGCGGCCGACGCCGCGGCGGGCGAAGGCGGGGTGGGTATACATGGCGCGGATGCGCGCCGCGTCGGTGGCGGGGTCGAGCGGGGCGGGGTTGCGGGATCCTTGCTGTGGTCGCCGCCATAGAGCGTCGCGCGGTGCGACCAGCCGCCGCAGCCGGCGATCCGGCCTTCTTCCTCGACGATGAAATAGGTGCCGTCTGCGATGAGCTGGGTATCGAGGCCCATCACCGCGTGGCTCGCGGCGATCTGTTCGGGGCCGAGAAAGCCTTTCTGCAGCTCGGCGATGGCGAGCGCCACCACGGCGCGCAGCGCTTCGAGGTCGGCGGGGGGGGCGATACGGTGAGTGAAGGGGCGGGGCGTGAACATGACCAAGCCATGACGCGCCGCCGCGCCTCGCGTCAACCGCCGTGTGCCGCCGCCATCGCGGCGTTCTTTTCGGCGCGCAGCTTTTCGGTGTGGAGCAGCTTGTCGGCCATCGCCTGCCACGCCGCCGCGGCGCGCAAATTGCGGTCGCGGACCTGCGTCAGCGCCGAGGCCTCGGCCTCCGCGGTGCATTTTTCGGCCTGTGCGACATAGAATTCGATCGTGGCCGACATGGCTGCTCCTTTAAAGGTTCGGGTCGATCAATCGACCATATCGGCGATCAGGCGCCGGAGCTCGCGGCGCGACAGCGTCGGGCGGCGGCGGCGCGGCGGGGTCGCCGTCATCGCCTTGCCGGCCAGCGACAGCGCGGGCAGAGCGGGGAAAATTGCATTGTTGTTATTGAATAGTGTCATCATCTTTATCTTTGATTTCGAGTGTTTTGCTTGTTGGAAGCCGGCGCGGTTCGCCGGTCTTCTTCGTTCAGAGCCCGCGCCTCTTGCGCTGGCTCGGGGCGACCGGCCCGCCGCCGCGTTCGCGGTAGACGAGGCGGCCCTTGGTCAGGTCATAGGGCGTCATTTCGACGCGCACGGCATCGCCGACGACCGACCGGATGCGGAAACGCCGCATCCGGCCTGCCGTATAGACGATCACCCGATGGCCATTTTCGAGTATGACGCCGAAGCGTCCGTCGGGCAGGATCTCGTCGATCTGCCCCTCGAAGGTCATCAGCTCCTCTTTGGCCAATAATCAGGCCGACTGGAGGTTGATCGCCGAGACCTTGCCATTGCGGCCGGTTTCGAGTTCGTAGGAGACGCGCTGCTCCTTGTTGAGCGTGTCCATGCCCGCGGCCTGGACCGCGGTGATGTGGACGAAGCTGTCGCCAGAGCCGTCTTCATTTTCGATGAAGCCATAGCCCTTGTCGGCGTTGAAGAATTTTACGGTGCCGATCGGCATGAGGTGTTTCCTTTCACGAGAAACGGGAATCCAGCGGCAACAGCGCCCCTGAAGCTGGTAGCGAGTGAAGGGAAGATAGTACCCCGAAGGGCCGTAAATTTCCGTCGCAGGCGACGATAGCTTCGCGAATATGGCGGTCTTGCTTGAAAAGTCAAGGTTGGCGGATTTGGAGGCCCTCTCCTCACTCTGCGGAAAGACGGAATTTGCGCGCAGAGGCGCAGAGGTCTTTCGGGTTCACGCGGAGACGCGGAGACGCGGAGGAGATGGCGCTTGCCGCGAAGCGGCTCCCTTCCCGCACGTCGCGTCAAGCCTGACCGCGGCAGCGATGAAGGGCCATTCGGCCCAGCACGATCTCCTCCGCGTCTCCGCGTCTCCGCGTGAACCCGATCCTTTGCCCCTCCGTCAGCCGCTTTGCGGCTGCCACCTCCCCATCGCTTCGCGACAGGGAGGAGCTAGACGCTCCCGCTTTTCCGCGCCTTTGCGCCGCACTCCTGCGCCGGATCGTTGGCGGGCCGGGGGATGCCGAAGAAGGCGCGGCGGGCGGCTTCGCCGGCGATGCGCAGCGGTTCGACGAAGGCGGCGTGCGCCTCCTCGATCAGCGCCTCCTCGTCGACGTCGAGCGTGCGTTCGTAATCGGGATCGCCGAAGACGCCCTCCTCGATGCCGGTAAAGTCGTCGGGCGGGGGGAAGTTGGTGCGCCATTCGCCCTGCTCCTCGTCGTGCCAGACGGTCATCGCGGCCGCCTCTTCCTCGGGGGTCGGTTCGGTTTCGGGTTCTTCGTCGCAATCGGCGGAAATCCGCGCAACTTCATTCGCGATTGCGGTGCCGCGCCAGAGCGAGGCGAGGGGGTTGGCGCGGTTGTCGCTGCCGGCGAGCCAGAGCGCGAGCGCGGCGGCCATGCCTTCGGTCGCGGGTGCGGGCGCGGTTTCGGCGGTGCCTTCGGGTGCCTCTTCGGATGCGGTGTCGGTGGCGGCGGTGCGCGCGGCTTCGGCCCCGCCGCGTGCGGCTTCGGCGGCGTCGAAGAGCGAGAGGAAGCCCGGCCAGTCGCCGGCGATGATCTGCGCGAGCATCTCCTCGCCTGCGCGAGCGCGGGTTTCGACCATGCGGTCGAGCCGCGCGAGCATCGCGAGGCCGAGGCGGCTGTCGATGCGGCGGCGCTTGACGAAGCTGCGGCCGTCCTCGCGTTGCAGTTCGGTGGTTTCGTCATGCCCCCAGATCGCGCGGTCGAGCAGCTCGTCGACGAGCCGGGAGCGCGCGATCAGCAGCGCAGCGGCGCAGCCGAGCCGGAACGCCGCGCCCTCGGGCCGCTGTTTGAGCTGATAGACGGCGGACGGCGACATGCCGACCTTGGCCGCGGAAATCTTCACCGACCCGTTGGTGGCGAAAGCCTCCAGAAACTCGCGCTGGAGCCGCGGCGTCCAGTGATAGCTGCCGGGAGCGGGGATATGCGCGGGATTGTACGGGGAGTCGTCCATCGATTCGTCCTTTCGGTTGGGTGAAACCAATAGAATGAACCATATGGGTGAAATGTAGGAAAGGGGATTTTGATCTCTCGTCCCTTAAGCTATCGTATAGGATTGAAGGATGTTCTTTTCGACATATGCAGTCCCCAAAGGGGATATTGATACCGATTCGTTCTTCTTATCGTATTCGATAAGTTTGGATTTATGCATTGGTTTCAAAACTTTAATTTTGAACTGAGTTATATTAGAATATTCTATAGAATCCACAATAAATCTAACATCTTGAGGCCCAATTGATCCGTAAATCAGAGCTAGAGACTTGTCCTTTGCGCTCATATTTGGGTCTAAGATCCTTACCTTGTCGCCAAACTTCCATAGCAGCGGAATGGTCCGATCTACTAAGCTATTTACAATTTCTGTCGCTTCTTCCGTGCTGACGGTGTGAAAAAGGCGAACGAGCTCCGCCATGATCCACTGCGTGATACTCAGAACTACCGATGCATCCATGTGGTTCGGATCGACGTCAGCTCCCACATGACCGACATTCCGATTGTTTCTCACTTCATACAGCGAAATTAGCATCTTAGGGATTTGGAAGCGTACAGAACGCGGGAAGGCGGTTTCGTTTTCGAAAGCACGGCACGCGTCCACCATATTCTTAGGTTTGGAGGGACGGGAAGGGAACTTATTGTCGACATGCCCTCGCAAAATTGAATACACAATTTCGCAAAGTTTCCCGCCGTTCAGTTCGGCAGGCTCCCATCGTCCTTCGCGATAGTGCCGCACGAGCTTGTTGAATTCATCAACAAGCGGAGTTCTGAGTGCAGCGGGGATTCCGGTTAGCGCTTTGCTAGAATCTAATCCGCTCATTTATTCTTCGCAGGTTTTGAGGGTAGATCATGTTCGACGAAGTTTCGTCCATGCGGGGTCGTGCGCAGGTTGTTCATGTCCGACGTGTCGATTGTGTTCTTTCGAAATCCCGTCATCTGGACGCCGGCCTTCAGATTTCTGGGCTCTCTCCATCCGGAAGTTTGCTTAAATACCGCTGCTAGGTGCGCGAGCGTGACCGGGCTAATCTTGGCAACTTCTTCGAGCCAATAGACAGCAACGGTAAATTTCTCTTGGTTGTCTCTTGGAAGCTTTTTCGCGACGAAGTCATCGAACGATTCTACTCCTTTCGGACGTAAGTTTAAATCTTTCACCGGTGCTATCGTTGCCCCGGCGTTACCGGCGGTCGCCCGCGACTTTCGCTTCTGACGCCCTGAATTCTCGGAGTCAGCGGCTTGGCGCGTCGTTTGAGTCTGCTTCGGCGTCTTGGCTTGCCGAATGGGTGACTCTTCCGCATTTTTCAGATTATCGCCAGTTATGCCAAAGGCCAAAACGAGCGCGTCAAACGCGGCCTGTTGAACGCTTTCGGATTTGAAAGCATTAACAGCCGTCGCAATTTTAGGCATGCGCGCCAGAAGAGCGTCGATATCTTGCTCAGCCATGTTTCCCCCTCAGCAATGTCGATCGTCAAGTACGGGCATGCTGTCTTGTTTTATTGCATTAGACAAGATCATGCAAAGTATGACCGCGAGCGGTCCCCCTCCCCATCGCTAAGCGACAGGGAGGATTTGAGTATGCAATCCTCCCTGTCGCGTAGCGATGGCGAGGGCTTTTTGCTTTGCTTTTCCTTACGCCTCGGGGCCGTGCATCAGCGAATGCGGATCCACTCGTCCTCGATACCCACGCGGTTGTACTCGACATTGGTCAGGTGGGTGCTCCGGACCTTGATCGCGCAGATCGTCGCGAATTCGGCGTCGACTGCGGGCTGGTCGAGCAGCGGCGCCTTGCTGCTGGCGAAAAGCGCGTCGGTGCCGTTCAAGACGATCATCCGCGAGGCGAGATGGACCTCCAGCCCGGCCTTCTCGGAGCGGTCGATCAGGGCGGCGATCTCCTTTTCCGACGCGCCCGTCACGACGAAATGATAGGCGGCGGAGACGCCTTTCGGGCCGAAGTCGGCGACCGTCGGGGCCTTGCGGCCCGGGCAGGCCTTGACGAACTTTAGCGGGCCGGGGCCCTGTTCGGGCTCCCAGCGTTTGGCGCAGCCGGCCAGCGCGATACCGATGGCGAACAGGACGGCGAGGTGGCGAGCGTGCATGGCTTTTCTCCCTGCCGGGAAATTAGGCATTGCAAGCTTTGCGAAAGCTTAAGGCGGCCTCAGGCCCCGTTTGCCGCGCTAAGGATCGCCCGCACACTCGCCGTCGCCACGTCGGTGTCCAGCCCGCAGCCGAACAGGCTTTTCCCGTCCGCCGTGCGGCATTCCACATAGGCCGCGGCCTGCACGTTGCTGCCCTGGCCGATCGCGTGCTCGCTATAGTCGACAATGTCCATCAGCGGACCTCCTGACTCGGCGAGCGCGGCGATGACGCTCGACATCAGGCCGTTGCCGCGGCCGCTGACGCTGCGCGGGGTGCCGTCGATCAGGAGTTTGCCTGCGAAGATGCGGTCGGGGTTGGGGCGGTTCTGTCCCGATGGACCCCACCCCGACCCCTCCCCTGAAGGGGAGGGGCTTGAGGACGGCGCATGCGTCTCCGACCAGTCGACGAGCTGGAAGCGCTTGGCTTCGGTCGCCAGATACTGGCCCTCGAACGCGTGCCAGATATCCTCGGCGCCGAGTTCGCGGCTCGTCTGGTCGGCGAGTGCCTGGACGACGTGGCTGAAGCTCGCCTGCATCTTCTTGGGCAGTTTCAGGCCCTTGTCCTGTTCGAGCACCCATGCGACGCCGCCCTTGCCCGACTGGCTGTTGACGCGGATCACCGCTTCGTAGCTGCGCCCCAAGTCGGCGGGGTCGATGGGGAGGTAGGGGACTTCCCAGCGTTCGTCATTCTGGCGTTCGCGCGCCGCGAAGCCCTTCTTGATCGCGTCCTGATGGCTGCCCGAGAAAGCGGTGTAGACGAGCTCGCCGCCATAAGGGTGGCGCGGGTGGACGGGCAGATTGTTGCAATATTCGACCGTCTGGATGACCTCGTCGATGTTCGAGAAGTCGAGTTCGGGGTCGACGCCCTGCGTGTACATGTTGAGCGCGATGGTGACGAGGCAGGTGTTGCCGGTGCGCTCGCCATTGCCGAACAGGCAGCCCTCGACGCGGTCGGCGCCCGCGAGCAGGCCGAGCTCGGCCGCCGCGACGCCGGTGCCGCGGTCGTTGTGGGTGTGCAAGGATATGATCGCACGGTCGCGATTGGGGAGGTTCTTGCAGAAATATTCGATCTGATCGGCGTAGATGTTCGCCGTCGACGCCTCGACCGTCGCGGGGAGGTTGAGGATGATCGGCTTGTCCGCCGTCGGCTGGAGGATATCCATCACCGCTTCGCAGCAGGCGATGCTGAAATCGAGTTCGGCGGTCGAGAAGGTTTCGGGGCTGTATTCGAAGCGCCAGTCGGTGCCGGGCAAGCGCGCGGCATTGTCGCGGAGCTGCTTCGCGCCCTCGATCGCGATGCCCTTGATCTCGGCCATGTCCATGCCGAAGACGATCTTGCGCCACGCGGGGCTGACCGCGTTATAGACGTGGACGATCGCGGTCCTTGCGCCTTCGAGGCTGTCGAAGCTGGTGCGGATGAGGTCGGCGCGGCTTTGGGTGAGCACCTGCGGGGTGACGTCGTCGGGGATGCGGCCCTGCTGGACGAGGCCCGAGATGAAGTCATATTCGGTCGCGCCGGCGCTGGGGAAGCCGACTTCGATCTCTTTCAGGCCGATGCGGACGAGCAGGTCGAAAAAGCGTGCCTTTTTCTCCGCATCCATCGGGTCGATCAGCGCCTGATTGCCGTCGCGCATGTCGGTGGAAAGCCAGATCGGCGCCTTGGTGGTGACGCGGGTGGGCCATTCGCGGTTCGTGAGCGGAACCTGCGGGAAGGCGCTGTACTTGACCGAGGGGTCGCGGAGCATGGTCATGGGGTTCAAACTTCTTCTGGTGGTTGCGAGTGCTTGTCGATCGGACCCTTGAGCGGGTGGCCGCGACTAGCGCGCAGCCAGTGTCACGCCCAAGGGCGTGTAAGTCGCAGAAGAAGAAGGGCGTTGCCGCGCATGGGCGTCCTAGTGATGCAAAATGTCGCCGGATGCAAGAGGGGAATGCGAAAATTGCGCGGTCTTCCCCCTTCCGTCATCCCGGCGAAGGCCGGGATCTCACCGGTGCGTTCTTGCGACAGGTCGAGATCCCGGCCTTCGCCGGGATGACGAGGTTGGTTTGGGGTGCGTGCCTCAGTCAGCCCGTCACCCATTCGACCTTGGGATCGTTGAAATCGACGACGTCGGCGAGTTCGTGGACGTTCGGATAGCCATAGCCGACGAGGTTGATGAAGGTCTGGATATTGAGCGCGAGCGGGGCGCGCTTGAGCGGCACGGGGCTCGCGTGGTTCGAGAAATTATTGTTGCAATAGATGAGGATGGGGCGGTTCGGGTCGGCGCCGATCACCGCGGCGAGGCTCTCGGCGGTGAAATCGGTGAGGGGGAGGTTGACCGCGCCCTTGATGTGGCCGCGCTGGAAGGCGTCCTTCGAACGCGCGTCGAGGAGCAGGGTGCCGGGCTTCGCGGCCGCGGCCTTGAAGGCGTCGAAGGCGATGAGGCGCTGCGCGCGTTCGGGGGCGACGCTGGCGGTGAGCGTCTGGAAGCCAGGATAGTCGATCTGCGGATTGGCTTGGGCCAGCGCGGGCGTGGACGTAAGGGCGAGAGCGAGTAGCAGGCTGCGCATGAGGATCCTCCCTTGAATGCAAGGGAAGCTAGGCCGCTTTGGCTGGCTCTGCGATGAACCGAAAAATGTCGCCGGGCCGCGAAGAAACTCGCGGCCCGGCGTAGTGCAGGGGCTGGTTGCGGAGCGGGCCTCAGGCGGCTTCGCTCTCGTCGTCCTCGTCCCACGGTTCGTAGACCTCGTCCTCGATCAGATTGTCGACCGCGTGGACGCGCACGCCGATAACCCAATCCTCGAGCGGGCCTTCCCATCCGGCTTCGACTTCGCTGAGCGCCTCGGCGGCGTCAGCGGGGCGGTCGCCGACAAGGTCGAAATCCTGCACGCCGTCGTCGGGCGGGGTGATGTAGACATGGGGGTCGAGCCGGACATTGGTCCAGCCCGCGGTGGGGGCGAGGCCTTCGGCTTCGACCACCAGCAGCGGATTTTCCTCGTCGCCGTCGATCCCGGCGTTCACTTCGACGATTTCGCGTACCAGTTCGCTCATCACATGGGCTCCTTGTGCGAAAAGGGGCGGGACCATGCCGGTCCCGCCCCCTGATACGCGGCGCGTGTGACAGATTGGATGCGCGCTTACTGCTTTTCGAACGCGGCGTGGATTTCGAGTTCGACTTCGTCGCTGACCATCGGAATGCCCATCGAGACGCCGAAATCGCTGCGCTTGATCGTGGTTTCGGCTTCGAAGCCCACGGTTTCCTTCTTGGTCATGCCCATGCCCGCGCCGTGGAAATCGACGTCGAGGGTGACGGGCCTGGTCACGCCGTTGAGGGTGAGGTTGCCGGTGACCTTCGCCTCGTCGCCCTCGGCATCGACGACGACGCTGGTCGAGACGAATTTGGCGTCGGCGGGATTGGCGCCGAAGAAGTCGGGCTTGCCGCCGTCCTTGCCGGGGCGGAGGAGGTGGCTGGTGAGCCCGGCGCTGGCGGTGGTGACCTTCGACACCGGGATGGTCACATCGACCTTGGCGGCGGGGGGGTTGGCGGGGTCGATGACGAGCGTGCCGGTCACGTCGCCGAAGATGCCGCTATATTTGCTGAAGCCGAGATGGTCGACTTCCCACACGACCATCGTGTGGCCGGGGTCGGCGGCATAGGTGCCCGCGGTGACGCGCGACTTGTCGGGCGCGCCGGGGGCGGAGCCGCCCTGCGCGACGACGATCGGGGTCGCGACGGCGGCGATGAGGGCGATAGCGGCAAGGGGAGCAATGCGGCGCATGAAAAATCTCCTGTTGGGGAAGCGGAAGCTAGGCGACGGCGAGGGACGGCGTCAACAAGCGGCGGAGAAACGCAGGGTTTCAGTTTGCGTCGCGCCGGGCGTCAAGGCGCGCGGCGCGCCTCGAACCAGTCGCGCAGCGCCGCGGCGGCGCAGCCGGTGAAGCCATAGGACCCCACGGGCGAGCAGCTGTTCGGGCGGCTCGCGCGCGCGACATTTTCATAGCCCTCGACCTTCGAGGCCCAGCTGCCGCCGCCGACAGCCTCGTCCTCCTTCAGCTCCTCGCGCAATTCCTTGGGCACGCGGTAGCGTTCGGTTTCGGGCTGCTGGGCGCAGACGACGATCTCGCCCTCCTGCGCCTCGGGGCAGGGTTCGTCGCCGTAAGTATAGAGTATCGAGGTGCGCTCGGGGGGCGTGCCCGATTGCGCGAGGCTGCCGCCGTCCTCTTGCGCGAGCGCCGGCGCGGCGAGCGCGAGCGCCGCGAGAAGGGGGAGGAGGCCGCCTTTTTTCTTCGTCACAAAATCGCGTTCCCAAGCCCCGGTTCCCTGCATTGCAGATGGAGCGCCGCAGATGAACCTAAGCCGAACTGCCCCCCGCAACAATTGCCGTAACCCTTTGCGCTTTCGGCGCGAACTGGGTGGCGACGGGGCCGGCGCGGGGCCGATGCCTTCCAGATGGAGATTGCTTATGAAAAACCAAGCCTTTTTCGCGCTGCTCGCCGCGGTGCTCGCGCCGCTGTCGGTCGCGGCGTTCACGCCGCAGGCCTATGCGAAGCCGGTCTATGTCGGTGTTGACGGTGGAAACATTGCGGTGAGCGGCTATGATCCGGTAAGTTATTTCGAAGAGGAAGGCGTGCCGGTGAAGGGCGATGCGGCCTTTGCCGTCGAGCATGACGGGGCGGTCTATCATTTCGCGAGCGCCGAACATGCCGCGAAATTCCGGGCCGATCCGGCGGCGTTCATGCCGCAATATGGCGGCCATTGCGCGTGGGCGATGTCGCGCGGCTATCTCGCGCCGGGCGATCCGTTCGCCTATGCGATCGTCGACGGCAAGCTTTACCTGAACTTCAATCAGGAGGTGAAGGCGAAGTGGGACAAGGACCGCGCGGGTTTTATCGCGGCGGCGGAAAAAAATTGGGTGGCGATGCCCGACGACGCCAAATTCGGCGAGTGAGGCCGGGCAGGGGAGCGGGATTTTCGTTCGCCGCTTCCCCCTGTTATCGATCCGCGAGCGAAAAAAATTTCGTTTATGCGACATGGTCTTATCGGCTTGCCGTGCGAAACGGCCGACGACCTGCGCAACTTTCGCCCGGTCCACGAGTATTCATGTGCCAGAACGGGCCACGTCAAGGGGCGGGCTCGAGCTGCGGGGGCAGCTGGTTCAATTGAAGGAGTAGGGTATGGGTGCCGTTTCGAAGAGTTCAGGCGCGATGCTGATGCTGGCGCTGCTCGCCGCACCGGCGACGGGCGGCCTGGCGGCGCAGGCGCAGGAGCAGGCGCAAGAGACGAATGGCGAAGTCATGACGACCGTTTACGGCCAGCTGCCTTCGCCCGACCAGATGACCAAGGGACCCAAGGTCGAAGGCATCATCTCGGCGCGCAGCGACGGCCGTATGCAGGTCACGACCGCCGACGGCAACAACACGGCGATCGCGATCGCGGAATATACCAAGATCAAGAGCAGCGGCGGCTTTCTGGGCCTTGACCGCGACAAGCTCGCGGCGAATTCGCTGCTTAACGGTCTGCCGGTCAGCGTCGACACCTTGCAGTGGGACGGCGGACTGGTCGCGAACGAGGTCAACCTCAAGAGCAAGGACCTGCGCACCGCGTCGATGATCCACACCGGCACCGACCAGCGCTTTGCCGAACAGACGGCGGCGACCGAGGCGCTGCGCGGCCGCGTCGGCGACATCGACCAGTATAATGTCAAGGGCACGACGAACGTGAACTTCGACACCGGCAAGGCCGTGCTGTCCGAACAGGCGAAGGCCGATCTTTGCAACGCGGCGAACCAGGCCGAGGGCATGGACAATGCATTGCTGCTCGTCGTCGGCTACACCGATTCGACCGGCAGCCAGGAATTCAATCAGGTCCTGAGTGAAAAGCGCGCCGGCCGCGTGGTCAACCATCTGCAGCAGGCCTGCGGCTGGAAACCCTATCGGATGCTGACCCCGACGGGCATGGCCGAAGCCGACCCGGCGGCGGACAACACCACCCCCGAAGGCAAGGCGCAGAACCGCCGCGTCGCGGTGAATATTCTGGTCAGCAAGGCGACCGACGGCCTGTAAGCCTTGATGGCAGGCAAGATATACGGGGCGGGCCTTTTGGCTCGCCCCGTTTTTTTGGGGGAGGCTGTCCTAAGCTCCTCCCTGTCGCGAAGCGATGGGTAGGGGGACCGCCGCCGCCGGCGGTGGTGGAAGGGCCGCGACGGTGCGCCATAGGCCCCTCCGTCAGCGCTTCGCACTGCCACCTCCCCATGGCTTCGCCACAGGGAGGATCGAAGGCCGATCTTAGCCCGGAGAGCTCCCGAGACTGTCCAGCGACGCCGCGATCTTGTTCCAGACCTGCGCCAGTTCGTCCGCCGTAATGCAATAGGGCGGCATGACATAGAGCGTGTTGCCGAGCGGGCGGAGGAGGATGCCGCGGTCGCGATAAAAAGCGATCAGGCGCGGGGCGAGATTCGAAAGATAACCCGCGTCGGGGACGGCGATGTCGAGCGCGGCGATCGTGCCGAGACGGCGCGGGTTTTGAACGCGCGGGTCGTGGCTGAGCAGCGAAAGATGCGCGGCCTGCGCGTCGGCGAGCGCATCGATGCGCTGCTGAACCGGCTCGTCGCGCCAGATTTCGAGATTGGCGTTCGCGGCGGCGCAGGCGATGGGATTGGCCGTGTAACTGCTTGAATGATAGAACGCCTTGCCGCGGTCTTCCGAAAAATGGGCTTCGAAGATCGGCTCGATGCAGAGGGTGACCGCGAGCGGCAGGCTGCCGCCGGTGAGGCCCTTCGACAGGCAGACGATGTCGGGGATGACGCCCGCAGAATCGCAGGCGAAGCGCGTGCCAGTGCGGCCCCAGCCGGTCATCACTTCGTCGGCGATGAAGAGGACATTGTAGCGGGCGCAGATGGCGCGCATTTCGGCGAGCACCCATGCGGGATAGACGAGCATACCCCCGGCGCCGAGGATGAGCGGTTCGACGATGAAGGCCGCGGGCTTTTGGACGCAGGCGGCTTCGAGCGCGTCGAGCGTCGCTTGCTCAAGTCCCTCGTGCGGGAAAGGGATGGTGTCGACGTCGAACAGCAAAGGCTGCCACGCACGGTTGTAGACGCCGCGCGCGCCGACCGACATCGTGCCGATCGTGTCGCCGTGATAGCCATGTTCGAGGACGAGGATGCGGCTCCGCGCTTCGCCGATATTGTACCAATAGCCGAGCGCCATCTTGAGCGCGACCTCGACGCTGGTCGACCCCGAATCCGAAAAGAAGACGCGCGTGAGCGGGGCGGGGGTGATGCGGACCAGCTCGGCGGCAAGGCTTTCGGCGGGCTCGTGCGTCCAGCCCGCGAAGATGAGTTGATCGAGCTTTTCGGTCTGGGCGCGGATCGCGGCCATGATGTGCGGGTGGGCGTGGCCGTGAGTGGTGACCCACCATGACGAGATGGCGTCGATCCAGCTATTGCCGTGCGCGTCGTAGAGCTTGGCGTCTTTGGCGTGGGCGATCAGCGGGATCGGATCGCCGAGGCCGTGCTGGGTGAAGGGGTGCCAGACGGGGGAGGTGGAGTTCTGCGTCATAAGGGCGCTCTATCTCATATCGTCATCCCGGCGAAGGCCGGGATCTCGACCTCGCATTCTTTCGCATCGGTGGGATCCCGGCCTTCGCCGGGATGACGAATATCTATCGAAAGTTTGCGAGATCAAAGTTGGCCGCGAAAGCATCCGCCAGTGTTTCGCTGTTCAGCGGATCGATGATCGGCAGGCGGCCCAAGCGGCGGACGCCCGAGATTTCGGATATGATCGCCTCGCTGTCTTCGACCGCATCGCCGAGGAAGGCGAGGCCGTGGATTGGGACTCCGCGGGCGCGGAGCGCCTCGATCGTCAACAGGCTGTGGTTGATCGTGCCGAGTGCGGTGCGCGCGCAGACGATCACCGGAACCTGCCACTTGGCGAAGAGATCGGCGTAGAGGGTGGTGCGCGCGACGGGGACGAGCGCGCCGCCGGCACCCTCGACGATCAGGTCGCCGGGGGGCGGGGTCAGCGTTTCGAGGTCGATGTTGACGCCGTCAATTTCGGCGGCAATATGCGGCGAGGCGGGGGTGACGAGGCGGTAGGCTTCGGGGCGGATCGGCACGCCGGCGAGGCGCGCGACGACTTCGCTGTCGGTTTCCTCGTCGAGCCCCGACTGGATCGGTTTCCAGTAGGGCGTGCCGGTCGCCTGCGCCAAGCCCGCGGAAAAGACGGTTTTTCCGATGCCGGTGTCGGTGCCGGTGACGACGAAGCGCGTCATGCCGTGGCCATCGCCTGCGCGAGCGCGTCGGCCATATCGTCGATGTTATCCTCGTCAACATTGAGCGTGATCGCGATGCGCAGGCGCGCGGTCCCTTCGGCCACCGTCGGGGGGCGGATACCGCGAATGTCGAAGCCTGCGTCGCGCAGGCTGCCCGCGATGCGCATCGCGCGCTCGTTATCGCCGATGATCACGGGCAGGATCTGGGTGCCGCTGGCGGGGATGCCGAGCGGGACGAGGCGCTCGGCGGCGTGACGGACGAGCGCGTGGGGGCGCGCCTGCCGCTCGGGCTGGTTCGCGGCGATCTCGATCGCCTGCCGGACGAGCCACGCCGTCAGCGGTGACGGCGCGGTCGAAAAGATGAAGGGGCGGCCGCGGTTGACGAGGAAGTCGCACGCGATCGCGGGGGCGCAGAGCAGCGCGCCCTCGGCGCCCAATGCCTTGCCGCAGGTGTGGAGGGTGACGAGATTGTCGCGGCGCGGCAGCGCGTGCGCGAGGCCGGCGCCGCCGGGGCCGAAGACGCCGGTGGCATGCGCTTCGTCGACCACGAGTACGGCGCCGTGGCGGTCGGCGACGTCGGCGAGCGCGGCGAGCGGGGCGCGGTCGCCGTCCATCGAATAGAGGCTTTCGACCGCGATCCACGGCGTTCCCGCGCCGCCGCCGGCGCGCCAGCGCAAAATGATGTCGTCGAACGCCTGCGCGTCGTTATGCGCGGCGGCGACATGGCCGGCGCGGCCGAGCTTCATTCCGTCGTGCGCGCTCGCGTGGATCAGCTCGTCGTGGACGACGAGGTCGCCGCGCTGCGGCAGCGTCGCGAACAATGCGGCGTTGGCGGCGAAGCCGGTGGCGAAGAACAGCGCGGCCTCGCTGCCATAATGGCGCGCGGCATGGGCTTCGAGCGCTTCATGTTCGGCGTGGTTGCCGCGCAGCAGGCGCGAACCGCCCGAGCCTGCTGGCAGGCCGCGCGCGATGCCGGCGGCGAGCGCGTCGCGCAGCACGTCGGAGGCGGCGAGGCCGAGATAGTCGTTCGACGCGAAATCGCGGCCTGCGCGCGGAGCGAGGGCGCGGCGGCGGCCCTGCTCCGCGAGCGCGGCGAGGTCGGCGCGGTGGGCGGTGAAGGGGCGAGGCTGGTCGGTCATCGGGACCCTTGTCAAAAGCCCCTCCCCTTCAGGGGAGGGGTTGGGGTGGGGTCTCGAAACCTTGCGCGAGGCCGATGGACCCCACCCCGTTGCGACTAGCGGGCAAGCCCGCAAGTCTCACTGCCCCTCCCCTGAAGGGGAGGGGTTTGCAAGCGGTTCAGTTCTTCGACTTGTCGACGAGCTGGTTCTTGGCGATCCACGGCATCATCGCGCGGAGTTTTTCGCCGGTCTGTTCGATCGGGTGCGCTGCGGCGGCCTTGCGGCTGGCCTTGAGTTCGGGCTGGCCGGCCTGGTTGTCGAGCACGAAGTCCTTGACGAAGCGGCCCGACTGGATGTCGGCGAGGACGCGCTTCATTTCCTTCTTCGTTTCGTCGGTGATGATGCGCGGGCCCGTCTTGATGTCGCCATATTCGGCGGTGTTCGAGATCGAATAGCGCATGTTCGCGATGCCGCCTTCATAGAGGAGGTCGACGATCAGCTTGGTTTCGTGGAGGCATTCGAAATAGGCCATTTCGGGCGCGTAACCCGCCTCGACCAGCGTTTCGAAACCCGCCTGAATGAGGTGGGTGATGCCGCCGCAGAGCACGGCCTGTTCGCCGAAAAGGTCGGTTTCGCACTCTTCCTTGAAGGTCGTCTCGATGATGCCGCTGCGACCGCCGCCGACGGCCGAGGCGTAGCTGAGGGCCAGCGCCTTGGCGAAGCCGTTGCCCGAGGCGCCCGCGCCCTGCGCTTCCTGCGCGACCGCGATCAGGCAGGGGACGCCGCCGCCCTTCTGATATTCGCTGCGCACCGTGTGGCCGGGGCCCTTGGGCGCGACCATGAAGACGTCGATGTCGGGGCGCGCGTCGATCAGGCCGAAGTGGATGTTGAGGCCATGCGCGAAGGCGAGCGCGGCGCCGGGCTTCATGTTCGGGCCGATGTCGTCGGCGTAGATTTTTGCCTGATGCTCGTCGGGGGCGGCGATCATGATCACGTCGGCCCATTCGGCGGCTTCCTTGTTCGAAAGCACCTTGAAGCCGGCGGCTTCGGCCTTTTTCGCGGTCGGCGAGCCGGGGCGGAGAGCGATCGCGACTTCCTTCACCCCGCTATCGCGCATGTTCTGCGCGTGGGCGTGGCCCTGGCTGCCGTAGCCGACGACGGCGACCTTCTTGCCCTTGATCAGATCCTGGTCGGCGTCGCGATCGTAATAAACCTGCATGTCATTCTTCCCTATTCTTCTTCCGTCACCCCGGACGTGATCCGGGGCGCCAATAGTTGAAACCCAATGCGTAAACTCTAGAGCGCCTCCGGCCCGCGGGCGATGGCGACGACGCCGGTGCGGCCGACCTCGACCAGCCCGCATTCGCGCATCAGCGCGATGAAGCGGTCGACCTTGTCGCTCGTCCCGGTGATTTCGAAGATGAAGCTCGACAGCGTCGTGTCGACGACCTTGGCGCGGAACACGTCGGCCATGCGCAGCGCCTCGATCCTTTTGTCACCGGTGCCCGCGACCTTGACCAGCGCGATTTCGCGTTCGACATGTGCTTCGCCCGCGTCGTTGAGATCGACCACGCGGTGCACGGGAACGAGCCGGTCGAGCTGCGCGATGATCTGGTCGATGATCGGCGGCGGGCCGTTGGTGACGATCGTGATGCGGCTCAAGGCATGGTCCGAACTGATGTCGGCCACGGTGAGGCTTTCGATATTGTAGCCGCGCGCGGTGAACAGCCCGGTGATCTTGGCGAGCACCCCGGCCTCGTTATCGACGGTGATGGCGAGCACATGGCGCTCGCCGGCTTCGGTGGTGATTTTCATGACTTTTCTTTCCCCCTCCCGCTTGCGGGAGGGGCCAGGGGAGGGCATGTCTGCGGGGCGGGGCTGGCCAACAGGCCCTCCCCCGACCCCTCCCGCAAGCGGGAGGGGAGAAAATTGCGGTTCTGCCGCATCACACCAGCGCTTTCGCTTCGTCGTCCATCGTGCCGGTGACGTCGCTCGGCTGGAGGATCATGTCGGTGTGCGCCGCGCCCGACGGGATCATCGGGAAGCAGTTGGCGAGCTTGGCGACGCGGCAGTCGACGATCACCGGTCCCGGCGTGTCGATCATCTTCGCGATGCCCTCCTCGAGCTGGCCCAGCGTGTCGATGCGCAGCCCCGTCCAGCCGTAAGCGTCGGCGAGCTTCACGAAATCGGGCAGGCTGTCCGAATAGCTGTTCGAATAGCGGCTCTCGTAAGTAAGTTCCTGCCACTGGCGGACCATTCCCATCCATTCATTATTGAGGATGAAGATCTTCACCGGCAGGCGGTACTGGCTGACCGTCCCCATTTCCTGGATGTTCATCTGGAGCGAAGCTTCGCCCGCGATGCAGATGACGAGGCGGTTCGGGGTGGCGATCTGTGCGCCGACCGCGGCGGGGAAGCCGTAGCCCATCGTGCCGAGCCCGCCGCTGGTCAGCCAGCGGTTCGGCGCCGAGAAGCCGAAATGCTGCGCCGCCCACATCTGGTGCTGGCCGACCTCGGTCGTGATGATCGGGTCGCGGCCGCGCGTCGCGTCGAACAGCGCCTTCACCGCGCGCTGCGGCATGATGTCGGCGTCCGGCTCCTTCTTTTCGGGAAAGTCGAGGCAGCGCGTCGCGCGCCAGCCGTCGATGCGGCGCCACCATTCGCCGAGGTCGCGCGCCTTGTGCCCCTTGGCCTGCCACGCGGCGATCAGCGCGTCGAGCGCGCGGCCGGCGTCGCCGACCACCGCGAGGTCGACGGGGACGATCTTGTTGATCGAGCTGCGGTCGATGTCGATGTGGATCTTCTTCGCCTCGGGCGCGAAGGCGTCGAGGCGGCCGGTGACGCGGTCGTCGAAGCGCGCGCCGACCGCGATGATCAGGTCGGCGCGGTTCATCGCCATGTTCGATTCATAGGTGCCGTGCATGCCGAGCATGCCGAGCCATTTCGGATCGTCGGCGGGGAAAGCGCCGAGCCCCATCAGCGTCGAGGTGATCGGCGCGCCGGTCAGGCTGACGAGTTGGCGCAGCGCCGCACTCGCATCCGGCCCCGCGTTGATCACGCCGCCGCCGGTGTAGAAGATCGGGCGTTCGGCCGCGGCGATCATGTCGATCGCCTGGGCGATCGCATCGGCGTCGGGTTCGACCTGCGGACGATAGCTGTTGTGCTGGATGAATTCGGGCACCGAATAGGTGCCGGTCGCGACCTGCACATTCTTCGGAATGTCGATCACCACCGGGCCGGGGCGGCCGTGCGTCGCGATATGGAAGGCCTCGTGCATGATCGGGCCGAGACGGTCGGGGTCCATCACGAGATAATTATGCTTGGTGCAGTGGCGCGTGATGCCGACGGTGTCGCATTCCTGAAAGGCGTCGGTGCCGATCAAGGTGGTCGGAACCTGCCCCGTCAGCACGACCATCGGGATCGAATCGAGCAACGCATCGGTGATGCCGGTGACGGCATTGGTCGCGCCGGGACCCGAAGTCACGAGCACGACGCCGGGCTTGCCGGTCGAGCGCGCATAGCCCTCTGCCGCGTGGGTCGCCGCCTGTTCGTGGCGGACGAGGATATGCTTGATCGTCGGGTGTTTGTAGAGCGCGTCATAGATCGGAAGGACCGCGCCGCCCGGATAGCCGAACACCGTATCGACCCCGAGGTCGACCAGCGCCTGAACCACCATGTCGGCACCACTCATTTCCGTCACGACGAAACTCCTTTCAACGCAAAAGTGCCGCGCTTGTGCGCTGCAACAGGGTTGCGGGCAATAGGTGTATGATTCTATCCTGTCAACAGACTATCACGTAATTTTATTGCTAATTGATCAATAGAATCGACGTTTAATGACTCTTCGTGGCCCGACCAATCGGCGGGCGGCTGGTGGCGGAACCACGTATATTGGCGCTTCGCATATTGACGGGTCGCCGCCTGCGCCGCTTCGAGCGCGTCGGCGCGGCTGATTTCGCCGCGGAGAAAAGCGGCGATCTGCGGCACGCCGATCGCACGCATCGCGGGAAGATCGGGGTCGAGGTGACGTGCGAGCAGGGCTTCGACTTCTTGGATCGCGCCGCCCTCGAACATCTGGATCAGGCGGGTATCGCAGCGGGTACGAAGCCAGTCGCGCGGGGGGAGGAGGATCAGCGGGGCGAGGGCGATGGTATCGGCGATGCCGCCTTCGCGCGCCTGCTGCCAGTCGGCGAGAGTGCGGCCGGTCGCGCGCACGACCTCGAGCGCGCGCGCGACGCGCGTGGTGTCGGCGGGGTTGAGGCGGGTGGCGGCGGCGGGGTCGGCCATCGCCAGCGCGGCATGGGCTTCGGCGACCGGAAGCGCGCGGACGGCTTCGCGGACGCGCGGGTCGATTTCGGGGACGGGTGCGATGCCATGGAGCAGGGTGCGCAGGTAAAGGCCGGTGCCGCCGACGAGGATCGGGACCCGGCCCGCAGCATGCGCCTCGGCGATGACATTGCGCGCTTCGGCCGCCCAGCGCGCGGCATTATGCGCTTCGGCGGCGTCGACATGGCCGAACAGGCGGTGCGGCACGCCGTCCATCTCTTCCGCGGTGGGGCGCGCCGAAAGGATCGCGAGGTCGGCGTAGACCTGGCTCGCGTCGGCATTGACGACGATCCCATTTTCGAGCGTTTTTGCGAGCGCGACCGCCAAAGCGCTCTTGCCGCTGGCGGTGGGTCCGGCGATAAGTGCCACGGGCAGCCGCGCTTTGGCGGTCGAGAAAGAAGGAGATGCCATGTTCGTCGCGACGCTGATAGCAGCCGGGAAGCTGACCGACGAGGTGGTTCGCGAAGGTATAGACCGGCTGGCGGCGACGGGACACGATGTCGGCGCGCCGCACTGGCTCGACGAGCATGACGCGGCGGACATCGTCTTTCACGGCAGTCTGGTGAGCGCGCGCAAGGAACTGGCGCATATGGATCATGGCGCGCTCGACATCGTCGTCCAGCCGCTGGGCGACCGCACCAAGAAGCTGATCATCGCCGACATGGATTCGACGATGATCACCGTCGAGTGCATCGACGAACTCGCCGATTATGCGGGGCTGAAGCCGCAGATCGCGGCGATCACCGAACGCGCGATGCGCGGCGAGCTCGATTTCCGCGCCGCGCTGACCGAGCGCGTCGGGCTGCTCGGCGGGATGCCCGAAACGACTTTGGTCGATTGCCGGATGGAGCGTGTGCGGTTGACGCGCGGCGCGCGCACCTTGGTGCAGACGATGAAGGCGCATGGCGCATATTCGGTGCTGGTGTCGGGCGGCTTCATGCCCTTTGCCGGGCCGGTGGCCGAGGCGATCGGCTTCGACAAGGTCGTCGCGAACGAGCTGGAGATTTCAGGCGGCAAGCTGACGGGAAAGGTGCTGGAGCCGATCGTCGACAGTTCGGCGAAGCTCGAGACGCTGAAGGCCGAAGCGGCGCGCCACGGCCTGCCGCTCGCCGAGACGCTGGCCGTGGGTGACGGCGCGAACGACATTCCGATGATCACGTCGGCGGGGCTGGGGATCGGCTATTATCCGCACCCCTCGGCGGGCGAGGCGGCGGCGGCGGTGATCCGGCATCATGATTTGACGGCGTTGCTGTGGGCGCAGGGCTATTCGCGGCGGCAGTGGGTGATGGGGTAGGGGTAGCGGCAGCAAACGACCGGAAGCGGCCGCTCGATCCTCCCCATCGCGAAGCGCTGGGGAGGGGGAGTGTTGGGTCGTCCAGTCCCCCGGACTGGACTTGGATTGCCGGGGGCAATCCAACCCTACACTCCGCGAAGCGGTGGTGGTGC
>NZ_JNFC01000013.1 GCF_000756385.1 Sphingopyxis sp. LC363
CTCTCGTACGGTCTCGTGGGCTGGGAGTTGTGTATAGGAGACAGCCTGCTATCCCCGCCCATCTGGTGGGCCGGGCTGGGGAGTGCAAGGGCGGTGCGGCGAAAGCCCCTCCCCTGAAGGGGAGGGGCTTTCGCCGCACCGCCCTTGCACTCCCCAGCCCGGCCCACCAGATGGGCGGGGATAGCAGGAGCGCGGGCATGAAAGCGATCGAGGCCTTTATCGAAAAGCAGGGCGGTCCCGAGGTCATCGACTGGCGCGACGTGACGATCGGCGATCCCGGCCCGGGCCAGGTTCTCGTCCGGCAAACCGCGGTCGGGCTCAACTATCTCGACACCTATCACCGCGACGGCACCTACCCGATCGATCTCCCCGGCGGGCTCGGTGTCGAAGCTGCGGGTGAAGTGGTCGCCGTCGGTCCCGAGGTCCACGGCCTCCGGCCCGGCGACCGCGTCGCGACCTTCGGCCCGCAGCGGAGCGCCTATGCGTCGGCGCGGCTTGTTCCCGCATCCTCGCTGTTCAAGCTACCGCCCGGCATCGACGATGAAACCGCCGCCGCCGCGCTGCTCAAGGCGTGCACGGTCGAAATGCTCGTCGAACGCTGCGCGCGCGTCGAAGCGGGCGCGACCGTGCTCGTCCATGCCGCCGCGGGCGGCGTCGGGCTGATCCTCGTCCAGTGGCTGAAGGCGATCGGCGCGACCGTGATCGGCACCGTCAGCACCGAAGCCAAGGAGCATGCCTCGCGCGAAGCCGGCGCCGACCATGTCATCCGCTACAAGCAGGACGACGTCGCCGCGCACGTCCGCGAAATCACCGACGGCCAAGGCGTCCCCGTCACCTTCGACGGCATCGGCATGGCGACCTGGGACGTCTCGCTCAAGGCCACTGCACGCCGCGGGCTGATCGTCAGCTATGGCAATGCCGGCGGTCCTGTGACCGGCGTCAACCTTGGCGTCCTCGCGCAACATGGGTCGCAGTTCGTGACGCGCCCCACCTTGTTCGATTATTACCACCTGCCCGGCGAACGCGCTGCGGGCGCCGACCGGGTGTTCGAGATGATCGAGAGCGGCGCGGTGCAGATTACCGTCGGCCAGCGCTATTCGCTCGAGGATGCGGCGCGGGCGCATGCCGATCTGCAAGCGGGGCGGACGACCGGGTCGACGCTGCTGATTCCGGAGCATGGCTAGAGCACGATCATTCTTAATGAAATTGTCATCCCGGCGAAGGCCGGGATCTCATCGTCTTGTCTTGATGCACCGGCGAGATCCCGGCCTTCGCCGGGATGACGAGACAAGGAAGACCGTTGTCTCAGTCTAATGCGATCACGCTCTAATCCCCTCCCTGAAGGGAGGGGAACTTTACGCCTTCAATCGCTCCGCGTGCCACGCGACATGCTCGGCCATGAAGGTCGAGATGAAATAATAGCTGTGGTCATATCCCGGCTGCATCCGGATTTCGGCCTTCTGCCCATTGCGCTCGCACGCGTCCACTAGCAGCTCGGTCCTGAGCTGTTCGGCAAGGAAATTGTCGGCCTCACCCTGATCGACAAGCAGGTCGGGTACGCGCAGCCCCTGATCGAGCAGCGCGCACGCGTCATAGGCGTGCCAATCCTCGCGGTCGTCGCCAAGATAACCGGCGAGCGCTTTTTCGCCCCAAGGGCATTGCGACGGTGCGACGATCGGCGAAAAGGCCGAGACTGAACGGAAGCGATCCTGATTGCGGAGCCCGATGGTCAGCGCGCCATGCCCGCCCATCGAATGGCCGGTGATGCCCTGCCGCGTCAGGTCGGCGCTCGCGAAATTGCGCAGCACCAGCGACGGCAATTCATCCTCGATGTACGAACGCATCCGGTAATGTTTCGCCCAAGGCTCCTCGGTCGCGTCGACATAGAAGCCCGCGCCGAGTCCGAAATCATAGGCCGCATCGGGATCGTCGGGCACGCCTTCACCGCGCGGGCTGGTATCGGGCGCGATGAAGATCACGCCATGCTCGGCGCAGGCCGCGCGATATTCGCCCTTCTCCATCACATTGGCGTGGGTGCAGGTCAGCCCCGACAGATACCATAGCACCGGCAGCTTCGCGCCGCCGTCATGGTCGGGGACGAAGACCGCGAAGGTCATGTCGGTGCCGGTGGTCGTACTCGCATGCTTGTAGACGCCTTGCGTGCCGCCATGGCTGCGAACGGTGGAAAGGGTTTCGATGGTCATGCGGGGTCCTGAACGGGGATGGACGCGACAAGCGGCCGATGTCCCCAATGACGCAAGAGGTCGAGGATCGTTGCGCCCGGCAGCCCGAGCGTCGCGGTATTGCGGAGCGGATGGACGTTCACCGTCCCCGCCGCAGCCAGCCCCTCGTCCAGCACGACGGTGATGCTACCGGGCGCGGCGTTGATCGCGGCGAGCGGGGTGACCGATCCGGGCGAAATGCCCAGCAGGCGCTCCATATCCCCGGCCTTGCCGAAGCTCACCCGCTTGCTGCCGATCGCGGCGGGCAAGGCCTTCAGGTCGACGCGCGCCGCGCCGGGCACGGTGACGAGCCAGAAGGCGCCGCCATTGTCCTTGAGGAACAGATTCTTGGTATGCGCGCCCGGGATGGCGGCGTTCACAGCATCGCTTTCGGCGACGGTGAACACCGCTTCATGCTCATAGGCGGCGAAGGGGATGGCGAGCGCGCCAAGGTCCGCCAGCAATCCCGCTTCGCCGCGCATCGGTCGTCCTCTTCCGCCTCAAACGACGCGGTGGAGCGCGCAGAGCTTGTTGCCCGACGGGTCGCGCAGATAAGCGAGATAGAGCTGGCCGAAACCGCCTTCGCGAATGCCCGGGGGATCTTCGATCGAGGTGCCGCCATTTTCGACGCCCGCCTTGTGCCATGCGTCGGCCTGCTCGGGGCCGTCCATCGCAAAGCCGATCGTGCAGCCGTTACCGATGGTCGCGGGCTGACCGTCGATGGGGGCGCCGACGAGGAACAGCCCGCCGTTGTGAATATAGATCAGGCGTCCCTTGTCGTCGGTGATCGCGGGCTTGCCGCCGATCGCCTGAAAGGTCGCGTCATAGAATTTCTTCGACGCCTCGATGTCGTTCGATCCGACCATATTGTGACTGTACATGGGTTTCCGCTCCTCCTGATTATGGTTGCGATTCGATACCTACTCCGCCCGCCGGGGCAGGACCAGCCACGATAACGGCCCTTGTTCACCGAAAATGACGAACTAGCGAAACACCACGGTCTTGCGCCCGTCGATCAGCACCCGCTGTTCGGCGACCCAGCGCACCGCCCGCGCGAGCACCTGCGCCTCGGTATCGCGGCCGATGCGGATCAGTTCTTCGACCCCGTCGCGGTGATCGACGCGCTCGACCGCCTGTTCGATGATCGGCCCCTCGTCGAGGTCGCTCGTGACGAAATGCGCGGTCGCGCCGATCAGCTTGACCCCCCGCTCGTGCGCGCGGTGATAGGGTTTCGCGCCCTTGAAGCCCGGCAGGAAGCTGTGGTGGATGTTGATGCAGCGGCCGGCGAGCTGCGCCGACAGATCCTGCGACAGCACCTGCATATAGCGCGCGAGCACCAGATATTCGGCTCCGCCGCGCGCCATGACGTCGAGGATCGCCGACTCCTGTTCGGCGCGGTTCGCGTCGCTGACCGGCAGATAGTGGAACGGCACGCCGTGCCATTCCGACAAGCGCCGCTGCGCCTCATGGTTCGATACCACGCCGACCACGTCGATCGCGAGGTTGCCGGTCGACCAGCGGTGGAGGAGGTCGTTGAGGCAGTGGCTGCCCTGCGACACCGCGATGACGAAGCGCGGTTTGGCCGTGCGGTCGCTGATCCGCGCGTCCATTTGGAAGCGCGCGATGATCGGCGCGAAGGCGTCCTGCACACCCGCCAGTCCGTCAGGAAAGCGCGGCCCTTCACCGCGGAACTCGACGCGCATGAAAAAGCGCCCCGAATCGAGGTCGGCATATTGCTGGCTGTCGAGGATGAAGCCGTCGCGCTCGGCGAGCAGCCCCGTCACCGCCGCGACGATCCCGACCGCGTCGACGCAGCTGAAGGTCAGCACATAGGCGGGCCCGCTTCCCCCGGTCATGTCAGCCCGAAATCTTGTGCGTCGCGCACAGCTTGTTGCCGGCGGGATCGCGCAGATAGGCGAGGTAAACGACACGCCCCTCGGTCGCATGACGGATGCCCGGCGGGTCCTCCGCGGTCGTCCCGCCGTTCGCGACGCCCGCGGCGTGCCAGGCGTCGACCGCATCGGTCGAGGGCGCGAGGAACCCCAGCGTATGCCCGTTGCCGCATGCCGCCTCCGCACCATTGACGGGGTGCGTCACGATCAGGCGGCCGCCCGCGTGCATGTAGATCAGGCGCCCGCGCTCGTCGATCACGCCCTCGGTCGCGCCGAACGCGCCCAGAACCGCATCGTAAAAGCGCTTGCTCGCCGCGATGTCGTTCGCCCCCAGCGCCACATGGCTGAACATGCCCTGTTTTCCCTCAGTAGACGACGACGCTGCGGATGCTCTCGCCCGCGTGCATCAAGTCGAAGCCCTTGTTGATCTCCTCGAGCCCCATGACGTGGGTGATCATCGGGTCGATCTCGATCTTGCCGGTCATATACATGTCGACGATCTTGGGCACGTCGGTGCGGCCCTTGGCGCCGCCGAACGCGGTGCCGCGCCAGTTGCGCCCGGTGACGAGCTGGAACGGCCGCGTCGCGATCTCCTTGCCCGCCTCGGCGACGCCGATGATGATCGAAGTACCCCAGCCGCGGTGGCAGGCTTCGAGCGCGGTGCGCATCACCTCGGTATTGCCCGTCGCGTCGAAGGTGTAGTCGGCACCGCCGTCGGTCATCTGGACGATCGCCGCGACCACATCCTCGCGGCTCATGCCCTTCGAATTGAGGAATTCGGTCATGCCGAACTTGCGGCCCCATTCCTCGCGTGCGGGGTTGATGTCGACGCCGATGATCCGGTTCGCCCCGGCAAGCCGCGCGCCCTGGATCACGTTCAATCCGATGCCGCCGAGCCCGAAGACGACGACATTGTCGCCGACCTGCACCTTCGCGGTGTTGATCACCGCGCCGACGCCGGTGGTGACGCCGCAGCCGATGTAGCAGCTCGACTGGAAGGGCGCGTCCTCGCGGATCTTCGCGACTGCGATCTCGGGCAGCACGGTGAAGTTGGAGAAGGTCGAGCAGCCCATATAGTGGAAGATCGGCTGGCCCTTGTACGAGAAGCGCGTCGTGCCGTCGGGCATCAACCCCTTGCCCTGCGTCGCGCGGATCGCGGTGCAGAGGTTGGTCTTGCCCGACAGGCAGCTTTTGCACTGGCGGCATTCGGGGGTGTAGAGCGGGATGACATGGTCGCCGGGCTTCACGCTGGTCACCCCCGCGCCGACCTCGCGCACGATCCCTGCGCCCTCATGCCCCAGCACGCTCGGGAAGATGCCCTCGCTGTCGAAACCGTCCAGCGTATAGGCATCGGTATGGCAGATGCCCGTCGCCATGATCTCGACCAGCACTTCGCCCGCCTTCGGGCCTTCGAGGTCGAGTTCGACGATTTCGAGCGGCTTCTTCGCTTCGAACGCAACGGCGGCGCGGGTCTTCATGGGGCGGTCTCCTTCTTGGCGGTCCAATCAGGCAAATGCCACGGCAATGCAAGATGTGAGGGCACCGGGTCGCGCACAAGATATCAAATGGACACAGCTAGCCCATTGGTTATTACGGCGCATGGTGAAGCACGATCCCGAATATCTGAAGAATCAGAGCCGTCGTGGGCACGCCAGATATCGTTGGAATCGTGCTTTTCTGAACGCAACTACATTGTCTTGGTCGGCCCTGTTCGCTGCGCTGTTTCTTGTCGCTCTTATGGACCGAGTGACGGCATCCGCCTGGGGGTTTGCCAGTCATATATGGGACTTCTTGGGCGCGTCCGCTTTCGGCCTTTGCCTTTGGGTTTTCGGCACTCTGATCCAGAAGCTGATCTTATCCTATATCCGGCATACATATGGGCCCGAACCGACGGACTGAACATAAAGGGGCATATATGGCTTCGTCATCCCGGACTTGATCCGGGATCCATTATTCCAGCGCTGGCGTGAACGGACCCCGGATCAAGTCCGGGGTGACGAGGAAAAGGGTGTCGCCCTCAACACTCCACCACACTGACCGCCAGCCCGCCCTTCGACGTTTCCTTATACTTATCCCGCATGTCGCGGCCGGTTTGCAGCATCGTCGCGATCACCGTGTCGAGGCTGACGACATGCGTGCCGTCGCCGATCATCGCGATGCGGCTCGCGTCGATCGCCTTGATCGCGCCCATCGCGTTGCGCTCGATGCACGGGATCTGGACGAGGCCGCCAATGGGATCGCAAGTGAGGCCGAGGTTATGCTCCATGCCGATCTCGGCGGCGTTTTCGACCTGCGCGTTGGTGCCGCCCAATGCCGCGGTCAGCCCCGCCGCCGCCATCGAGCAGGCGACGCCGACCTCGCCCTGGCAGCCGACCTCGGCGCCGGAGATGCTGGCGTTGCGCTTGTAGAGCGCGCCGACCGCGCCCGCGGCGAGCAGGAAGGTGCGTACCCCCGCCGCGTCGCCGCGATAGCTGCGCCGGTAATAGCGGATCACCGCCGGGATGATCCCCGCCGCGCCATTGGTCGGCGCGGTGACGACCTTGCCGCCCGCGGCATTCTCCTCGTTCACCGCCATCGCCCACAGGTTGATCCAGTCCATCATCGCCATCGGGTCGGACAGATTCTGTTCGTGGCGGCTGCGGATGTCGGCGGCGATCTGCGGCGCGCGGCGCTTGACCTTGAGCCCGCCGGGCAAGACGCCGGTGCTCGAGCAGCCCGCGTCGATCGACGCGTCCATTGCTCCGGCGATCGCATCGAGCCCGGAATTAACCTCGTCGAGGCTGCGGTGCGCGAGCTCGTTTTCGAGCATCATCTCGGCGAAGCTCTTGCCGGAGGCCGCGCCCATTTCCATGAGGTCGGCGCCCGAGGTGAAGGCGAAGGGCAGTTCGATCTCGTCCTCGGCGCCGCGGCTGTTGCGCCCCGCCTCCCCCTCGTCGACGACAAAGCCGCCGCCGATCGAGAAATACATGCGTTTCGCAAGGATCTCGCCCTCGCCGTCGCGCGCGGTGAAGCTCAAGGCATTGCTGTGGAACGGCTGGCGCTGCTTCATCTGGAAATGCAGATCGCGCGCGGGCTGGAAGCGCACGCGCTGCCGCCCGAGCAGGTAGAGAAAGCCTTCGCTCTCCGCCCGGTCCCAATGCGCCTTGATCGCGGCGAGGCTGGTCGAGGCCGGGATTTCGCCAGCAAGGCCCGCGACGACTGCCGTGTCGGCAGCGTGGCCCTTGCCCGTCAGCGCAAGCGAGCCGTAGAGGTCGGCCTCGACATGCGCCGCCTTCGTCAGCAGCCCCGCCTCGTCGAGCCAGACGGTGAAGCGCCGCGCCGCGACCATCGGGCCCACTGTATGCGAGCTGGAAGGACCGACACCGATCTTGAAAAGTTCGAACAGGCTGATCGTCATGGCGGCGCTATAGGCGCATCGCGATCATCGGGATAGGCCCGCGCGGGCCGATTTTCGTTACGGCTTGCAATAAAAATCCTCCCTGTGCCGTAGGCATGGGGAGGGGGACCACCGAAGGTGGTGGAGGGGCTGCAACGTTGCCGCCCCTCCGTCAGCCCTGCGGGCTGCCACCTCCCCATGCCTGCGGCACAGGGAGGACACAAGCTTACGCCGGATAGGTCCAGGTCCCTTCGCGCGCGAAATTCTCCGCCGCGAAATCCCAGTTGAGCAGTTCGTCGACCACCGCGTCGACATAGGCCGGGCGCAGATTCTTGCGGTCGATGTAATAGGCATGCTCCCACACGTCGATCACGAGCAAAGGCTTGATGCCCGCGACGAGTTCGGTGCCCGCGTCGTGGGTGTCGGTGACCGACAGCGTGCCGTCGCGCGAAACGAGCCAGGCCCAGCCCGACGCGAAATGGTTGACCGCGGTTTCCTTGAGCTTCTTCTTGAGCTCGTCGAGTGAACCGAAATCGCGGTCGATCGCCGCGGCGAGATCGCCGGTGGGCGCGGTCTTGGTCGGGCTCAGGCTTTCCCAATAGAAAGCGTGGTTCCACGCCTGCGCGGCATTGTTGAACAGGCCCTTGTTGCCCGATCCTTCGGCGTGGTGGACGATTTCTTCGAGCGGCTTCGACGCAAGGTCGGTGCCCTCGATCGCGGCGTTGGTCTTGTCGACATAGGCCTTGTGGTGCTTGCCATGGTGCGTCGCCAGCGTGTCGGCCGAGATATGCGGTTCCAGCGCGTCCTGGGCGTACGGCAGGGGAGGATGGGCGATCGTCATGGCAGTCTCCTTTTTTGGTGTTCGGGGGCCTAACTCGGTATCTTGCCCATGAGTTGCAACCCCGTGACGGGGAATTTTCTCCTTATGACACCCTCCCCTTCAGGGGAGGGCAGCGAGACTTGGGAACTTGTTCCCTAGTCGCAGCGGGTGGGGGCCATCGGACTTGCGCAAGGCCGATGGCCCCCACCCCAAACCAGTATCAGGTGAAACGTCCCCCGGACGTTTCAGATCGGTCCGGGGGACCGATCGACCTGATACTCCTGAAGGGGAGGGGCTTTTAAGTCACCATCGCCTGCAAGGTCGCGATCCGGTCGGCTTCCTCGGCGGGCTTGTCACGGCGTATGCGCGATATGCGCGGGAAGCGCATCGCCAGCCCCGACTTGTGGCGCTTGCTGCCATGGATCGAATCGAAGGCGACTTCGAGCACCAGCGACTTTTCGACCTCGCGCACGGGACCGAAGCGATTCAGCGTGTTGTCGCGCACGAACTTGTCGAGCCATTTCAGCTCCTCGTCGGTGAAGCCCGAATAGGCTTTGCCCACGGGAAGCAGTTCGCCCGCGTCGGACCAGCAGCCGAAGGTATAGTCCGAATAGAAGCTCGCACGGCGGCCGTTGCCGCGCTGCGCATACATCATCACGCAGTCGGCGATCAGCGGATCGCGCTTCCATTTATACCAGAGGCCGGCGCGGCGCCCCGCGACATAGGGCGCATCGCGGCGCTTGAGCATCACGCCTTCGATCGCGGCATCACGTGCACCCGCGCGGCGCTCGGCGAGATCGTCGAAATCGTTCGCTTCGATCACCTGCGACAGGTCGAAATGGCTGTCGACGAGGCGCGGCACGAAGGCTTCGAGCTGGCGCCGCCGCTCGGTCCATGGCAGGCCGCGCAGGTCGTTGCCGTCGACCGCGAGCAAGTCATATACCCGCACGAAAGCCGGATAATCGGCAAGCATCTTCTTCGACACCGTCTTGCGCCCGAGTCTTTGCTGCAGCGCGTTGAAGCTCGCCGCCTCACCCCCCTGCACCTCGCCGCGCACGAGCAGTTCGCCGTCGATCACCGCGTCCTGATCGAACGCCGCGACCAGTTCGGGGAAGGCGCCGCTGATCTCCTCGCCGCCGCGACTGTAGATGCGCGTCTCGCCACCGCCATGGACGATCTGGACGCGGATCCCGTCCCATTTCCACTCGGCCGCATAATCGGCGAGGTCGACGCTTTCCCCTTCCAGGGGATGCGCGAGCATGAAGGGGCGAAAGAAAGCGACGTCTTTCAGGTCGGGCCGCTCCGCCCTTCCCTCGCCCCACGCGAAGAGCGGGGCATAGGGCGGGGGGATCGCGTGCCACAGCTCCTCGACATCGTCGACGGGCACGTCGAACGCCTGCGCGAACGCCTGTTTGGCGAGCCGCGCCGACACCCCGACGCGCATCCCGCCGAGCGCGAGCTTGAGCAAGGCGTAGCGCCCGTCGGCGTCGAGCCGGTCGAGCAAGAATGCGACGACCGCGGGGGCGTCGCTGCGGCTCGTGGCGGCGAGCGCATCGACGGCTTCGGAGACACTCAAGCCCCTCCCCTTCAGGGGAGGGGTTGGGGGTGGGGTTTCGAAAGCCGGCGCTACGCTGCTAGACCCCACTCCAACCCCTCCCCTGAAGGGGAGGGGCTTTTCAGACTCAGGCCACAGCAGCGCCGCCGTCTCCGCCGTATCGCCGACGAAATGCCGCGACAGGCGAAACAATTCCTCATCGACCCGCGTAGCAAGCAACGCCCTGACCGTCCCCGCTTTCACCGCCGGAAAATCGAGGCTCTCGGTCAGCGCGGCGAGCGCCCAGCCGCGATCGGGATCGGGGGTGTGGCGGAGGTAATCGACGATGA
This sequence comes from Sphingopyxis sp. LC363, assembly GCF_000756385.1. Lineage (GTDB taxonomy): Bacteria > Pseudomonadota > Alphaproteobacteria > Sphingomonadales > Sphingomonadaceae > Sphingopyxis. The sequence goes on from NZ_JNFC01000013.1 coordinate 10,195, forward strand.
GCGCGAGCTTCGTATTGCGTGAGCGCGTATAGATCAGCCGGTCGATCAGGGCTGCGAAGCGCTTCACGCTTCCTCCTCCAGATCGCGGCCCACCAGGTGTAGCGCGCGTGCCTTACGCTGCGTCAACTCGCACCAGCGCAGCAGGCCGTCCTCGCTGCCGTGGGTGATCCAGCTTTCCTTCGGGTTCACCTCCGCGATCGTCGTCGTCAGCTCGTCCCAGTCGGCATGGTCCGAAATGACCAGCGGCAGTTCGACCATCCGCTGCCGCGCGCGCTGGCGCACCCGCATCCAGCCCGATGCCATCGCGGTCACCGGATCGGGCAGCCGCCGCGACCAGCGATCGTTGAGCGCCGAGGGCGGCGCCAGCACGATCTGTCCCGCCATTTCGGCCTTCTCGGTTTCCGAAACCAGCCGCAGTTCGCCGAGGTCGACGCCGTGCACCGCATAAAGCTGGCACATCTTCTCGAGCGCGCCGTGGATATAGATCGGCGCGCTCCATCCGGCGCCGCGCAGTTCGGCGATCACGCGCTGCGCCTTGCCGAGCGCGTAGGCGCCGACGAGCACACTGCGGTCGGGCTCGGCGCGCACCGCGCCGATCAGCTTGGCGATCTCGTCCGACGTGGGCGGGTGGCGGAACACCGGCAGGCCGAAGGTCGCCTCGGTGACGAAGATATCGCACGGCACCACCTCGAACGGCACGCAGGTCGGGTCGGGGCGGCGTTTGTAGTCGCCGGTCACGACGATCCGCTCGCCCGCATATTCCATCAAAACCTGCGCGCTGCCGAGCACATGCCCCGCGGGGTGGAAGCTGAAACGCACCCCGCCGCGCTCGAAGCCGTCGCCGTAAACGAAGGCCTGATTATGGCTCGCCTCGGCATCGACGCCGTAGCGCAGCGCCATGATCGCCAGCGTCTCGGGGGTCGCGAACACCGCGCCATGGCCGCTGCGCGCATGGTCGGCATGGCCGTGCGTCACCGCGGCGCGTTCGACCGGGCGCGAAGGGTCGATCCACAGATCGGCAGGCTTCACATAGATGCCGCCCGGGTGCGGCTCGACCCAGGTCTTGGCCTTCGCCATCAGGCGGCGAGCTTTCGCGCGCGGATCAGGTCGGCGACGAATGCCTCTCGCTCCTCCGCCGCACGCGCGCGGTCGGGCATCCGGAGCAGGAAGGAGGGATGGATCGTCGCGATCAGCTTCGTCCCCCCTTCGAGTTCGTGCGCGGCGCCGCGCATCGACTTGATGCTCGCGCTCTTGCCGGTGACCCCGCGCAGCGCGCTCGCGCCGAGCGTCACGATCAGGTCGGGCTTCACCAGCGCGCGTTCCTTGTCGAGCCACCAGCGGCAGATATCGATTTCGCCGGTCGTCGGATTCTGGTGCAGCCGCCTTTTGCCGCGCGGCTCGAACTTGAAATGCTTGACCGCGTTGGTGAGGAACAATCGCGTGCGGTCGAGCCCCGCCTCTTCCAGCGCCTCGTCCAGCACCTGCCCCGCCGGGCCGACGAAGGGCCGCCCTTGCAAATCCTCCTGGTCGCCCGGCTGTTCGCCGACCAGCATGATGCGCGCCGCTTCCGGCCCCTCGCCCGCCACGCCCTGCGTCGCGTTGCAATAGAGCGGGCAGCGCGTGCAGCGGTCGATCGCCTTCGCCAGTCCGTCCAGCGTGGTCACATTATCATCGAGGGCCAGTTCGTCGGGCACGCGCGTCCGCCATTTGTCGGTCAGGGGGTTCGCCATGGAAACGGCCGCTTCGCGCATGCGTTCCACCCGCGCCTCGGCGCCCGCGAGCAGCGGCGCGATATCCTGCGCTTCGGGCAAATTCTTCCAGTATTTTTTCGGCATCTCGGCGCGCATCGCGTCGACCTTCACGCGTGCGGGGTTGAAGATCGCGCCATAGTAAGTGCGCCACTGATCCTCGACGACATCGCTGGCGGGCACCTCGTCCCTTGTGCCGCCGGGGCCGTAGACCAGCGTCTCACCATGCCAGATCGCGCGCGCATCGGGGGTGACGATCACCCAGTCCATCCCGGTAAAACGCCGCTGAAAGAAAGGCGCGGTCAGCCGGACGATACGGTGCGCCGGCTCGAACCAGGCGGCGAACCGCTCGCGCCCCGCCTCTTCGCCGAGGCGCCGGAAGCGCACGAAAGCGTGCATTTTGTGGACATCGCGGCGAATCGCCTTGTCGGCCTTGCGGAGCCAGTCGACATCCGCGTCGGTCGCCCGCGCCAGAAGCAGGCGGTCGCGCGCCGCGCGCCAGATGATGCGGTAGAGCCGCGCCGGGACTTCGGGGTCGCGGTGGCAGATCACGCGCTCGGCGATTTCGAGCAGTTCGCGCGGCAGCGCCACCGCGCCGGCGCGCGCCGGAGCGGCCGCCTCGCCGAACAGCGATGCGCCCGCCGCGCTGTCGCACCAGCTTACGTCCTCGGGCGCTACGCCGTTCGCGAGCAAGCCGCGTGCGGCGCTCCGCCATTCGGCGAAATCGCCCGGCGCCGCGAGGACGACCTCTCTCACAGCGCCAAAGCCAATTGTTCCGCCCTCGGCGCGAAACGCGCGCGGAGGTCGGCGCTGTCGGTGAGCTTGCCCGGCCGCCAGTCGGGGGTGACGATGAAGGGCAGCAATTTCTTCACCGAGGCGGTGAGCTTGGCGAGATCGCCGAGCCCGAGCTTGCCCAGCCGCCGCGCCGCGACGATGCGGTCGACCGCGCGCGTGCCGAGCCCGGGCACGCGCAGCAACAGTTCGCGCGGCGCGCGGTTGATGTCGACCGGAAACGCCTCGCGCCGCTGGAGCGCCCACGCGAGCTTGGGATCTATGTTCAGGTCGAGCATGCCGCCGGTCGCCCCCTCCATGATCTCGGCGCGTTCGAAGCCATAGAAGCGCAGCAGCCAGTCGGCCTGATACAACCGATGCTCGCGCATCAGCGGCGGGCGCACCGGCGGCAGGTCGCGGCTCGCGTCGGGGATCGGGCTGTACGCCGAATAATAGACGCGGCGGAGCTGGTAGCCCGAATAAAGATTGCTCGCGGTTTTCAAAATATCGTCGTCGCGCGCGGCGTCGGCGCCGACGATCATCTGCGTCGATTGCCCCGCGGGCGCGAAGCGCGGCGGCTTCGCCTTGCCGATCAGCCGGCTTTTCGCCGCCTCAACCGCTTCGGATTCGCCGACGCGCACCGACGCCATCGTCTTGCGGATTGTCTCGGGTTTCTTCTCGGGCGCGAAACTCGACAGCCCTTCCTCGGTCGGCAGTTCGACGTTGGTCGATAGCCGATCGGCATAAAGCCCCGCGAGCGCGATCAACCCCGAGTCGGCGCCCGCGATCGTCTTCAAATGGATATAGCCGGCAAAGCGATGCTCCTCGCGCAGGATGCGCGCAACCTCGACCAGCTGCTCCATCGTATAATCTTCGGAACGGATGATGCCCGAGGAGAGGAACAGCCCCTCGATATAGTTGCGCTTGTAGAAATCGAGCGTCAGCCGCACGACCTCCTGCGGGCTGAAGCGCGCGCGCTCGACATTGCTCGACGCGCGATTGATGCAGAAGCGGCAGTCGTAGATGCAGAAGTTCGTCAGCAATATCTTGAGCAGCGAGATGCACCGCCCGTCGGGCGCATAGCTGTGGCAGATTCCCATGCCCTCGGTCGACCCGATACCCTTTGTCTCGGTGGAATCGCGCTTGACCGTCCCCGACGAGGCGCACGACGCGTCATATTTCGCCGCGTCGGCGAGTACGGCCAGTTTTTCGAGAATCGTTTTGGCGGACATGCCCCATGGCTAGCATGGGAACATAGTAAGAACAAATAATCCAGATTAAGTCTCAGGCCTCACGCCACCGCGCGGGGAGCGTGATGTCGACGACCAGCCCGCCGGGTTCCCAGTGCCGTTCGATCGTGCCGCCGAGGTTGTTCTTGACGCTGCGCTCCATCAGCAGCGTGCCGAAACTGGTGCGGTCGGGCGCGACGACCGCGCGATCGCCGCCGCTTTCGGCCCAGGTCAGGCGGAACCGGCGATCGTCGCTGCCCTCGGCCTCCTGCGTCCAGCTCACCTCGACCTGACCATTCGCGCCGGTCAGCGCGCCATGCTTCGCGGCATTGGTCGCGAGCTCGTTGAAAAAAAGCGCCATCGCGACGAGCGCGTTTTCGGGAAGCAGCAGGTCGGGTCCCGACCAGCGGATGCGCGGAAAGGCCGCCTCGACCTCGCGCATCAGCGCGTGCATCGACCCCGTCATGAAATTGGCGCCGAGCAGGACGTTCTGCGCGCGGTTGAGCGCGTCGAGCCGGCTGCTGATCCGCTCGACATAATCGTCGACATCGCGCGCCGCGTGGCGGGTGAGCGAGATGATCGCGCCGACCGTCGCGAACAGGTTGCGCATCCGGTGGTGCAGTTCGCGCATCAGCAGATTGGCGTTTTCCTGCCGGCTTTTCTGTTCGGTGATATCGATGCTGACCCCGGTCAGGATCGCGTCGTCGGTCCTGACATCCCAGTCGGCGTGGACCGCGATCCAGCGCACGCCGCGTTCGGGGTGCTGGATGCGATATTCGGTCGCATAATGCGCGCCATGCGCCACCGAATCGCCGAGCACGCCGCGGACTGCGTCGCGATCGTCGGGATGGAGGCGGTCGAAGAAGTCGTCGACATGCCCAAGCGCGGTCGCATAGTCGGCGCCCCAGAGTTCGGCCGCCGCGCCGCTCCACTGGATCGCGCCGGTGCGGGCATCGTAGCGCCAGGTTGCGATGCCCGAAAAGTCGAGCGCGCGCTCGAGCGTTCGCTTCGCTTCGTCGCGTTCGCCGACGATACGGCGCAGGTCGGCCTCGGCCATGATGATCCCGGCAAAATCCTCCAGCCGTTCGAGTTCGGTGGCGGTCAACGGTGCCCGCTCCTCGCGGTCGATCAGGCACAGCGTCCCTAGGATCGCGCCATTATAGGCGCGGAGCGGCACGCCGGCATAGAAGCGGACATGGAGGTCGCCGGTGACGAGCGGATTGTCGCGGAAGCGCGGATCGCCCAACACGTCGGTCACCACGACGGGCTGCCCCTCAGCGACGACATATTGGCAAAAGCTTATCTCGCGTGGCGTTTCGGTTGCGTCGAGCCCGTGGGCCGATTTGAACCACTGGCGGCAATCGTCGACGAGCGATACCAGCGTGATCGGCACGCCGTACAGGTCGGCGACCATCTTGGTCACGCGATCGAACGCCGCTTCGGGCGGCGTATCCATGATGCGATATTCGCGAAGCGTTTCGAGGCGCAGCCGTTCGGCCCTTTTTGCCTCTTCGCTGCCCCCGTCCGCCAATTCCCGTCCCCCGCCGCCATGCGATGCCGCCCCATCGCTATATTCCCCGGGCCGCCGCTCTGCCATCGATATGGTCCCTACAAAAGCATCCTTGCCGCGCAACAAGAAAGTGGCGGCATTCCGCCCACTTACACCGCGGCTCTCTGGCGTCCCGGCTGAATCTACGCTTTAGCGCGCGACAAGTTGCAGCCCGGCGTATCGCTTTTTGGGCATCCGTCGAGGGAACCGACCCGCGCGGGCACGCGTATGATTGCTCACCAAGAGGGAGGTATTTTGATGACATTGGGTGAGGAAATTCGGGGCCATCTTCCCTATCTGCGCCGCTACGCGCGCGCGCTGACGGGCAGCCAGCAGCATGGCGACAATTTCGTCCATACCACCCTCGAAGTCATCGTTGCCGCTCCGCACGAATTCCACAGCGGCGACGGCACGCGGATCGACCTCTACCGCAATTTCCACCGCATCTGGGAAAGCGCCTATATCGACGATGGCGAAGGCCGCGACGACGAAGAGCATCCGCTGGTCCGCGCCGCACACCAGCGCCTCGTGCAGCTCACCCCGCTCGGCCGGCAGATATTGCTGCTCACCGCGCTCGAGGGGTTTTCGGTCGAGGAGGCCGGGCTGATCACCGGCACCGATCAGCCGACGGTCGAGACGCTGCTCGCCGACGCGGTCGGCGAACTCGACCGCGAATCGCCCACCTCGGTGCTGATCATCGAGGACGAGCCGCTGATCGCGATGGAGCTCGAACAGATCGTCCGCGACCTCGGCCACCGCGTCGCGGGGATCGCGACGACGCATGAGGACGCGGTCGCGGCGTTCGAGGAAACCGACGCCGGCCTCGTCCTCGCCGATATCCAGCTTGCCGACGGATCGTCGGGTATCGATGCGGTGCAGGACATTCTCGCGATCGCGCCGGTGCCGGCGATCTTCATCACCGCCTTTCCCGAAAGGCTGCTCACCGGCGGACGGGTCGAGCCGACCTTCCTGATCTCGAAGCCGTTCCGCGAGAATACGGTGCGCGCCGCGATCAGCCAGAGCCTACTCTTCACGCCGCAGCTTGCGGCGTAACGCATAAGGACGGCACCGGCCCGCTCCCCCTCCCGGCCTCCCACCCCTCCCGGCCTCCCAACAGCGTATCCTGAAATGGGAGGCCGGGAGGGGGAGCGGGCCGATGCCGTTTCCGACGTCAGTCGAAAAAGCGTCTCAATCGGGCGAAGGCCCGCCACCGGTCAGATGGTCGACATCCTCCATGATCGACCGGAACGCTTCGCTCGACGGTATCTCGTCGGCGCTGCGCCGCGGCATTTCGCCGCTTTCGAGGATTGCCTGCAACGCGGCACGGCCGCGCGACACGCGGCTCTTCATCGTGCCGACCGCGCAACCGCAGATCGCCGCGCCTTCCTCATAGGATAATTGCCCCGCGCCGATCAGCACCAGCGCCTCGCGCTGGTCGACGGGCAGCAACAATAGCGCGCGCTGCACGTCGGCGAGGTGCAGGCTGTCGTCCTGATCGTCGGGCGCGACGAGCAGCCGCTCGGCCGCCATCTCGTCATATTCAGCGGTGAATTTCTTGCGCCGCATCTGCGACAGGAAACAGTTGCGCAGGATGACGAAAGCCCAGCTCTTCATGCTGGCGGGCCCCGGAATATATTGCGCGCGCGCCTTCCACGCCTTCAGCATCGTTTCCTGCACCAGGTCGTCGGCGAGGTCGGCGTTGCCGCACAAGCTGCGCCCGAACGCGCGCAGATGCGGTAGCATCGCGGCCAATTCACGCTTGAAGCTGGCATCGTCGAGCGGTTGAGGCGTTACGTCGCTGATAAAAAAACCTTTGCGTGACGATGTCTGGTCATATCATGAACGGCTTAGCGGGTTGGGGTGGCATTGCAAGCGCCCGCCCGGTCACCCGACGCGCGGGCGGCGCCCCAGCGCCATGAAATTGGCGAATATCCGCTCGTCCTGCGCATCGATCCGACCGTTGGCCGCGAGCCGCGCCAAGCCATCGCCCCGCCATTCGAAACGCGGGTCATAGAGCATCGCCCATTCACCGAAATCGCGCGTCTCGACGGCGCGGCGCCGCACTTCGACCATGCCGCTGTGACGCGGATCGTCCCTGATGACCGCAAGACAGGCCTCTACCCGGTCGTCCGGCCCCTCGAGAAGCTGGAGGAAATTATGGCCGTTATAGACAAGCGCCCCGGTCAACTCGTCGCGCGCATTGTTGCGACGCGCCGAAACGAGAATCGCAACGATATCCTCGTCGCTGATCAACGGATCGGCGACACTCACATATGTAACGGAAAGCAACTGGTCGTCTCCCGAAGACCGGCCAAGGGCGGGCCAAGCGTGACCCCTCACATCCCTTCGCTTAGAGCCGGTGTGGTTTCTTGGCAACGCGTTCGTCGCAAAAAACAGAAGTCGTGGAACCTGCGGCCCTTTTCCTCGTTGCTCTCGCATGGCTACGCAAGGCAATGACAGGATGAACGGAAAGGGCACTCTCCCGCCCGGCGCCGACGCGCCGCGCCGCGCGCAGGGGAGCTTCCCCGGAACGCACGGCGACCAGTGGCATCGCACCCTGACCGGGCGGCAGGCGCCCGAACCGGTGAGCGCCAAGTTGCGCATGATTTATGGCAATATCGTCTCCGAACAATTGCCCGACAACATGCTCGACCTTCTGTCCCAGCTCGATCAGAAAAGCCCGAAGCAATAATGACCGGAACCCCCGCCGCTGCGTCGCAGCCGCAGGCCGACACCCTGTCGGACAGCGAATTCAAGGCACTGCTCGCCGGCGTCATTCCGCATCTGCGCGCCTATGGCCGCAGCCTTTCGGGCAACCCGGACCTCGCCGACGATCTGACGCAGGATACGATGGTCAAGGCGTGGGCGTCGCGCGAGCGGTTCGAGCGCGGGACCTCGATCAAGGCGTGGACCTTCGTCATCCTGCGCAACACCTTCCTGTCGCAAATGCGCCGCAACAAGTTCGTCGGCGAATATGACGAGACCGCGGTCGAGCGCACCATGTCGACCCCCGCGAACCAGGAAGACAGCGGCGAGATGGCCGACCTCCAGCGCGGGCTGATGGAATTGCCGCAGGACCAGCGCGAGGCGCTGATCCTCGTCGGCGCGGGCGGTCTGTCCTATGAAGAGGCCGCGAGCATCTGCGACTGCGCGCTCGGAACGATGAAGAGCCGCGTGTCGCGCGCGCGCGCCGCGCTTGAGGAAATCATGAACAGCGGCCAATTCTCGCAAAAGCGCGCCGACGCGCCGCCGTCGAGCGAGGCGGTCGACGCGATTATGGACAGCGTCGAGACGATCACCGCGCGACGCGAGGCGGCGAATCGCTGAGCCCTTGTCCCTCGCCGTTTGTGCTGAGCTTGTCGAAGCACCATCCTTCTTGCGGCGTCAAAAGGAACAACCCTTCGACAAGCTCAGGGCAAACGGATTGAGGGTACTCGACATCGAGCATCGGCCGCGTCAGAACGAGCTGTCTTCCCCAGCCAAGCGAGCCTTTGACATGCCGAAATTTCCGCTCTGTGCCCCGATCATCGCGCTCGCCGTCGCCGCCTGCTCGGCGCCCGCCGCGACCGAAGCGGCGCCAGCCGACACCGCCAAGCTCGACGCGTCGGGCGATCATCCCGCGACGCCACTCGCCGACGCGCCGTTCACCGTGCAGGAAATCGCCGATTTCAACGAACCCTGGGCGATGACCTTCATCCCCGGCACCCGCGCTGCGCTGATCACCGAGAAATCGGGCAAATTGAAGCTGTGGCAGGAAAATGGCCCGACGCAGGATGTCGCGGGCGTACCCACCGTCGCTTACGGCGGTCAGGGCGGCTTCGGCGACGTCATCGTCGCGCCCGACTTCGCCGCGACCGGCACTATTTATCTGAGCTGGGTCGAGGCCGGGACGGGCAGTACCGCCGGCGCGGTCGTCGGCAAGGCGAAGCTCGTCCAGGGCGCGGCGCCGCGGATCGAAGGACTGCAGATCATCTGGAAACAGGATCCCAAGGTGACGGGCCGCGGCCATTATTCGCACCGCCTCATCTTCTCCCCCGACGGCAAATATCTCTTCATCGGATCGGGCGAGCGTCAGAAGTTCGATCCGGCGCAGGACATGAAGGCGAATCTCGGCAAGATCGTCCGCCTCAATCCCGACGGCAGCATTCCCGCCGACAATCCTTTCGCCGACGCTTCAAAGCCTGACGGGGGCGGCGTCACGGCGCAAATCTGGTCGCTCGGCCACCGCAATATCCTTGGCCTCGCCTTCGATGCGACCGGCAAGTTCTGGAACCAGGAAATGGGGCCGAAGGGCGGCGACGAGGTCAATCTGGTCGCGGCGAAGGCCAATTACGGCTATCCGATCGTCTCGAACGGGGATCATTATGACGGCAAGGATATTCCCGACCATGTGACGCGCCCCGAATTCGCGGCGCCGAAATTGTGGTGGAACCCGGCGATCTCGCCCGCGGGGCTCGCCTTCTATGGCGGCGATCTTTACCCGGGCTGGAAGAACAGCCTGCTGATGGGCGCGCTGTCGGGCGAGGGCCTCATCCGCATGAACATCGACGGCGAAACGCTGCACAAGTCCGACCGCTGGGATTTCGGCCAGCGCATACGCGAGGTCGAGGTGCGCGACGACGGCACGGTCTGGCTGCTCACCGACGGCGAGGACGGCAAGCTGGTGAAGCTGGTCCCGAAGAAATAGCCCGCGGCTTTCGCCCCGGCGCAAGCATCCCTATATCGCTCCCATGATCCGCGGATTCCTCACCCGGCGCGCCGAATGGCCCGCGCGCGTCCCCGATCCCGACGCGCCGCCGCCGCTGACCTTGCTATGGCGCGAGATCGGGTCGCTGGCGCGCGCGATCGGCGGCCGCATCCGCCCGCTGCCGCCCGAGCCCAACCCCGACAGCGAGCATCCGCCGGTGATGGTGCTCCCCGGCTTCCTTTCGGGCGACTGGGCGACCAAGGCGCTGCGCGCCGACCTCCGCCGCGCAGGTTTCCGCTGCTACGCCTGGGGCCTCGGCTTCAACCGCGGCGCGACCGCCGACATCATCGAGCGCATCGACACCCGCGTCCAGTGGATCATCGACCGCACCGGCTATGCCCCCGCGCTGGTGGGATGGTCGCTCGGCGGCATCTATGCGCGCGAATATGCGAAGCATCATCCGGACAAGGTCGCGCGCGTCGTCACGCTGGGTTCGCCCTTTTCGGGCAGCCGCCGCGCCAACCGGGCGTGGCGCCTCTATCACCTGATCGCGCGCCATCCGGTCGACAATCCGCCAATCGACTTCCACCCCGCACCGCGCCCCGAAATGCCGACCTTCGCGCTCTGGTCGAAGCATGACGGCGTCGTCGCGGTGAACAGCGCGCGCGGCCTTCCGCACGAAAGCGACCGGCAGGTCGAGGTCGACTGCGGCCATATGGGTTTCGCCTATGCGCCGACTTCGGTCGCCGCGATCGTCAAGGCGCTGACCGAAGAGGTATCAGCGGCAGACTGATCCTCCCTGTGGCGAAGCCATGGGGAGGGGGACCGCTCGCTGAAAGCGAGTGGTGGAGGGGCCGCGACGATGGCGCCCATCGCCCCTCCGTCAGCGGCTACGCCGCCGCCACCTCCCCCTCGCTTCGCGACAGGGAGGATCGCTCAGCACACGTCTATGCGCCAAGCCGGTGCCGCGCGCCAGCTCATCAGCATCCGCCCCGGACGTTTCCCCGGGCGTCCGGTCGACACGAAACCGATCCGGCGCAGCAGCGCGCGCGAGCGGTCATTGTCGGGGTCGCATTCGGCGACGATCGAAGCACCCGGCAGCGACGCGGCGAGCGCCTCGACCACCGCGCGCACCGCCTCGGTCGCGATCCCCTTGCCCCTCACGCGCGCCGCGAACCAGTAGCCGATCTCATATTCGTCGCGCGCGCGGCGGTGGACGCCGATGACGCCGTTGAGATCGAGGCCGTGCTCGTCGCGCACCGCATGGAACACGTCGCCGCCGCCCGATCCCGCGATCAGCGCGCGGGCATCGGTTTCGGTGAAGGGCGCGGGCAGGAAATGGACGCGCGAGGTCACCGTCTCGTCGGTGATCGCGGCGAACGCGCGGGCATCGTCGGCAAGCAGCGGCGTGATGCGGCAATGGGCGGTCGACAGGGCAAGCAAAGTATCGGTCATGTCGCGTCTTCTTCAAAAAGCGCGCGCCGCGGCCGGGGGTTCTGGTCTGATGATGTGATGACAACCATTCGCCTTCCGGTCACGGCGGCGATGGTCACAGGTGATGCCATGCCGCTCCTATGTAAAGGAGCGCCAATACGCCTTGAATCGGGTGGATCGGTCGTTGGTCATCGGCGCTGTGGCTAACGGCTCCGCCGCCCGCGGTCAATCCCGCGTCTTGACGATCGCATTTCACGCACTATTTAAAGTTACATGAAACGCGACAGCCGACTCTCGGGCGTGCTCCACGTCCTCCTCCATATGGCCGAAACGGGCACGCCGATGACGTCGGATCAGCTTGCGAAGGCGATGCAGACGCACGCGGTGGTGATCCGCCGCATTCTCGGCGGGCTGCGCGACGCAGGTTTCGTCCACAGCGAAAAGGGTCATGGCGGCGGCTGGACGATCGCAAAGCCCCTCGCCGAAATCACGATGCGCGATGTCTATAACGCGATCGGTCGGCCGAGCCTGATGGCGATGGGCAACCGCACCGAAGCGCCCGGCTGCCTCGTCGAACAGGCGGTCAACGCGGCGCTCGACACCAGCTTCCGTGACGCCGAAGCGCTGCTGCTCGCGCGCTTTGGCGAAGTCACGCTCGCGCAGCTCGCCGCCGATTTCCATGCGCGCATGGCCGCGCGCTCCCTCTCCCCCACGACGCAGGAGCATATCCATGGCTGAAGGCGCCCGGCATTTCCTCGACAGCTTCAATGACCCCGAGGCGGTCGCGCGCTACACCGAAGGGCCGCGCCGCTTCGTTCCCGGTCTCGACGGCCTCCACCGCATGACGGGCCTCCTCCTCGCCGAGCGCGTCCCGATCGATGCGCATATCCTCGTCCTCGGCGCGGGCGGCGGCAGCGAGATGAAGGCGATGGCCGAGGCGCATCCCGGCTGGCGCTTCACGGGCGTCGATCCCGCGGGGCCGATGCTCGACCTTGCCGCCAAGGTGATGGGCGCAGACGTACACCGCGCCGAGCTCGTCGAGGGTTATATCGACGACGCTCCGGCGGGCCCCTTCGACGGCGCGACCTGCCTGCTCACGCTCCATTTCCTCGATACCGAAGAACGCATCCGCACCGCCGCCGAAATCCGCGCCCGCCTCAAACCCGGCGCGCCCTTTGTCGCCGCGCACGGCAGCTTCCCGCAGGGCGCCGACGAACGCGACCGCTGGCTCGACCGCTACGCCGCCTTTGCCATCGCCTCGGGCGGCGATCCGGATCAGGTGGCGAAGGGCCGCGAGGCCGTCGCGACCCACGTCGCGATGCTCAGCCCCGAAGCCGACGAGGCGGTGCTGCATGCCGCGGGCTTCACCGGGGTCGAACAATTCTACGCCGCCTTCACCTGGCGCGGCTGGGTGGGATATGCGTGAAGGGGTGTAATGGCCGGAATACGACATTCTTTCCATCGTCATCCCGGCGAAGGGTGTCCGGAGGCGCGTGACTCTGAACACCCTTCGCCGGGATGACGGAACTGAAAGGTCCGCTCACCGCCCCCGAACGGCCTATTCCTAAACCCGTTCTCCACCGATGGTTCCTGCACTTCGCGCCGCCTCGATCATCGAGGCCCGCTTGCGCCGTCCATATATACAATATATTGCGCAATATATTGTATGATTCGCATGACAGACAGGAATTCGGATGAACGACAAGCGTTGGCCCCTCCTTCTCGCCGCCACGACCGCATGGCTGGCGACCGTTGCCGCGACGGACGAAGCCCCGCTCTCGGCCGCCGACCGGCGGGCGGTGGTCGAGCAACTCGGCCAGACGCTGGAGACGAACTATGTCTACCCCGACAAGGCCAGGACGATCGCCGCAACCTTGCGCCGCCATCTCGACGCCGGCGACTATGACGCCGCGCGCGACCGCCCCGCCCTCGCGCGCGAGCTGACCGACGATCTGATCGCCGCGTCGGGCGACCTGCATTTCGCGGTCGGGGTCGATCCCGTATGGGTCGCGGACTATGCCGCGAAGCAGGACCCCGTGCGCGCCGCCGCGCTGCGCGAGGCCGAACGGCGCGAAGAGATTCGAAAGAATTTCGGTTTCGCCGGGCTTCGCTACCTCGACGGCAACATCGCCTATGTCGACCTGTCGCATTTCGCCGACCCCGAACCCGGCTACGACGCCGCGGCGGCGGCGATGCGCTTTATCGAGAATGGCGACGCGGTGATTTACGACCTGCGCTATAACAATGGAGGCCATCTGGAGATGGCCCAGTTGCTCGCGAGCCAGCTCTTCCCGGGCGACAAGGATCAGGAGCTGTTCGATTATGATTACACGCTCGACGGCCGCCGCGTCGAGCGCGGCCAATGGGTGCTCCCCGCGCTGCCTGCAAAACGCTTGACCGGCAAACCCGTCTATGTCCTCACGGGCTCGACCAGCTTCTCTGCCGCCGAATGGTTCGCCTACACGCTCAAGAAACTCGGCCGCGCGACGCTGGTGGGCGAACGCACGGCGGGCGGGGCGCATCCGGTCGACCGCAAGCCCGTCGGCACCGACTTTTTCCTGCAGGTCCCGATCGGCCAGATCCGCGACCCCGTCGACCGCGGCGATTTCGAGGGGCAGGGCGTCACGCCCGATCATCAGGTCGCATCCGCCGACGCGCTCGCCGTCGCGCACCGCCTCGCCCTCGCCGATCTTGCCAAGGCCGATCCGGCGAAACGGGCCGACGCCGACTGGTTCGCGCCCGAACTTGCCGAACGCCCGCAGCCGACCCCCGCCGCGCTCAAGGCCATCGCCGGCCGCTACGAAGGACGGCGGATCGACCTTGTGGGCGGCAAATTGCTCTACACTTGGCGCGAGCGCCTCCGCCTGGCCCTTGAACCGCTCGGCGGCGACCTGCTCGCGATCGAGGGCGTGCGCGACTTCCGCTTTCGCATCGTGCGCAAAGGCGGCAAGGTCGCCGCCCTCGAACGCATCAACCGCGACGGAACGACCCAAACCTATGCCCGCCTCGACTGATCTCGACGACATCACCTTCCTCGGCCGCCTCAGCGAAGCGTTGAGCGACCGGATCGAGGAACAGACGCGTCCGCTGTTCGACCAGGCGGGCATCACCGTCCCGGTGCGGTCCTGCTCACTGCTCACCGCGCTCAGCAAGGCCGGCGAAGCCTCGGCCGCCGACCTCGCGCGCGCGCTCGGCCAGTCGCACCAGCTGGTCGTCCAGAAATGCCCCGCGCTGCTCCGCCTCGGCCTGATCACCCAGCACCCCGACCCCGCCGACGCGCGCCGCAAGATTTTCCGGCTGACCGATGCCGGCCGCGACCAGCTCGCCCGCATCGACGCCTATAGCGTGCGGATAAGCAAGGTCTATCGCGCGCTCTTCGCAGAGGTCGGCGACGTCCACGGAACGATATCGAAGGCGCTGAAAGCGCTCGATGCCAAACCGCTCGGCGAACGCTTCAGAGAATAGTCACAGCGTCCGGAACATCACCAGCGCGTCGACGAAACCCTCGGTCGGATGCGCGAACGCCCCCGGCAGCCGCCCGACCACCTCGAACCCCAGCGACTGCCACAGCCGGGCCGCGCGGGCGTTGCTGCTCACGACGAAATTGAACTGCATCGCGCGAAAGCCCCGCGCCTTCGCGCGTTCGATCGAATCGAGGCACATCGCCCGCGCCACCCCGCGCCCCGTCGCCGCCGCGCCCGTCATATAGCCCGCATTGCACACATGCGCGCCGCCCCCCGCCTGATTGGCGCGCAGATAATAGGTGCCGAGGATAGCGCCATCGGCCTCGGCGACAAACACCTCCTTGTCCGTGCCGAACCAATAGGCGAGCGCGTCGGCCTCGCGCATGTCGCGACCCAGCGTATAGGTCTCGCCGGCGCGGATCACCGGTTCGAGGATCGCCCAGATCGCAGGGGCGTCTGCTTGCGTGGCGGGCCGGATGATCATTGAAACGGCGCGAGGATCGCATCGGTCACGCGCAGCGGCCGCCCATTCGCCTTGTCGAGCAGCGCCCACACCGTCCGCGCCCGCACATGCACCTTTCCGTCGGCCCCCGTGAATTCCATGAAGCGGTCGAATTTCGCGCCCTGCGGCTTGTCGGCGACCCAGGTCCGCGCCGTCACCGTCTCGCCGGGGCCGAGCGCGCGCAGATAGTCGATCTCGTGGCGCACCACGACCCAGATATAGGCGTCCTTATGCGCCTCAGGCGCCGCGGCATTCCAATGCCCCGTCGCAACCTGCTGGATCCACTGGACCCAGACGGCATTGTTGACATGGCCGAGCTCGTCGATGCTCTCGGGCGTTGCCGTGAGTTCGAGCGTGAACTCCCTCATGCGAGTTCGACGGTGGTCACCATATAACCCGCATCGCGGAGCGAGGCGACGAGGCTGTCGAGATGTTCGCGGTCGCGCGCCTCGCACTCGATGTCGGTGATCAGCCCCTTCGCAGGGAGCGTCGTGAAGATGCGCTGGTGATAGATTTCGATGATGTTGACCTGCTTCTCGTCGAACAGCTTCATCACCTTGAACAGCGCGCCCGGCCGGTCCTGCAACCGGATGCGCAGCCGCGCGATGCGGCCCGACCGCGCGAGGTCGCGCAAGAGCACGTTGGCGAGCAGCCGCGTGTCGATATTGCCACCGGTGAGCACGAGACCGACCTTGCGGCCCTTGAACTCCTCGGGATGCGCGAGCATCGCTGCGAGCCCCGCGGCGCCCGCGCCCTCGACGACGGTCTTTTCGATCTGGAGCAGGAGGCTGACCGCGCGCTCGAGATGGCGCTCGGCGACGAGCACGATGTCGTCGTTGAGCTCGGCGACGATCTTGCGCGTATAGACGCCCGGTTCCTTGACCGCGATGCCTTCGGCGAGCGTGTCGCCCTCGCACGCCATGTCGACGCCGTTGAGTTCGGCATACATCGACGGATAAAGCTCGGCCTGCACGCCGATCAGCCGCATGTCGTTCTTGATCCCGCGCGCCGCGGTGCCCATGCCGGTGAGGAGGCCCCCGCCGCCGATCGGCACGATCATCGTGTCGAGTTCGGGCACATCCTCGAGCATTTCGAGCGCCACCGTCCCCTGCCCCGCGGCGATATGCGGGTGATCGAACGGATGGACGAAGGTCAGTCCGCGCTCTTTCTCGAGTACGCGCGCATGCGCCGAGGCGTCGTCGAACTTCTCGCCGAACAGCACGATCTCGGCGCCGTGGCTCGCGGTCTGCGACACCTTCACCTGCGGCGTCGTCTTCGGCATCACGATCGTGACCGGCACGCCGAGCCGCTTGCCATGATAGGCGAGCCCCTGCGCATGATTGCCCGCCGACGCCGCGATCACGCCGCGCGCCTTGGCTTCGTCGTCGAGCAGCAGCAGCGCGTTCAATGCGCCGCGCTCCTTGTATGCGGCGGTGAATTGCAGATTCTCGAACTTCAGCCACACCTCGGCGCCGACCAGCTCCGAAAGCGTCTGCGAATGCAGCGTCGGCGTCCGCACGACCGCACCGTTAATTCGCCCCGCCGCCGCGCGCACATCGTCCAATGTGATCGCCGGAAAATCGGCGGCGGGGGTCAGGGTGAGTTGATCGGTCATAGGCGAAGCGCCCTAGCCCATCTGGCGCACGAAGCAAACAATGCTATGGACTGCGCATGAGCGAACGAAAATTGCGTATCAGCTTCATCGGTACAGGTGTCATGGGCGGACCGATGGCAGGCCACCTCGTCAAGGCGGGCCATAACCTCACCGTCTATAATCGCACCCGCGCCAAGGCCGATGCATGGGTCGGGCAGCATGGCGGAACCGCGGCAGCGACCCCGGCCGAGGCCGCGAAGCACGCCGATGTCGTCCTGACCTGCGTCGGCAACGACGACGATCTCGCGCAGGTGACGCTCGGCCGCGACGGCGCGTTCAATGCGATGAAGAAGGGCGCGCTGTTCGTCGATCACACCACCGTTTCGGCGCGCATCGCGCGCCAGCTGTCGGTCGAGGCCGACGGGCTCGGCCTGCTCTGCCTCGACGCTCCCGTCTCGGGTGGCGAAGCGGGCGCGCAGAACGGTACGCTCTCGATCATGTGCGGCGGCAGCAAGGCCGCGTTCGATGCCGCCGCGCCGGTGATGCAGGCCTATGCCGCGCGCATGGTGCATATCGGCGGCCCCGGCGCGGGGCAGACGACGAAGATGGTCAACCAGATCGCGATCGCCGGGGTGATCCAGGGCCTTTCCGAAGCGCTGCGCTTCGCGCAGGCATCGCGGCTCGACACCGACAAGGTGTTCGAGGCGGTGTCGGGCGGCGCGGCGGCGAGCTGGCAGATGCTCAACCGCTGGGGCACGATGGCGAAGGACGAGTTCGACTTCGGCTTCGCGGTCGACTGGATGCGCAAGGATCTGGGGCTCGCGATCGACGAAGCGCGCGTCAACGGCGCGACGCTGCCCGTCGCCAGCCTCGTCGACCAATTCTACGCCGATGTACAAAGGGCCGGCGGCGGCCGAAAGGATACGAGCTCGCTCGTGACGCGGTTGCCGAAATGAAGCGCCTCCTGCTGGCCGCTTTGGCCCTCACCCTCGCCGCCCCCGCGCACGCCGACACGCTGATCGACAATGTCAACGGCATTACGCTCGACAAGGACGGCAAGCTCGTCCGCTTCACCGGCCTCGTCATCGATACCGAGGGCAAGGTGAAGCAGCTGCTCGACCGCAAGGACAAGCGCCCCGAACGCCCCGATTTCAAGCAGGACGGCAGGGGCAAGACCCTCATCCCCGGGCTGATCGACGCGCACGGCCATGTCATGGGGCTGGGTTTCCAGCTGATGCTGCTCGACCTTTCGGACACGACCAGCCTGGCCGAGGCGCAGGCGGCGATCCGCAAATATGCCGCCGAAAATCCCGAAATGCCGTGGATCATCGGGTCGGGCTGGAATCAGGAGAAATGGGGCCTTGGCCGCTTCCCGACCGCCGCCGATCTCGACGCCGCGGTGCCGAACCGCCCCGTCTGGCTCGAACGCGTCGACGGCCACGCCGGCTGGGCGAACAGCGCCGCGATGGCGGCGGCGAAGATCACCCCCGCGAGCAAGTCGCCCGAGGGCGGCCGCATCGAAATGGCGGGTGGCACGCCGTCGGGCGTCTTCGTCGACGCCGCGATGCGCCTCGTCGACAGCGCCAAGCCCAAACCGCTCGCGCGCGACCTCGACCGCGCGCTCTATCTGGCGCAGCAGAAATTGCTCGAACAGGGCATCACGACGATCGCCGACATGGGCACGACCATTCAGGACTGGCAGGCGTTTCGCCGCGCGGGCGACAAGAAACAGCTCGCGGTGCGTATCCTCTCCTATGGCGGCGACATCGACAATATGGCGATCATCGCCGGGTCCGAACCGACGCCGTGGCTCTATGACGACCGGCTGCGGATGGTCGGGGTGAAGCTCTATCTCGACGGTGCCTTGGGCTCGCGCGGCGCGTGGCTGAAAGCGCCCTATGCCGACGCGCCCGGGCAGAAGGGCTTGCCTCTCCTCACCCCGGCGCAGCTTCGCAACAAGATGGTGCGCGCGTCGATGGACAAGTTCCAGGTCGCGATCCACGCGATCGGCGATGCGGCGAATGCCGAGGCGCTCGCCGCGATCGCCGACCTCACCGCCGATCTTCCCGGCGAGCGACGCTGGCGCATCGAACATGCGCAGGTCATCGACCCCGCCGACATCGCGCGCTTCGCCGAGCTCAAGGTCATCGCCTCGATGCAGCCGATCCACCAGCCGAGCGACCGCGTGATGGCCGAAGCGCGCCTCGGCCCCGATCGCCTGAAGGGCGCCTATGCGTGGCGCAGCCTCCAGAATGCGGGCGTCCGCCTCGCCTTCGGCTCCGACGTCCCGGTCGAAAGCGCCAACCCCTTCCCCGGCATCGCCGCCGCCATCTCGCGCACCGATGCGAAGGGCGAGCCCTTCGGCGGCTGGCGCCCCGAGGAGGCGGTCAGCCGCGAGACCGCACTCGACGGCTTCACGCGCACCGCGGCTTATGCAGGCTTCGCCGAGGACCGCATCGGCACGCTGATGCCCGGGATGCGCGCCGACTTCCTGATCGTCGACGCCGACCCTTTGCTCGCCAGCCCCGACGAGATCCGCCGCATGGTACCACTCGAAACCTGGGTCGGCGGCTATCGCTATTACAAGCAGAAGGAGGGCGCGACCGTTGGCCGATAGTCCTTCGCGCCGCGCGCTGCTGACCGGCCTCGCGGCGCTGCCGGTCGCGGCGAGCGCGGCGGCGGCCGAGCGCAAGGAACGCCGCTCGAAAAAGCGCAAACCGGCAAAGCCCAAGGTCCAGCATGTCGACGTCGCGATCATCGGCGCGGGCGTGTTCGGGGCGTGGACCGCGTGGCACCTCCTCCGCGCGGGCAGGTCGGTGCGCCTCTTCGACGCCTATGGCGCGGGCAACGCGCGCAGTTCGTCGGGCGGGACGAGCCGCGTCATCCGCATGGGTTATGGCGCCGACGCGCTCTATTCGGAGATGGCGCGCGACTCGCTTAAATATTGGAAGGAGCTTTCCGACACCGCGAGCGCGCCGATCTTTCACAACACCGGCGTGCTCTGGTTCGCACCGCAGGGCGAGACCTATACCGCGCAATCGCTCGCCTGGTTGCAGGCGAACCGCGTCGGCCACGAGCATGGCGACGTCAGCTGGCTTCAGAATAGATATCGCCAGATCCAATTCTATCAGGGCGAAACCGGCATCCTCGAAACCGAGGCGGGGGCGCTGATCGCCGCGCGCGGGGTGCAGGAGGTGATCGCCGACGCCCAGATCGAGGTCGAGCGCGTCGTCATGCCCGCGCCCCTCTTTTCGAAGCGGATCAAGCGCCACACGCTCCCCGACGGCGGCACCGCCGACCATCTCGTCTATTGCGCGGGTCCGTGGATCGCCGAACTCTTCCCGCAGCAGCTGATGAACAAGATCGTCGCCACGCGGCAGGAAGTCTATCATTTCGGCGCGCCACAGGGAGACACGCGTTTTGCCCCGCAGGAACTTCCGGTGTGGGCGGACTTCAACAACGGCCGCATCGTCTACGGTATCCCCGACCTCGAAGGCGCGGGGTTCAAGATCGCGTTCGACACGCACGGTCCGGTCATCGACCCCGACACGCTCGAACGCCAGCTCACCCCCGCCGGCATCGCCGAAGCGCGCGCCTATGTCGCGCGGCGCTTCCCCGGGCTCGCCAACGCCCCGCTGCTCGGCGGGCGGGTCTGCCAATATGAGAATAGCTCGAACGGCGACTATCTGATCGACCGCTTCCCGGGGCAGGAACGCGTGTGGCTCGTCGGCGGCGGATCGGGGCACGGCTTCAAGAACGGCCCCGCGGTGGGCAAGCGCGTCGCCGCGCATATCCTCGACGCGAACCTCGCGGTCGAACCGCGCTTCAGCTTTGCGACCAAGGGCACGGTCGCGGCGCGGACGGTGTTCTGATGAGCCCAGCCCTCTTGCTCGTCATCCCGGCGAAGGTCGGGATCTCGCCGGGGCGGCAAACCGAGAGGGTGAGATCGTGTTTCATAGTCACGTGCCTCTGAACACCCTTCGCCGGGATGACGATTTGGGGAGGTAAGTTTAGCGTGCGCCTGACCGACTGCCACAATATCGACGATTTCCGCGCGCTCGCGAAGCGGCGCCTGCCTTGGCCGGTGTTCGACTATATCGACGGCGCCGCCGACGACGAGGTCACGCGCCGCCGCAATCGCGAAGCGTTCGACGGCTGCGACCTGATCCCGCGCGTGCTCGCCGGCGTTGAAAGCGTCGACATGAAGACGACGCTGTTCGGGCGCGAGATCGCGATGCCGCTCTTCCTGTCGCCGACCGCGCTCCAGCGGCTCTTCCACTGGCAGGGCGAGCGCGCGGTGCTCCGCGCCGCGGCGAACGCGGGCACCGTCGCGGGCATTTCAAGCCTCGCGACGATCGGCCTCGCCGAAGCCGGCGCGCTGACGGGCGCCCCCAAGCTGTTCCAGCTCTATGTCCATCATGACGAAGGGCTCAACCGGGCGATGCTCGACGCTGCGCGCGAGGCGAAGTTCGACGCCGTCGCGCTCACCGTTGATACCATAGTCGGCGGCAACCGCGAACGCTGCCTGCGCTCGGGCTTCACCTCGCCGCCGCGCTTCACCGCGCGCAACATGCTCTCCTATGCTGCCAAACCCGGCTGGGGCCTGAACTATGTCCTCCGCGAAAAGTTCAGCCTGCCCAATCTTGCGACGCACGTCTCCGAAGGATCGAGCGTCCCCAAATCGGTCGCCGAATATTTCACCTCGATGCTCGACCAGAGCGTCGACTGGAAGCGCTCCGAGGCGATCCGCAAACAGTGGGACGGTCCCTTCTGCCTCAAGGGCATCGTCGCGGTCGAGGATGCCAAGCGCGCGGTCGACATCGGCGCGAGTGCGATCATGGTCTCGAACCACGGCGGGCGACAGCTCGACGGCAGCATTGCGCCCTTCGACGCGCTCGCCGACATCGTCGACGCGGTCGGCGACAAGGTCGAGGTGATCTGCGACGGGGGCATCACGCGCGGCACGCATGTGCTGAAAGCGCTGTCGGTCGGCGCCAAGGCCTGCTCGGGCGGCCGCCTCTATCTCTATGCGCTCGCGGCGGCGGGCGAGGACGGCGTCGCGCGCGCGATCGCGCAGCTCCGCGCCGAGATCGAACGCGGCATGAAATTGATGGGGGCCAGGACCCTCGCGGATCTCGGTCCCCATAATTTGCGGTGGCGGTAAAATGATCCTCCCTGCGGCGAAGCCGTGGGGAGGGGGACCGCCGAAGGCGGTGGAGGGGCCGCACGGTTGCAGCCCCTCCGTCAGCCCTGCGGGCTGCCACCTCCCCATCGCTACGCGACAGGGAGGATAGAAGCTATGCCACCGTCTCCTTCTTGCCGATCCCGCTCCAGTCGATGCCCCGCGTCATATACATCACCCCGGCGAGGGCGAAGAACATCAGCACCGAACCGATCAGCAGCGAATAGGCTTCGAGGTTCAGGAGGACATAGAGCAGCGCGTAGAGCCCGATCAGCATTGCCGCGAGGAAGCGCGCGCGCTTCCAGCTTTTCAGCACCGCCGCGCTGTAAAAAGCGAGCAGCCCGATGATCGCCGCCGATGCGACCATATAGGCGAAGGTAAAGCCGATCACCTCGGCGAACGCCAGCAGCAGTACGAAGAACAGCACCAAAGCGATACCGGTCAGCAGATATTCCGCCGGCGCGACGCGCGCGCCCGCGATGATGTCGAACATCAAGAAGGCGACGAAGGTGAAGCCGATGAACAGGAAGCCATATTTGATGCTGCGATCGACCTGGCTGTAGAGGTCGACGGGCTCGATCAGGCTGATCGCGACCGCTTTTGCGGTGCCGCCCGATGCCTCGCTTCCGCCGCCGCTGTTGCTCGTCACCTCGACCGGCACCGGCTCCCTATAGGATTCGCGCGGGCCGTAATTCGTCGCGACCGGCGGCGATAGATCGCCGGTCAGCACCTGTGCCTGTCCGAGCGCGAGATTGGGCACAGCATAGGTCGCGGTAAAACCGCTCGCCGTCACCTCGCGCTTCGCGGGCAGGAAGTCGCCGCCGAAGCTCGGGTTCGGCCAGCTCGACTTGACCGTCCAGCGCGTGTCGACCCCGCGCGGGATCAGTTTGAAATCGCCGAGCCCGCGCACGCCGATCCGGTAATCGACCTTCATCGGCGCCGCGCCGCTCCAGTCGACGAAAGCGAAAGTGCCCGAATTGCCCGTCGAGAGCAGCCCTTTTCCCGGCTGGAGCGCGAGCGGGGTGCCGTCGACGGTCAAACTGTTGCCGTCGACCAGCCCGCGCGCGTCGCTGATGCCCAGCCGCACTTCGGCGCGGTCGAGCATCAACGCCTCACGCGTCACGCCATAGCGCGCGATATCGGCGGGCAGCACGAAATCGGCGCTCCCCGCGATCTGGCTTTCATAGACGACGGTCTCGTAAATCGCCTTCTTCCGCCGCTCAGGCTTGATGACGACGTCGGCCTTGTTCGACTGCGGCGAGAGGTAGAGGTTGCGGATCGTGTCGACCGTCCGCGTCACATCCTTGCCATTTTCGTTGACCGTCGTCGTTTCGGCCGCGCGATAGGGAATGACGATCACCGGGCCGGCGATCGTCTGCTGCCCGCCCCAGCCCTGCCCGATCGAGGCTTGCGCGGTTTCGGCCTGCTGCTGGCGATCCCATAGCAGGCCATAGGTCATCAGCAGCGGGACCATCAGCGCGACCGCGATCAGCACCGCGATGACCAGCTTGACGCCCGGGCTACGCTCGCCGCGGGCCGGAGGAACCGGCGGAACCGAAACAGTCTGGGGGGATTGAGGAGTCTGAGGCATGGGCGATCGTCTCCGTCTTCTTCAACTCGTCGACGGATTTGCACGGTTCATCGAACACCGTCAAGCCGCTTGCGGCGAAGCGCCGCGCGCTTTCGCGCACGAAAAAGGGGACGGCCTCCCCCGAAGCCGTCCCCTTCGCGCGTGGTCGCCGACCCGCTAGGGCATCAGAAAGATGCGCCGAGCGTAAAGACCACGGTTGGATCGTAAAGCGTATCGACGGCCTTGACGCCCGTCTTTTTAACATCGGTATCGATACATTGCGCCGAGAAGGTCAGCGGGCCGGCGGCGAAGGACGCGCCGAGCGACCAGTCGACATATTGGCCGTCGGGCGACACGAGGCCGAGCGACCCGTCATTATAGCCGATCCCCGCGGTCAGCGTGACGGGCGTGTTCGGAATTCCGTATCCGGCGCCGAGGTTCAGATAGATATTGTCCTGATCGCCAAGCGAATCCTGCTTGGGCGCATAGGCCACCATCCCCGTGACCGACACGGGACCGATATCGTGCGACAGCTTGCCGATGCCATCGAAATAGTCGGTCGGCGCGCCGCCGTCGTCGCTGCCCGGATAGGTGTACCAGGTCACGCCGATGTCGGCCGTCGTACCCGGTGCGATTTCGGTGTTGAAGCCGCCATAGACGTCGAGTTCGAACTTGCCATAGGCGGGGCTGTCGGGAAGCGACGAACCCCAGACGCCGGCATAGAAGCCGCTTTCGTGGCTGACGGTCAGCGTCGGCTGCACCGCAACCTTTTCGTTCGACAGCGAAATGCCGCGGAAGCGATAGTCGCTCGTGACCGCAATGCCGCCCGACAGCGTGAACGGGCCGGCGGCTTCTTCTTCCTGAGCAAAGGCCGGGGTGGACATCGCCGTCGCGGCGACAAGCGCGCCAAGGCACGCGCGGACAAGAGTTTTCATGGACAGATCCCTGTTCGTTGATGGATCGTCCCTGCCTGCCGCACGGCTGCCAGCCTCTTTTCGGGTCTGGTCCCGTCGTGCGTGCGCCGATCTTCACCACTTTGGTGCGACGCACAAACGAAAAAGTTGCGCGCGCCGTGTTAAAACGGGACGATGCGACTTTTGTGCAACAGTTGACTATGAATAAATGGGTTGGGCGAAATTATATTATACAAAATCGCCTGTCGACGCGCGGTCAGAAGGAAAAGCCGAGCGTCAGTACCAGCGTCGGGTCGTAAAGCGTGTCGACCGCCTTCACGCCGGTTTTCTTGATGTCGGTGTCGACATAGCGCGCCGAGAGCGTCGCCGGGCCGACGACACAGGATGCACCGAGCGACCAGTCGACATAGTCGCCCGGGGGGGCGGTCAGCGCGAGCGAGCCGTCGGAATAGCCGACCCCGGCATGGACCGTGACCGGAGTATTGGGGATGCCTGAGGAGACGCCGAGGTTATAGTACCAGCTGTCGCCCTTCGAGCGCTGCGCGGGCGCATAGGCGACGGTTCCGGTCGCCGAAAGCGGGCCGATGTCGTGCGACAGCTTGCCGCTGAACTCGACATAATCGGCCGGTCCCGCCCAACTCCGGTTGCCCGGATAGCTGTACCAGATCACCCCGGCGTCGACCGAGGTGCCCGGCGCGACCTCGGTCGCATAGCCGCCATAGAGGTCGAATTCGAATTTACCCGACAGCGGATTGTCGGGCATCGTCGAGCCCCAGACGCCGACGTAAAAGCCGCTTTCGTGGGCAAGCGTCAGCGTCGGCTGGAGCGCGATTTCCTCGTCCGACAGCGAAATGCCGCCAAAACGATAGTCGCTGACGACGGCGACCTCGCCCGACAGCGAAAGCGGGGCTCCGCCGCCGGTAATCGGATCATCCTGGGCAAAAGCGGGGACCGACATGGCCGCGGCCGCGAGCAACAGGCCGGCGCCGGCCGTGTTGAAAAAACGCATCAATAGTCTTTCATCTCTGGCCCGAAACGCCGGTCGCGCCGCGCGGCGCGATCGGAAACGGTGGCCCTTATCGGGTCAGCATAAGGCCGCGAATGTCGCGCTACAAGCCGCGCGCCGTCGCTTGGCTTTGCCAAGCCGCCCCCGCCCGGCTAAAGAGCGACCATATCTCCCCATCTGTCGAGCCATTAGCGATGAGCGATCACAATCCCGGCCTGCGCCCCTGGCGCGATATTGCACGGCGCGAATGCCGCCAGATCATGGTCGGCAACGTCCCCGTCGGCGGCGGTGCGCCGATCAGCGTCCAGACGATGACCAACACGCTGACCAGCGATCCGGTGGCGACGATCGACCAGATCCGCCGCTGCGAAGAGGCGGGCGCGGGCCTCATCCCCGTCTCGTGCCCCGACACCGATTCGACCGCGGCGCTGGGGAAGATCGTCCGCGCGTCGCGCATCCCGATCATCGCCGACATCCATTTCCACTATAAGCGCGCTTTGGAAGCCGCCGACGCCGGCGCCGCGTGCCTGCGCATCAACCCCGGCAACATCGGCTCATCCGAGCGCGTCGGCGAGGTCGTCCGCGCCGCCAAGGCGAACGGCTGCGCGATCCGCATCGGCGTCAACGCCGGCAGCCTCGAAAAGGATCTGCTCGAAAAATATGGCGAGCCCTGTCCCGAGGCGCTCGTCGAAAGCGCGCTCGACCATATCAAGCTCTTACAGGACCACGACTTCCACGAATATAAGGTCGCGGTAAAGGCGAGCGACGTCTTCCTCGCGGTCGCCGCCTATGCGCAGCTCGCCGACGCGGTCGATTGTCCCTTGCACCTCGGCATCACCGAAGCCGGCGGGCTGATCGGCGGCACGGTCAAATCGGCGCTCGGCATCGGCAACCTCCTGTGGGCCGGGATCGGCGACACGATCCGCGTCAGCCTCTCGGCCGAACCCGAAGAAGAGGTGCGCGTCGGCTATGAAATCCTGAAGTCGCTGGGCCTTCGCACCCGCGGCGTCCGCGTCGTCTCCTGCCCCAGCTGCGCGCGGCAGGGCTTCGACGTGATCCGCACCGTCCAGGCGCTCGAAGAGGCGCTCCAGCACATCAAGACCCCGATGTCGCTCTCGGTATTGGGCTGCGTCGTCAACGGCCCCGGCGAAGCGCGCGAGACCGACATCGGCATCACCGGCGGCGGCAACGGCAAGCATATGGTCTTCCTGTCGGGGGTCACCGACCACCATGTAGAGGACGCCGACATGATCGCGCACATCGTGAAGCTGGTCGAAGCGAAGGCGGCCGAGATCGAGGCGGGCAGCGCGGTGAGCATGGATACGCTCCACGGCAAGGCGGCGTAGCGCCCGCAGGCGGTACGCCAGCGCCCGCCCCGTCCGAACCGGATTGCGCGATATGCAGATGGCGGCTCAGGCCGTCCGCCGGTCGACCGCGATCCAGTTCACTTCCCATGTCGCGCCGCCATCGGCCGAAAAGGCCTGCTCGAAACGCGCCTCGTCGGCCGAGACCGGCGTAATGACGAACCGCACGCGGATGGGCCGCTCGCCGAGCTTGTCGTCGCCGTAAAAGACGCCGCGTCCATCGGCGCCGAAACCGCCGATCACCGGCGGGGTCAGCGCACCGTCGCGCAGGCTGGCAAAGTTGAGGCTCCAGCGGCGAGCGCCGGGGTCATAAAGCCGTAGCGAGATACCCTCGATCTTCCCCGCAGGTCCCGCGACCGACAGCTCGACGCTGTTCGCACGGCCATCCATCAGGCTTCGAACGAGGCTCGTGCCACGATATTCGGCCCAGACCGGTTGTTTGCCCGACAACGGGTTGCGCAGCACACGCACGTCGGTTGCCCAGGTTCCGATTTCGAAATCGAAATCGTGCTGACCATCGCGGACTGCCTCCGCGGACGAAGCATCCGGTGCCGAATGCGCCGTCGCGGAAACGCCCGCGCCGCCCATCAGCAACACCAGCACCAGCAATCGTGCGCTCATCATCGAGCCTCTCCCGCCATTCGCCCCATCCTGTCGTCGACCCTGATTACAGGTCGCTGGCCTGACGACAAGGACGCTCTTTCCGATAGCCGCTTCGATGCGAGCGGCCCGACCGGACAAGCGGCATTGCCCGCGAGCCCGTCCTCGTTAAAAAGCGCCGCGACGTCTCTCTTTGCAGGATAATCGCGTGACCCTATCGATCCGCCCCGCCATCCCCGCCGATCTGCCGCTGATCGCCGGGTTCATCCGCGACCTCGCCGAATATGAAAAGCTGTCGCACGAAGTCCGCTTCGACGAGGCGAAGCTCGGCGAAAATCTGTTCGGCGCGCGTCCCTATGCCGAGGTCGTAATCGGCGAGATCGATGGCACGCCGCAGGGCTTCGCGCTCTTCTTCCACAATTTCTCGACCTTCGAGGGGCGCCCCGGCATCTATCTCGAGGATCTGTTCGTACGCCCCGAAGCGCGCGGCTCGGGGCTCGGCAAGGCGCTGCTCGCGCACCTCGCCAAGCTCTGCGTGGAGCGCGACTGCGCGCGGCTCGAATGGTGGGTGCTCGACTGGAACGCGCCGTCGATCGGCTTCTACCAGAGCCTCGGCGCAAAGCTCATGGACGAATGGACGGTGATGCGGGTCGATGGCGAGGCGCTGATCAAGCTGGCAGGTTCATAACCTTCGTCACCCTCGGGCAAGGCAAGGGACTTGCCCGACTTGATCCGGGGTCCAAACTCGCGCCGTAGCATGGATGCCGGATCAAGTCCGGCATGACGAAAGAGGGAAATTAACGCGCCCCGCGCGGCTTCCGTCGCTCCATCGGCCAGCTCGGCATATGCGCGTCCGACAGCGTCTTCGCTTCGGCGGGCGCGACACCGAGTTCGGTCAGCGCGCGCGCCAGCGCGTCGGCGGGCGCCACCGCGATGTCGGGCAACACGCCCTCGCCCTCCCAATCCTTCCCCGTCACCGGATCATAGGTCCGCCCGACCGGGATGAAGGCGCCATAGCCGCCGCCCAGATCCTCGCCGCGCCCGAAATGATTGGCGCCCGCGGTCGGCGCGCCGACCAGCGTGCCGCGCCCCGTGTGCTTCATCGCGAGCGCGAAATGCTCGGCCGCCGACGCGCTCGCGCCCGAGGTCAGCACATAGATTTTGGCATCGCGCAGCCGAGCGTCGGCGTTCGGCGTCGCCCAATGTTCGCGCGCGACCATGCCCGCATCGCCCTTCGCCATGCGCATCGAGGCGATGCCCGCGATCGGCGAGCCGCCTTCGGCGTCGACCGACGCGCGCGTCGCCATCGTCACCAGCCGCGTCTCCTTGCCGAACAGCCACGGGAAGATGACGTCCATCTGGTCGAGCCCGCCGCCATTGTGCGTGCGGATGTCGAAGATGATCGCCTTGGCATCGGCGTGGTCGGCCATGAACTTCGCCGCCTGTGCCGTCACCGCATCGTCCATCGGAAAGACGTTGAAGCGCACAAAGGCGATCCCCGGCGCGATCCATCCCGCCTGTTCGACCGGCACCTTGGGCGGACGGCGCCCCGGCGCGGCGCTGCCCGGCGCCGGCGCCGGCGCCGGCGCGGCCGCCCCCGCCGCCGCTTCGGGAACGCGCAGCCGCAGATGCCCGTCGGGCGACACCGCGTTCACATCGCTGTCGATCGCGGCGCCGAGCGCCTCGCCGGAGAGCCCCTTGTAGCGGCCTGCGGCGATCGCCGCGCGGATCGCATCTGCATATTTTTTTCCCGTTTCGGGATAGAGATAGTCACGCTCGAGCAGCGCGGCATATTTCCCGGCGATCGCATCGGCGCCGGCCTCGTCGGCCGCGAGCGCGGGAGACGGCGTGAGCAAGGGGGTCGCAGCCATTCCGGCAGCAAGCAACAATGCGGGCATAACAAGCGACGAACGAATCATTCCTGTCTCCAATCCGGCCCCGGCGGATCGAAGTGTATCACATCGACAATACAGATCAACTACATTTGTAGTCGTCTATTTCTTGCGCGCGAACCAGACCAGAACCGCCCCGACCACCGCAAGGATCACGCCGTTGCGCGTCCACGCGGTGTCGCCCAGCATGAAGCTGCTCGCGGGCCAGCGCACGATATCGAGCCCCTGCAACGCCCACAGTCCGCCGACGAGGATCATCGCGACGCCGACGATCGCCATTATGCCTTTCAACGCACCCATTCCCGCTCTCCCCTATTGGCGCTGCAATCCGATCAGCGGCCGCAGCCAGCCGATGCTGCGCCCGATCCGGTAGAAAAGCCAGCATCCGCTCACTGTCGCCGCGACGAGGATCAGGAATGACGGCAGCGCCGCAATATCCGCGCGCAACAGCCACCAGCCCACGACGACGATGATCGTCTGGTGGATGATGTAAAAGGGAAAGACCGCCTCGGCGAGCATCGCGCGCTGCGGATGGTCGCGATTCCAGTACCGGTCGGCGACCCCGACGAGCGCGACGATCGACGCCCAGCCCTGCACCAGCCGCACGACCATGAAGGGGGTGACAATTCCCGCGGGCGGCGGCCCCTCGCCCGGCGCCGCCCACATCGCCCAGACGATCCAGACATATGCGGCCAGCGCGAGCACCGCCGCGACCGGCCAGCACCGCGCCACCGCGTCGAACAGCGCCGGTCGCACACGCAGCAACCAGCCGATGAAGAAGGGGACAAGGAAATGAAGATGCGCCGGCCCGTCATCGAACAGCGCGTGCGTATCGCGATGCCCGGGAAAGGCGAACAGGATGGCGAGCCACATTCCGAACGGCACCATCAGCATCCCCCAACCGCCGAGCCACCGCGCAGCCGCATCGGCGATCCGCGCGCGCGCCGCGACAGGAAACACGACGAGCAGCAGCGCAGCCAGCGCGGTGTAGACGAACAGGTAAACGACGAACCACAGATGCTGCCAGGTCGGCAGCACGATGCCCCCGAGCGTTCCGAAGCGGAAATAATCGTAGAGCCAGAAATGCGCGAAGCCATGCGCATAGCCATGCTGCGTCACCAGCTCGATCCAGGGCTGCACGGGGATGACGACGATGATGCCGAAAGCGAGCGGGATCAGCAGCCGCGCGCTCCGCGACCGCATAAATGCGCCCGCCCCTTCCGTCTTCGCAAACAGCGCCGCGCTCGCATAGCCCGACACGAGGAACAGCAAAGGCAACCGCCAGCTGTTCGTCGCCATCATCGGGATCTGCACCCAGTCCATCGGCGCCGCGATTTTCACATGCCAGCCCCACGGCACGAAATACATGCCGATATGATAGAAGATCAGCAAGCCGAAGGCGCCGATGCGCAGCCAGTCCATTCCGTAATGCCGTGTCGTCGTCATCTGCCCAAATCTCCTTTGCGGGGCCTGCGGCAGCCGCTAATCGAAAGGGCGGACGGCGGGCGATCCCGGCGGGACGAACAGCGGGGCCGGAGTGACGGACAAGCAAGCCATGGGGACGAGCGGCGGCACAGCGGGGACGAGCGGCTTCAGCGCGCGCGCGCTCACCGCACTGCTGCTGACGGCGATTTTCCTCTTCGGGCTCGTTCGCATTACCGCCAACGTCTATTCCTATATCGCCGACCGGCAGGGCGCCGGCCTCGCCACCTCGCCGACGATCGCCTGGATGCTCGAAGGAAGCAGCCTCGCCGCTTGGGTGGCGATGATGATCCCTTGCTGGTTCGCGGTCCGGCGCATCCGCCCGCCGCGCGTTTCGCTGCCCGCGACGATCGCGATCCACGCGCTGCTCGCGATCCCGGTTTCGCTCGGCCATATCGCGCTGATGGTCGCCTTTCGCACGATGCTGTGGTGGACGATGGGGCTGGACTATGAATTCACTTCGCCCGACGGATCGCCGATCCTCTATGAATTGCGCAAGGATCTCTCGGCCTATGCCGAGCTCGTCTTCATCCTCTTCCTCGTCCAATGGCTTGTCGCACGCTATGCCGCGCCGCCGGCAAGGACGCCCGAACGCAGAACGCTCGCGATCGGCGACGGGTCGGTCACGCATCATTTGCCGGTCGACGAGATCGAGCATGTCGCGGCGGCGGGCAATTATGTCGAGGTCGCGTGGCGCGGCCAGCGCCTGCTCCACCGCGCGACGCTGACGGCGATCGAGGGTGAACTCGCCGGGGCGGGCTTTGCACGCATCCATCGCGGCCGTATCGTTCGCCGCGACGCGGTACGGCGCGTCGTCACGCTAAAGAGCGGCGACTTCGACGTCGAGATGGAAAGCGGCGAGACGCTGCGCGGCAGCCGGCGTTATCGCGAGAATGTGTCGGGATAGGGGGCTCTCAACTCCGTTCGTGCTGAGCT
The DNA here is from genome assembly GCF_000756385.1 of Sphingopyxis sp. LC363. Classification (GTDB taxonomy): domain Bacteria; phylum Pseudomonadota; class Alphaproteobacteria; order Sphingomonadales; family Sphingomonadaceae; genus Sphingopyxis. Next base: position 42,119 of record NZ_JNFC01000013.1, read on the forward strand.
TGTCGAAGCACCGTTCTTCTTCGACACCGCCAAAGACAAGAACGGCCCTTCGACAAGCTCAGGGCGAACGGATTTTGATTAATTCTTGCCCACCACCCGCCACGCCAGCTCGGCAAACTCGCACAGCAAGGGCCGCGTGTCGCGCGGGTCGATGATATCCTCGACCCCGAATTTCTCTGCCGTCCGGAACGGCGAACGCACACGGTTCAATCGCTCGCGGATCGCTTCCAGATGCGCCGCCGGGTCTTTGGCCGCCTCGAGCTCGCTCTTGTACGCGACCTCGACCCCGCCCTCGATCGGCAGGCTGCCCCAGTCGCCCGACGGCCAGGCGAAGCGGTACTGGAAGCGCTCGGCGTTCGACATCGCGCTCCCCGCGATCCCGTAAGCGCGGCGCACCACGACCGAAGCGAGCGGCACCGTCGCGCGGTAGATCGCGTTCATCGCCTGCACGCCATATCGGATCGTCCCCGTCCGCTCGGCCTCGCCGCCGATCATGAAGCCCGGATTGTCGACGAGGTGGACGATCGGCAGCCGGAACTGGTCGGCCATCTTCACGAAGCGCTCGGCCTTCTCGCTCGTCTTCGCGTCCCACGACCCGCCGAGATAGGACGGATCGCTCGCGAGCACCGCGACCGGATAGCCGTCGAGCCGCGCGAACGCCGTGATAACCGCGCGCCCCCAGCGCGCGCCCATCTCGAAGACGCTGCCCGCATCGAACACCGAATTCGCGATGCGCCGCATCGAATAGACCTGCTTCGCCTCGCGCGGCACGATCGAAAGCAAGGCCTCGTCGCGGCGATCCGCCGGATCGCTGCATTCGGTGCGCAAGGCCCGGTCGTGGATCGACGACGGCAGATAGGACAGGAACCGCCGCGCCGCCGCAAAGGCTTCGGCCTCGCTCGCGACCTCGTCGTCGACAACGCCGTTGCGCGTATGGACGTCGCTGCCGCCGAGTTCCTCGCGGTCGAGCGTGTCGCCGATCGCCGCCGCGACCGCCGGCCCGGCCGCGAACAGCTGCGACAGCCCGCGCACCATCACGCTGTAATGGCTCGCGACGACGCGCGCCGCGCCCAGCCCCGCGGTCGGCCCCAGCGCCAGCGCCACGACCGGCACCGTGTCGAGGTTCGCGATAATCTCGTCCCAGCCGGGCACGTGCGGAATATAGGTGTATCCCATATCCTCGAGCGTCTTGACCGACCCGCCGCCGCCGGTGCCGTCGATCATGCGGATCAGCGGCAGGCGATATTCGTGCGCCATCGCCTCACACTGCACGAACTTCCTGTGCAGCGCCGCATCGGCCGCGCCGCCGCGCACGGTGAAATCGTCGGCCGAGGCGACGACCGGCCGGCCGTCGATATTCGCGCGCCCGAAGATAAAATTGCTCGCGGCAAGGTCTTCCAGCTCGCCATCGGCGCCATAAGTCGCGCGCCCGGCGATCTTGCCGATCTCGCGAAAGCTGCCCGGATCGACAATCGCGGCGATCCGCGCCCGCGCATCCATCTTGCCGCGCCCGTGCTGGCGCGCGACCTTTTCCTCGCCGCCCATCTTCTCGGCCATCGCGCGGCGTTGGCCGAGTTCTTCGATCTCATTTTTCCAGCTCATGCGAAGGAGGCTATCTTACGTTGACGGAAACGTCATGCAAAACCTATCGTCGCCGCATGACCCGCTCGATCGCTTTTGCCCTCGCCGCCGCATTGCTGACGCTCGCGCCCGCCATCGCGGCCGAAAAGCGCACGCTCCCCGGCATCGAGGAGCCATACAAGACCGACGCCTTCATCGCCGACCCGATGCCCGCGATCGACGCCGCACTCGCGCGGGCAAAGGCGTCGGGCAAGCCCGTGCTGCTCGTCATGGGCACCGGCGCCTGCCACGACAGCGCGTGGCTCGCGAACCTGCTCACGACCGACCGCTTCGCGCCCGTCCGCGCCCGCTACGAAATCGTCTATGCCGACATCGGCATGCCGCATGTGAAGGGCCAGGGACGCAATCCCGCCGTTCCCGAACGCTTCGGCTTCCGGATCAAGGGCACGCCGACCGCCGCGGTCCTCGATGCCGAGGGCCGCGTGCTCAACCGCAAGGCCGCTCCCAAATGGCGCAACGCCGCGAGCCGCAGCGACGACGACATCTACAAAGAACTGATGAAATAGGGAGAGCGACATGGCCGAGATGAACCTTGCGGGGCGCGTCGCGCTCGTTACCGGCGCCTCGCGCGGCATCGGCCGCGGCATCGCGCTGGGTCTGGCGGAGGCGGGCGCCGACGTCGCGGTCAACTACACCCGCGGCGAAGAGGCCGCGGCCGAAACCGTCGCCGCGATTCAGGCGCTGGGGCGCAAGGCGAAGGCCTATCAGGCGTCGGTCACCGACGAAGCCGCCTGCGCCGCGATGGTCGCCGCGGTCGAGGCCGACTTCGGCCCCATGTCGATCCTCGTCAACAACGCCGGCATCGCCAGCCGCGGGCTCTCCGTCGCCGACACCAGTCCCGAAGAAGTCGACAAGCTTTTCGCCGTCCACGCCGCCGGTCCGCACCGCCTGTCTCGTCTCGCACTGCCGCAGCTCCGCCAGCACAAGCGCAGCGACATCATCGTGATTTCGAGCATCGCCACCTATGTGAACTCGCCGAACGGCGCCCCCTACACGATGGCCAAGGCCGCGGGCGAAGCCCTCGCGCTGACGCTCGCCAAGGAAGAGCTCGGCAACGGCGTCCGCGTCAACATCGTTGCCCCCGCGCTCACCGTCAGCGACATGGGCGAAAAACTCTCGCGCGCAATCACCGGGCAGGCCGACATCCACCACCTCGACGCCAAAATGCCCTTCGGCCGCGTCGCCGTCCCCGCCGATGTGGCGGCGGCGGTGGTGTGGTTCGTCAGCGACGCGAACAGCTATTGCTCGGGCCAGAAGCTCAACATCGACGGCGCGGGACAGGCGACGTTTCGCTAACCCACCCCATCCTCCCTGTGGCGAAGCCATGGGGAGGTGGCAGCGCGCAGCGCTGACGGAGGGGCAATGACGCGACGTCGCAGCCCCTCCACCGCCTGCTTCGCAAGCGGTCCCCCTCCCCATCGCTTCGCGACAGGGAGGATCAGGTAGAATACAGCCCCCTCCCATGCGCCCCGATTCGCCCTCGCCCGTCATCCCCTTCCTGATCGCCTGCGCCGGAATCGCGACCTTTTCGGCGATGGACGTGCTGATGAAGGGGCTGTCGATCGACATCGGCGCCTATAATGCGGTGCTGTGGCGCACCGGCACCGGGACGCTGGTCAGCGGCCTGCTCTATCTCGCGACGCGCCCCAGATGGCCCGACCGGCCGACGATGCGGATCCACGCGTGGCGCTCGCTTTTCGTCGCAGGCATGGCGCTCAGCTTCTTCTGGGCGCTCGCGCGGCTGCCGATGGCGGAGGCGATCGCGCTCGCTTTCGTCGCGCCGCTGATGGCGCTCTACATGGCCGCGATCTTCCTTGGCGAGAAGATCGGCCCGCGTTCGATCGCCGCGTCGCTGCTCGGGCTCGCGGGGGTGATCGTCATCGTCGCGGGCAAGCTCGGCGGCAGCGCCTATTCCGACGAGGCGCTGCTCGCAGTCGGCGCGGTGTTCCTGTCGGCGGTCTTCTACGCCTATAACCTCATCCTCGCGCGGCGGCAGGCGAAGATGGCCGAGCCGATGGAGATCGCCTTCTTCCAGAATTTCTTCGTCGCCGCGATCCTCGCGCTGGGCGCACCGTGGTTCCTCGCCGTCCCCGGCACGGAACAGGCTCCGAACATCGTCGGCGCCGCGATCCTCGCAACCACCTCGCTGCTGCTTTTGAGCTGGGCCTATGCCCGCGCCGAAACGCAGATCCTCGCGACGACCGAATATACCGGCTTTCTCTGGGCGATGGTCTTCGGCTGGTATTTCTTCGACGAAGCGGTGACGCTGCCGACGCTCGCGGGCGCCTGCCTGATCGTCGCCGCCTGCCTGATCGTCGCGCGCAAGGCGCCGCATGGCGATCCGATCGAGCCGGCGGCGGCCTGACCTTCTCCCCTCCCGCGTGCGGGAGGGGTTGTGGGAGGGCATGTCGTTCTTGGGAGCTACCGAAACAGGCCCTCCCCTAACCCCTCCCATAAATGGGAGGGGGACTTAAACCGCCGCCCTTGCCAGCCGGTCGTTGATCGCCGCGCCGAGCCCCTCGACCGGGATCGCCGCCACCGCGATCTTCGCCTTCGCGCTCGTCGCCCCCGCGTGCAGCGCGTCGAAAAGGCGCGCCGCCGCTTCGATCAGGTCGCCCGCGATGCTGAGGTCATAATCGCCTCGAACCGCGCCAAAGCCGATGCCAAACTCGTCCGCCGCGAAATCGCGCGCGCCCAGCCGCACCGGCTTGCCGGGCGCATAATGGCTCGCGAGCATCCCCGGCGCGACGATCTCCGATCCTTCGATCCCGGTCACCGCAAGGCCGCTCGCCTCGCCCAGCATCTCCGCCGTCACCGGCCCCGGCCGCAGTATTTCGACCGCGCCGTTCTTCACCCGCGCGATCGTCGATTCGACTCCCGCACTCGTCGCCCCGTCGTCGATGACGAGGTCGATCCGCCCCGCAAGGCTCGCGAGCACATGCTCCGCCCTGGTCGGGCTCACCCGCCCGCTCGCATTGGCGCTCGGCGCCGCGAGCGGCGCACCCGACGCGGCAAGCAACGCCTGCATCGCGCGATGCCCGGGAACCCGGAGCGCAATCGTGTCGAGCCCCGCCGTCGCCACGCTCGCAACGGGGCAGCCCGGCGTGCGCGGAACGACGAGCGTGAGCGGCCCCGGCCAGAAACGCGTCGCGAGCGCGCGCTCGGCGGTCCCGAACTCGCCCAGCGTCTCGGCCATGGCGAGCGTCGGCACATGCACGATCAGCGGGTTGAAATCGGGCCGCCCCTTCGCGGCATAGATGCGCGCGACCGCTTGCGGATTGCGCGCATCGGCGGCGAGGCCATAGACCGTCTCGGTCGGCACCGCGACCGGCAGCCCCGCCGCGATCAGCGCGGCGGCGCGCGCGATCGCCTCCGCACCGAAGGGGGCGCTTGCGGTCGCGATGCTCTCGTTCCTTTGACCCTCGGCCATGCCGCGCTATAGCGCCCGCGCAACGATATTCACCAGGAAAGTCGGTCCCCTCTATGACCTACACGCCGCCCACCACCGAACAGCTTTTCGTCTTGAACCATATCGCGCGCATCGACGCGATGGCGCAGCATGAGCGTTTCGCCGCCGCGACCCCCGATATGGTCGAGGCGATCGTCACCGGTATCGGCGAGTTCGCCGCCGACGTCTACGCCCCGCTCAACCGCGTCGGCGACACGCAAAATCCCAAATGGCAGGACGGCAAGGTCACCATGCCCCCGGGCTTCAAGGACGCGTATAAGCAGTTCGTCGACGCGGGCTGGGGCAGTATCGACGGCCCCGGCGAATATGGCGGGCAGGACTTGCCCTTCACCCTCGCGACCGTGGTGATCGAAGCGCTCGGCAGCGCGAACATGGGCTTTTCGCTCTGCAGCATCCTCACCCCCGGCGCGATCCACGCGCTGATGGCCTATGGCACCGAGGAGCAGCGTGCGACCTGGCTTCCCAAGCTGGTCACCGGCGAGTGGAACGGCACGATGAACCTGACCGAGCCCGCCGCGGGCAGCGACGTCGGCGCGCTGCGCTCGACCGCCGAGAAGGTCACCGAGGGCCCGAACGCCGGCCTCTACCGGATCAAGGGACAGAAGATCTTCATCACTTTCGGCGAGCATGACCTCACCGACAATATCGTCCACCTCGTTCTCGCGCGCACGCCGGGCGCACCCGAGGGGACGCGCGGCATCTCGCTCTTCCTCGTCCCCAAATATCGCCTCGACGACGCTGGCAATCCGACCATCTCGAACGGCGTCCACTGCGCCTCGATCGAGCACAAGCTCGGCATCCACGGCTCGCCGACCGCGGTGATGGTCTATGGCGAGGACGAGGATTGCCTCGGCGAGATCGTCGGCGGCGAAATGGGCGGGATGCGCGCGATGTTCGTGATGATGAACAACGCGCGGCTGATGATCGGCTGTCAGGGCATCCAGATCGGCGAGCGCGCGACGCAGCAGGCGCAGCGCTTCGCCGCCGAGCGCGTCCAGTCGGCGCTCGCGGGCTCGCCCGACCGCACCCCGGTGACGATCGACCGGCACCCCGATGTCCGCCGCATGCTGTGGCGGATGCGCGCGCAGACCGAGGCGGCGCGCGCGCTGACCTATTATGCCGCGGCGCAGATCGACTTCGGAAAATTGGGCGACGAAGCCGCAGCGATGCGCGCCGAAATACTCATCCCGCTGGTCAAGGCGCACGCGACCGACATCGGCTGCGAGGTCGCGAGCCTCGGCGTGCAGGTCCATGGCGGCATGGGCTTCATCGAGGAAACCGGCGCTGCGCAGCATTATCGCGACGCGCGCATCGCGCCGATCTACGAAGGCACCAACGGCATCCAGGCGGCCGATCTGGTGGGGCGCAAGCTCGGCATGGCGGGCGGCGACCTCGTCCGCGGACTGATCGACGATATCGCGCACGGCGCCGCCGATTCCCCCGAATTGCAACAGCTCGTCGACGCGTGCCGCGCGGTCACCGACTGGATGGTGAACGCGAACACCGCCGACCGGCTCGCGGGCAGCTACCCCTATCTCACCATGCTCGCGACGGCGACCTGCGGCTGGCTGATGGCGATCCAGCACAAGGCGGCGCGCGCGGCGCTCGAAGAGGGCGGCGGCGACCGCGCCTTCCTCGAAGCCAAGATCGCCTCGACGCGCTTTTACCTTCAGCAGATCGTTCCCGCCACCACCGGGCTCGCGGCCTCCGCCCTCGCCGGCGACGCCGCGCTCGAACCGCTGGCTACGATCGCCTGAATCCCCCGAAATCCTGCGCTTTCCGCCGTGCCGGACAGCGCAGGATTTTGTTCATAATTAACGCGATGATAACCATCTGACACTAGACGCGACCGGCAATTGCTGGAGACGTGCGTGCCCATTCCGGTCAAAAGTCTGATCATCAGCTGGCGAGCTCTTGCGCTGTCGCTCCTGCTCAGCGTCGTCGTAGGGGTCAGCGGTTTTGGCGAATTGCCCGATCGTCTTATCGCGATGGCGACAAGCCGCGTCGCCTATCGCGATGTATCGGGCGACATCGTGGTGATCGGCATCGATGATCGAACTTTGGCCGAATCCCGCAATGGCGAATTCACGCGGCACGATCATGCCCGCCTGATACGCGCCGTCGATCGCGCCGATGCGAAGCGCCTTTTCATCGATTTCGATTATGAGCGCCCCGACAACAACGGAGGCCTGGAAGAAGTAAGCGGGGCAGTGCGCAACATGGGTGACCGGGCTGTGCTCGCCGTTCCCACGCGATCGGTGCCCGGCACCGATCAGCTCGTTACCATTTTTCCTGACGCCTCTTTCGGCGATCGCGCCAAACGCGCCAGCATCGCATGGGAAAATCAATTCTGGCAGGTCTGGGACATCCCGTTGATGTACCTTGCCGAAGGAAAGCTGCTGCCGAGTTTCGCGGCTGTTCTGGCGGGCAAATCGGGGCGCGCGCCTTCGCAGTTTCGCATCGATTTTTCGTACAGGACAAGCAGCATCCGCCAATATGGCGCGATCGACGTGATCGACGGCAAGGTCGGCGCGAACGAACTGGCGGGCAAGGACGTTATTTTTGCACCCACGGCATCGCGGCATGCGGACCGTCACTATTTGCCGGGACACGACAAGGTTCCCGGCGCCTACGTCCATGTGCTCGCGGCGGAAACGCTGCGCCGGGGTAATCCAGTGAGCCTCGGCTGGTTGCCGCCATTGGGCTTTGCACTATTTCTAACGCTGCCCCTGCTGCTACGGAGCGGCAACCGGTGGTTCAGCGTCTTCGGATCGGCGGTCGCCGCCCTCCTCATCGCCTCGCAATTGCTGCTCGCGACGCAGCTTGTCACGGTCTCGATCGGGGCAGGGCTGTTCTTCCTTGCAGCCATCGGTTCCAATGTGGCGCGAGCACGCCGCCGCGATTCGGCACAGCGCGAGAACCCGGTTTCGGGCTTGCCGAACTTCGAAGCGCTGCGTTCGCTGCCGCCGTTCGGCAGCGCGACCGTCGTCGCCGCCAAGGTCGTGAATTTCGAGGATCTCGCCGCCTTCATCCCCGGCGACGGCATCGGCAAGCTCGTCGAACAGGTCACCCGCCGCCTCCAGCTCGCCTCGCAAGGCACGACGCTCCACCACGATCTCGACGGCACCTTCGCCTGGCTCGTGCCTTATTACCAGCACAGCCAGATCGAGGGGCAGCTCGCGGGCCTCGCCGCGCTGTTCAACGCGCCGCTGACGATCGGCGAGCTGCGCGTCGACGTCGCGATCGCCTTCGGCGTCAACGACGAATTCGAAGGGTCGAACGCCCAGCGGCTCGCCGCGGCGCTCGTCGCCGCCGAACGCGCGATCCGCACCCGGTCGCTGTGGACGAAATATACTTCGCGCCAAAAGGAAGACGCCGGCTGGCAATTGAGCTTTCACTCGCAGCTCGAGGATGCGCTCACCGGCGGCGACATCTGGGTCGCCTTCCAGCCGCAATATGAAATCGCGTCGAAAAAGCTCGTCGGGGTCGAAGCGCTCGCGCGCTGGACGCACCCGACGCGTGGCCCCATCCCGCCCGACGAGTTCATCGTCCAGGCCGAAAAGAGCCAGGACATCTATCGCCTCACCCTGTTCGTGATGGATCAGGCGATCCGCTCGGCGGCGCAGCTGCGCGAGCGCGGATTCCACATCAATATGTCGGTCAACCTGTCGGCGAGCCTGCTCGATCACAGCGATCTCGTCGGCACGATCCGCGTCATGCTGACCGCGCACCACCTGCCGCCCGAGGTTCTGACGATCGAGATCACCGAAACCGCGCAGATCGAAAACAGCCGGCAGGCGCGCCAGACGCTGGCGCAGCTGCGCCGGACGGGTATCCGCCTGTCGATCGACGATTATGGCACCGGCCAGTCGAACCTCGAATATCTGACCGAGATCGAGGCCGACGAAATCAAGATCGACAAGCGATTCGTGATGACAATGCGCGATTCGCAGCGGAACCTCGAAGTTGTTAAATCGACAATCGATTTGGCCCACCGCCTCGGCGCCGTCGCGGTCGCCGAAGGTATCGAAGACGGTGAAACCATGGCGTTGCTCGCCGGCCTCGGCTGCGACGTCGGGCAAGGCTATCATCTTGGAAAACCGCAATTGTTTTCCGAGCTGACCGCGACCCTTACCGCTTCCCCCCAGAACCGCACCGCATAACTGCCAGATTGGCGGTAATGATCATAGTTAAGACTCGATTTACCTTACTAATTAAGGTATACGCTCCGTTAACTGTTCCTCGTGAGCAGTCTGAACAGGAGATTGGTCATGGGTTGGTTTTGGCGATTCATGGGCGGCGGCGGCACCGAAAGCGGTGGCGGTCAGGCCTGACCCGAAAGCATAGAGTTAGAGATCGGGCCTCGGCATCGCCGGGGCCCTTTCTTTTTGCCCGGTGTCGCTCGATGCGCGCCTGGACGAAGCCGTCTCCCGCCGCTGCCGCATCGCACCTCACATAAGCGTGGCGGGGGGCGGCAAGCCCTTCTTCCCGACCGAAAAAATTTCGGCCCGACACCCGTATCCGCCCCTTCGCGCGGAAAGCCGCGGAAACGCTGGCGCGATGCCTTCGGCTCGTGCATCGGGGACGACGAGACGAATCAAATTATCGACGAGTCGAGTCTCCATTCTGTCATTTACCGTCTTGCATCGTCGCGCCGACGTGGCACTATAGGTGGTGGGTCAGCCACGGGGGCACCCCAATAAATAGTATTCGGCTGCAAGTGGCGGATTTCCGTCGTCCATCGCATATGGACCCGGAAAAACCCTTGCTGCGCCCAAAAAAAGTGCCCCGTGGACGGGTTTAGATGCTAGGATCGGGGCTTCGCCCTGAGTCGAACAAGACAGGAACAAAGCGCACCCATGTGCGCGTTTAGATCGGGGGCGAATGCGATGGATTTTCGGGAAAGCGAACGGGTGGAGACGAGCGACGTGGCGACGATGGAACTGGCGAAGAATGACGCTCCGGCGGCCCCCGAATCGAAGAGCGATTCGAAGGATGATTCGGCGCCCGCGGCGAAGCTGGGCGGCGACAGCGAGCCCAAGGTGCACGCGCGCCGCTTCGACATCGTGACCGACGCGAGCCGCGACGCGCTGCTCACCGATTTCGGCAAGGAAACGCTGCAGGACCGCTATCTCCTGCCCGGCGAATCGTACCAGGATCTCTTCGCGCGCGTCGCCGACGCCTATGCCGACGATCAGGATCACGCGCAGCGCCTCTACGACTATATCTCGAAGCTGTGGTTCATGCCCGCGACCCCCGTTCTCTCGAACGGCGGCACCGGCCGCGGCCTGCCGATCAGCTGCTACCTCAACTCGGTCGACGACAGCCTCGAGGGCATCGTCGGCACGTGGAACGAGAATGTCTGGCTCGCCAGCCGCGGCGGCGGCATCGGCACCTATTGGGGCGCGGTGCGCGGCATCGGCGAACCCGTCGGTTTGAACGGCAAGACCAGCGGCATCATCCCCTTCGTCCGCGTGATGGACAGCCTCACCCTCGCGATCAGCCAGGGTTCGCTCCGCCGCGGCTCGGCCGCCTGCTACCTCGACATCTCGCACCCCGAGATCGAGGAGTTCCTCGAGGTCCGCAAACCGTCGGGCGACTTCAACCGCAAGGCATTGAACCTCCACCACGGCGTCCTCATCACCGACGAGTTCATGGAGGCCGTCCGCGACGGCGCCGAATTCAACCTCCGCTCGCCCAAGGACCAGAGCGTCCGCGGCACCGTCGACGCGCGCGGCCTGTTCCAGAAGCTCGTCGAGACGCGCCTCGCGACCGGCGAGCCCTACATCATCTTCATCGATCAGGTGAACCGCATGATGCCCAAGCATCATCGCGACCTCGGGCTCAAGGTCACCACCTCGAACCTCTGCTCCGAAATCACGCTGCCCACCGGCCGCGACCATCTCGGCAACGATCGCACCGCGGTCTGCTGCCTCTCGTCGCTCAACCTCGAAACCTGGGACGAGTGGAACGGCGACAAGCGCTTCATCGAAGACGTCATGCGCATGCTCGACAATGTGCTGCAGGACTATATCGACCGCGCCCCGCCCGAAATGGCGCGGGCCAAGTACAGCGCCAGCCGCGAACGCAGCGTCGGGCTCGGCGTCATGGGCTTCCACAGCTTCCTGCAGGCGCGCGGCCTGCCGTTCGAGGGCGCGATGGCGAAATCGTCGAACCTTCGCGTCTTCAAGCATATCCGCGCGCAGGTCGACGCCGCGTCGATGCTGCTCGCCAACGAGCGCGGCCCCTGCCCCGACGCCGCCGATCAGGGCGTGATGGAACGGTTCAGCTGCAAGATGGCGATCGCGCCGACCGCGTCGATCAGCATCATCTGCGGCGGCACCAGCGCGTGCATCGAGCCGATCCCGGCGAACATCTACACGCACAAGACGCTCTCGGGCAGCTTCTCGATCCGCAACCCGCACCTCGAGGCTTTGCTCGTCGACAAGGCGAAGAACAGCGACGCGGTGTGGAACTCGATCCTCGAAAAGGGCGGCAGCGTCCAGCACCTCGACTTCCTGACGCAGGACGAGAAGGACTGCTACAAGACCAGCTTCGAGATCGACCAGCGCTGGCTGCTCGAACTCGCCGCCGACCGCACGCCGTACATCGATCAGGCGGCATCGCTGAACCTGTTCATCCCCGCCGACGTCGAGAAATGGGATCTGCTCATGCTCCACTATCGCGCGTGGGAGCTCGGGATCAAATCGCTCTATTATCTCCGCTCGAAATCGGTGCAGCGCGCCGGCTTCGCGGGCGGGGTCGAGGCCGACAACACCCCCGAGGCGGCGAAGTTCGAACTCGCGGGCAGCACCGATTACGACGAGTGTCTGGCATGCCAGTAATTCCCTCTCCCACCGGGAGAGGGAGGGGGGCGCGCAGCGCCGGAAGGGTGAGGGTGACGATCCCCATGCGAAGCTATCGCAATCCACCCTCCGGCACCGTCGCGCGCGCCCGGACCTTGCGCAGAGACGCCACGGACGCCGAAAAGCGGATGTGGCAGGCACTGCGCGACACCTTTGCCGCCCTCAAATGGCGGCGGCAGGTTCCGATCGGCCCCTATTTCGCCGATTTCTTCAGCTTTACGGCAAAGCTGGTGATCGAAGTGGACGGCGGCCAGCACGCCGAGGCGGCGTCCCACGACGCCCGCCGCACCGAATTTCTGCAGGCGCAGGGCCTCACCGTCCTCCGCTTCTGGAACAACGACGTCCTCGCGAACACGAACGGCGTCATGACCCAAATCTCCCTCTCCCTCCGGGAGAGGGAAGGAGCCGCGCAGCGGCGGAAGGGTAAGGGCGATCAACCGCCGGCACCCGGCCACCGCCGAACACCCTCACCTTCCCAAGGCTGACGCCTTGGGGCCCTTCCTCTCCCGGTGGGAGAGGAGTAAAGATACCAGTCCGGAGACCGTTCAATGTCCCTTCTCGAAGCCCGCAAGACCTACAAGCCCTTCGAATATCCCTGGGCGTTCGATTTCTGGAAGCGCCAGCAGCAGATCCACTGGGTGCCCGAGGAAGTGCCGCTGGGCGAGGATTGCCGCGACTGGGCGCAAAAGATCAGCGACCATGAGCGCAATTTGCTCACGCAGATTTTCCGCTTCTTCACCCAGGCCGATATCGAGGTGCAGGATTGCTACCACGAAAAATACGGCCGCGTGTTCAAGCCGACCGAGATCAAGATGATGCTGACCGCGTTCAGCAACATGGAAACCGTGCATATCGCGGCGTACAGCCATTTGCTCGACACGATCGGCATGCCCGAGAGCGAATATGGCATGTTCCTCGAATATGACGAGATGCGCGCCAAGCACGACTATATGGGCACCTTCGGGGTCGAGAGCGACGAGGATATCGCGCGCACCCTCGCGATGTTCGGCGGCTTTACCGAAGGCTTGCAGCTCTTCGCCAGCTTCGCGATGCTGATGAACTTCCCGCGCTTCAACAAGATGAAGGGCATGGGCCAGATCGTCAGCTGGTCGATCCGCGACGAAAGCCTCCACTGCGAAGGCATCATCAAGCTGTTCCATACCTTCGTGAAGGAACGCGGCTGCCTGACCAAGGCGGTGAAGGAAGACATCATCGACACGTGCCAGAAGACGGTGCGGCTCGAGGATGCGTTCATCGACCTCGCCTTCGAACAGGGCCCCGTCCCCGGCATGACGCCGAAGGAAATCAAGCGCTACATCCGCTACATCGCCGACTGGCGTTTGGGGCAGCTCGGTTTCCAGCCGATCTACATGATCGACGAACACCCGCTCCCCTGGCTCGCCCCGCTGCTGAACGGCGTCGAGCACGCCAACTTCTTCGAAACACGCGCGACCGAGTACAGCAAGGGCGCAACGCGCGGCGACTGGAACACCGTCTGGTCGAGCTTCGACAACCGCAAGAAGGCGAAGACCGGCGACGAAGCCGCCCCCGCGGGCGACGCCGAAAACGACGGCGAAGACATGTTCGCCAAAGCCGGCATCGCCGCCGAATAAGCGCACTTTCAAACCCCTCCCGCCTGCGGGAGGGGCAGCAAGACTTGGGAGCTATGCTCCCTAGTCGCCGCGGGGAGGGCCAGCAATGCCAGCCCCCCGGCACAACACACGAAGAGCCCGAGGCCAAAAATGACCGAAAAGAAAAAAGAGAAACTCCTGATCCTCAGCCAGCCGCAGCGCGCGACCCTCGAAGGCCTCTCGAACCGCCGCCCCCAACTCCCCACCGACCCGGTCCGCGACGAACTCGTCACGCTGGGCCTCGTCGTGAAGCAGGGCGCCAAATGGGCGCTGACACCGACGGGCAAGAAGGTGCTGGCGGCAAGCTCGAACCGGCGCAACTCGGGCGGGTTTTCGGTTTGACCTAGAAAAATAGTAGTAAATTGCTAAGATGGATGCGAGCTAGGATAATTAAACTGAGAATAGATCGTGAAGCGGGGGAAAACCAATGGCTGAACAATCGCCTTCAGCATCCGAAGCTAGAAAAGGTCTTCTCAAGACTTAATCTCGCGCGAGGCCCCATAGCGCACTGCGGCTATCTGCCTGAAGATGAGGTCGTAAGACTGAAACTGGCAATACGGATTGGTACGGGCTGTCAGAGTAGTCTGTGGGATTTGGGATTGCTCTGCAACTCCCGCTCCTTGCCTCCTGATGCCGGATCAAGTCCGGCATGACGATGTGAAGAGAAGCATCCGGTTCAACCTAATCTCGTCACCCCGGACTTGATCCGGGGTCCATCGCCGCCCTAGCCTCCACTCTATGCACGCCGACTTCCAGCCCTGCGCCTATATCATGGCCAGCGCGCGGCACGGCACGCTCTACACCGGCGTCACCTCGCTCCTGAATCCAGCGCGTGCGAGCGGTAAAAATCTACGGGGCGCAACTCTGGCAATCGTCGTTGCGATCTCGCTGTAGGGATTTCGCCTTCGACCGAGCATCAGCAGCGGTGAAATAGGGGCCATGCCACGTACTACTTTTGGTATTACGCTTCCCGTGCAACCCGTCGCCGTTGTTGCAGAACGAACACCCGCCCCTGTGGACGATGGCCTTCGACCGAACCCAGTTGTCATAAACGAAAAATTCGTCAGTCACCGTCCGCCCCTCCCACTTTGACCTCTTCTATCACGGATGCGGGATCAAGTCCGGGGTGACGAACGTGGAAATCACGAGAGTGGCCTAGCCCTCAATTCATCGCCGACCCCGCCGGAAACCCGCGCAGCCCCGCGACCGCGAACATCACCCCGCCGCGCACCGCCTCGGGCGAATCCGCAAGCAGGTAGAGCTTCACCAGCTCGCGCGTCACCTCGCTGTCGTCGTCAACGACCAGCCGCAACGACGAAACGCCGAACTCGCCCTTCGAAATCACCACGTCGCGGATCAACGGCAGCGGCCAGCTATCCGACGCCCCGCGATGGAGGCGCGCGCCGTCGTGCCAGATAAAGGCATCGCGCCGCCGCCACGCGCGAAAAAAGGCCGCGAAGCCGAGCAACGCCGCCACGATTCCCGCGCTCGCCAGCAGATTGCTGAACAGGATCGCGCGCAGCACCTCGCCCGCGCCGTCGCCCCCCGCGCCGTTCGCCTGCCGCACGACCAGCGCCGCCGCGGCAAGGCCGCACAGCAATTGCCCCGCCAGCAACGGCTTCGCCTTCAGCCGGCCGATCACGATCTGCCTGGAAAATCCGCCTGTCATCGCGCGCCTACATAGGAAGCGCCGCAGCGCCGCGCCAGTCCGGCGCGCAGGCGCACGCACCGGCCTCGCCCCCGACGTCGTCGCCCCTCCGCGCACCGCGATGTCACGGGCTTGCGTCTGCGGCTCGATACCGTATTATCATGGCAATACACTATGGAGCCTGCTGCCATGTCCTTCGCGCTTTTCCTCGCCGCCGCGCTCGCGGCGCCCGTGTCTCCCTCCGCGCCCGCCCCGATGCCGACGGGCGACGCGCTGACCGCCGCGATCGCCGAAAACGACGCGCGCCTCTTCTGGGCGGCGTTCGAGGGTTGCACGCCGCCGGCGCTGACCGACCTGCTCACCCCCGATTATCGCATGATCCACGATCGCGGCGGGCTGTCGGCGAAGGACCGCGCCGACATGGTCGCGGGGTTCGAACGGCAATGCGCGCGGCGCCGGCCGGGCGGCGCGGACGAAGGCTACAAGAACCGCCGCCAGCTCGTCCCCGGATCGCGCATCGTCCGCCCGATGGGCGACTGGGGCGCGCTCGAGGAGGGCGCGCATGTCTTTTTCGAATGGACGCCGCGCGCGCCGCGCTGGACGCTCGTGGGCGGCGCCAAATATATGAATGTCTGGCAATGGATCCCCGCCGAGGGCCGCTTCCGCCTGTCCGAAAGCCTGAGCTACGACCACGCCCCCGCCGCGCCCTATCCGCCGCGGGGCGCGGAGGCGGCCCCGCCCTGACGCCCGCGACGCCCGCCGGTGCGAAATAGGACCGGCGCCCCCTTTCCTACATTGCCGCCGCGTGCCAGCCTCGCGCGCTGGCTCTTTGACATGCTGAATTCTCTGCCCTCGACCCGATGAAACATCGCACTGCGCGCGATGTTTGCGATCTTTGGCGCATGCGCGGCGTGGGCGACCTTTGCGATTTTTCGGCCCGCACGCCCTTCGCCCTTCGGCAACGCAGCCTTTGCCTTCGCCGCCCGTTGACCCGGTAGCGAGGGGGACACAGGAGACCCATTATGGAATGGACCCTCATCACGATCGTCGGGCCGATCCTGCTCGCCGTCGTGCTCGCCTGGGCGATGCTCAACAACCGCCGCAGCCGCGCCGAGGAACGGCGCACCGAGGAAGCGACGCGCATCCGCCGCGAACAGGAAGACCGCGACCAGAAGGCGCGGGAGGCGGAGGGCGGTGCGGCCTGAGCCCGCGCGCGCCGCCCTCCGCCGGGGTTAACCGCCCCGGCCGCACGGCGAAGCGCCCACTGCTTCGCTTAGACGATGCTATACTGCGACTCGAAAGGAGAAAGCCCATGCAGGCCGTAACCGAAGGCGACCGCCGCAAGGAGGTGAGGAGCCTCCTCGACCAGATTCAGGCGCATCCCGAGCGCGACTGGACCCAGGCGCGCCGCCGCATCGCGACGCTCAACAAGCTGATCGCCGCCCCGCCGCGTCCGCGCGCGCACTAGAGTCGGGGCCCCAGCCCCAGCCCCAGCCACTCGTCGCCGCCATTCGTCGCCCGGATGCGGCCGTCCGTCGCATCCGGGCGCCGCGCGATGCAACGGACGGAGTTCGCGCCGGTTTCTCGTGCGAAGGCATCGTCGCCGCCCCTCACCCCCCCCGGGGGCGGCGACGATGCCGACCAGATCATGGAGAGAGAGATGCGCAAGCCCCCCGCTCTTGGCGCGCTGGCCCTTCTGGCAACCGCCCCCGCCCTTCTCGCCGCAACCCCCGCGCTCGCGCAAGCCGCTTCGACTGCTCCCGCTGTGGGCAGCGACGGCGTGGCCAACGTCAACCTCGTCGGAAAGGTCGGCCTCAATGGCAACGCCGCGATTCAGGACACGGCCGATCCCGTCGGCGAGACCGTTGATCAGGTCGACGGCGCCGTCCAGAAAAGCGTCGATGCCGCGAACCTCACCCTCGCGACGCGCGAACAGGTGCGCGCCGGCGCCGAGCTTTACGGCACCGACGGCAGCAGCGTCGGCACGGTGCAAAGCGTCGAGGGCGACGTGGCGGTCGTCGTCCGCGGTGGCAAGCTCTACAATGTACCGCTCGCCGAGATCTATCATGGCGCAGTGGGCGCCACCCACGGCCTCGTCACCAAGCTGTCGAGCGCCGAGATTCAGGCGCGCACGACCGCCGAGGTCGAATCGCGCTGATATCCGGACAAGCCGCGGCGACCTCCCGAACGGAGAGATGTTGCCGCGCGCTGGGGGAGCCGGGTGCACCTGGCTCCCCGCCAGACACGGATTTGAGAAACCGCATCGCGTCCGCGATCGGGGAGGGAGCCGGAATGCCGGCTCCCTTTCGCCGTTTCAGCTCCCCGGAAAACCCCTCCCCGAAAAACCTAGGTCCGGCGCTGATCACCAAGCCGAGCCGCCCGGCATATGAAAATGGCCCGCCCCAGGGGAGAGGGCAGGCCAGTTCGGTGCCGGCGCGCCCGATTGCGCGCCCGGCCCTCTGTTGTTCGCAGGATCGGCTATTCGGCCTCTTCGAACAGGTCAACCGCATTGGCGGCGTTCGCCGACAGACGCACCGTGTCGCCCTCGACCGCGGCGACCAGTCCCGCGGGCAGGTAATGGTGCTTGCCGTCGCCGCTGTCGGCCTTGGTCAGCTTGATGCGTTCGCCTTCGAGATGGTCGACCGTGCCGATGTGGACGCCGTCGGCGCCGACGACGGTCATGTCTTCCTTGATCGCGCTATGGTCATGCTCTGCCATGGTCATTCTCCTTGCCGCTCCGGGGAGGGAGCCTGGCGATGATACGCATGGAAAGCGAGTCGGCTCCATAGGCCAGGACGGGACGCCCGAAAGCCGCGCCGGCTTCCCAACCGGCTTCGACAACGCTAGCCTTTGCCGATGCGCTCGCTCCTCTCCGCCGCCGCCCTCGCGCTCGCCGCCGCGCCGCTGAGCGCATACGCCTGCTCGGTCGCGGCGGGTTATCGCGTGCCGACCAATATGGAACTCGTCGAACGCGCCGACCTGATCCTGCTCGGCACCGTGACCGCCGGCGATTCCGACGACGCCGGGCAACAGATGATCGCGATCGAGCCCGTCGAGGCGCTCAAGGGCGCGATGCCCTCGGCGCCCATCGCCCTCCCCGCGATGATCGCGACCGACGCTGCCGCCCGGCTCAGCAATCCCTATGAGCTCGAAGAGGCGCATCCGCAGAGCCTCGCCGGCGCCTGCGTCCGCTACATCTTCCCGCGCGGGTCGCGCGTGCTCTTCTTCCTCGACCGGCAGGACGGTGAGTGGCAGGTGTCGGGCGGGCCGTTCAGCCGCTGGGCGGAGGATGTGCTGACCGACGACGCACCATGGCTGCAGGCAGTGCGCTTCTATGTCGCGGTCGCGAAGCTGCCCGAGGAGGAGCGCGCCGCCGCGCTGGCCGCGCGCCACGAAGAACTCGCCGCGATCAACGACGATCCCGTCGCGCAGCTGATCGCCGCCGACATCGGCCGCCAGCTCGAAGGCCCGAACGCGCCGCTCAGGGATGCGCTGCTGCCGCCCGACGACGCGGCGGCGGAAAGCGCGGCCGACGCCGCTGCCGACACCGACGACGGGGCGCCCGAGTCCGACCCTTCCGGCCCCGAAGCCTGACCCCGATGCGGCTGCCGACCTATGTCTACAGCCTGATCTACCCCGCCTTCCTCGGCAGCTTTCTTTACGGCTCGCTCACCGCCCCCTTTCCCGACGCGCTGCACGTCTGGGCGGCGCTGCTGATGCTCCTCTATTTCGGCGCGCAATATGGCGAAGGCGCGATTGCGGCCTTCCCCGGAGCCGACGGCGTGCGGCGCTATGGCGCGCCCGAGGCCGCGGTCGACCTGGCCGAAACGCTCGCGATGGCGGCGATCATGGCGGCGATCGGGGTGTTCGGCGGCGCGCCGACCGGGCTCGTCGGCCGCCTGTTCGACGCAGGCAACGATAGCGATCACTGGCTGTGGATGGCGCTCGCCTTCGCGCTGCCGCCGATCGCGCGCGTCGCACTGTCGATTATCGGCCGCGCGACCGACCGGCGCAGCCACGACCTCAAGGCGCACCAACGACTGACCCTGCTCTCGCTCTCGGCCGCGACGGGAGCGATCATCGGGCTCGTCGTCCATCCGGTCGCGGGGCTGGCCGTTATCAGCCTCGCGCTCGGCATCTATCTTTTCGCCTTCATCTTCAAACCGTCGCTCGGCCGCGGCACGGTGCACGAGGCGCTGTGGGGAACCCCCGGCGAGGATTAGCACCAAGGGCGCCGCGAACCCTCCCACGGCCGCGCCAGCCCTTCGGCGACGAGTGCCGACCCGACGCTCGTTCCGCCGCGCGTGACGATACGCAGCTTGCGCCCATAACGATCGGTGTCGCGCCCCGCACTTTCGGGGCTGAACGATCCGGCGTTCAGCCAGTCGCGGAGCCGCCCGGTCGCCGCCTCGCCGAGCGCCGCTTCTTCGGCGCAGCGTGCGGGATGCGTTTCGGGCGTGTCGATGTCGGCGACGCGATATTTCTCGCCCGCGAACCAGAAAGTATCGCCGTCGACGACGCAGTCGCGCCCGCCACCGCTGTGGCAAAAGCCGAAGCGCGCCGACAACGCGTCGCGCGTCCCTGCTCCTTCCGCCGCGAAGAATGCGGCGACGGGAGCGGGCATCGCATCCGAACCGGCCGGGAAGCGCTGGAAGGTGGCAAGCACCGCGACGAAGGCCACCGCCATCATCGGTGTCAGCCACAGATTCGATCCGACATGGCGTCGCCGCCCGCGCGCCGGTCCGCGCCGGCGCGTCGCGCCGCGCCTTGGATAGTGAAAATCGGGTCCCGCCATGCCCGCGACCCTAGGGCCAGAAGCTTAGCGAAATCCTGACGAGGCCGCTCCGCTATGCAGAGCAACCGGCCGAATCAGGCCCGCTATGGCGTCGCTTCGGTCGCAATCTCAGGGCGCGCCGCGCGGTTCGCCGTCCTCGACCCCGCCGGGGCCCAGCTCGTCATCCTCGTCATCGTCGCTGCGCTCGCCGCGATAGGCGTCCATGTCGATGCGGCCCGACCGCTCCATCTGGCGCATATGGTCGACCAGATCCTGCACATCGTCGCTGGCATCGCCGCTCGGCTTCTTGTCGCTGTCCTCGAGCCGCGCCTCGCGCCGCGCCGCCTCCGCGACGCTCTGCGCCTGCGCCGCCTCATCGTCCTGCTCGCGGTTGCGCGCCTCGGGGGCGTCGTTTTCGGGTTTGCGGGGATCGTCGATCATAGCCGGCTCCTTTCAGGGGTAGCCTGAAAACGCGCGGCGCCCGGCCACCGTTCCTCAGGCCGCTGCGGCCAGTATCTTATTCTCGATCACGCGGATGAACATCTCGGGATCCTGCGCGCCGGGAACCAGCATCCGGCCGCCGAGGATGAAGGCGGGCACGCCGGTGATATTCCGGTCCGCCCAATAGGCTTCCTCGGTGCGCACCATTTCGCCGAACTCGCCCGAGCCGAGGATCGCCGCCGCCCGGTCGCGGTCGAGCCCGACCGATACCGCGACATCGGCGAGCACCTGCACGTCGCCGACATCGCGATTGTCGCTAAAATGCGCCTTGAACAAGGCGAGCTTCAGCGCGGTCTGCACCCCCGTAGGGCCGTCCTGCTCGGGTTCCTCGATCGCCCCCGCCCAGGTCAGCAGGCGGTGCGCGTCGAAACTGTTGCGCATCCGGAAAGCCGGGCCACGGTTGAAAGCGAAACCCAGCTCCCCCGCGATGCCTGCGAGCCGTCCCGTATTGGCGCGGCTCTGCTCGGCGCTGATGCCATATTTGCGCATCACATGCGCTGCCGCATCCTCGCCTTCGGGGGGCATGTCGGGATTGAGTTCGAACGGATGCCACTGGACGCGGAAATCCAGCCGGCCCGCAAAATGGTCCATCACCTTGCGGAATTTCAGCCAGCCGATGATGCACCACGGACACATCACGTCGGACACGATATCGACGCTGAGGCGCGGCACGCACGGTTCGGTCAAAATTCTTCTCCTGTCCGCGCGCGCCGTCGCACTCAGTCGGAGCGACGATCCTTGCCCGTTCGCCGGTCGCCCTTGCGACGATCCGGTCCCTTGAAATCGGGGTCGTCGGCGACGCGGCGGTCGCTCGCCCGCCGGTCCCTGCTCGACCTCTTGTCCCCATCGCTTGTCATATGCTTCCTCCCCACCACAAAGGAAAACAGAAGCGACCCGGCGCGCAGTAGCTCACATAATGGTTAAAAAGACAAGCAACGCCCGAAATCCGCCGATATCAGCGCGTCGGTATTGGGGTGGGGAGCTGCCGTTTTCCAATATTCGTCATCCCGGATCCGGGATCCACTCAACGCTGCGAGAATGGATCCCGGATCAAGTCCGGGATGACGAGGAAAGAAATATCCTCCCTATGCCGAAGGCATGGGGAGGTGGCAGCGCGAAGCGCTGACGAAGGGGCCGATGGCGCTACCGTCGTCGCCCTCCACCACCGCCTGCGGCGGAGTGTAGGGTTGGATTGCCCCCGGCAATCCAAGTCCAGTCCGGGGGACTGGACGACCCTGCACTCCCCCTCCCCACGGCTTCGCCGCAGGGAGGATTAAATGGCTGCTTCCGGCCCAAAGCCGCCACCCGAGAAACTAATATCCCGTGTCCGCCGCCCCATCGACCGGCGCTACCGCCGGCCGCGACAGCACCCACCAGCTGCCGATCATCAGCAGTACCGACAATGCCTCGACGATCATGCCCTGCACGATGCCGAAATTGGTCGGGTCGCCCATCGCGACGCCGATCAACCGTCCGGCGAGCGCGGTGCCGTAAAGCGCCGCGGGCACCAGCAACGCACGCACCCACGCCGGGACCAATGCGCCGAGCGCCGCCGTGCCCGCCGAGACGAGAAAAAAGGACGACAGATCGGCGCGCAGCGTGTTGATCGCGACGCCGCTGATCGTAAAGCCGAAGGTCTCGGTATAGCTCGCGGGGTCCAACAGCCCGCGCGCGCCGACGATGGCAAAGAAAGCCGCCCAGAGCAGAACGGCGCCGCGCAAGACCATATTGACCATCATATTTCTCCCCTGTTTGCCGGCAAGCTGCGGCATCGGGGAAGAAAGTTCAATCTATTCCGCCGCGAACGTCTCTTCGATCCAGCCGCCGCCCAGCACGCGCGAAGTGTCGGCGGCATCGTACAGCACCGCCGCCTGCCCCGGCGCGACACCATATTCGGCTTCGGCAAAGATCAGCCGGTCGTCCGCGACCTTCGCCGGCACCGGCTTCGCCATGCTGCGCACCTTCGCCAGAACGTCGCGGCCTTCGACCGCGGCGAGCCAGTTCGCCTCGCCCAGCCGCGCACCCGAAACGCCAAGCGCGCGCCGCGGCCCGACGACGACCTCCTTCTTCTCCGCATCGAGGCGCACGACGTAAAGCGGCTCGGCCTGCCCGCCGATCTCGATCCCGCGCCGCTGGCCGACGGTATAATGAATGAGCCCCTTGTGCGCGCCGAGCACGCTGCCGTCGACATGGACGATGTCGCCCCGATCGTCGGCCTCGGGACGCAGCTTCTTCACCAGCGTCGCATAGTCGCCGTCGGGGACGAAGCAGATGTCCTGGCTGTCGGGCTTGCCCGCGACGCCGAGCCCCAGCTCGCGCGCGATCTCGCGCACCACGCTCTTTTCGAGGCCGCCCAGGGGAAAGCGCAGGAAGTCGAGCTGGTCCTGCGTCGTCGCGAACAGGAAATAGCTCTGGTCGCGCGCCGGGTCGACCGCGCGGTGAAGCTCGGCGCCCGCAGGCCCCATCACGCGCCGGACATAATGGCCGGTCGCAAGGCAATCGGCGCCCAGATCCTTTGCCAGGCGAAACAGGTCGGTGAACTTCACCCCCATGTTGCAGCGCACGCACGGGATCGGCGTCCGGCCGGCTAGATATTCGTCGGCGAACTGGTCGATCACCGTATCGCGAAAGCGGCTTTCATGATCATAGACATGGTGCGCGAAGCCCAGCCGGTCGGCCACCGCCCGCGCGTCGCGAATGTCCTGCCCCGCGCAGCAGGCACCGACGCGCTTCGCCTTCGCGCCATGATCGTAGAGCTGCAGCGTCACGCCGATGACCTCGGCGCCCGACCGCGCGGCGAGCGCGGCGACGACGCTCGAGTCGACTCCGCCCGACATCGCGACGACGATTCGCCTGTCTTTCAGCGGCATCGGCAGCTGAAAATCGGCCTGGGCGAGCCCGGCGGGGGAGGAAATCGTCTCGATCATGGTTGGCGCCATCTAGGGATAGGAAGAGAAAAATGCCAGCTTTTCCGCCGTGCCTGTCAAGATATTGACGGGGGTTAAGCTTCGCTAACGGGTGCTGAAACGGGCATTTACTGGACCTTAGCTCCTGTGGGCTAGACGAGTCGCATGAACCTCGTTCCGTCCGATCTTCCGCGCATCGCCGGCGCGGCCCGACTGTCGAAGCCCGGCTTCGACATCATATTGGCCGTCTCCAGCGCGCGCCAGGCGATGCTGCCGACGGTGCGCCAGTTGCGGGCGCAGGCGCAGCGCGATCGCCATGCGGCAAAGCTTAACGCCCTTCGAAGCATTCTGTGCGGCGAACGCGGTTCGACGGAACAAAAGGCTCCTCCCGTCGTTCGCTTCTTCGATCTGTCCTACGATGCGAACGCCCTGCCCGAAACTATGAACGGCCTGTTTACCAGAGGATTTCAATCGATGTTGAATCCCTCTGATTTAGAGCATGAAGCGTCGGACACACCCCCCTCCGACGTTGCAAATATGGAATGAGCATGATCGAGAATCAGAAAATCCGTCCCGCACAGGTCATCGGCCCCTTGGGCGAACCGCTGACGCTGGACTCGCTGCCCCCGTCGACGACGACCCGCTGGGTCGTTCGCCGCAAGGCGGAAGTCGTCGCGGCCGTCAACGGCGGGCTCCTGTCCGTCGACGAAGCGTGCGAACGCTATGGGCTGACCCTCGAGGAATTTGCCGGCTGGCAACGGTCGATCGACCGCAGCGGCATGCCCGGATTGCGCGTCACGCGCATCCAGCACTACCGCGACCTCTACGAGCGCCAACAGCGCTTTTAAGGGCCGCGGGACCGGACCAGGCATGAAGAGGGCGCTTCGGGCGCCCTCTTTTTTTGCCTGCGGCTGGACAGCGGTGGGGGCATCCCGCTAGCGGCGCGCCATGGGTATCACCGCTACGATCATGAACATCGCCTCCGGCCAGCCGATCCAGAAGATGAGCTTCGGCCGCATGCCCAAGCCTTGGGCCAGCTTCAATCTCGCGACCGGCGAGCTCGTCACCGCCGAGCGCATCGACGTCACGCCGCCCGCGCCGGGCAAGTTCGCCGCGACGGTCCAGGTGTGGGTGAAGGTCAAGTCGGACGGCTGACGCGGCACCTGCGTATAAAAGAAAATCGGCGCGATTCCAATGTGATGACGATTTTGTTGCAACCCAATTGTTCATCCCGCGTTAAGCCCCCGAGTCAACTTTGGGAGTCACTCAATATGCGCAAGATGTTCATCACCCTCGCCGCCACCTCGGCCCTCGCACTCGGCGCCTGCCAGAGCCCGCAGGCCGACAAGGTCGAGGATCAGGCTGAAGCTCAGGCCGAAGCGATCGACGATCAGGCCGACGCGATGCCCGAAGGCGCCGCGAAGGAAGCCATGGAAAACAAGGCTGATGTCGTCGAGGAAATGGGCGAAGAAAAGGCCAACGCGATGGACGACAACGGCGAAATCGCCCCGTCCGAAAGCGGCGTCGGCGACACGCAGACGAAATAAGGGCTGCCTTCCCTAAAGGGCAGGGCGAAGGGCGCCGGTCGATTCCGGCGCCCTTTGTTTTGCGCGCCGCATTTTCGGTGCGCACTGTGATCGGCGTCACGCCGGCGTTCCGCAAATAGGGTTAATGACGGGTTCGGGACGGGCACACGCTTTCAGCGACCGCTAACGGACCACCCTCCCGCCACCCCAAGCGACCCGGGGCGGCGGGAGGGACTATTCCCCTTCGAGCGCGCGTAGCACGTCCTGCACCCCCGGCGCGCCGGCGTCGGCGCGCAGCGCATCGATCGCCGCCGCGACGTCGAGCTTATAGTCGGCGACCCCCGCCGTCTCGCCCGCCCATGCCGCGCCGAGCGATTTGACCAGCCGCCGCGCTGCGGCATTTTCCGACAGCATATGGACGTCGAGCGTGCCGAGTCCTTCGGCGCGGCAGTGGACGAGCAGCGCCGCGGTCATCATCCGCGCGAGCCCCTGTCCCTGAAATTCGTCGAGGACCGCGATCGAAAATTCGCCCACCGGACCGCCCGCCCGGTGTCGCACCGCATGCACCGCGCCGATCGGCGGGCGCCCGGGGCATTCGCTGCAGATCGCGCCCCATGCGATATGGTCGTGGCCGTCAACATCGGCGAGTTTGCGTACCACCGCATCGGGCAGCACCGGCGCGGGCGAGAAAAAGCGA
The DNA here is from genome assembly GCF_000756385.1 of Sphingopyxis sp. LC363. Classification (GTDB taxonomy): domain Bacteria; phylum Pseudomonadota; class Alphaproteobacteria; order Sphingomonadales; family Sphingomonadaceae; genus Sphingopyxis. Next base: position 67,778 of record NZ_JNFC01000013.1, read on the forward strand.
AGATAGCGCGATTCCGCCGACAATTTGGCGATGCCGTCGCGAATCAGCGGCGCGTCGTCGGGGGTGATCGTGCGCAGGCACACCGCGGTGCCGTCGTTGAGCGCGCTATGCACCGCGACATCCTCGATCCGCGGCTGGATTTTCGCCATACGCTGCCCGTCCGTACCGGTCATCGCAGTCTCCCGATGCTCCGACGATAGGCAATGCAAGGCATCGCGGCAATCGTTGCACCGCCAAACCCTCAGCAATTTCTCCGGCCTGGATCAGTGAAATGTTGAAAGCCGAACAATGCTTAACTTTGCTAATGTTGCACCTCGAAGTCGGAAAGGTTGCGCCCCCGTGATCCCCGCCCACCCGGACATCAACCCGTCTTACGAAGTGCTCGGCGACCGCCTCGCGCGGCTGCGCCGAAGCCGGGGGCTGAGCAAGACCGATCTCGCCGACCGGCTCGGCGTCACCGTCACCTCGATCTGCTATTGGGAACAGGGTCGCTCACGCCCGCGGCTCGCGCGGCTTCAGGCGCTCGCCGACCTCCTCGGAACCTCGCCGGCCGAGCTGCTGAGCCGCGACAGCGCGCCCGGCGGCGACCATCTCGCCGACCTCGTCGGCCGGATGCGCGCCGAAATCGCCCATGCCGCGGGCACCACCCCGTCGAAGGTGCGGATCACCATCGAGATGTAGACCGTCTCTACAGCCGATCCATGCGCAGCCAGCGCCGGTCGCCGAGCCACGCCTTCGACAAGGCCTTGCCCGCCGCCGCCGCCTCGAGCCTTTTGCCCTGCATCGCCTCGCTGCGCTGAAGCCCATAGAGCGCCCAGCCATTGTTCGGCATCTGCGTCAGCGCGCCGCGGAACGCCTCGCTCGCTTCGGCATAGCGGCGCTGCTCGAACAGCGCGGCGCCCAGCGACTGTTTCACCGGGAAATACCAGTAGGGCGGCTCCTGATAGGGCAGCTTGGCCTCGATCCCGATCGCTTCGCGGTAGAAGCCTGCCGCCGCGTCGTGACGCCCCTCTGCCGCGGCGAAGCGCCCGCGCGCAACCGTTTCGGCGAGCAGCACCAGATCTGGTCCCGGCACCCCCTGATCGACCATCACCTGGAACGCGTCCGATGTCCTGAGCTTCGCCATCGCCGCCAGTTCGCCCTCGAACCCCTTGCGATCGCGCAGCCGCGCAAGGGCGGTGGCGCGCGCATAATGGCGCATCGCGCTCGGATAGGGCAGCCGCGCGTCGGGCGCGGGCATCGCGAGGATCGCCTTCGGCTCGGCGAACTGCGCCATCGCAAAATAAGGCGCCGCGTCGATCGACTGGATCCACGCGATCGACGCCGACGTGTCGGGATCGAGCAGGCTGCGCAGCCGCCGCGCCTCCTCGATCGCGGTGCGAAGGTCGCCCGCCATCTGCGCCGAGGTCACGATGAAATGGACATTGTGCGGATAATAGCCGTAGCGCACGAGCCCCTGATCGCCCGCATCGCGGATATAGGCCTCGTCCGCCCGCGCCGCCGCGACATTGACGCGGATCGAATCGGCATGCCGCCCGCGCCGCTGAAAGATATGCCCCGGCATATGCACAAGATGCGCCGCGCTCGGCGCCAGCGGGTTCGCCAGCCGGTCGGCCGCCGCCTCGGCGCGCGCCGGGTCGGTCGATTCGACGAGGTGGATATAGAGGTGGTTCGCCTGCACATGGTCGGGATTGCGCGCGAGCACCCCCTCGACCAGCCGCACCGCCTCCCCGCTCCGCCCGACCGGCGTCTTCGCGTCGGCTTCCCAATAATTCCACGGCGTCGTGTTCATTGCCGCCTCGGCCGCGAGCACCGCGACATCGTCGTCGCCCGGAAAGCGCCGCGCGACATCGAGCATCGCATCGGCATAGGCGGCGTCGAGCGCCGCGCGGTCCTGCCCCGCGTCGCGCGAATAGCGCCGCGCCACCGCCTCGATCAGCGCGCGCTCGATCGGCGTCGCGCCCGCGCGCAGCGCCATCGCGCGCTCCATCGCACCCAGCGCCGCATCCCGGTCGCGCTCGTCCATCGGCGCGTTGATGTTCGGCCCCAGCGCCGCCGCCTCGCCCCACCAGCACATCGCGCATCCGGGGTCGGCGCGCTGAGCCTCGCGGAACGACCGCACCGCACCCGCATGGTTGAAGCCATAGCTCATCAGCAGACCCTGGCTGAAATAGCGCCGCGCCCGGTCGTCGCGCGTCGACACCGGAAAGCGCGATTTCGCAAGATCGGGATAGAGCGGGATCGTCCGCCCCGCGCTCGCCGGCGCCGCGACCGCCGCCGCGATCAGCAGCTCGTTCGCCAGCATCGACCCCGCGCGCCGCGCGCCGCACGACAGGCTCGCGAGCCGGCTCGGGTCGAGCGCGTCGAGCGCCGCCGCCGAAAAGCCCGCGGGCGGCGTGAAACTCGCGGCCGACAGCCCCACGCCGACGGCCGCCGCGATCCGGAAATGATGACGCATGACAATTCCCCTTCCCCAAGGCGAACCGAAGCAGCACGCGTTTCTTACCACGAAAGCCGGAGCGCCCAAACCCCGGGTTTTTCCCCACCGCACGCCCGATCCCGACAGGCGCCCGCCGGCCGCACGTGAAAAACCGCTTTCCTACATTATTCCTATATGGTTCGCTTATGGAAATCCATGAACCAAGGAGCCGAGCCATGCCGCAGGCAATCC
>NZ_JNFC01000014.1 GCF_000756385.1 Sphingopyxis sp. LC363
GCGCCGCCGCGTTTCGGAAAAGCGGGGCTCGGGCTCGGCGCCGGCGCGTCGAGGAACAAAGTCTGGATGTCGCGGCGGCCGCTTTCGCGCAATTCCTTGATCCGCCGGACGAGCAAGGCGGGGCGGAAGCCGCGGCTGCGGCTGTCGATACCGATCGCGGGGGGGCGCCCCGCCTCGCCGCGCTTGGCAGGGGCGTCGATTAGCGTTTCGAGCAAGGCTAGGGGCAAGTTGTCGACCACCTCCCAGCCGAGATCCTCGAGCACCTTGAGCACGGTCGACTTGCCCGCGCCCGACAGGCCGGTGACGAGCAGCAGCCGCGATTCGGCATCCTGGCTCATGCCGCGGGCGCCAGCTGTTCGAGCGCGAGCAGGATCTTGATCGGCGCCGATGCTTCGAACGCCGACAAGAGCAGCGCGGGAAGCGGATGGCCCGCGACCGTTTCGACCTGACCCACCGCGGGCATGCGGTCGTAACGGTCGGAGAGGCGCACCGCGAGCGCGAGCGGCACCGGCGCCGTCCACGGGCGCTCGACGATGCCGATCCCGCGCACCTCGAGCTTGCCGGCGAGCGCCTCGGGCGGGCGGCACCACAGGCGCCCCCGATCGAACCAGATATCGCAGCGGTCGTCGGCGACCAGCTTGGCGCCGCGATCGATCAGCCGCAGCGCAAGGTCCGACTTGCCTTGCCCCGAATTGCCGAGAATCAGGACGCCGCCATTGCCCGCCGCGACGCAGCTCGCATGGATATTGACGATTTCGGTTCTGGTCCGGCTCGGAAGCATGGCGCAAGGCTTACCGGCGCCGAAGCGGGGCCGCAAGGCGACAAACTGATCCTCCCTGTGGCGAAGCCATGGGGAGGTGGCAGCGGCGGAGCCGCTGACGGAGGGGCCATGACGCGACGTCGCGGCCCCTCCACCACTCGCTTCGCGAGCGGTCCCCCTCCCCATCGCTGCGCGACAGGGAGGATTGTTCAGCCCGCCTCCTGTCCGCCCTCGCGCGCCGGCAGCGTGATCAGCAGGCTCGCGCCCGGATTGCCGTCGTCGCGATCCCGGGCGCTGATCGTCCCGCTGTGGCCTTCGACGATCGTCCGCGCGATCGCGAGGCCGAGGCCGCTGTGGCGCCCGAACGCTTCGCTCGCGGGGCGCTCGCTGTGAAAGCGGCGGAAAATCGCGTCGCGCTGCGCCGGTTCGATTCCCGGGCCGTCGTCGTCGACCTTCACATGCACCTCGTCGCCGAGGCGGGTCGCCGACACGCAGACGAGACCGTTCGCGGGCGAGAAGCTGATCGCATTGTCGATGACATTGTCGATCGCGCGCTCGAGCCGGTGGCCGTCGCCCATCACCACGGTCGCCCCCTTGCGCGGGCGGGCGAAGGCGACGCGCGGGTGCGGCGCGCCCGCCTCGACGCGCGCGGCGCGCGCGGCGAGCATCGATTCGATCATGATGCCGACGTCGACGGGTTCGAACAGGGTGCGCGACAGTTGCGCATCGACGCGGCTCGCCTCGCTGATGTCGCTCACCAGCCGGTCGAGCCGGCGGACGTCTTCGTCGGCGATGCGGAGCAATTGCGCGCGCTGCTCGTCGCTCTTGACGCGGCCGAGCCCCTCGATCGCCGAGCGGACCGAGGCGATCGGGTTCTTGAGCTCGTGCGTCACGTCGGCGGCGAAATGCTCGCCCGCGTCGATGCGCTCGCGAAGGGCTTGCGTCATGTCCGACAGCGCGCGCGCCAGCGTGCCGATCTCGTCGCGGCGGCTCGGCAGGCGCGGCACCACGACTTCGCGCGCGCGGCCTAGCCGGACGCGGACGGCAGCGCGCGCGAGGCGGCGCAATGGGCGGACGATCGTGCGCGCGAGGAAGAGCGAGAGCAGCACCGACGCCATCAGCACGACGAGGATGACCACCGCGAGCCGGAAGCGTTCGGCGCGCACCGTGCGCGTGATGTCGCGCGCGTTGAGCGTCATCAGCACCGTTTGCGGCGCTTCGAGATCGACGACGCGCGCGGCGCTGAGCAGCGGCGTGCGCTCGGGCGCATAACGGAAGCGGCTCGCCGCGAGGCCGCTTCGCTGCGCCTCGACGACTTCGGGCCACGACTGCGCGCGGTCGACGCGCGGTTCCTCGAAATCGGGATAGCTTGGTGCGCCCACGATCCAGTCGATGCCGCGGTCCATCGCGCGCGCGGCATCGCGTTTCCACGGTTGCAGCTCGGGATCGCGCAGCGTGTAGGTCGGCGGCCCGTTCGCGAAGCTGTCGGAGAGGCGCCTGCCGTCGGCACCATAGAAGCGCAGCCGCGATTCGGTAGCCCTGGTGAATTCGCTGATCAGGCTGGCGCGCTGGTCGGGCCGCGCGGCTTCGAGCGCGCTGTCGAGCATCGCGAGCTGGTCTTTCATCACCTCGATGCGCGTGTCGACCAGACGGCTGCGATAGGTGTCGAGATAATAGAAGCCGCCCGCGAGCAGCGCGACGGCGAGGATATTGACCGCGAGGATGCGGGTGGTCAGCGACCAGCGCGCCGACCAGACGAGCGGCGATTCCTCCTGTTCGGCGATGCTCGCGTCGGCCTTCAGCCGGTCGGGTTTCGGGGCGTCAGCTTTCATCGGCGAAGCGGTAGCCCGCGCCATAGAGGGTCGCGATCGCGTCGAATTCGGGATCGACCTCGCGGAACTTGCGGCGCAGGCGCTTGATGTGGCTGTCGATCGTGCGGTCGTCGATATAGACGTCGTCCTGATAGGCGGCGTCCATCAGCTGATTGCGGCTGCGCACGACGCCGGGGCGGCTCGCGAGCGTTTCGAGGATCAGGAATTCGGTGACGGTCAGCGTCACATCCTTGCCGTCCCAGGCGACCTTGTGCCGCGCCGGGTCCATGCTCAGCCGCCCGCGCGTGATCGGCTCGGCGACGGGCTCGTCGTCCTCGCTCGGCGCGCTCCGGTTGAGCTCGACGCGGCGCAGAATGGCGCGGATGCGCGCGATCACCAGCCGCTGCGAAAAGGGTTTGGCGATATAGTCGTCGGCGCCCATCGCGAGGCCCAGCGCCTCGTCGATCTCGTCGTCCTTGCTGGTCAGGAAGATGACGGGAAGCTGGCTCTTCTCGCGCAGCCGCCGCAGCAGTTCGAGCCCGTCCATCCGCGGCATCTTGATGTCGAAAACGGCCAGGTCGGGCGGATTGTCGATCAACGGCTTCAGCGCCGCCTCGCCGTCCGAATAGACGCGCGTGACGAATCCCTCGGCTTGCAGCGCGATCGACAGCGATTGCAGGATATTGCGGTCGTCGTCGACCAGCGCGATGGTTGCCGTCATGCTCTTTCCATTGGGCGGGCTCCAAGGGAGCGATTAGCCTATCCGGCGTTCAGCGACAACCGCGCGCGTGGCACCGGTTCCCTTGGTCATGCGCTCGTCGCACATGCTGCACTGCGCCACGTTAATCTTTTGACCTCGGCCCCCGCCGTCGCTAACGCGGCCGGGATTTCGGAATCGGCGGACACGTCGGCACCCATGTATATGCGGGCCAGCCCATTAGCGCGCTAAGCATTGCATAGGTATGCAAGGACGCTGTCCGGCAAGGAAAGGCGAAGCAAATGACCAAGATTGTGTTCGGCCGCGACAGCATCGAGACGAAGGCGGAGGTGGCCGAAAACTGGGGCACGTCGGCGCTGATCGAGGACGCGGTGCGCCACGGCGAAGGCCGGCTCGCCAAGGACGGCCCGCTTGTCGTCGAGACGGGCAAGCACACGGGGCGCAGCGCCAAGGACAAGTTCATCGTTCAGGACGCCGAGACCGCCGACACCATCTGGTGGGGCAAGACGAACGTCCCCATGACCCCCAATCATTTCGCGTCGCTCAAGGCCGATTTCCTCGCGCACCTCGCCGAACGTCCACGCCTCTATCGCCAGCAACTGTTCGGCGGCTCGCAGCCCGAGCACCGCGTCGCGGTGCAGGTCGTCACCGAATTCGCCTGGCACAGCCAGTTCATCCGCACCTTGCTCTGTCGCCCCACCGCGGCCGAGCTCGTGGATTTCGCGGCCGAATATACGATCATCGACCTGCCGAGCTTCCGCGCCGACCCGGCGAAGCACGGCACGCGGAGCGAAACGGTGATCGCGGTCAATTTCACCGAGAAGCTGATCCTGATCGGCGGCACGCAATATGCCGGCGAGATGAAGAAGTCGGTGTTCGGCATCTTGAACTATCTGCTCCCGGTAAAGGGCGTGATGCCGATGCACTGTTCGGCCAACATTGGCGCGAACGGCGACACCGCCGTCTTCTTCGGCCTTTCGGGCACCGGCAAGACGACGCTGTCGGCCGACGCCTCGCGCACGCTGATCGGCGACGACGAGCATGGCTGGTCGGATACCGCGGTCTTCAATTTCGAGGGCGGCTGCTATGCCAAGATGATCCGCCTCTCGCCCGAGGCCGAGCCCGAGATTTTCGCGACGACCAAGCGCTTCGGCACGATCCTCGAAAATGTCGTGATGGACCCCGCGACGCGCGAACTCGATTTCGACGACGCGAGCCTCGCCGAGAACAGCCGCGGCTCCTACCCGATCGACTTCATTCCGAACACGTCGGAACAGAATATGGGCCCGGTGCCCAAGACGGTGATCATGCTCACCGCCGATGCGTACGGCGTGCTGCCCCCGATCGCGAAGCTGACCCCCGATCAGGCGATGTATCACTTCCTGTCGGGTTACACCGCGCGCGTCGCGGGGACCGAGATCGGCGTGACCGAGCCTGAGGCGACCTTCTCGACCTGCTTCGGCGCGCCCTTCATGCCGCGCCATCCGTCGGTTTATGGCAATCTGCTCAAGGACCGCATCGCCAGGGGCGGCGTCCAGTGCTGGCTCGTCAACACCGGCTGGACCGGCGGCATGGCGACGATGGACGGCATCAAGCGCATGCCGATCAAGGCGACCCGCGCGCTGCTCAACGCCGCGCTCGACGGCAGCCTCAATGACGCCGAATTCCGCAAGGACCCCAATTTCGGCTTCATGGTCCCCGTCGCGGTTCCGGGCGTCGATTCAGCGCTGCTCGACCCGCGCGAAGCCTGGGCCGACAAGGCCGCCTATGACCGCACCGCGCAGACGCTTGTCGGCCAATTCATCGAAAATTTCGCGCAATTTGCGGAGCATGTCGACGAAGGCGTCCGCCAGGCGGCACCGCGGGCGGCCGTCGCCGCATAATTGACCCGGATCGCTTCCGGGTGTTCATTCACCCGGAAGGACCGGACAAATGACTACCGAATATATACCACGTCTGTTCGCGCGCGACGAAGACATCCGCGCGCTTGGTAAAGGCTTGCTGGCGTGCGCGTTGCCGCGCGAGGCGTGGACGCACGAGGCGCATCTCGGCGCGTGCCTCTGGCTCCTGACCGAGCGCCCCGACATCGATATCGATGCCGAGATCGCAGGCCTGATCCGCCGCTTCAACGAGAGCGTCGGTGGCGTGAACGACGACCATAATGGCTATCACGACAGCATCACGCGCGCCTATGTCGTCGGCGTGCGGCTGTTCCTGCGGGAAACGGCCGAGACGGGGCTTGCGGCGCGCGTCAACGCGCTGCTGCTGTCCGACGTCGGCCACCGCGACTGGCCGCTGCGCTTCTACAGCCGCGAACTGCTCTTTTCGGTTCCCGCGCGGCGCGGTTTCGTCGAACCCGACCTGGCGCCGCTGCCCGGCTAGATGCTGTTCGGCTTTGAATGAAGCGCATTTGAGAAATTCCCGTGTCCCCGCGAAGGCGGGGACCCATCTCCCGCCGGTTCAAAATAGCGCCGGCCGGAGATAGGCTCCCGCCTTCGCGGGAGCACAGTTTATTCGGTCGAGGAAGCCCTAAAGCCCGATGCCCGGCGACCAGCCGCTTTCCGCAAGAAAGGCGGCCGGATCCTTCATTTCGACGATCGCCTTGATCGCCGCCGCCTTGTCGGGCGTGCGGTCGTAATAGGCTTTGGCGACGCGATAACCGACCCAATAGCCAAGGTCGCCCGGCCAGCCATCGGCGCCCTTCTGATTGTAGAGCCAGCGCGAACCGATCGCCTTCTGGTCCTTTTCGGCGAGGAAGATCGTCTCGAGCTCCTTCTCGCGCCCCTTCGCCCATTGGTGCAGCAGCGGATAGGCGACCGATCCGGTCATCCGCTCGGCGACGAATTCGGCCGCGCCCTCGACGAGCGCCGCGCGCAGCACCGATTCTTCGCGGTCCTCGACCTGCGCCAGCGGCTGCTGCACATGGACATATTCATGCGCGATGACATGGACGAAGCGGTCCTCGTCGTCGGCTTCGACGAATTTGGCGGCGCACAGGGCTTCGAGGCCGATGTAAAGCCCCTTCGCATTGGCGGTCCCCGCGGTCGTCGCGCGGCCGATCGCGATGGTGATCGGCGGAAATTTCGCGGCGGGATAGATTTGCGCGAGGCGATCGGTCGCGGCGACAAGGCGCGTGCGCACCGCGGGAAGATTTGCCGCGCAGCCGCGCGCGTCGGCAAAGACCTGCGGCTTCTTGCCCAGCGCGGCGGCGAGCTTTTCGGGCGTGATCCGGCGCATCACCATGAATTCGGCGAGACCCGGCGAAGGGGTGGCGAGATAGCGCGCCGCCACCACCTCGGGCTGCGCCGCGAGCGCGGGGTCGTCATAGAGCGCGTAAAAGCGATCGACGTCGCTCGTCGCGATGGTGACGCGCCCGCCGCCGGGCGCTTCCGCCGTTTCATGCGCGTGGGCGGGGATCGCGGCGAGCAATGCGGCGCCGAACAGGCCCTTCATCATGACGTGCGGCCTCATGCCTTCGCCTCCCGCACATATTCCTCGACATTCTTCGCGAGCACGTCGAGCGGGACGTTGCCGCCCTTGACCACGACATCGTTGAAATCGCGCAGGTCATATTTTGCGCCCAGCGCCTTTTGCGCCAGCCCGCGCTGGCGCACGATTTCGCTGTGCCCGACCTTGTAGCCGCAGGCCTGCCCGGCCCAGCTGCAATAGCGGTCGACCTCGCTCGCGACCTCGAGCGGGTTCGAGCCATTTTCACGCACGAAAAACTCCACCCCCTGCTCGCGCGTCCAGCGTTTGGCGTGGAGGCCGGTGTCGACGACGAGGCGGCAGGCGCGGAAGGCGAGCGACTGGAGATAGCCGAGGCGCCCGACCTCGAAATCGTCGTAAAGGCCGAGTTCGTCGGCAAGCTGCTCGGCATAGAGCGCCCAGCCTTCCGAATAGGCGTTGAACGCCAGCATCGTGCGGATCAGCGGCATCGCATGCGCATATTCGCCCTGCCAGGCATGGCCCGGGATCGCTTCGTGCATCGTCAAATCGGGGAGCGAATATTTGCTGTGCAGTTCGGTCGTGCGCAGGTTGATCCAGAAGCGTCCGGGAATGCTGCCGTCGATCGACCCCGCGCCGCCATAGGCCGCGGGCGCGCCGGGCTCCTCGGCGAGCGGCAGCCGCTTCACCTCGACATTGCCCTTCACCAAAGTGCGGAAGGCGCGCGGCAGTTCGGCGCGGATCTTGCCGAGCCAGGTCTGGATATAGGCAGTGATCTCGGCGCGGCCCCGATCATTGTCGGGGAATTTATATTTGGGATCCTTGGCGAGCGCGTTCATCCGGTCGCCGACCGAGCCCTGCGTAAGCCCAAGCTTCCTGAGGATCGGGTCCATCCGGCCATGGAGTTCGGCGAGTTCCTCGCGGCCCATCGCGTGAATCTCGTCGGGGGTCATGCGCGTCGTCGTCGAGGCTCGGAGCCCCCAGGCATACCATTCGTCGCCGCCGGGGCGCGCCCACATACCCGCATCCATCGTCGCCTTGGGCTGCTGCGCCTTCAGCTCGGCGAGCTGGCGTTCGAGCGCCGCGGCGACGGGGCCCTGCACGATCTTCGCCGAACGCGCCGACCAGTCGCCCGCGATCTTCGCTTCGCCGGTGCGGCGGACGAGGCTTTCGACCATCAACCCGCCCGCCTTCGCGTCGGCGATCGTCGCTTCCATCTGCTTGACCGCCTTGTCGATCAGGAAGGCGGGGGCGATCAGTCCCTGGCCGCCCGCTGCCTTCAGCCGGTCGGTTTCACCATCAAGCACGCCGGAAAAGGCGTTGAGGCGCGCGAGATAGGCCTCGGCGTCGGCCGAGCTCTTCACCGGATGGTCGCTGTCGAGGAATTTCGGCACATCGAGATAGGCGCCGACATTCTGGATCACCACGTAAGGCGTGTTGCGCCAGCCGCCGACCGCGACATCGCCATAGGGCAGCGCGAAGCCCGCGAGCGCGACGTCATAGGCGCTTTCGACGACCGCGAGGCTGGTGCGCGTCGCATGGTCGAGCCCCGCTTTGTCGAAGGCGCGGACGCGCGCGACGTCGGCTTTCAGCGTGTCGGCAAGCGCCTTCACCCCCGCCGCCGAGCGATCGCTCAGCTGCCCGCGCATCGCCGCGCGCGCGCCGGTGTCGATGCCGAGCGAGGTCGCACCCTCGGGCGACTGCGCGAGCAGATTGTCGGCAACCGAGTCGAGCAATTGCTGCGCGCCGCTCTTGGGCGGGTCCTGAAGCGCCGCGGCGGGGCCCGCGATCGCGAGGCCGGCGGTGCCCGCGCCAAGCGTGGCGAGCGTGCGTCGGCGGCTGACGGGGATGGAAAGCGGATGTTGCACTACGGGCTCCCTGCGACTTTGTTTCTTGTGAAACCTGTCTAGGGAGTGGGGCGCAGCGCGGTCAATGACATTGCCGATCCTCCCTGCCGCGAAGCGGTGGGGAGGGGGACCATCCTAAGGATGGTGGAGGGGCGGCGACGGTGCGCTATGGCCCCTCCGTCAGCGGCTGCGCCGCTGCCACCTCCCCATGGCTTCGCCACAGGGAGGATTAAAAAAGTCAGTCGGTAAGATCGGCGGGCACCTTGCCGCCGTTCGCCGCGAGCTCGCGCATCACCGCCTTGTGCAGCCAGATGTTCATTTCGGCGCTGCCGTCGAGCGCGCCGGTATAGCCGAGCTCCTGCGCCAGTTCCTTGCGGTTGGCGAGGCTCGAATCGATGCCGAGCAGCTTCATCAGGTCGACGATCGACGTGCGCCAGTTGAGATCCTGCCCGGCCTTCGCCGCCTCGGCGGTGAGGATCGCGTCGACGTCGACCGGCGCGGCGGCGGCCGACGCCATTGCCTGCGTCGCGGCGTCGAGCGCGGTGCCGACGGGGCTGGGCGCAGCCGGGGCGGCAGGTTCCGCGGCGACGGCCTTCTTGCCGAAAATGGCGTCCTTGATCTTGCCGAAAATGCTCATTGTGTAGCTCCCACTAGAAACCACGGCGCTCCCCGGAAAGGCGAGTCGCACTGGTGCAGGCTAGGACTATGCAATTGAGAATGACAGCCAAATGACGACTCCTCCCGATCCCCCCGGCTGCTATACTGATACGTATCGGCGCGGTCCGATCCGTGCCGCAGCGGGAGTATGATCCATGAATCTGACCGATATTTTGGCTCAGGCCGGCGGCATCGAATCGATGGCGAAAGAACTCGGAATTCCGCCCGCGATGGCGAAACAGGGCGCCGAGGCCCTGCTCCCCGCGATCCTCGGCGGGTTCAAGAAACAGGCACAATCGGGCGGCGGGGGAGCCCAGGGCCTCGAGGGACTCGGCGGGCTGCTCGGTCAGCTCGGCGGCGGCGGCCTGCTCGATTCGGTGCTCGCGCCGCAGCCGACCCCGGTAAGCCAGGGGAATGAGGTGCTCGGCCAGATTTTCGGGTCGAAGGATGTCAGCCGGACGGTAGCGGGGCAGGCGGCCGCACAGACCGGGATCGATTCGAGGCTGCTCAAGCAGATGCTGCCGATGCTCGCGATGATGGTTGCGGGCTATATGGCGAAGCAGGGCGGCGCGAGCGGCGGGGGCGCGGCCAGCGGCGGCCTCGGCGGCATGCTCGGCAATGTCCTCGGCGGCGCGATGGGCGGCGGCGCGGCGGCTTCCGCCGGCGGTTTGGGCGGCATCGGCAAGATGCTCGACATGGACGGCAACGGCAATCCGCTCGACGACATCATGGGCATGGTGAACAAGATGCGGGGGTGATCATCAAGCCCCTCCCCTTCAGGGGAGGGGTTGGGGTGGGGTCCATCGGCCTTGCGCAAGGCCGATGGACCCCACCCGCTGCGACTAAGCCAGCAAGCTGGCAAGTCTCGCTGCCCTCCCCTGAAGGGGAGGGCGTGTATGTTCACGCCGCCATCAGCCTGATATCCTCGCGGAAATCCTCGTCCACCCCGATGCGGCTTCGCATCGGGGTGACGGTGCCATCGGCGTCGGCATCGCCTTCCTCGAACAGCGCGCAGGGCGCGTCGCCGCCGCGCGCGAGGCTGTAACGCTGCGCGACCTTGCCGGTCGGACGAAAGCCGAGCTTGCGCAGCACCGCGCCCGACGCCGGATTGTCGAGGAAATGGCCCGCCGACAGCCTGGGCAGGTTCATCGCGCGCGCGATGTGAAGCAGCTGGCGCCCCGCCTCGGTCGCGAAACCGAGACCCCAATAGGGCCGCGCGATCCAGTAACCCATTTCGAGTTCGCCTTCCGGGCTCGGCGAAATGCCGCAGCCGCCGACGAGGCGCGGCGCGCCGCCGGTGCGCGCGAAGATCAGGAAACGTGGCTGGTCGGGGTCGATCGGCTTCGCCAGAAACTCCTGCGCCTGCGCCTCGCCATAGGGCCAGGGGGCGGTCGCGAGATTGCGGACCACCGCTTCTTCGCCGATCGCACGGGCGAGCGCGGGGGCATCTTCCTGCCAGCCGGGCCGCAGCAACAGTCTTTCGGTACGCGCGAACATATTCTCAAACTCCCAATGCCTGTCGCCTTGGCGCCAGATGGTGACGCTTTGACGACATTCGATATGGAGGGAGATGGATGGCCCCGTTTTCGCGCCCGTTCGTCTCAAGCGACGGATTTCGGGCAAGAAAAAAGGGAGTCCGGGGTGACCCGTCTCCCTCTTTTCGAACCTTGTTCCCGCTGGTGGCGGAAAGGACAGCTCCGGGTCATCCCTTGGTGGACGACCCGCAGGAAACGTCCTTTATTCGGCGGCTTCGGCCATCATGTCGACCGATACATATTTGCGGCCGAGCTTGCCGTCGTGGAATCGGACGCGGCCGTCCGCGGTCGCGAACAGCGTGTGGTCCTTGCCCATGCCGACATTGGCGCCCGGGTACACCTTGGTACCGCGCTGGCGCACGATAATGTTGCCGCCGATCACTTCCTGACCGCCGAACTTCTTCACGCCAAGGCGGCGGCCGGCTGAGTCGCGACCGTTGCGCGAAGAACCGCCTGCTTTCTTATGTGCCATGACTGATGCTCCTTAATTCGTTCGGGGAGGCCGAGCCGCGAAATCGCGCTCAGGCGTCCTTCTTGGGGGCCGCCTTCTTGGCAGCGGGCTTCTTTTCAGCTTCGGCCTTGGGTGCGGCTTCCTTCTTGGGAGCAGCGGCCTTCTTCGGCGCGGCTTCCTTCGCGGGAGCAGCCTTGGCTTCGGCGGCGGGAGCGGCTTCGGCCTTCGGAGCGGCTTCCTTCTTCGGCGCGGCCTTCTTGGCATCGCCGACGGCGAGGATGCGCAGCAGCGTCAGCGACTGGCGGTGACCGTTGCGGCGGCGATAATTGTGCCGGCGGCGCTTCTTGAAGACGATGACCTTTTCGCCGCGCGTCTGGGCGATGATCTCGGCCGAAACGACGAGACCCTTCGCATCCTTCACCTCGCCGCCGTCGCCGGCCAGCAGGATGTCGCCCAGCGACACGGTGTCACCGGCTTCACCCTCGATCTTCTCGACGGCGATCTTGTCTCCGGCGGCAACGCGATACTGCTTTCCGCCCGTGCGCACGATTGCGAACATGGTCTTCCATCCAATCAGAAACTAGAACACCCGCGCTGCCAGTCCCCCGCCGAAGCGGGCGATTTTTCCGGCATGCGGGAAAGTCAGCGCCACTAGCGAGCCAGGCCCGTGCTGTCAACCGCATATTTCCGCGCTTTTTATCCGAAAGCGCGGCGATGGTGCCGATTATTGCGCGCGCGCCCGATTCGGCACTTGCTGCGCCACCGGCGCGACCATATCAGGGGCGGCGATGAAGCGCGTCCTTCTTTTCACCCCGTTGTTCCTGTCGCTGCCCGCTTGCGCCGCGACGCAGTCCGGTGACGGCCCCTCGCTGGCGAAGCGCGCGGTCGAGGGGCGATTCGACGTCGCGCCGCCCGCGGTCGTCGTGGCACCGCCCGGGCCGCTGCCCGCCGACCTCGCCGGGCGGCTCGATCGCTGGGAGGCCGATGCCGCCGCCGGGCAGCAGGCGTTCGCCGCCGAGCGCGCCGCCGCCGCCTCGCTCGTGGCGGCCGCGGCGGGCGCGCCGGTTGCCGGCGAACGCTGGGTCGTCGCGCAGCAGGCGATCTCGCGCCTGATCGCCGCGCGCGCGCCGCTCACCGCAGCGCTCGCCGACATCGACCGGCTGTATCTCGATCGCAGCGTCGACGAGCAGGTCGACGGCCTGCCCGATATCTATGCGCTGCGCGACCGGCTCGCCGATCTGGTCTCGACGCAGGATGCGGTGATCGAGGCGTTGAGTGCAGGCTTGCCGAGGGGGTGATGCTCCAAATCCTCCCCGTGGCGAAGCCATGGGGAGGTGGCAGGGCGACGCACTGACGGAGGGGTCCTTTGCGCACCGTCGCAGCCCATCCACCATTCGCTGCGCGAACGGTCCCCCTCCCCATGGCTTCGCCACAGGGAGGATCAATTTGATGCTACTGATTCAACCCATGCTTCTTCAGCGCGTGGCGGATCTGGTCGTAACTCAGCCCCAGCGCCTCGGCCGCGACCTTCTGGTTGAAGCGGCAGCGCGCCATCGTGTCGGCGAGGATCGTCCGTTCGTAGGCGTCGACCGCGGCGCGCAGGTCGCTGACCGGACCTGCGGACGCGGTGGCCGCCGGCGCCGGATCGGCCGTCGTCGCGGCAGGCGCTTCGGCTTTCGCCGCCGCCTTGCGCACCGCGGGCTGCCACGGGCTCGCGAACGGATCGAAGCTCAGCGCATCGACCGGTTTCGTCGGGTCGGCCCAACGATATATGGCGCGCTCGATGACGTTGCGAAGCTCGCGGACATTGCCCGGCCAGTCGTGTCCCTCCATCGCCGCGAGCGCGCGGGGGCCGAAGCCCGGCCATTCGTCCCAGCCGATCACTGCCGCCATGCGCTGGCCGAAATAGGTGGCGAGCACCTCGATATCGCCTTCGCGCGCGCGCAGCGGGGGCAGGGTGATGACCTCGAACGACAGCCGGTCGAGCAGGTCGGCCCGGAAACGATTGTCGTCGACCAGTGCGGGCAGATGCTCGTTCGTCGCGGCGACGATCCGCACATCGACGCGGATCGGGCGCGACGCGCCGACGCGCGTCACCTCGCCATATTCGACCGCGCGCAGCAGGCGTTCCTGTGCGCCCATCGACATCGTCGCAAGCTCGTCGAGAAAGAGCGTGCCGCCGTCGGCCTCCTCGAAACGGCCGGCGCGGCTGCGCGTCGCGCCGGTGAAGGCGCCCGCCTCGTGCCCGAACAGTTCGCTTTCGATCAGCGTTTCGGGCATCGCGGCGCAGTTCATGATGACATAGGGCCGATCCCACCGCGTCGACAGGCGGTGGAGGCGCTCGGCGATCAGTTCCTTGCCCGTGCCGCGCTCGCCTATCACGAGCACCGGGCGGTCGAGCGACGCCGCGAGGCTCGCGCGCTCGACCGCGTCCTGAAACGCCGCCGACTGGCCGATGAATTGCGTTTCACGCTCCATTCCCAATCATTGGCAAATTTTCCCGCAGATTGGCAAGCCAAATCGGTTGCGGTGCAGAATTATACGCGAATTTTCCGGCTTTCCTGCCGTTTTCTATAATTGGCACGCCTCCTGCAAAGATTTCAGCGAACCGGCGCACAGCGCGCCGGTGCAGCAAACAGGAAGGTCGAAACGATGAAAACGAAGATTGCCCAGGCCGCTACTTTCGCGTTCAGCGCGGTGGGTGCGCTGGCCGTCCTCGTCGGCGTGATCGACTATCCTGCCACAGCCGCCAACGCCGCCGGCCTCCCGGTCGTCGGTCTGGTCGGTGCTGCTTCGACCCCGGCGGTCAGTCCGATGGCCTGACCGGCACTGGTGCCGGGGCACTCTCCCCCCTTGCCCCGCCCCGGCACCAGCCTTTTTTAAGAACAGACAATGGTCTCAAGTTTTCGACAGGAGTTTCAAATGGGTATTTTCTCACGAACCCGCGACATCATCGCCGCCAACGTCACCGACCTGCTCGACCGGGCCGAGGACCCCGAAAAGATGATCCGCCAGATCATCTTCGAGATGAACGAAACGCTCGTCGAAGTCCGCGCCTCCGCCGCCCGCACGATTGCGGACCAGAAGGAGATGCGCCGCCATATCGCCAAGCTCGAAAGCCTGCAGGACGGCTGGAAGGAAAAGGCCGAACTCGCGCTGTCGAAGGACCGCGAGGACCTCGCCACCGCCGCGCTCGTCGAAAAGCAGAAGGCGGGCGACATGGCCGAGCGTCTCAAGGCCGAGATCGCCGTCCTCGACGACGCGCTGACCGGCTATGAAGCCGACATCGCCAAGCTGCAGAAGAAGCTTTCGGAAGCCCGCGCGCGCCAGTCGAGCGTGGTCAACCGCCTCGAAAGCGCCGAGAATCGCTACAAGCTGCGCGAGATGACCAACGGCGACCGTGTCGAAGACGCCTTCTCGCGCTTCGAAATCCTCGAACGCCGCGTCGACGAAGCCGAAGGCCGTGCCGATGCGCTGGGCCTCGGCTACAAGAAGTCGCTCGACGAGGAAATCGCCGAGCTGCAGGCCGCCGACAAGGTCGCCGACGAACTCGCCGAGCTGAAGGCCGCGCAGGGCAAGAAATAAGGAGCCGGACCGATGGAAGAAGTCATCATCGTCCCGATCGTCATCGGAACGCTCTTCCTCGGTCTGCCCTGGCTGATCCTCCACTACATCACCAAGTGGAAGCAGGCCAAGACGCTGACCGGAGAAGATGAACAGCTGCTCGACGAACTTTACGATACGGCTCGGCGGCTCGAGAATCGTCTACATACTGTCGAACGTATCATCAGCGCCGACCATCCCGACTTCCGCCCCGCGGTACGCAGCGATGAAGAACTGGCGCAGCTCGAAAACATGACGAACCGGAGGAACTGAGATGTCTGCCAGCCGCACCAAATTCTATCTCGACAAGCAGAACGCCAAATGGAGCGGCGTGTGCGCGGGGATCGCGGACTATAGCGGGATCGACGTGCTCTGGGTCCGCGTCGGCGCGGTGCTGCTCACCCTGATGGGCGGCTTCCCCTGGACGCTGATCGCATATTGGATGGTCGCCTGGATGGGCACGCCCAAGCCATTCGCGCTCTATGGATCGAGCGAGGAAGCGAAATTCTGGCAGGGTGTGCGCAGCAACCCGGCCGCGTCGACCCGCGACATCAAGTCGCGCTTCCGCGACATCGACCGCCGGCTTGCCGACATCGAGCAATATTACACCAGCCATAACCGCCGCCTCGCCGACGAGATCGACGCGCTGCGCTGAGCGGGCTGGAGCAACAGGGAGACGACATATGAATTTCGGTGGTACCGCTTTCGTCCTCGCCATCATCGCTCTGTCGATCGGCGGCTGGATGTTCACCACCTGGATCCGCGCCAAGCACGGCTATCCCGTCGAGAATGAATGGGGCGGCACGGTTCATCGAACCGACCCCGACGCTGATCGAAAAATCGCCCTGCTGACCGACGACAACGCCAAGCTGGCGGGGCAGGTCAGCCGGCTGGAGGAGCGGATCTCGGTGCTCGAACGCATCGCGACCGAAGAGGGCGGAAAGGCGGCGCAGCTCGCCGACCAGATCGACCGCCTGCGCTGAGAGGATAAGACAATGAATTTGGATGTGCTGAACGCCGTTGCCCCTGTTGCCGCGATCGTTGGCCTGGCCGGGGTCGCGGGATGGGTCTTCACCACCTGGCTGCGCGTCAAGAACGGCTATCCGCTCGAGAACAGCTGGGGCAAGGCGGTCTATCCCAAGACCAGCGACGAGGCGATGGAGCGCGTCAAGCTGATCAGTCAGGAAAATGCCCAGCTGCGCGCCGAACTCGGTTCGGTGAAGGATCGCCTCGCGGTGATCGAACGCATCGTCACCGACGAGGGGCACCGGCTGAGCCACGAGATCGAGGCGCTGCGGCGCCCGGCGAACTGAGGAGAGTAACCATGGAAGCCATCGTCATCCTCCTGATCGTCGTCGGGCTGCCCGTCACCCTCGGCATCGGCTACGCCGCCTATGAGCGCCACCTGAAGTTCAAGGAACGGCAGTTCAAGGCGATCACCAACGAAACCGCCGAAAAGGCCGCCCAATATGCGGCGCACACCGAACGGCTGGAGGCGCGCGTCCGCGTTCTCGAGCGCATCGTTACCGACAAGGGAATTGATGTCGCCGACGAGATCGAAAAGCTGCGCGACGCCCCGCTCAACTGACAAGAAAAAGAGAGACAGGAAAGGAACCTCCCCATGGGCCCGTTTGAAATGGTCATCGGCATCGTCCTCATCGTGACGGTCGGCAGCATCATCCGCGCCAAGCACGGCATCCGCCGCGACCGCCACGGCCATGATTATGTCGTCGGAAACGACGCCGAGACCAAGGCGCTGCAGGCCGAGATCCGCGCGCTCAAGGACCGGATCCAGGTGCTCGAACGCATCGCCACCGACAACAACCGCGCGGTCACGCTCGATCAGGAAATCGAGAAGCTGCGCGACAGCAGCAAAATCTGAATGCCGGCAAAGGAGCAACGCTCATGGCTTTCATCACGCCCGACTTCACCGCCGCAGCGGTCGCGCTCAGCGCGCTGAGCATCGTCAGCCTCGTCGCGCTGCGCGGCTGGCGCGACTGGATCCAGCTCAAGCGCGAGGAACTCGCCGCGGGGCATGTCGCGGCACCGCAGGACCACAGCGTCCCGAACGCCGGGTCGCGGATCGAGATCGCCGACCTCAAGGAACGGCTGCGCAAACTGGAGGCGATCGCGGCGGGGGTCGACTTATAATCCTTCTCCCTGAGGGAGAAGGATATGGAGGCTTACCGCGAAGCGGTTAGGGGGAGTTGGATGAGGGGCCCTGCCCTGTCGGCAAGCTCCGGACCCCTCACCACTGCGACTAGGCAGCAAGCTGCCAGTCTCGTTGCCTCTCCATAGGAGAGACGAAACAGACCTTCCAACTCCTCCCCAAATCTGCCACTGCCGCCGCCATGCGCAGCCTCTCCGACATCTTCGAAGAATATGATTTTCTCGACGGCGACGATCGCTATCGCCTACTGATCGAACTCGGCCGCGAGCTGGAACCGATGCCCGACGCGCTCAAGACCGACGCGACGCTGGTGCGCGGCTGCAGCGCGAGCGTGTGGGTCTATCCGGTGCCGCGCGATGACGGCCGGCTCCATTTCCTCGCGGACAGCAATGCCGCGATCACCAAGGGGATCGTCGCGCTTGTCCTCGCCGCGGTGCAGGACAAAGCGGCGAGCGAGGTCGCGGCGATGGACGTCGCCGCCGCGCTCGCGCCCTTCGACCTGACGCGCCAGCTGTCGTCGAACCGCACGCAGGGTGTCCCAAACATGATCGCGCTCGTCCAGGACACCGCGCAGAGGATCGCGGCGGACTGAGGCGCGCCGCATAGTCGCGCGGCGGGGTTGCGACTTAAAGGCAGTTTTGGGGTGGGTGAGCTGCCATTACCGATCCTCCCTGTCGCGAAGCGATGGGGAGGGGGATCGTCCGCGAAGCGGATGGTGGAGGCGCCGCGACGTCGCGCCATTAGCCCGTCCGTCAGCGTTTCGCGCTGCCACCTCCCCATGGCTTCGCCACAGGGAGGATCAAGGGTCGCAGCCGGTCGAAAGCGGCCTCTCAACGACCGCCGTCTGCCCAAAAGAAAGGGGCGCGGGAGTTACCTCCCGCGCCCGATTTCCCGTTCTTTGGGATCGCTTAGAAAGCGACCGAAAGCGTGCCGCTGACCGTGCGCGGCGCGCCGATCTGGGCGAACGGCGGCGACGAGGTGCCCTGAGCCAGCGAGCTCGTATAGCTGCCGACATAGAGTTCGTCGAACAGGTTGTAGACGTTCAGCTGGAAGAAGGTCTTGTCGTTCAGGCCGAGGAATTCGAGGCTCAGGCGAGCATCGAGGTTGACCAGCCAATAAGCATTGGTCTTCGCCGGATAGACTTCGACGCCGCTGGCCACCACCGGAACGTTGGTGTCGTAGATAAAGCGACCACCGGTGCGCTTTGCGGTGACGCCCAGCTCGACCGGACCCAGCGTCCCGCGCGCCGATGCGCCGAAGGTATATTCGGGGGCACCGGCTTCGCGCTTGCCCTTGGTCGGCGTGAAGATGGGATCGCCCACCGCCGAGCAGCCCGGGACGTCGTCGGCAATGTCATCGGCGTCGCACGTACCCGACTGGACATCGTCCTTGATTTCCGACTTCATCCACGAGCCGAAGGCGTAGAGGGCGAGTTCGGGAACCGGCTGGAAGGCGATGCTGCCGTCGACGCCATATTTGTCGACGCGGCCGAGGTTGCGATAGACGTTGCGCTCGGTAACCGGGTCATAGGCCGAGGCGAGGCGGTCGTTATACTTGGTGAACCAGCCCGACAGCTGCGCCTGGATCTTGCCGCTGCGATAGCGGACGCCGAGGTCGAAGTTGTCCGAGGTTTCCGCCTTCGGCCGTGCCGACGGCGTGTCGGCATCGAAATAGAAGGCATTATACAGCGCGTCGGTGCCCGGAACCTGCAGCCCCTTCGAATAATTGGCGAAGACCGACATCTGGTTGCTCGGCTTGAAAAGCAGGCCGACGTTCGGGAGGATGTCGTCATATTTCAGGACGCGCTGCTGCGGCCCCTGACGTACCGATCCGTCCGAGTTGGTCGGGTTGGCAGCCGCATAGGCGGCGTTGCGCGGGTCGTCCTTGCCGAAGCAGTCGACGAAGCCCGAATCGCTGGTCGTGAAGCAATAATTGTTCAGGTCGCGCTTGAAGAAGGGCGCGCGCACACCAAGCGTCGTGACGAGGGTCCCGTCGAGGAATTCGCCGCGATATTCGCCCGACACCTGATTAAGCATCGCGTAGGACAGGCGATCGCGCTTCTGCAGCACCGCGCCGCTGACGTCGGTCTGCGGATCGTTGACCGGGAAGACGTCGAACGGTTCGCCGTTGAACTGGAGCAGCCCGACCTGGCCGGTCTGGCGGTGACGCGCGCGGTCATAGGTGTAACCGATGCGGACGGTGTGGCCCTCGGTGATGTCCCAGCGCAGGTTGGCGATCACGCCATAGCGGTGCGTCTGCGTCTGGCTCGGTGCCAGCATCGCGACTTCGTCGAGCAGGTCGCCGTCGCCGTTGAGGTCCATGCCGAAATAGGGACGTCCGCCCATATAACCGGTCAGGCCATTGTTGAAGCGTTCGCGGGCGTTGACAGTACCGCCACCGTTAGCCTTCACATATTGGTAGCTGGGGTCGACGGTCAGCGTGATGCCTTCGCTCAGCGTGAACTTCGACGCGCCGCGGATGTTGCCCGTGTTCGAGGGGTTGTAGCGGCGATCGAATTCGGTGCCGCACGACGAAGCCGCATCGGCTTCACCCGGCGTGACCGTCGCGGTCGTGTTGCACGGATAGTTGATGTCATATTCGCGGTCGTCGCTCGACTGCGGGAAACCCGAAGGAACGTCACGGTCGTTGCGCAGCGACACCGAACCGAAGAAGTTGTTGCGGTTTTCGTTATAGTGACCCGCGACCGAGACGAAGTCGCCATCGGCGCCGATCGGCTGATAGATGCGGCCGTTGAACTGCTTCTTGCGGACGCGGCCATAATTGTTGAACGGATTGTCGTTCGACGCGGTCGAGGCCGAAAGGAAAGCGCGCGTGCCCCACGGCGTGAAGGTGCCGGTGTTCACGAGGCCGAAGATGCGGAAGAATTTAAACTCGCCCGCCGAGCCCGACAGGTTGACGCCGAATTCTTCGGTCGGAACCATCGTGCGGTAATTGACGGTCGAACCCGTGGCGGCGGCGGTCGGGCTGTCGACGTCGGTCGAGCCGAGGTTGACGTTGACCTGTTCGATCAGCTCGGGGTCGAGCTGCTGGTTCGAGTAAATAGCATAGTTGCCCGAATCGTTGAGCGGCACGCCGTCGAAGGTCAGGCTGATGCGGTCGGCCGAAAAGCCGCGGATGGTCAGCTGACCGCCCGACGAACCATAGGCGTCATTGTTGGTGAAGACGACGCCCGGCACGAGATTGATCGTGTCGAGGATCGTCTGGCCGGGGTTCTGGCGGGCGATGACTTCCTGGCCCAGAACCGACTTTGCCTTCGACGTATCGGGCGACTGGATGCCGGCGACGTCGGTGACGCGCGAACCCGAGACGACGATTTCGTCCTCGAAGTCGACCGAGCCGGTCGACTGGGCGAAGGCCGGCGTGGAAAGCAGCGCGACCGGAAGCAGCGCAACGCTGGCGGTGAGCGTTTGACGGAATTTCATTTCAGGATTTCCCCTTTGGTGGTGCGTTCGGCAGGCACGCAATCGGGGCGCGCCAAGACCTGCGAGCGCCCCTGAAGCCCGCATGTGGCACGATTGTGACAGCAATTGTGACAGTGCAAGCCGCGTGCGGCGGGCTACGCGAAGGGGGATCGAAAAAGCCCGAATTTCCGTGGCGCGCGCGAAATTATCCACAGGCGCGGCTGCGTTTTTCCGGGCTACTGTTGCTGCAATGCAACATAAAGTCGCGCGCCGAAAGGCGCGCGACTCGGATCAGGCGGCGTCGCCGGCCGCTTCCTTCGTTTTGTCGGCATAGACGCGCACGGGATCCTTGCGGCCTTCGACGACATCCTTGTCGACGACGATCTCGACCACATCGGTGAGGTCGGGCAGGTCGAACATGGTGTCGAGCAGGATCGCCTCGACGATCGAGCGCAGCCCGCGCGCGCCGGTCTTGCGTTCGATCGCCTTTTTGGCGACCGCGACGAGCGCGTCGTCGGTGAAAGTCAGCGCGACTTCCTCGAGATCGAACAGCTTCTTATATTGTTTGACCAGCGCATTCTTGGGCTCGCCCAATATCTTGACCAGCGCGTCGACGTCGAGATCTTCGAGCGTCGCGATAACGGGCAGGCGGCCGACGAATTCGGGGATCAGGCCGAACTTCAGCAGATCCTCGGGCTCGATCTGCTTCAGCACTTCGCCGCTGCGGCGCTCGTCGGGGCCGGCGACATGCGCGCCGAAACCGATCGACTTGCCCTGCAGGCGGTCGCCGATGATCTTTTCGAGCCCGCTGAACGCGCCGCCCGCGATGAACAATATGTTCGTCGTGTCGACCTGCAGGAATTCCTGCTGCGGATGCTTGCGGCCGCCCTGCGGCGGAACGCTCGCGGTCGTGCCTTCCATCAGCTTGAGGAGCGCCTGCTGCACGCCCTCGCCCGACACGTCGCGCGTGATCGACGGATTTTCGGCCTTGCGGCTGATCTTGTCGATCTCGTCGATATAGACGATGCCGCGCTGCGCCTTTTCGACATTATAGTCGCTGGCCTGCAGCAGCTTGAGGATGATATTCTCGACATCCTCACCGACATAGCCCGCCTCGGTCAGCGTCGTCGCATCG
The DNA here is from genome assembly GCF_000756385.1 of Sphingopyxis sp. LC363. Taxonomy (GTDB): domain Bacteria; phylum Pseudomonadota; class Alphaproteobacteria; order Sphingomonadales; family Sphingomonadaceae; genus Sphingopyxis. The sequence continues at coordinate 21,554 of NZ_JNFC01000014.1, forward strand.
GCCATGGTGAAGGGCACGTCGAGGAAGCGCGCGAGCGTCTGCGCGAGCAGGGTTTTGCCGCTGCCGGTCGGGCCGACGAGCAGGATGTTCGACTTCGCCAGTTCGACATCGTCGCCGCGGCCGCTGTTCGCGAGGCGCTTGTAGTGATTGTGCACCGCGACCGACAGCACGCGCTTGGCGGTGTTCTGGCCGATGACATAGGCGTCGAGATGCTGGCAGATTTCGAGCGGCGTGGGCACCGCGCCGTCCTTGCGCGCGGCGACGCCGCCCTTGATCTCTTCGCGGATGATGTCGTTGCACAGCTCGACGCATTCGTCGCAGATGAACACGGTCGGCCCGGCAATCAGCTTGCGGACTTCGTGCTGCGACTTGCCGCAGAAGGAGCAATAGAGGGTGCTCTTGCTGTCCGAGCCACTCAATTTCGTCATAAATCTTCCTATGGCGGGCCCGAAAGGGGCGCGGCCGTCCTTATCCTAGCCCCCGGTCACCCAAATACAATATGGCAATTGGGTGACATGGGTTCAATGTTCCGCCTAGCGCCAAGGCGCCAAGCGGATGTCAACAAATGCGGTTACCAGGGCCTTTCGTCGGCACAGGCGGCACCGGCCCGCTCCCCCTCCCAGCCTCCCATAGGATACCATGTCGGGAGGCTGGGAGGGGGAGCGGGCCGGTGCCGTAACACTACCGAATCAGGGCGTCGGACCCTCGCTCACTTCCTTCGGCGCGTCGTCGCCGGGCAGGCCCGGGCGGCGGTCGTAGACATGATCGACGATGCCGAATTCCTTCGCTTCGTCGGCCTCGAGGAAGGTGTCGCGGTCCATCGCCTTTTCGATCTCTTTCAGCGGCTTGCCGGTATATTTGACGTACAGGTCGTTCATCCGCTTCTTGATGCGCAGGATTTCCTTGGCCTGAATCTCGATGTCCGACGCCATGCCGCGCGCGCCGCCCGACGGCTGGTGGACCATCACGCGCGCGTTGGTCAGCGCGACGCGCATCCCGGGCTCGCCCGCCGCGAGCAGGAAGCTGCCCATCGACGCGGCCTGGCCGATGCAGACGGTGCCGACGCGCGGGCGGATATATTGCATCGTGTCGTGGATCGCCATGCCCGCCGTGACGACGCCGCCCGGCGAGTTGATGTACATATAAATGTCCTTCTTCGGATTTTCCGATTCGAGGAAGAGCAGCTGGGCGACGATCAGCGAGGCCATATTGTCCTCGACCTCGCCGGTGACGAAGACGATCCGTTCGCGCAGCAGACGCGAGAAAATGTCGAAGCTGCGTTCGCCGCGGCTCGTCTGCTCGACGACGACGGGAACAAGGGCGGCGAGCGGGTCGATCATGGAATAGAGTCCTTATATTTTCCGGATTGCCGCGCCGAGGACCGGCGGGCTCCCCCTTCGGTGACCTACATCGGCGGCAAGGCGGAGTGTTTCAAGAGGGCAAATCATGGGGGACGGTTGGCGATGGTCGCGTGGGTGGGTGGCGGTGGATCGATCCTCCTTGTGGCGAAGCCGTGGGGAGGTGGCAGCGGCGCAGCCGCTGACGGAGGGGCTGTGGCGCGACGTCGCTGGCCCCTCCACCATTCGCTTCGCGAACGGTCCCCCTCCCCATGGCTTCGCCACAGGGAGGATTAGGGTCCTGACCCTAAGGATCACTCTCGCCAAAAAATAAGGGGCGGGAAAGTCCCGCCCCATTGTCTCGTATCGAAGCGATCAGTCGCCTTCGCCCGGTTCGGGCGAGAAAAATTTGTCGAACTTGTCCTCGACGCCCTTATACTCGTCGGCGTCGGCGGGGGTTTCCTTCTTGACCGTGATGTTCGGCCATTCGGCGCTGAACTTGCTGTTGACCTCGAGCCATTTTTCGAGGCCGCTCTCGGTGTCGGGCAGGATCGCCTCGGCGGGGCATTCGGGTTCGCACACGCCGCAGTCGATGCACTCGTTCGGGTTGATGACGAGCATATTCTCGCCCTCATAGAAACAGTCGACGGGGCACACCTCGACGCAGTCCATATATTTGCACCGGACGCAGGCATCGGTGACGACATAGGTCATGGGTATTCGCTCCCTTGGTCGGCGGCACCCTTGCCGTCCGGACAATGAATGCCCCTGCCTCTAAGCCGCGCGAATGTTACGCGTCAACGCAAAGCGACAGTTGCGAATCACTCTCACTCGATAGGGAAAATCATGCGGTTCCGGGCGACAGCTTTTCCTCACCCGCCGATAGTTCAGCTGGAGGGGGCGGGGTCCGGCGAGTCGAGCCGGACATAGCAGGACTGCGCCTCGGGCGCCGGGCCGCGACGCAAGGGCAGGGTCAGAAGGCGGATCACCTCGATGCGCTCGCCGACCGGCAGCACCAGTGTCGCCCCGGCGTGGACCGCAGAGGATGATCGCGTGACGCGCCGCCCGTCGAGCCGGATATGCCCCGTTTCGACCATCGCCTGCGCGATGCTGCGCGAGCGCGCGAAACGCAGGAACCACAGCAGCTTGTCGAGCCGGATGCTTCCTGCCGCGCCGGGACTCGCCATCCGCGCGTCAGTCCTTGCGTGCGTCGGCGAGCAGCGCGGCAAGGCCCGCGAACGGGCTGTTCGGCGACGGACCGCGGCGCGGCGATCGGTCGGGGCGATCCGGGCGCGGCGGCCGGCCGGTGTCGGGGCGGGGCTTGCCCGGCTTGCCGCGCTTGCCCTTTGCCTGATCGGCGGGGGGGCGGCGCGCGGCGCCATTGGCGGCGGCGCGCGGTGCGCTGTCGCTTCCCTTGCGGTCCTTCTTGCGGCGCGGGCGCTTGTCGGCGGCCTTGCGCAGCCCCGACCAGCGCCAGCGCTGCAGCGCCGGGTCGCCGACGCCGCGGAAGCCGAAGCTGCCGAGCAGCGCGCGGCGCGTTTCCTCGTCGAGCCCGAGCGAGGTCGCGAGCGCGGGGTCGATCACGAAGCCCGGCGGCGCGGCGCTGTGGACTTCCTCTTCGCCATGATCGTCGTGATGATGCTCGGCGCCGCCCGCGACCGGCGAAGTCGGCGGGGCGGCCGCCTGCATGCGCGCGGCGTGGGCCTGCCGTGCCAGCTTTTCGGCCATGTCGATGCGCAGCCAGCCAGATGCGCAGCGGCGGAAACCCGCGATGGCGAGGCCCGCCTGACTGCCCGTCTTTTGCAGCACCGCGCCGTGCGGGGGCAGCGCGGGCACGGGGGCCCCTTGCTGCGCGGCAGTCAGCGCGGCGCGCCAGCGCACCGCCTCGGGCTTGAGCAGGAGCGGATGGAAGATGTCGAGCGAGCCGATGGTGAAGCCGAGCTTGCGCAGCTGCGGTCGCTCGTCCGCCGTCAGCGCGTTCAGCTGCTCTTCGACCGCCGCGCGGCCGATTGTGCCGCTGTTGTCGGTGAGCGCGGCGAGCAGCGCGCGGACGCGCGGCGGGGTGAACAGGTCCCCCGCGGCCTCGCCCATCGCGGCGAGCGGGCCGGCGTGGCGCGCGAGCTGCGCCGCGACGAAGCGTTGGAGCCGCTCGGCGATCGCCTGCACCTGGCTCGGCTCGAGGCGGCGGAGCGAGGGGTCGATCTGGATCGCGGGCTGAACGAGCGTCGGGCCGCGCGTCAATGTCGCGACGACATGGCCGTGCCAGGCGAGGCGCGGCGCGGTGCCGGGCTCGGCGACCAGCGACAGCGCGGCGTCGTCGCCCTCGGCGAGCGCGGTCGCGCGGCGCGCCAGCTCGGCGCGCAGATGCTTTTCGGCCGCCGCGAGCAGCAACCGGTGGTCGCTCGCCTTGGCGACCGGGTCGACCTTGAACTGAAACCCTTTGAGCGTGCCGATCGCCTCGCCGTCGACCGCGACGGTCCCGTCGGCGCCGACCGCGACCGGCAGCGCGGTACCGCGCTGTCCCGCGTCGCGCAGCAGCAGCGCGAGCCGCCGGTCGACGAAGCGCTGCGCGAGCGCATCGTGGAGCGCGTCGGACAATCGCGATTCGAGCGCCTGCGCCTGCTCGGTCCAGCCCGCGGCGCCGGCGATCCAGTCGCCGCGCTGCGCGATGAAACAGAGCGTGCGGACGGCAGCGATACGGCTCGCGAGCTGGTCGATGTCGCCCTCGACATCGTCCAGCCGGGCGAGGCGCCGCGCGAACCAGTCGGGATCGATCATCCCGTCGCCGCTCGTGCGCCATTGCCACAGCTTGAACACGGTGCGGCTGTGGTGCTCGGCGCCCAATTGCTCGAAATCGGGCAGGCCGCACACGTCCCACAGTCGTTCGACGGCATCGAAATCGCCACCGCGCGCGCGCACCTCCATGTCGCCCGCCAGATGCCTCAGCACCGCGATGTCGACCGCCTCGGGCGCGGCGCGCAGCATCGGCTGGCTGGGCGGCTGCGCCAGATCGGCCAGAAGCTGGTCGAGCGAGCCGAAGCGCGGCGTCGGATTGCGCCAGAACAGGCTGGCGAGCGGCGGGAAATGATGGCCCTCGATCGCGTGAATTTCCTCGGGCGTGAAGCCGCCTTGCGGCAAGCCGACGGTGCCGAAGCTGCCGTCCTGCTGGTGGCGCCCGGCGCGCCCGGCGATCTGCGCCATCTCCGAAATCGTCAGGCGGCGCAGGCGCCGTCCGTCGAATTTCTGCAGGCTCGCAAAGGCGACATGCTGGACGTCGAGGTTCAGCCCCATGCCGATCGCGTCGGTGGCGACCAGATAATCGACCTCGCCCGCCTCGAACATCGCGACCTGGGCGTTGCGCGTCTTGGGGCTGAGTGCGCCCATCACCACCGCGGCGCCGCCGGAGAAACGGCGTAGCATTTCGGCGATCGCGTAAACCTCCTCGGCCGAGAAGGCGACGACCGCCGAGCGTTTGGGCAGGCGCGACAGCTTCGACGATCCGGCATAGCTCAGCGTCGAGAAACGCGGACGCGTGATGATCTCGGCTTCGGGCACCAGTCCCTTGACCAGCCCCTTGATGCTCGCCGAGCCGAGGATCATCGTTTCCTCGCGCCCGCGCGCGCGCAGCATCCGGTCGGTGAAGACATGGCCGCGTTCGGGATCGGCGCCGAGCTGCGCCTCGTCGATGCCGACGAAGGCGACGTCGCGCGTCACCGGCAGTGCTTCCATCGTGCCGAGCAGATAGCGCGCGTCGGGCGGCAGGATGCGCTCCTCGCCGGTGATCAGGCCGACCTGCGCCGCGCCCTTGATCGCCACGACGCGGTCGTAAACCTCGCGCGCGAGCAGACGCAGCGGAAAGCCGATCATGCCGCTCGAATGGGCGGTCAGGCGCTCGACCGCCAAATGGGTTTTGCCGGTGTTGGTGGGGCCAAGGACAGCCTTGACCGGCTGGGAAGAGGAAGAGGTCATTTTCTTGGAAGCCAAGCTGGCATGGGCGCGGGTCGCGCGCAACAGCCGATCGTCGAATAGCGGGGCGGCGGCCGATTTTTCCCGCAGCGCCCGCAAAATATCCCGGCCCCGCCACGCCTCGCCGCAATGCACCGGCGCAAATCCGCCATTAAATTGACTTTAACGGTCTTTCTTTACAGACAAGCCCTCGAAAACATCATTCGGCGGCCGGCTATGGGGAGGTCCGCCGAGCGGGGGTTGCACTTTGTTTCAGCGTCACGAACCCATCGCGGGGATGTCCGGCAACGCGGCGGCGCTCACGATGTCGCAAGCGATCCCGCTGCGGCGGGCCGATTCCGGCGCGCAGCCGCAGCTCGGCTGGCGCGACCGGCTGGCGCAACTCGACCTTGTCCCCGACCTTGGCAGCAACATCGGATCGGCCGAATGGTGGCGCGGGCTCGCGACGTTAACCCTGCTTTGCGGCACCGCGATCGCGACCTTCCCGGGCGTCCAGCCGCTCGCGGTCGGCGCGCCCGCGCTCGACGCCGCCGATTTCAACGAAGCGCGCGGCCAGATGATCGTGCCGCTGGCCTTCGGCGGCGACACCGGCCGCCACATGGCGGCGACCGACGCCGTCCGCCCGCTCACTCAGACCCCCGAACGGCCGCAGATCGAACTCACCGCCACCCTGGGGCGCGGCGACAGCTTCGCGCGCCTGCTCGAACGCTCGGGCGTCGGGAGCAGCGAGGCGCAGGCGCTGGCAAACCGCGTGTCGGGCGCGGTTCCGCTGGCCGACATCGCGCCGGGCACGCGCATCGACCTGATCCTCGGCCGCCGCGCCGCGCGTACCATGCCGCGCCCGGTCGAAGCGCTCGCGATGCGCGCGCGTTTCGACCTGCGCATCGAAATGGAGCGCGTCGGCGGCCAGCTCGTGATGCGGCGTATCCCGATCGCGGTCGATGCGACGCCGCTGCGTATCCGCGGCAAAGTCGGCGACAGCCTCTACCGCTCGGCGCGCGCCGCGGGTGCGCCGCCGGAGGCGATCCAGTCCTATCTGCGCGTCATCGGCCGCCAGATTTCGGTCAGCCGCGATATTCGCAGCAGCGACGAGTTCGACATCATCGTCGACTATCGCCGCGCCGAAACGGGCGAAAGCGAGACGGGCAAGCTGCTCTACGCCGGGCTCATTCGCGGCGGGAAACCCAAACTTTCGATGCTCGAATGGAATGCCGACGGCCGCTCCCAATGGTTCGAGGCGTCGGGCGTCGGCGAACAGCGCGGCGGCATGACGCGGCCGACGCGCGGCCGCGTCACTTCGAATTTCGGGATGCGGCGCCACCCGATCCTCGGTTACAAGCGCATGCACAGCGGCATGGATTTCGGCGGCGGCTATGGCGCGCCGATCTATGCGGTGACCGACGGCGTCGTGACGATCGCCGGGCGCCACGGCGGTTTCGGCAATTATGTGAAGCTCAATCACGGCAAGGGGCTCGGCACCGGTTACGGGCATATGAGCCGGATCGCGGTACGGTCGGGCCAGCGCGTCAAGCGCGGGCAGGTGATCGGCTATATCGGCTCGACCGGCCTGTCGACCGGCCCGCATCTCCATTACGAGCTGTATCGCAACGGCCGCGCGGTCAACCCGTCGTCGGTGACCTTCGTCACCCGCGCGCTGCTCGAGGGCAAGGCGCTCGCCGCCTTCCGTGCGCGCATCCGCGAACTGACCTCGGTCGCCCCGGGCGCCGCACTCACCCCGATCGCGCCGAAGCAGGTCGAGGGACCGCAGCTCGGCAGCCTCGCCGATGTGGCGTCGAAGCGGGCGGGCGACGGGATATAAGCCCCTCCCTCCCGCAAGCGGGAGGGGAGGTTTGCGCTCCATTATCCATTTGCCCCACGCCCGCGCGCCGCTATGCACGCCGCATGACCCACGCCGCTTTCCCCGACCTGCGCCTCCGCCGCACCCGCCGCACCGGCTGGAGCCGCGCGATGGTGCGCGAAACGCATCTTTCGCCCGCGAACCTCATCTGGCCGCTCTTCGTCTGCGACGGATCGGACCGCGAGGAACCGGTCGCGAGCCTGCCCGGCGTGTCGCGCTGGTCGGTCGACCTGCTCGTCGAGCGCGCGAAGGAGGCGGTCGCGGCGGGCATCCCGTGCCTCGCGCTCTTCCCCTATACGCAGGCCGAGCGGCGCAGCGCGGATGGCGGCGAGGCGCTCAATCCCGATAACCTCATGTGCCGCGCCACCGCCGCGATCAAGCAGGCGCTCGGCGACGAGATCGGGGTCCTCACCGACGTCGCGCTCGATCCCTATACCAGCCACGGGCAGGACGGGCTGATCGACGGCGCGGGCTATGTCCTCAACGACGAAACGGTCGAGGTGCTCGTCGGGCAGGCGCTCAATCAGGCGCGCGCGGGCGCCGACATCATCGCGCCCAGCGACATGATGGACGGCCGTATCGGCAGGGTCCGGCAGGCGCTCGAGGCCGAAGGCTTCGGCCATGTCCAGATCATGAGCTATGCCGCCAAATATGCCTCGGCCTTTTATGGCCCGTTCCGCGACGCGGTCGGCTCGCGCGGGCTCTTGAAGGGCGACAAGAAGACGTACCAGATGGACCCCGCGAACAGCGAGGAAGCGCTGCGCGAGGTCGCGCAGGACCTGGCCGAGGGCGCCGACAGCGTGATGGTCAAGCCCGGGCTGCCCTATCTCGACATCATACGCGCGGTGAAGGACAATTTCGCGGTGCCCGTCTACGCCTATCAGGTGTCGGGCGAATATGCGATGATCGAGGCGTCGGCGGCTGCCGGCGCGGGCGACCGCGATGCGCTCGTCCTCGAAACCCTGCTCGCCTTCCGCCGTGCCGGCGCCTCGGGCGTACTCAGCTATCACGCGCTCCATGCCGCGAGACTGCTTGGTGCATGATCGAGACCGAACGGCTGGTGCTGCGTCCTCCGAGCGCGGAGGACTTGCCGTGGATACGCGCCGAGATGAATAGCGAAGCGGTGATGCGCCACCTCGGCGGAATGCGGAGCGATGCGGAGGTCGCCGACGGCCTTGCTGCCGATATCGCAGCTTTCGCAGAAGCGGCCGGGCATCGGCGATGGACAATATGGCGGCGCGACGACGACCGCCGCATAGGTCGCTGCGGCCTGTTTCATGTGCATAGCGAAGCCGCGCCCGAAGCTCTGCGCGGCGCGAGCGAGATCGGCTGGACGCTCGCCGAACGGGCGTGGGGGCAGGGTTATGCGACCGAGGCGGCGCGCGCGGCGCTGGGCTATGGCTTCGCGGCTTCTCATTGTGCGGCCATTTTTGGGCAAACCAGTGATTCGAATATCGGATCGACCCGCATGATGCTGCGGCTGGGCTTCGAGCGCCTCCCCGCGCTCGATTATTTCGATCCCGATTATCCGGTCGAGGACAATCCGACCACCGTGTGGCGCATCGCGCGCGAAGCGTGGGATGGGCGTGCATGACCGGGATCGCGATCGACACCGGCCGGCTGCGGATGCGCAGTTGGCGCGACGAAGACATCGTGCCTTTCCAGCGGATATGCAGCGATCCCGAGGTCATGGCGACGCTCGGCCCGCCGCTCGATATCGATGCCACCGCGGCGCGGATCGCATGGATGCGCGAGCATGAAGCCGCGCATGGTCATTGCTTCTGGGCGCTCGAGCGCCGCGAAGATGCGCGGCTGATCGGCTGGTGCGGCGTGATCCGCGGCGACACGGGTCCGGTGGCGGACAAGGTCGAGATCGGCTGGCGGCTCGCGCGCGATTGCTGGGGCGCGGGTTTCGCGAGCGAGGCGGCCCGCGGTGCGGCGGCGTGGAGCTTCGCCAATCTGCCCGACGATGAAATCCGGGCGATTACATGGCGGGGCAATGTCCGCAGCCGCGCGGTGATGGAACGGCTCGGCATGCACTATCGCGCCGACCTCGACTTCGATCATCCCAAACTGGCCGAAGGCGACCGCTTGCGGCCGCACGTCACCTATTCGTTGCCGCGCTCGACATGGAAAACCGCATGACATCTTCGCTGTCGCCGCGCCGCTGGCTGTTCGTGCTGACGATCCTCGTCGGCAGCTTTCTCCTCTTCCTCGTCCAGCCGATGGTCGCGCGGATGGTGCTGCCCAAGCTCGGCGGCGCGCCCGCGGTGTGGAACAGCGCGATGCTCGTCTATCAGGCACTGCTGCTCGGCGGCTACGCCTATGCGCACTGGCTCGGCCGCTTTACCGTGCGGCGGCAGGCGATCATCCATCTTGCGCTTTTTCTCGTCGCCGCGCTCTGGCTCCCGATCGGTATCGCGCAGCTCGCATCGCCCGGCCCGGGGCAGGAGGCGCTGTGGGTGCCCTTGCTCCTGCTTGCGTCGATCGGCCCCGTTTTCTTCGTCGTGTCGGCGCAGGCGCCGTTGATGCAACGCTGGTTCGCCGCCGATCCCCGCGCCGGCGACCCCTATTATCTCTACGCCGCGTCGAACCTCGGCAGCTTTGCGGGCCTGATCAGCTATCCGGCGCTCGTCGAACCCGCGATGCCGCTCGCCGCGCAAAGCTGGGGCTGGACCGCGGGCTATGTGCTGCTCGTCCTGCTCGTCGCGGGCGCGGCGGCGGCGCGCCGGCACGCTGGGATTGAGGCGCACGCCGCCGTCACCGACGAACCGCGCCCGACGCTGCGGCGGCAGGTCCACTGGCTGCTGATCGCCGCGGTCCCGTCGGGGCTGATGCTGTCGACGACGACGCATCTCACCACCGACATCGTCGCGATGCCCTTGCTATGGGTGCTGCCGCTCGGCCTCTATCTTCTGAGCTTCGTCATCGCCTTTTCGACGTTCACGCGTCTGACGCAGATCATCACTTTGCTCGCGCCGGTGGTGCTGCTCGCGGTCGGCGGGCTCGGGCTGCTGAGCTCAGGCGGCGGGTCGATGATGGTCGCGCTCGCCAGCCTCGCGATGCTCTTCACCGTCGCGGTCGCGCTCCACGGCTATCTCTATCACCTCCGCCCGGGCGCGCGGCACCTGACGCTTTTCTATCTGATCATGTCGGCGGGCGGCGTCATCGGCGGGCTGTTCGCCGCGCTGTTCGCGCCGCTGATCTTCGACTGGGTGTACGAGCATCCGCTGCTGATTCTCGCTGCGGCGATGCTGATCCCGCTCCCTGCGCTTCTCCCGTGGGACAAATGGCTGGGACTCGAGGACAAGGCCGCGCGGGCGCTGGTGGTGCTGCTCGTCGCGATCGCCGCCTTTGCCGCGTGGCACATGGTCGAAGACTGGACCGGGCGGCTCGACCAGGCCGTGACCGTGTGGGGCGTCGCGATCTTCGTCATCGGCATGCTCGTGATCGGCTGGCGCTGGGCCTTCGTGTCGGCGCTCGCGCTGCTGATGATCGGTGTGGGCGGCTGGGACACGATCCAGGAAAGCTTCACCGACGCGCGCGTGCGCAGCTATTTCGGCGTCTATACGGTCACCGACTATCCCGAAACGAACCAGCGCCGCCTCGCGCACGGCACGACGCTCCACGGGCTCCAGCGCACCGACGCCGAACACCGGCGCGACCCGACGACCTATTATGGGCCGCAGTCGGGGGTCGGGCTGACATTGGGCAGGGCCGAGGCGCTCGCGGGTCCGAACGCGTCGGTCGGCATCGTCGGGCTCGGCGCAGGGACGCTCGCTTGTTATCGGAAGCCGGGGCAGGACTGGACGATTTTCGAGATCGATCCGGTGATGGTCGACATCGCGCGCGATCCCGCCAAATTCACTTTCCTTTCCGACTGCGCGCCCGACACGCCGATCGTCATCGGCGATGCGCGGCTCCGGATCGCCGAGCAACCCTCGGGCCACTTCGACATCATCGTCATCGACGCCTTTTCGTCGGACGCGATCCCGCTCCATCTGCTGACGAAGGAAGCGATCGGCATCTATGCGCGCGCGCTGAAACCCGGCGGCATCCTGCTCATCCATATCTCGAACCGCTTCTTCGGGCTCGAACCCGTGCTCGCGGCGGAGGCGAAGGCGCGCGGCTGGACCGCGGCGATCCGCATGGATCCCGGCCCGGCGGGCGACGAATATGGCGATCTGACGGGGTCGAACTGGGTCGCGCTGACCGCGACGCCGGACCGGATGCGGCAATTGACCGGCGGCATCCGGCCGCGCAAGGATAGCTACGACGATGGGGCGTGGGTTCCGCTCGAGGCGCGCCCCGGTTTCACCCGCTGGACCGACGATTATGCCTCGACGCTGCCGGTCCTCATCTGGAAGAATATCATCGGAGGCCGCGACGAATGACATATCAGGACGTCAGCATCATCAGCGTCAATGGCAAGACGCCGCGGATCGACCCCAGCGCCTTCATCGCGCCCGGCTGCCGGATCATCGGCGACGTGACGATCGGGCCCGACGTCAGCATCTGGTATAATTGCGTGCTGCGCGCCGACGTCAGCCATATCGTCGTCGGTGCGCGATCGAACATCCAGGACGGCAGCGTCGTCCATTGCGACGGCCCGATGCCGCATCACCCCGAAGGCTTTCCGACGATCATCGGCGAAGATGTGCTGATCGGCCATCTCGCGATGGTGCACGGCTGCACGCTGGCGGATCGGGCCTTCGTCGGCCTGAAAGCGACGGTGATGAACGGCTGCCGCATCGGCAGCGACGCGATGCTCGCCGCGGGCGCGCTGCTGACCGAGAATAAGGAAATTCCCGACCGCGAACTCTGGGCCGGATCGCCCGCGCGGCGCGTGCGCGAAATCGGCGATGCGCAGGCGGCGGGCATGCAGCTCGGCGTCGCGCATTATGTGATGAACGGCCGCATGCACAAGGCGGCGGTGGAGGGATGAGCAAATCCTCCCTGTGCCCGAAGGGCATGGGGAGGGGGACCGCCGCCGCAGGCGGTGGTGGAGGGGCGGCAACGCTGCGCTATCGCCCCTCCGTCAGCGGCTACGCCGCCGCCACCTCCCCATGGCTTCGCCACAGGGAGGATGTTGGCTTAGCTGAAATTCACCATCGCATAGAGCATCGGGATCGACAGCAAGGTGTTGGTCCGCGAAAAGATCATCGCGGTCCGCGCGGCCTTGGCCTTGGCCGCGTCGTCGGCCTCGACGATCCCCAGCGCCTTTTTCTGGTTCGGCCAGATCAGGAACCAGACGTTGAACGCCATGATCAGCCCCAGCCACATGCCGACGCCGATCAGCCGGTAAGGTTCCTGCAGTCCCAGCGCGGGCGCCAGATATTTGGCGTGCCCCGCGATGCCGATCCCCAGCAAGACGGTCAGCAGTGCCGCCCAGCGGAACCAGAAGAGCGCGGCGGGCGCGATATGCTTGCCGACGGCGGGTTTCAGCTCGGCCGGAATCTTGGGCATCGTCGGCATCTGGACGAAGTTGAAATAGTAAAGCAGCCCGATCCACAGCACGCCGAAGAAGGTGTGCAGCCAGCGCATGATCGCGTTGCCCGCGGCGACGCCGTCCTCGAAATTCTGGCCGTTGAGGCACAGCATCAGGATAATTGCGAGCACCAGGCCCGTGCCGAGCACGGCGTGCAGATTTCCGAAAAACTTGTCCATGGCAGTTCCCCCATTTTATATCGGCGCCGTGCGACCCGGTGCCTGTGCCGATATGCCAGCGACGGGGGAAGCGCTCAAGCTTGTTGGAAGCGGGGCCTAGATCAACCCCGCGAGCGGGCTCGACGGATCGGCATATTTGCGAAGTCCCATGCGCCCCGCCAGATAGGCGTCGCGTCCCGCCTCGACCGCGCGCTTCATCGCGCGCGCCATAAGAATCGGGTCCTTCGCCTCGGCGATCGCGGTGTTCATCAGCACCCCGTCGCAACCGAGCTCCATCGCGACCGCGGCGTCGCTCGCGGTGCCGACGCCGGCATCGACGAGCACGGGCACCGAGGCGCCCTCGACGATCAGGCGGATCGTCACGCGGTTCTGGATGCCGAGCCCCGACCCGATCGGTGCGCCCAAGGGCATGATCGCGACCGCGCCCGCATCCTCAAGCTGCTTCGCGGCGATCGGATCGTCGACGCAGTAAACCATGGGCAGGAAGCCCTCCTTCGCGAGCACCTCGGTCGCCTCGAGCGTTTCGCGCATATTGGGATAGAGCGTCTTCGCCTCGCCGAGCACCTCGAGCTTCACCAGATCCCAGCCTCCCGCCTCGCGCGCGAGGCGCAAGGTGCGGATCGCTTCGTCGGCGTTGAAACAGCCCGCGGTGTTGGGGAGGTAAGTGACCTTCTTGGGATCAATATAGTCGGTGAGCATCGGCGCCGTCGGATCGGACACATTGACGCGGCGCACCGCGACGGTGACGATCTCCGCCCCCGACGCTTCGAGGGCGGCGGCGTTCTGTTCGAAATCCTTGTATTTGCCGGTGCCGACGATCAGCCGCGACGTAAATGTCCGGCCGGCGACGCTCCACTGATCCGCTGACAACTCAACCGCCTCCTACGAAATGAACGATTTCGAGCGCATCGCCCTCGGCGAGCGCGACGTCGGCGAGCGTCGAGCGCGGGACGATGTCGCGGTTGCGCTCGACCGCGACCTTCTTGACGTCGAGGCCGAGCGACGCGACGAGGTCGGCGATGCTGCCTTCGCGCACCTGCCGGGGTTCGCCGTTGAGAATGACCGAAATCACGTCAATTCGCCTCGCTTTGCCTTTTGCCGAGCAGCCCATATAGGGGGAGCCCGCAACGCCGCAACCGAAAGGCCGTGCCTTGGCTGAACTTCCGACCGTCTTTGTCCTCTCCGGCCCCAATCTCAACCTGCTCGGCACGCGCGAGCCCGAAATCTATGGCCATGACACGCTCAACGACATTCACGCGCGGCTGGAGGCGCAGGCGGAGGGGCTAGGGATCAGGCTCGAATGCCGCCAGACGAACCATGAGGGCGTGCTGATCGACTGGCTGCACGAAGCCTATATCGCTGGCGCCAAGGCGGTGCTGCTCAACGCGGGGGGCTATACGCATACCTCGATCGCGATCCACGACGCGATCAAGTCGATCAAGGTGCCGGTGATCGAGGTCCATCTGTCGGACCCGATGCAGCGCGAGACGTTTCGCCACATCAGCTATGTCGGCATGGCGGCGGCCCAGCATTTTGCAGGGCATGGCGCGAACAGCTATACGCTGGCGCTGGACGCCGCCGCGCGTCTCTGACAATAGGGCGCATCAAAAATCGGGGTCCGGGCGTTTGCAACGACAGCGCCGCAACAGCAGGAAAAATTCTCATGGGTGACCATAAAGACAATGGCATCAACATCGATCCGGCGTTCGTTCGCGCGCTCGCCGAGCTGCTCGACGACACGCAGCTGAGCGAAATCGAGGTCGAGGACGGCGACCGCAAGGTGCGCGTCGCGCGCACGCTGACCGCCGCCGCCGCACCCGTCGCCTTCGCGCCGGCGCCGGTGGCCGCGCCCGCCGCAGCCCCCGCCGCTCCGGCCGCCGCCCCTGCGGCGGCGGCCCCCGCCGCCGACAATTTCGCCGACGCGGTGAAGTCGCCGATGGTCGGCACCGTCTATCTCGCGCCCGAACCCGGCGCGCCCAATTTCGCGGCCGTCGGCTCGGCGGTGAAGCCCGGCGACCCGATCCTGATCATCGAAGCGATGAAGGTCATGAACCCGATCACCGCGACCGCGTCGGGCACGCTCAAGGCCGTGCATGTCGAGAACAGCCAGCCGGTCGAGTTCGACCAGCCGCTGTTCACCATCGGCTGATCCATCCTATGGCTATCGAGAAACTCCTGATCGCCAACCGCGGCGAGATCGCGCTGCGCATCCATCGTGCGTGCCACGAAATGGGCATCAAGACGGTCGCGGTCCATTCGACCGCCGACACCGACGCGATGCACGTCCGCCTCGCCGACGAGGCGGTGTGCATCGGCCCGCCCGCGGCAAAGGACAGCTATCTCAACATTCCCGCGATCATCGCGGCGGCCGAAATCACCGGCGCCGACGCGATCCACCCGGGTTACGGCTTCCTGTCGGAAAACGAGCGTTTCGCCGAGATCATCGAAGCGCATAATATGGTCTTCGTCGGGCCGAAGCCCGAGCATATCCGCACGATGGGCGACAAGGTCGAGGCGAAGCGTACCGCGGTGGCACTCGGCCTTCCGGTCGTTCCGGGCTCTCCCGGTGCCGTCACCTTCAGCGAGGAAACCAAAAAGCTCGCCAAGGAAATCGGCTATCCGGTGCTGATCAAGGCCGCCTCGGGCGGCGGCGGGCGCGGCATGAAGGTCGTCCCCGACGAGGACAGCCTCGAAAGCCTGATGGGACAGGCTTCCTCCGAAGCGGCGGCCGCCTTCGGCGACCCGACCGTTTACATGGAAAAATATCTCGGCAACCCGCGCCACATCGAATTTCAGGTGTTCGGCGACGGCAACGGCAACGCGATCCATTTGGGCGAGCGCGACTGCTCGCTCCAGCGGCGGCACCAGAAGGTGCTCGAAGAAGCGCCTTCGCCGATCATCTCGGCCGACGAACGCGCGCGCATGGGCAAGGTCTGCGCCGACGCGATGGCGGCGATGGGCTATCGCGGCGCCGGCACGATCGAATTCCTGTGGGAAAATGGCGAATTCTTCTTCATCGAGATGAACACCCGCATCCAGGTCGAACATCCGGTGACCGAGATGATCACCGGTTTCGACCTCGTTCGCGAACAGATCCGCATCGCGGGCGGCGCGGGGCTTTCGGTCAAACAGGAAGACCTCGAATTTCGCGGCCATTCGATCGAATGCCGCATCAATGCCGAGGATCCGCGCAGCTTCCTGCCCTCGCCGGGCAAGGTGACGAGCTATCACGCCGCGGGCGGCATGCACGTCCGCGTCGATAGCGGGCTCTACGCCGGCTATTCGATCCCGCCCTATTACGACAGCATGATCGGCAAGCTGATCGTCTATGGCCGCAGCCGCGAAAGCTGCATGATGCGGATGCGCCGCGCGCTCGAGGAAATGGTGATCGGCGGGGTCAAGACGAACATCCCGCTCCATCAGGCCTTGCTCGCCGACCCCGACGTCATCCACGGCGACTATACGATCAAGTGGCTCGAGGAATGGCTGGCGCGGCAGGATGAGGAGGCCGGGGCTTAGCTACATCCCGTCACCCCGGCGAAGGCCGGGGTCCCGCCGTCGAGATTCCGGCCTCCGCCGGAATGACAAAGGAAGTTTTGACCTGCGACGGAGCGTGCTCCGCGTCACTTCCGCTAGCTCTTGTTTTTGGCTATGGGCTTTGACCATGGCCAAAAACGCTCCCTTTTCCGCGCGTCCCGCTGCGCTCCTCCTCCTCCCGCTGACCCTGTTCGCGGTCCCTGCCTTCGCGCAAACCGAGGTGAAGGAGGATTCGGTGATCCTCCAGCCCGACAAGGTGAAGGATGACGCGCCCGTCGTCGCCGTGCAAATCGACATGCCGAGCTGGACCGAGGACAATGCGACCGCGCTGCTGAGCTTCATCGAAAAGGTCGGCGACGAGGGCCTGTTCGCCAAGGATTATTATCCCGACGGCCTCGCCGCCGCGATCCTCGCCGACGATCAGGCGGCGCTCGACAAGGCCGCGACCGACCGCTTCCTGTTGCTCGCGACGCACCTGCGCGACGGCCGGACGCCGAATGCCGCGCGCAAGCAATGGTTCATGACCGACAGCGACGGCGACAGCGAACCCCTGCTGTCGCTGCTCACGGCCGCGCTCGGCGCCGGAACGGTGCCCGAAACGCTCGCCAGCCTCGACCCCGTCCATCCCGATTTCGCGCTACTCAAGGCGTCGCTCAAGACGGCGAAAACGCCCGCCGAGGCCAATGCGATCCGCGTCAATATGGAACGCTGGCGCTGGATGCCGCGCAGCCTCGGCGAACGCTATGTCGTCAGCAACGTCCCCGAATATGTCACGCGCGTCGTCCACGGCGGCACGACCATCGCCACGCACAAGGCCGTCGTCGGCAAGAATTCGACCCCGACGCCGCAATTGAACCCGATGGCGACCGGCATCATCGTCAACCCCACTTGGACGCTGCCGCGCAGCATCATCAACGAGGGCATCGGCGCGACGATCGCGCGCAACCCCGCCTCGGCGCGCGCGCAGGGCTATACCTGGACGGGCAGCGGCAAGACGCTGTCGGTGGTGCAGCAGCCGGGGGCGAACAATGCGCTCGGCGTGATGAAGATGGAAATGCTCAACGAGCATGCGATCTACCTTCACGACACCCCCTCGAAGGGCGCGTTCAACGCCGCGGCGCGCGCGTTCAGCCACGGCTGCATCCGCACCGAGCGCGCGCTGCACTTCTCGGGCCTGATGGCGGTGATGTTCGCGGGGAGAAGCCCCGAGGAATTCGGCGAGGCGATCGCGAGCGGCAAGACGACGCGCTTCGGCTTCGACCAGCCCTTCCCCGTCTATGTCGCCTATTGGACGATGGTTCCCGACGGCAAGGGCGGCGTGAAAAAGCTCGCCGACATCTATGGCCGCGACGCGCCGGTGGTGGCGAGCTTCGCCAAGCCCGGCCGCCCGACCGCGACGATCATCGCGCCCGAGCCGCCGCCGGTCGTCCCGACGATCCCCACCGCCGCGCGCGTGACGACGCCCTCGACGAGTGGGATTTATTGAGCGGGGTCAGCTAGCGACCGGAAGCGGCCGTTATATCCTCCCTGCGGCGAAGCCGCGGGGAGCGGGACCGCGCCCGCAGGGCGTGGTGGAGGGGCCGCGACGGTAGCGCAATAGCCCCTTCGTCAGTGCTTCGCGCTGCCACCTCCCCATGGCTTCGCCACAGGGAGGAGCTTAGGGCAGTTCCCCACCCTTTCGCCGCTTAATCCGCGGTCGTCGGCAGCGTCCCGCTGAACGTACTCGCGCGCCGCAGATTTTCGGTTCCCGGCAGCGGGTCGGCGGGCGGCAGCTGGAACGGCGTCGGCGTCGGCGGATGCGCGCTCAGCCGGTCGGCGAAGAGCAGTCGGCCGGGCCCCAGCTTGTAGAGGATCATCGGCAGCAGTTCCTCGCCGAACACGAAGCAGCCCTCGCTGCGCCCGAGCTTGCCCTGCGTCGCGATCAGTGCCGGGTCGGCGTACCAGGCGCCGTGCACGACGATCGCGCGCTGGTCGGCGGTATAATTGTCGGGCTCCAGCCCCGCGAGGCGCATCGACGATCCGTTCGCGCCCCAATAATAGTCGCTGGTGCGATAGGCGCCGCGCGAAGTCGCAAGGCTGCCGACGCGGCTCGAAAAGCTCTTGAGCCAGCCGTCGTGCTGCGGATCCGATCCGCGCCCGTGCGTCACCGGGAACATGTCGATCTTGCCCGCGACCATGTCGACCAAAGCGAAACGCGGGCGCGACGAGGGCAGGCCGAAATCGACGACGCCGACGCGGTCGGTCTGCGGGATATTGCGCGCCTGCATCGCAAGCTGCTTCTTCGCGACGGCGAGATAGTCGACCGGCGGGGGCAATGGCGCCACCGGTTGCTGGACCCAGTTCGGAAGCTGCGCGCGCGTCGGAACGGCGGCCAGCGCCCCCGCTCCCGCGATCCCGGCGAGCAGCCTTCTGCGATCGATCAATTCATTCACTTGCAACCCAACCCCGCATTGGCCGCCTTTGGCGATCCCTCGACTTCGCATAAGTCGTGTGTCGGCCGCGAAAGGCAAGCTGGTGGTTCCCCTTCATGCGGGAAGATGTGCCATATATGCCATGAATAGCGCGTTTACGCCGCGGTAAGGCTGCGTTAGGACGCCATTCCATGAAAGCGACCATCTGGCACAACCCCGCATGCGGCACCTCGCGCAAGACGCTGGCGATTCTCGAAGAGACGCCGGGCGTCGAGCTCACCGTCGTCGAATATCTCAAAAATCCCTATAGCGCCGGCAAGCTGCGCCAGCTCTTCGCCGACGCTGGCCTCACCGCGCGCGACGCGCTGCGCCTGCGCGGCACCGACGCCGAAGAGCGCGGCCTGAAGGACGCGAGCGAGGACGAGATCATCGCCGCTATGGCGACCAACCCCGCCTATGTCGAGCGCCCGATCGTCGAAACCGACAAGGGCGTGCGCCTGTGCCGTCCGCAGGATGTGGTGCGCGAAATTCTCTAGCCCGCGGCGATCCGCCCGCCCGCGACGCGAAAGCGCGTAGCGGGGCCGGGCATGGCGTCGAACAGCGCCGCCTCGGTCCCGGTAAGCCACGCCTGGCCGCCTTGCCCGGCGAGTCGATCATAGAGCGCGGCGCGGCGCAGCGGGTCGAGATGCGCGGCGACCTCGTCGAGCAACAGGAGCGGACGCCTCTCTCTGGCGCGCGCGACGCAGTCGCTGTGCGCGAGGATCAGCGAGAGCAGCATCGCCTTTTGCTCGCCGGTCGAGCAGCGCGCCGCCGCGCGGCCCGTCGCGGCATGGACGGCGTCGAGGTCGTCGCGATGCGGCCCGGCGGTCGCGCGGCCCGCGGCGGCGTCGATCCGCCGGCGCGACGCGAACAACGCCTTCAACGTATCGGCCGCATACGGCGCGGCGCGCGCCTTGCCGTCGCTGTCGACGAGCGTCAGCAACGGGCGGGCGAAGGGCGCGTCGGGCTGGCCCGCGAGTTCGGCCGACAGCCCCGCGAGCATCGCCTGCCGCGCGGCGTCGATCGCGGCGCCATGCTCGGCGAGCTGTGCCTCGAGGCTGGCGAGCCATTGCTGGTCGGCACCGGCGGGGTCGGCGAGCAGCTTGCCGCGCGCGCGTAGCGCCGCTTCATAACGATTGCCGTGCTGCGCGTGGCGCGGGTCGAGCGCGAGCACGAGCCGGTCGAGGAAGCGGCGCCGATTCCCCGCGCTCTCGACGAACAGCCGGTCCATCGCGGGGGTCAGCCACAGCACCGCCAGCCATTCGCCGAGCGCCGTCGCCGCGGCGGGGGCGCCGTTGATGCGCACGATCCGCCGCCCCGGCTGCGCGGGCTCCATTCCCGTCCCCAGCGCGACGGGGGGCAGGTCGGCGCCCGCCTGAACCTCGGCAAAGACGGCAAAGCCGCCGCTCGCTCCGTCGCGCACCATGTCCGCCAACGGCGCGCGGCGCAGCCCGCGCCCCGGCGCGAGCAGCGAGACCGCCTCCAATATATTGGTCTTGCCCGCGCCATTGTCGCCGTAGAGCGCGACGAGTCCCGGCCCGGCCGCCATGTCCGCGGCGGCATGATTGCGAAAATCGGTCAGCGATAGGCGGGTCAGCGTCATTCTGAATCGCGCCTACCGCAGCGCATCGGGCGAAGCCAGCCCATCGCGCCCTGATCCGGCATAGAAATTTTTCCGACGAACGGGAATTTTCACCATCTTGGCGCATATTTCGCGCTGAAATAAAATTTCTGGAACCAAAAAACCGCGCTTAACCGCCAATGAATGAAATTGGCACGGTCCCTGCACCACCTCCGGCATCCACCGGATGGTCCGGATGGAAGGTTCAAGGAAGGAAAATATCATGGCCCATTTCAACGTCGAATCGTTCAAGAGCTACGCGATCGCTGGTGTTGCCTCGCTCTACTGCTCGCTGATGTTCCTCGCCGCTGTCGGCCCGAACGCTGCGCATTTCGGCGGGCTGGTCGCCTGACCAGCCGCCCCACTCCCAAAACGCCGGCCAAAAGGCCGGGATCGAAAGGAAAGAAATGAACCAGGGTTTTCGCAAGAATCGCCGTAACGGGATGATCTTCGGCGTCTGCGCCGGGATGGCGGACCAGTTCGGCATCGATGTCTTGTGGACGCGCATCGCCTTTGTCGCACTGACGCTCTTGGGCTTCGGCCTGCCTCTGCTGCTGTACCTCGCCGTCGCGATCCTCGCGCCATAGGACAGCCCGGGCTGGACGCTTTCGAAGCGCACAGTCGCACCGGCCCGCACATTCCCAAAGACCAGGGGCTCACCGGCCGGACCGGTGGGCCCTTTTCATTATGCCGCCCAGTCCTCGAGCAGATAGCGCGCGATCGCCAGCGACGGCGGCGCCATGAAGGGCGCGCCCATGTCTCCGCCAAGCGCCGCGCGCACCTCGGCGCGGTCGACCCACATCGCCGCCTCGATCTCGGTCGTGTCGAGCGTCAGCGCCGGATCCTTCGCCACCGCGCGGCATCCGATCATCAGCGACGAGGGGAAGGGCCAGGGCTGGCTCGCCACATAGGAGACGTCCGAAACATGGATGCCCGCCTCCTCGAACAATTCGCGCGCGACCGCTTCTTCGAGCGATTCGCCGGGCTCGACAAAGCCCGCAAGCGCCGAGAAAAAGCCCGGCGGAAAGCCGCCCTGCCGCCCGACGAGAACGCGGCCCTCGAACTCGGCGAGCATGATCACGACCGGGTCGACGCGCGGGAAATGCTCGGCGTTGCAACTGCCGCAGCGCCGCCCCCAGCCGCCGCGGAACAGGTCGGTGGGCGATCCGCACACCGCGCAGAAACGGTGCCGTGCGTGCCAGTCGACGAGGCTGCGCGCGCCGCCATAGAGCGCGGCCTCCTCGGTCGACAGCAACGGCAGCAACCGCATCACCGTGCGCGAACGCGCGTCGATACGACCCCCCGCCGCTTCGCGCACGAAGCGCGGCGCGCCGGTATCGTCGATCCCGAGCAGCATCAGCGCGCGCTCGTCGGCGGGGTCGAGCGGCTCCCACAGCAACCCGCCGCTCGCCCCCGGAACAAAATCGATCCCGTCGAGCGTCAGGCAGGTCGCGCGCGGATCCGCCGCGGCGGCGGCGAACGCGGCCTCGTTCGTGCGCAACTGGTCGGCGCGGTCGAGCCGAGCGCCGGTAAAACCGAGCGGCAAGGGCATCAGCTCGTCACATCCCTGAAGAAAGTCTCGCCGAACTTGCTCTGGAACGGCACCGCTTCGGGCGGCATGATCTGCGTATAGCCGGCGGCGCGATAGCCGAGCCCGCGGTGGACGAAACCGATCGTCCCCGCGGCGCCCGCCCAGCCGAAAATGCCTTCGCCGCCGGGCGAGGTCGGCAGCGACACGCGCCCGCCCGCGCCGAAACCCTGCCCGTCGATGAAGCTGCCCTTGCGGTCGACGCTGTCGGCGATCAGGTTCGACATCGCAAGCCTTGCGGTTTCGGGTTTCATCACGCGCACCCCGCCCGTGGCGCCTTCCCCCAGCAGCATCGCAAGGAAGCGGTCGTAATCGCGCGCGCTCGACACCAGCCCGCCGCCGCCGAACGGATAGGGCGGGGGATCGAGATAGATCGAACTCGCGGCGGGGTCGAAGGGGATGAGCGCACCGCCGAACGGCGCATAATTGCTCGTGAAGCGCGCGACGTCCTCCGCCTTCACCATGAACCCCGTGCTCGTCATGCCGAGCGGGCCGAACAGCCGCGCCTTCAGAAAGGCGTCGAACGCCTGCCCCGACACGACCTCGATCAGCCGCCCCATCAGGTCGAGGCCGATCGAATAGCTCCATTTCGTCCCCGGTTCATAGACCAGCGGCAGCTCGGCGAGCCGGTCGGCCATGACGGCGAGGCTCGGCGCCGGCGTCACCTCGGCGAAACCGGGGATCGGCAGGCGGCTCGCCTGGCCGCCGACGATGCCCGCACGATCATAGGCCGCCTTGATCGGCCCCTTCTGGATGATGTTGTAGCCGAGCCCCGCGGTATGGGTGAGCAATTGGCGCACCGTGATCGGGCCCCTCGCCGGGCGCACGTCGGTGATCGAACCGTCGGGGGTGTTCTGGACCTTCATATTGGCGAAGGCGGGCAGGAAATCGGCGATCGGCTGGTCGAGCGTCATCTTGCCGTCCTCGATCAGCAGCATCGCCGCGATCCCGGTGACCGGCTTGGTCATCGAATAAAGCCGCCACAACGTGTCGGGACCGACCGGCGTCGGCGACCCGTTCGACTGCACCCCCGCGCCGATGAACACCGGCGCCTCCTGTCCCTTGCCGATCGCGGCGAGCGTGCCGGCGAGTTCGCGGCGGTCGACGAAGCCTTGGATGAACGCGCTGGTCGCGGGATAAAGCGCCGCGCCGTCGGCGCGCCATGCGAGCGCGACGCGCGGCAGCAGCGCGCCCGCGCCCGCCAGCGCCATTCCGCCCATCAACGCGCGGCGCGAAACCATCATGTTCATAAATCCCTCTCCAGCATCTTGTCGGTCAGCTTGCGATAGAGCGTCGGCAGTCCGGCGGCGTCAAGCTCCGCGATCGGCCACCATATGCCTTCCGCTGCGGCATCCGGCGCTTCGGCAGAGGCTTTGGGCGGCGCGTCGCGGCGCACCAGCGCCAGCGTCAGGTCGAAATGGGTGAACCCATGATCGACGCGGACGATTCCCGACTCGGGCGGGGGTTCGTCCGACCAGTCGCCGCCGGGCAGCGCGCGCATCCCGCCCAGCATTCCCTTGTCGGGCCGCCGAACGAGCCAGATCGCGCCGTCGCGCTCGATCCACCAGGCCAGCCCGTGGCGATGCGGCTTCGCCTTCTTCGGCGGCTTGACCGGCAGGCGCTCGATGTCGGGCCGGCCGCGCGCGCGGCAATCGGCCATCACCGGGCAGATCGCGCAGGAAGGCGAGCGCGGCGTGCAGATCGTGGCACCGAGATCCATCAACGCCTGCGCGAAATCGCCCGGCCGCTCGCCGGGGACGAGCGGGGCGAGCGCGGCGCGAATCTCGCGCTTCGCCGTTGGCAGCGGGGTTGTGATCAGCCGGTGGCGCGCGATCACGCGCTCGATATTGGCATCGACGACGACCGCCGGTCGCCCGAAGGCGATCGCCGCGACCGCCGTGGCGGTATAGTCGCCGACCCCCGGCAGCGCGCGCAGCCCCGCCTCGCTATCGGGAAAAATCCCGCCATGATCGGCGACGACGGCGCGCGCGCACGCGAGCAGGTTGCGCGCGCGGGCATAATAACCGAGCCCCGCCCACGCCGCCATGACGTCGGCGTCGTCGGCGGCGGCGAGGTCGGCGACCGTCGGCCAGCGCGCCGTGAAGCGCGCGAAATAGCCCGCGACCGCGGCGACCGTCGTCTGCTGCAGCATCACCTCGGCGAGCCAGACGCGATAGGGATCGGGGCTCTCCGCGCTTCCCGGCGCGATCCGCCACGGCAGGATGCGCGCCGACCGGTCGTACCAGCCGAGCAGGCGGCTCGAAAAGTTCATCGTCTCTATTGCGGCGGTCATATTAAGCCCCTCCCCTTCAGGAGTGTCGGGCCGGTCGGTCCCCCGGACCGACCTGAAACGTCCGGGGGACGTTTCACCCGGCACTGGGTTGGGGTGGGGCCTCTGATCCTTGCGCAAGGCCGCGCGGCCCCACCCGCTGCGACTAGCGAACAAGTTCGCAAGTCTCGCTGCCCTCCCCTGAAGGGGAGGGTCGATTCAGTGTCACCTGCGATAGCGGAAGTCTGGACGCTCACCCCCCGCCTATGGCATGGCCTCCCGCATGACGAAAGAGACGGGAGACGGCCCGCCCGCCAAAAAGGCGAAGGCGAAAGGGGGGGCGAAGGGCGCGGCGAAAGGCGGCGTGAAAACCGCGAAGGCCCCCGCACGTCCCTATGAGCGCCCGCGCGGCGGCGAGGCGCGCGCGATTTCCGACCTCGTCCCCGAAATCGGCCGCACCGCCTTTCGCAAATTCGGCTTCGTCCAGTCGTCGGTGGTCAGCCGCTGGCGCGAGATCGTCGGCGACAAACTCGCCGACGTCACCCAGCCCGCGATGATCCGCTTTCCCGCCGGGCAGAAAGCGGGCGGCACGCTCCACCTGACGATCAGCGGCGCGCACGCGCCGATGCTCCAGCATGTCGCGCCCGACATCATCGCCGCGGTCAACCGCTTCTTCGGCTATGCCGCGATCGCCGCCGTCCGCATGACGCACGGCCAGGTCACCCCCGCCGCGCCCGTTCAGCCGCCGGCAATGCTCAAACCCGTACCCGCCGAACTGGGGGACAGTCTCCGCGACATCGGCGATCCGGAACTCAGGACCGTGCTCGAACGCATGGCCGCCGGCCTCGCGGCGCCGCCCAGGCTTCCGAAAATCAGTTAGGGCCACGATCATGTCCGTTTTTGACGACCCGCTTCTCGACCGCCGCACGGCGGTGCTCGCGCTCTCGGGTGCGGCGCTCGGCCTGATCGCGGCGGCGCCCGCCAAATCCGCTACATGGTCGCAGAGCGTCACGACCAGCCCGATCGGCGCCTTCGTCGCCGGAAACCCCGCCGCGAAGGTCCGGCTCGTCGAATATTTCAGCTACACCTGCCACATCTGCGCCGATTTCGCGAAGGCGGGCTCGCTGCCGCTCAAGACGGGCTATATCGACCGCGGGCTCGTGCTGTTCGAATATCGCAATCTCGTCCGCGACCCCGTCGACATGACCGCGGCGTTGCTGGCACGCGTTGGCGGCGCGAAAGCTTTCGCCGGCAATCACCAGGCGATCTTCGCCGCTTTCCCGGCGACGATCGCCAAGGTCCAGAAAGCCACCGAGGCGCAGAAAAAGAGCTGGCTCGAAGGCACCACGGCCGAGCGCGCGCGGAAGATCGCGGCCGGCACCGGCCTCTTCGCGCTGATGCGCGCGCGGGGCTATTCGCAAACCCAGCTCGACGCCGCGCTCGACAGCGAGGTCGCGCAGGCCGAACTCACCGGCATGACCAACATCGGCCTAAATGCCGACCGGGTCGAGGGCACGCCGAGCTTCTTCGTCAAGGGCCGCAACGCCGAAGTCACCGCTTGGCCCGCGCTCAAATCGAAACTCGACCTCGCGCTCAAGGCCTCTTAAAAGCCCCGCATTCCCCCCTTTGTGGAGAAAGAAAGATCATGACCCTGCTGCGTACCGTCCTCCTGACCTCGATGGGCGCGCTCGCCCTTGCCGCGTGCGGCGAAAGCAAGACCGATCCCGCCAAGGAGCAGGAGGTGGTTGCGAAGGTCGCACCGCCCGCCGGCAAGAGCTGGTCGCAGGTCGTGCGCGTCGACGGCGACGGCGTCGTGATGGGCAACCCCGATGCCCCGATCAAGATCGAGGAATTCGGCGCCTTCACCTGCGGGCACTGCGCGAAATTCACGCAGGATTCGCACGAGGAACTGAAGCGCGACTTCGTCGACACCGGCCGCGTATCGTACAAGCTGACGCCGTTCATGCTCCACCCGGTCGACGCGATCGCCGGTGCGATCGTCAAATGCACCGGCCTCGACCGCTTCTTCCCGCTCGCCGATGCGACCTTCATCGAGCATGAAGCCTTCATCGCCGGCGCGTCGAAGCCGCAGCCGGGGATCGAGGAAGCGATGAAGCTGCCGCCCGCGCAGCGTTTCACCGCGCTCGCCAAGGGCTGGGGGATCGATCAATTCTACCAGCAGCGCGGCGTCCCCGCCGCGACGATCGAACAGTGTCTCAGCAAGGTCGAAAATGTCGAGGCGATCGAAAAAGGCACCAACGCCGGGGTCGAGAAATATCAGATCACCGGCACGCCGACCTTCGTCATCAACGGCCAGGTCGCCGAAGGCATCGCATCATGGGGTCCCTTGCGCGACCGCCTGCGCACGATGGGCGCGCGCTGATACGATCGAGATCCTCCCTGTAGCGCAGCCATGGGGAGGGGGACCGTCCGCGAAGCGGATGGTGGAGGGGCCCCAACGTCGCGTTATTTGCCCCTCCGTCAGCCCGCCGGGCTGCCACCTCCCCATCGCTGCCCCGAAGGGAGTTCATCCTGAGCGGCCGGCCTGCCGGCCAGCCGAAGGGCGGCAGGGAGAATTTGAGCCCCTTGCGACTCCCCCCGCCACGCGGCATGACGGCTGCATGGGGGATATGTGACACCAAGGTTGCACCAGCTCCGATTCGATGAGCTGCCCGGGGGCATCCCGTGCAGATAAAACGGCTGCGCCTCACCGGTTTCAAATCTTTCGTCGAACCCACCGAACTCCGCATCGAACCCGGGCTGACCGGCGTCGTCGGCCCCAATGGCTGCGGCAAGTCGAACCTGCTCGAGGCGATCCGCTGGGTGATGGGCGAATCTTCGCCCAAATCGATGCGCGGCGGCGGGATGGAGGATGTGATCTTCGCCGGCACCTCGTCGCGCCCGGCGCGCGATTTCGCCGAGGTCGCGCTCCATTGCGATACCGAGGGCGCGCTCGTCGCGGGCCTGTCGGATGGCGGCGACGGCGACGATCTCGAGGTCATCCGCCGCATCGAGCGCGGCGCGGGCAGCGCCTATCGCGCCAACGGCCGCGACGTGCGCGCCAAGGACGTCGCGCTGATCTTCGCCGACGCCGCGACCGGCGCGCACAGCCCCGCGCTCGTCAGCCAGGGCAAGATTGCCAACGTCATCGCCGCCAAGCCGACCGACCGCCGCGCGATGCTCGAGGAAGCGGCGGGTATCGCGGGCCTCCACGTCCGCCGCAAGGACGCCGAGCAGAAATTGCGCGCGACCGAGACCAATTTGACGCGCCTCTCCGAAATCGTCGCCGACATGGAGGTGCGCGCGAACGCGCTGCGGCGGCAAGCGCGCGCGGCGGAGAAATACAAGAAGCTCTCGGACGACATTCGCATCGCCGAGGGGCGGTTGATCTACGCGCGCTGGCGCGACGCCGCCGAAGCCGCCGATCAGGCGCGCCGCGACGCCGACGCCGCCGAGGCGGCGGTGAAGGCGGCGCAGGACGAACTCGAAACCATCTCGAAAGCGCAGACCGAGGTCGCGACGCGCGTCGCGGCGGCGCGCAGCGATGCGCAGGCGCAGCGCGACGCGCTCGCCGACGCCACCGCGACGCAGGTGCGATTGCAGGGCGAGGAGCGCGCCGCGCTCCAGCGGCTCGAGGATCTCGCGGCGCAGCAGCGGCGGATCGCCGACGACCGCGCGCACGAGGGCGAACTCGCGCGCGAAGCCCATGCCGCACTCACCGCGCTCGACGCCGAAACCAAAAAGCTCGCACAGGACATCACCGGGCACGACGCGGGCAAGGCCGCGCTCGCCGACGCCAGCCTCGCCGCGCAGGCGCGCCTCCGCGATGCCGAGGTCGCGCTTGCGCAAGCGCGCGCCAAGGCCGCGAGCGAAGCCGCCGACCGGCGCATTGCGGTGTCGGCGGTGGACAGCGCCGAAGCTGCCGTGCGCCGGGTCGCACAGGACAAGGCGCGCGTCGATGCCGAGGTCGCGGCGCTCGGCGACAGCGCCGCGCTCACGGCGACGCATGCCCACAGCGTGCAGGCTGCCGAAGCTGCCGAAGCCGCGATCGCGGCCGCCGAAACCGCGCTGCAGAACGCCGAAGCCGACCGCGAAGCGACCGCCGCCGACCTCGCGAGCGCCGAAGCCGGGCTCGCCGAAGCGCGCGCCGCGCTCGCCGCGCTCGAAGGCGAGGCGACGACGCTCGAACGCGCGCTCGCCGCCGCGCGCAGCGACGACGACCGCATCCTCGACAAATTGCGCGTCGCGCCGGGTTATGAAGCCGCGCTCGCCGCCGCGCTCGGCGACGATCTCGACGCCGGCACCGACCGCGACGCCGCGCGGAGCTGGGGCGGCGCCGATACGGCGAAGGGCGACCCTTCGCTGCCTGCCGGCACCACGCCGCTCGCCGAATATGTAAAGGCCCCCGCCGCGCTCGCGCGCCGTCTCGCGCAGGTCGCGGCGGCCGAAACCGACGCGGGCCAGCCGCTCGCGGTCGGCCAGCGGCTCGTCACCCTCGACGGCGTGATGCGCCGCTGGGACGGCTTCGTCACGCGCGGCGACGGCGCGACCGCGACCGAGCGGTTGCAACGCCAGAACCGCCTCGACGCGCTCGCGGCGCAGCGCCCGCAGGTCGAGCTCGGCGTGCAGGAACTGCGCGACCGCCGCGACGCCGCCGCCGCAAAAGCCGCCACCCTCGCCGACGCCGCCGCGACCGCGCGCAAGGCGCTGGCCGGGGCCGACGAGGCGCGCCGCACCGCGCTGCGCGCCGCCGATCAGGCGCAGGCCGCGCTCGACCGGCACCGCGACGCCGCCGCGCTGTTCGATCGCCGCCTCGCCGAGATCGCCGAAGCGGGACAGGAAGCCGCCGACACGCTCGCGACGCACGAGGCCGCGCTTGCCGCGCTCCCCGACGAGCGGCTGGCGCGCGCCGCGCTCGATGCCGAGGAGGCGGCGACCGAGCGCGCGCGCGCCGACGCGGGCACGGCGCGGGATGCGCTCGCGGCGCACGAACGCACGCTCGCGAGCCTCAGCGAGCGGCAGGCGGTCGTCAGCGCCGAGATCAAGAGCTGGAAAGCCCGCGCGGGCGAGGCCGCGCGCCGCGTCACCGAAATGGACAAGCGCGCCGAGGCGCTCGCCGCCGAAGCCGCCAAGCTTGCCGACGCGCCCGCGAAGCTCGCGCAGCAGCGCGCCGCCGCCGAGGCGCAGCAGGACGCGCTGCGCGACAAGGTCGCCGCCGCCGAAGCGCAGGAGCGCGCCGCCGAGGCCGCGCTCCGCGAAGCCGAAACCGCGCTGAACGCAATCCGCGAGCGCGTCGCCGCCGCGCGCGAAACGCGCGCGGGAGCCGTCGCGCGCTCCGAAAATGCCGAACTCCGCCGGATCGAGATGGGCCGCCTCTCGGGCGAGCGTTTCGAATGCCCGCCGCCGCTCCTCCCGCAAAAGGCGGGGTTCGAAAGTGCGAGCGTGGGCGACGCCAATGCCGAATCGGCGCAGCACGACCGGCTCGTTGCGGATCGCGAGCGATTGGGGCCGGTCAACCTCGTCGCCGCCGACGAACTCGTCGAACTCGACACCGAACGGGAAAGAAACGCAGCGGAGATCGAGGAGTTGACGCAGGCGGTGAACCGGCTGCGCGGCTCGATCGGCAGCCTCAACCGCGAAGGGCGGGCACGCCTGCTCGCGGCGTTCGAGGCGGTGAACGCGCATTTCCAGCGCCTTTTCACGACGCTGTTCAACGGCGGACAGGCGCATCTCGAACTCGTCGATTCGGACGATCCCTTGGAAGCCGGGCTCGAAATCATGGCGCAGCCGCCGGGCAAGCGGCTCGGCACGCTGACCTTGCTGTCGGGCGGCGAACAGGCGCTCACCGCCGTCGCGCTGATCTTCGGCCTCTTCCTCACCAACCCCGCGCCGATCTGCGTCCTCGACGAGGTCGATGCGCCGCTCGACGACGCCAATATCGAACGCTTCTGCGATCTGCTCGACCGCATGGCGCGCGAAACCGACACGCGCTACCTGATCGTCACCCACAATGCGGTGACGATGGCGCGCATGCACCGCCTGTTCGGGGTGACGATGGTCGAACGCGGCGTCAGCCGCCTCGTCTCGGTCGACCTCGGCGGCGCCGAGGAGCTGCTCGCGGCGGAATGATCCTCCCTGCGGCGGAGCCGTGGGGGAGTCGCA
The DNA here is from genome assembly GCF_000756385.1 of Sphingopyxis sp. LC363. Taxonomy (GTDB): domain Bacteria; phylum Pseudomonadota; class Alphaproteobacteria; order Sphingomonadales; family Sphingomonadaceae; genus Sphingopyxis. The sequence goes on from NZ_JNFC01000014.1 coordinate 52,009, forward strand.
GACGGCGCGTAGCGCCAGCGGGACCGCCGCGAAGCGGTGGTGGAGGGGCCGCGACGGCTCGCTATCTGCTCCTCCGTCAGCGGCTGCGCCAAAGGCGCAGTTTATCCTGAGCGCCTGCAAGGCAGCCGAAGGGCCGCTGCCACCTCCCCATCGCTACGCGACAGGGAGGAAAGATCACGGCGCCATCCCCACCACCAGCATCGCGGCGAACACCAGCAGCCCCGCAAAGCGATTGCTCCGGAATTTCGCCAGCGCATCCTCGCCGTTCGCAGGGTCGAGCGTCACCACCTGTCCGGTCAGATGCACCGCCGCGGGCAACAGCGCGGCGAGCGCCAGCGGATCGGGGCGCACCGCCCACAGCGCGCCGCCCCAGCACGCGAGCGCCGCCGCATAGCACATCGCGACCCCGCCCTTCACATGGCTCCCCATCGCGCGCGCGCTCGACTTCACGCCGACCAGCATATCGTCCTCGATATCCTGCAGCGCATAGATGGTGTCATACCCGATTACCCACGCGATAGAGCCGGCATAGAGCAAGGGCAACGCGAGGCCCTGCTGGCCGCCGACCGCGACCCAGGCGACGAGCGCGCCCCAGCTGAACACCAGCCCCAGCCACGCCTGCGGCCACCAGGTGATGCGCTTCATGAAGGGATAGCCCGCGACGAGGATCAGGCTCGCGAGCGCGACGATCTGCGCCGGCCGCGGCAGCTGGAGCAGCACGAGCAGGCCGACCAGCGACAACAGCAGTGTCCAGAGCAAGGCGTTTCGCACCGGCACCGCCCCGCTCGCCACCGGCCGCGACGCCGTGCGCGCGACCTTCGCGTCGAGATCGCGGTCGACGACGTCGTTATAGACGCATCCTGCCCCGCGCATCGCGATCGCGCCGAGCAGCAACCAGAGGAAAAGCGGCCAGTGGCTCACCGCCCCACCGCCGAGCGCGATGGCCCAGGCGCACGGCCAGTAAAGCAGCCACCAGCCGATCGGCCGGTCGAAGCGCGCGAGCAGCGCATAGGGCCGCGCCGCGGCGGGGAGCAGCGCGACGAAACCGCGAAGCTGGCTGTCGGGAGGATGGGTGGCCGTCATCGATGCCCGGGCGATAGCAGGCCCAATGCAGGGAATAAATGCCCGATCGATGTCGTCTGCGCCCGCGCCCTCAGGTGCAGGTGGCCGGAGTGCCGGGTGCCTTGACCCCCGACAGGTCGCGCGCCTCGCGGATATTATAGGCCGCGGTCGACCGGATGGTCTGCGGCCCCAGCCAGGCACCGAACAGCAGCGGCTGATATTGATAGGTGACCTCGACGAACATGATCGCGGTGCCCGCCGCCGCGGTCACCTCGCGGCCCACCGGTCCCATGCCCGGGAAATCGGTCCCCGTCGCGCCGGTGCCTTCGACGCCATAGGCCGATGCGACCTCCATATTGCCGAAACAGCGCTGCCATTTGATCGTCTGCCCGCCATCGTTGTTGCGCTGCAGGCTCGACAGGATGATGCGGCCGTTATTCTCGAAATTCAGCCCCGCAACCTGCCGTTCGGCGCCTTCGAACACCTCGTTGATGTCGACCTCGCGAACCTGTGGCTGCGTCAGATTGCTCCCCGCCGCGATCCGCGCGGCATTGTCGGCGGTGTTGAGCCCGAGCTGGCTGACGCGCGTGTGCGCGAGCGTCAGATTGGCGATCTCGAGCCCGCCGAAGCCGACGAGCACGAGGAAGGGAATGGCAAAGGCCATTTCGAGCATCACGGCACCGCGGGTGCTGCGCGCGAGATGGCGCGCGGCGACCCGCGCCCGGCGGCAAAGGCGCGAAAGCCGGGTCATCCGCACGTCTCCGCCAGCACCTCGCCATCGGCGGCGAAGGGCTGGTTGCGCAGCAGCGTCGTCGAGGTGAGCGTTTTGGATTGCGGCTGTCCCAGCATCTGCCACACCGGCAGCACGCGGTCGAAACGCATCGACACCGTATATTGGACGACGTCGTCGGCGCCGCCATTGCCCTGCCGGCCGCCATCCTCCCAGCAATCGTCGGGCGAGGGGTCCTGGACGCCGTTGCCGTTGGTGTCGACCCAGCGTAGCGGCCTGATATCGCTGTAATCGTCGAAAACGCGGCGGTTGAAATTGACCGTGGCGTTCTTGAACACCTTCTTCACTTCCGCTTCGACCTTGTCGTCGAGTGCCTGCTGGTCGGCGGCAAAGCCTTCGAGCGTTGCGTCGCGGCCCGCCTTGGCGACCACGCCCTGCAACACCTGTTGCGCATACATCTGCCAGCAATAATCGAAGATGCCGAGCAGGATCAGCAGGAAGACCGGCGCGGTCAGCGCGAATTCGACGAACGCGGTGCCGCGCTCGCTTCGCCGCAGCCGGCGGAGCAGGGTGCGCCCGCCGGTCATTGCGACAGCCTCAGCTTGGAAATCTGCCGCGCGATCGCCTGGAACTGCTCGTTGAGCTCGGCGGCGTTGTCGGCCTCGAAAGCCTCGCCCGAGGAAGCACAGCTGTTCAGATTGCTGTTGCTGCCCACGCCGAAGGACACAACCCAGATCGTGATGCCGCGCTGGCGCGCCGCGCGGCACAATTGCACGAAGCGGTTGTTGTGGCGTGCGGTGAGCAGCGAGTTATCGGTCGTGGCCGAACCGCTGATGCGCTGCATCAGATATTCATAACCTTGGAACGTCAGATTCTGCCAGTTCGGGGCCATCGCACCGTCGGTCATGAAGACGATATGGCGGCTGATCGGCCGATTGTTCGGCGCCGTCGCATTTTCGTCCGCGAACAAGCCGCTTGGCGATAGCAGCCGGGCGCCCCAGATCATGCCGGCATCGTGATAGGTGCCGCCCAAAGGCTGCAGCGACTGGATATAGGTGTTGAAGGCGGGGCGATCATCCTTGTCCATCTCGGTCAGCTTCATCGCTTCGACCGGGCAGGCGCCCCAACCGCTTGACGCGTGATAACTATAGTTTTGCCAGTTGCCGCCGGATACGTTCGAGCTTGCGATGGTCCGAACGCCCGTCCCCGAAGGCACGGTACCCAGGTTGGTGGCGCGATGATAGGAGATTTCCGGAAGCAGAATCCGCCAGCGGCTGTTTTCATCGTTTGGAACGAGGTCAATGTCCATGTCGAGCGCGGAGTCGGACGCCGACGACGACGCCCCGAAGGGCGACGTGCGGCGTTCGATCACGCAGCCGCTCCAACTGACGCTCTGCAAAGCGCCCGAATCGCCCGTATCGACGCTGATCGTCCCGCCGTTCTTGGCGCTGCTCACGTCGAACAGGCGGTCTTCATAGCGATACTGGCTGAAAAAGGACGTCGAGCTGGGAGCCGGCGAGGCCGTGTGGTCGAATGTCACCGTGCGGCGTTGCAGCCAGCAGGTGTCGTCCGACGAATTATAGTTGTAGCGATAGTTGAAATAGCGGTGCTGTGTGCCGGCGACGGTGACATAGCGGCGCGTGCCGTTGCGGTCGACGACCCGCGCCGTCCGATTCATATTCTGGGCATCTGTCAGCGCCGGCATCGTGTCGGCCGGCGCAACGACGGCCGAACAGGCGGTGCTGTTCGTAAAGCCGCTGATCGGCAGAAAATTCTCCCATGCGCCGTTGGTGGTCGTGCCCGTGGTGACCGACGTGGGCGGATTGGTGCCGCTCCAGTCATAGCGGATGACCGGCGAGCGTGAAGGCAGGATGGTAAAATCCGACAGCCAGTCGGGATTCTCTTCGCGAAGAATCGCGCCGACATTCGCCGTCGAGCTATAGGGCACCACGCCGAAGCGCAGCCGCCCGTCACCGATATCGGCCGTCGTCAGCGTGTCGAAAAAGTCCATCGTCGCATCTTGGAGCGCCGTGATGCGGTTTACCGTATCGCCCGAATTGGTTTGCGCCATCGATCCCGTGACGTCGAGCACGAGCATGACATCGACGTTCGAGATTTCGAGCTTCGCCGTGCAATTGGCCGACAGGCGGAACTGGTCCTTGCCGAACAGGAACATCAGCTCGGTGGGCAAAGCGGCCGAGGCCTGTCCGGCGACGTCCGACGCGTTTATGGCTTGCGAGGAGAAGAGAATGCCCGACGCGCCATATTTGGCCTCGGGAAAGTTGAAGTTGAACATCTTGTTCGCTTCGGCCTGCGCCGCGTCCGAATAGGTCGCGCCGCCCATCGCGCGCCGTCCGGCGAGCACGCCCGAGTCGCACGCCTGCTGCAGGCGCAGCTGCGTCATATAGGCGCGGCCGATGTCGACCGCCGACCCGACGATGCCGATCACCGGTATGATCGCCGCCGCGGTCAGCATGAAGGCGTTGCCGCGCTGGTCGCTCAGAAGCGCTTTGGCACCGGCGCGCAGCCGGCTGATCCAGGTCCCTCGCATGGTCAAACCCCTCTTCGGCCCGCGGCGCCCCCACCAGTTGGGCCGCTGGTATCCTCGCACCTAGGGGGGAACTGCTTACCAAATGGCTAATCGGCGCGGCGCGGCAGGGCCCGGATCGGCGCTTTTGCCCCGGATCGGGACAGGCTGTCCCATCTTGCGGCAAAAGATGCACGACAGGCCGCCATCTGCTATCGCGCGCACCATGCCCGCGACTCCCGCCTGGCCGCCCGCCAGCACGCCCCGCCTGTTCATCGACCAGCCGCTCGCCCCCGACGCCGCGCCCGCGATCGACGGGCCGGCCGCGCATTATCTGCTCGGCGTCATGCGGCTGAAGGCGGGCGATCCGGTGCTCCTCTTCGACAACCGGAGCGGCGAATGGCTCGCGGTCGTCGCCGACGCCGCGAAACGTTCGCTGACCTTGAGGATCGAGCGGCAGACGCGCCCGCTCGAGCGCGTGCCCGACCTTTGGCTCTGTTTCGCGCCGGTGAAGAAGGCGCGGCTCGACTGGATCGTCGAAAAGGCGACCGAACTCGGCGTCGCGCGCTTGCAGCCGGTGATCACCGAACGCACGATCGTCGAACGCGTCAAGAGCGAGCGGATCGAGGCGCAGATCGTCGAGGCGTGCGAGCAATGCGGCCGCACCGCGCTTCCCGAACTGGCGCCGCCGGTCAAACTGCCGCAGCTGCTGAAGGGCTGGCCTGCGACGCGCGCGCTGCTCTTCGCCGACGAAGCCGGGGGCGTCCCGGTCGCCGACGTCGCGGCACCCGCGCCCGCGGCGATCCTCACTGGTCCCGAGGGCGGCTTCACCGACCGCGAGCGCGACATGCTCCTCGCCCACGCCGCGGTGCGCCGCATCGCGCTCGGCCCGCGCATCCTGCGCGCCGAAACCGCCGCGCTCGCCGCCGTCAGCCTGTGGATGGCGCAGCACGGCGACTGGGCGGGCGGATAGGCGGTCCCTAGCCCTCGACCGGCCCCTCGAACTGCTCGATCACCCAATCCTCGGCCTGCGCGCCGCCGATCCATTCCTGCATGCACGGATGGCTGATCACCGCCTGCGCATAGGCGGCGGCGAAGCGCGGCAGCGGAATCGAATAGGTGACGAAGCGCGTCACCACCGGCGCGAACATGATGTCGGCCGCCGACCAGTCGCCGAAGAGGAAATCGCCCTCGCCGCCGAACCGCGCGCGCGCCTCGGCCCAGATCTGGAAGATGCGCACGACATCGGCCTGCACTTCGGGCAGCAGCTCGGCCGCGGGGTAGATGCGCCGGATGTTCATGCTGTGCTCGCGGCGCAACGCGGCGAAGCTCGAGTGCATTTCGGCGGCCATCGACCGCGCCATCGCGCGCGCCGCCATGTCGTCGGGCCAGAAATGCTTCGTCCCGCCGGTCTTTTCGTTGAGATAATCGACGATCGCGAGGCTGTCCCACACGACGATATCGTCGCCGTCCCACAATATCGGCACCTTGCCGCCCGACGGCGCGAACTCGTCGCCCTCGCGCCGGTTCGACCAGTCCTCGTCATAGAGCGGGACGGTGACTTCCTCGAACGGCAGCCCGCTATGCTTGACCGCGAGCCAGCCGCGCAGGCTCCAGCTGGAATAGGCCTTGTTGCCGATGAAGAGTTTCATGGGGTCTCCTTAAACCCCCTCTCCCCTTGGGGGAGAGGGTTGTGCAGGCTTGGCAGCTTGCTGCCTAGCCGAAGCTGGGTGAGGGGTGTCAACCGCCGCCTGCATACCCTCATCAGGTTACGGTAGCGGACAAGTCCGCAACCTGCACCATCCTCTCCCGCAAGGGGAGAGGAGCGTTTATGACTCCACCGCCTCCAGCACCGCGGTGCGCAGTTCGGCGATCCCCATGCCCTTTTCGCTGCTCGTCGCGATCACCTGTGGGTGCGCGGCGGGATGCTTGCGGGCTTCGGCTTCGGTCGCGGCCTGTACGGCTTCAAGTTCGGTCGCCTTGATCTTGTCGGCCTTGGTCAGCACGAGCCGGTAACTCACCGCCGCAACGTCGAGCATCTCGAGCACCTCGCGATCGACGTCCTTGATCCCGTGGCGACTGTCGATCAGCACCAATGTCCGTTTCAAGACCTGCCGCCCGCGGAGGTAATCATTGACGAGGAAGCGCCATTTCTTGACGATATCTTTCGGCGCCTTGGCAAAACCATAGCCCGGCATGTCGACCAGCCGGAACACCAAAGGCGAACCCACGTCGAAATAATTGAGCTCCTGCGTTCGCCCCGGCGTCACCGACGTGCGCGCCAGCCCGTTCCGGTTCGTCAGCGCGTTGAGCAGCGACGATTTGCCGACGTTCGATCGGCCCGCAAAGGCGATCTCGGGCACGCTCGGGCTCGGCAGATGCTGGAGCGCGGGCGCCGATTTCAGAAAGGCGATCGGGCCCGCGAACAGCTTGCGCGCCCGCTCCGCCCTGTCCTCTGCGCCCGGATCGATCGCGCTCACTTCGCCGGCGCCGCCCGCAGCGCCGGGAACTTGCGGTACATCCACTGCTGCTGCCCGATCGACAGGATATTGTTGGTGATCCAGTAGAGGAGCAGGCCCGCCGCGAACGGCGCCATGATGAACATGAACAGCCACGGCATGATCTTGAACACCTGTTGCTGCACGGGGTCGGTCGCCTGCGGGTTGAGGCGGAACTGCAACCACATGGTGATGCCCAGGATCACCGCGAGCACGCCGATCGACAGGATCGACGGCGGGGTGAAGGGCAAGAGGCCGAACAGGTTCAAAATGTGCAGCGGATCGGGCGCCGACAGATCCTTGATCCACAGGATGAACGGCTGGTGCCGCATTTCGATCGTCAGCATCAGCACCTTGTACAGTGCATAGAAGATCGGGATCTGGATGACGATCGGCAAACAGCCCGCGAGCGGATTGATCTTCTCGTCCTTATAGAGCTTCATCAGCTCCTGCTGCATCTTCGGCTTGTCGTCCTTGTGGCGTTCCTGCAGCGCCTTCATCTTCGGCTGGACGAGGCGCATCTGCGCCATCGACGAGAATTGCCGGTTCGCGATCGGGAACATCAGCAGGCGGATGATCAGCGTCAGCGCCATGATCGCGACGCCGAAATTGCCGACCATGCGGAACAGCCAGTCGAGCAGCTTGAAGATCGGGACCTCGAAAAATTCGAACCAGCCCCAGTCGATCGCGTTCGACAGGCGCGTGATGCCTTCCTTGTCCTGATATTGCGACAGGATGCTGACTTCCTTGGCGCCGGCGAAGATGCGGCTCGTCGTCGTCACCTGCGTGCCGGGCGCGATCTGGCGGAAGTCGCGCGCGAACAAAGTCTGGTAATTGTTCGCGGCGGGCGAACTGATCGCGGCGGTCACGCGCTCGCCCTTCGCCGGGACGATCGCGGCGAGCCAATATTTGTCGGTGAAGCCGAGCCAGCCCGCCGAATTGTATCGCACGGTGCGGTTCGTCGCTTCCTCGACATCGTCATAATCGGTGTCGAACACCGACTTGCCGTCGAGATAGCCCGTCGGGCCGACGTGGATCGTCCAGCTGTCGACTTCGTGCGGGTCGGTCGGCTTGCCGAGCCGGTCGATCAGCGCAAAGCTGCTCGCATTGACCGGGGCGGTGCCGGTGTTGGCGATTGTCTGCTTCGCGGTGATCAGGTAATCGGCATCGATGCTATATTCGATGCGGAACGTCTGCCCGGTCGCGTTCGACCAGCTCAGCGTTACCGGCGTCGCCGGGGTCAGCTTCGCACCGCTCGCGGTCCACACGGTGTTCGCGTTCGGCACCTCGATGCCCTGCGCCGACCAGCCGAGGCTCGCGAAATAGGCGGCCTCGGTCCCGCCCGGCGCGAACAGGCGCACCGCGGGCGAATCCTTCTTGATCGTCTGGCGATATTTGCTGAGCGTGATGTCGTCGATGCGCGCGCCGACGAGGTTGATCGACCCCTTGATCGCGGGGGTTTCGATCGGAATACGCCGGCCTTCGGCGAGCACCGCGTCGACCGGGCGGATCGTCTGCGCGGCGGGCGCACCCGGGGTAGGCAGCGCGCTCGGCTGGCCCTGCGTCGCGGGCGTCGCTGCGGGCGCCGCGCCGTTTGCGCCCGCGACCGTCTCGGTCACGTCGGGCGTGTCGGGGGTCGGAAAATATTTCTCCGAAACGAAGTTCCAGCCGATCAATATGGCCACCGACAGCAAAATCGCCGCGATCAGGTTACGCTTGTCGTCCACGCTCTTCGGTCTCTCTTCGTCTCAAAAATATCGGGGATGATGCCGGCGCCGAAGGCCTATGGCACCGGGTCATAGCCGTGGCCCCCCCAAGGATGGCAGCGCAATAGCCGCTTTGTCGCCAGCCAGCCACCCTTGATCGCACCATGGCGCTGGAGCGCGATAATCGCATATTCGCTGCACGACGGCGCATAGCGGCAGGTGGGGGGAAGGATGCGCGACGGACCAAGCTGCCAACCGCGCGCGATCAGGATCAACAGGCGGGCGATCATGCAGGAAGCCCGGAAAACGGTGGAAGTTTATTCGCGATTGGCCCCACTTCGTCACCCCGGACTTGATCCGGGGTCCATGCGGCGCCGGTGGCAATGGACCCCGGATCAAGCCTGTCCTGGGCGTTGTCGAAGGGTCCGGGGTGACGATAAGAGGCAGTGGGCGTAATCACGACGCCTTCGCCGCCAGCTTCTTCGCCGCGCGCTTCAGCGCCGAATCGAGATGCTCGCCCAATTCGGCAAACGGCATGTCGTTCGCCCCCGGGCGGCCGATCAGCACATGGTCGGCGCCGGCGATTCCCGCCTCCGGCAGCGCGGCGCGCGCGAGTTCGCGAAATCGCCGCTTCATCCGGTTGCGCGTGACCGCGTTGCCGACCTTCTTGCTGACCGTATAGCCGATGCCCAGCGCATCCTCATCGTCGCCGCGCGGACGGACGAGCAGGACGAAGCCGGGCATGGGAAAGCGAAGGCCGCGGTTCGCGGCCAGAAATTCGCTACGTTTTGAAAGCGTTCGCACCAGACGCGCTGGCGGCGAAGCGTGGGCGATCAGGCCGACAGCTTCGCGCGGCCACGGGCGCGGCGGGCGGCCAGGACCTTGCGGCCGCCGACGGTGGCCTTGCGGGCGCGGAAGCCGTGACGGCGCTTGCGCACGAGGCGGCTCGGTTGATAAGTGCGCTTCATCGCGGTTTTCCCTAGATCTCGTCAAATGCTGCAACAGAAAAGGGCCGCCAAGCGTGGGCGGCCACTGTTGAGGGCGCGGATAAGCAAGAGTCGGTGGAAAGTCAATCGCCATCTAGCTTGTCCAGCGCGGCGCGCGCCCGGCGCCGCGCGGCGCTGACGCGGCGCATGATCCGGTCGGCCCAGTCGCCATAGCGGGGGTGGCGCCACTTGAAGCGCACATAGGCGCGCTTGGCCCACGCACTGTTCTGCAGGCAGAGCATGAGGCCGAGCGGAAAGACGATCAGGAATCCGGGTCCCGGCAACGGCCCGATCGCGATGCCCGTGATCATCAGCAATATGCCGAGCGCGAACAAGGCGGTGCGCATCTGCGCATTCGACCGCAATCGTTGGTAGAGGCTCCGCTTCGCCATAGGGGGCGATGTGGGGGAGACGACGGCGTGTTACAAGGCTAAAGCAGCTCGGCGCGAGGTGGCGACGACCGCGAACGGCGGTTTTGGGGCGGGTTTCAGTCATCCCCCTCCCGCAAGCGGGAGGGGAGACGGCAATAATCGGCCGATAACGGCGATCCGCGAACGCCGGTTCACGCCGATTTGTTCACGCCGCCTAGCAATTGCCTTCAACGCCATCGGCACAGTCGCCAACCGATTCAACGTCTTTTCCGGCACCTTCAACGGTGTTGCAGGCCGACAAAAGCAGCATCGAGCTGCCAAGTGCGAAAATGGTCAGAAGCTTTTTCATTGTCTCTCTCCGACGGCGAGGGCGAACTGCCCTCCATTGAGCCGAAACGGCTGTTCGCAGCGATCGTTCCGCTGCGCCGGCGTCACGCTGGCCGAAGCGTTCCAAATGATCGTCAGGCTGGGAAAGGGGCTGCGACGCTATTCAGTCGAGCGTGACGAAGCGCGCCATATCGTCGCGCGTCAGGTAACGGACGTCGTCGAACGGCGTCGCGTTGGTCAGCGCGTAAAAGGCGCGCGCCTTCGCGCCATCCATCCCCATTTCACGGTAATAGCCCAGATATTCGGCGTGAACCGGGTCGTTCGCGGGATAGTCGTTCGCCTCGCGGCCATATTCGTCGGCCCAGCTATGCACGCCGAATTCGGCGTCGGGCGCCGCGCGGCGCGTGACGCCGGCAAGCCACAGCTCGACCGCGCCCGAGCGGATCGATCCGCCCGCGGGCACCACCGTCTCCATCCCCTGCCGCCGGATCGCGCGCGCGAGGATCAGATTGGCCTCCTCGTCGAGGCTGCCGGGGCAATCGACCATCTCGAGCCGCCTCAGCCCCGGAAAGGCGGCGAGCATCGCCGCGAACTGGCGCGGGCTCGCCGAGGTGACGTCGCCCGCCATGCGAACCGTCGATGCGTCGATGACCGAAAACGGCCCGAACCGCGCCTTCGCATGGCCCAGCGTCGTAAGCGTGGCGGCGGGGGCATAGCGCCGCGTCGCGGCGAACTCGGCATCGTCGGCCAGCGCCTCGTCATCCAGCAGTGCGGCGTCCTCGTCGATAGTGTCCGCGCCCGCGTCGTCGCCCTCGTCATAGGTCCACGTCGTCACCGTCGTCGTGATCGTCACGACCTGCTGTGCGTGCGCCGGCGCGAACGCCAGCACCGCCGCCAAAGCGGCGACGATCAGCGTGCGAAGAAAGGCGGACGGCGAACCCATGGCCCCGCTTTCGCGCGGGCGCGATGATCAATTGGCAAACGGGCAGCGTCAGCACGCCGTTAACCCCGTTTCGGGACGGCGGCACGAACCCTTATCCCGTCATCCCGGCGAAGGCCGGGATGACCAAGATGAGATCAGTCGCGGTCGGGCGCGCCGAGCGGGAAGAAGGCGCGATACGGCCGTGCATCCTCGACGCAGCGCGAAACCGACGGATGCGCGAGCAGCCGCGCGCGATAGGCACGCAGATTCTCGTGCCGCTCGGGGATCGGATGCACCCAGTCGGCATAGAAAAGCGATGGCGCCGCCGCGCAATCGGCCAGCGTGAAGCCGTCGGGCGTCGCCCAGCCGCCGCCCGCCAGCTCCTTGTCGAGCCAGCCATAGACGCTCCCGAGCGCCGCCTTCGCCTGATCGACGATCATCGGCACATGATTTTCGGGCCCGCGCAGCGCGTCGGCGACCACCGCCTGCATCCGCGCCATCACATGATTGTCGAAGATGCGGTCGAAGAAGCGCACCCTCAGCGCCGCCCCGAAATCGGCGGGGATCAGCCGCGGTTCGGGCACCAGATGGTCGAGATATTCGATGATGATCGACGATTCGAAATAAGGCACCCCGTCCGCGACGAGCAACGGAAACTGTCCCACCGGCCAGTGCGCCTGCAATTCCTCGCCATGCTGCGGCGCGTCGGGCCCGATCACGCGATAGTCGAAATCGACCCCCTTCTCGTAAAGCGCGATCAGCACCTTCCACGTATAGGAAGAGAAGGGGTGTCCATAAAAAATCAGCATCGATTGCCTTTCCTCTGGCTACGCCGCGCCGACGGTTTCGCCCTTCAGCGCCGCCTCGATCTTCGCGATTTCGATCTTCTTCATCGTCATCATCGCGTCCATCGCGCGCTTCGCCGCGGCGCGGTCGGGGTGGGTCATCGCGCGCGTCAGCACGCGCGGGGTGATCTGCCAGTTGACCCCCCATTTGTCCTTGCACCAGCCGCACATGCTTTCGGCGCCGCCGTTGCCCACGATCGCGTTCCAGTAACGGTCGGTCTCTTCCTGCGTGTCGGTGTTGATCACGATCGAAAACGCCTCGTCCTGCTTGAACGCGGGCCCGCCGTTGATCGCGATGAAGGGCACGCCCATCACGGTGAATTCGACCGTCAGCACATCGCCTTCCTTGCCGTCGGGAAAGTCGCTCGGCGATCGGTTCGCCGCGACGAATTCGCTGTCCGGAAAGGTCGCGGCATAGAATTTCGCCGCCGCTTCGGCGTCACGATCGTACCACAGGCACATCGTGACCGGTTCGCTTCCTTCGCTCATCATCCTTCTCCCTTGTCGCGGCCGTCAGGCGACCGCTTCGCCGCGCACCGCGGCCTCGATCTTCGCGATGTCGATCTTCTTCATCGTCATCATCGCCTCGAACGCGCGCTTCGCCGCCGCGCGGTCGCTGCCGGTCGTCGCGTCGGTGAGCGCGCGCGGGCAGATCTGCCACGAGACGCCCCATTTATCCTTGCACCAGCCGCACACGCTTTCCTGTCCGCCATTATCGACGATCGCGTTCCACAGCCGGTCGGTCTCTTCCTGCGTGTCGGTATGGACCTGGAACGAGAAGGCTTCGTTGTGCTTGAAGATCGGCGGGCCGTTGAGCCCCACGCACGGCGTGCCGAGCAAAGTGAACTCCACCGTCTGCACATCGCCTTCCTTGCCGCCCGGCGAATCCGCCGGCGCGCGGTTGACCGCGCCGACTTTGCTGTCGGCAAAGGTCTTCGCGTAAAAGGCCGCGGCCTCCTCGGCATCGCCTTCGTACCAGAGGCAGAGCGTCATCGGCGTCTTGGTCATGCGTCTTCTCCTTTCAACGGGTGGCCGATCGACCAGAGATGGCCGAACGGGTCGCGCACCTGCGCGTAGCGGTCCCCCCAGAACATATTTTCGGGCGCCATCACCGACACCGCCCCCGCGGCGATCGCGCGGTCGTACCAGCTGTCGGCGTCGTCGACCTGCAGATGGAGCACGACGGACGCGGGCTCGGATGCCGGGCCGCCCGTATATTCCGGAAAATCGTCGTGCATCATCAGCGACGCGCCGTTGATATGGACATGCGCGTGCATCAGCCGCTCGCCGTCGTCGGCGGGAACGCGCACGACTTCGGTCGCGCCAAACGCCTTGGCGTAGAAGTCGATCGCCTCCTTCGCGCGCCGGTCGCGGATCGTGATGTGCGGGGTCAGGCCGCCGGTCGGCGCGGTATTCGCGGGGTTCGCCATCGTCTCTCTCCTCTTCCTGTGGGTTCAGTCGTCGTATCGCAGGCTCGGATACCAGTCGGTCCCGCCCCGCCCCCTTGAAGGTTCCGGTTATCGGCGCGGGCCGACGAGGCCGAAGGCGGCGCCCTGCGGGTCGATGCCGTTCATCGCATATTCGCCGCCGGGAATTTCCATCGGCTCGCTGGTGACGGTGCCGCCGTTCGCGGTCACCGCGGCGTGCGCGCGGTCGATGTCGTCGACGCCGATGTAGAAATTCCACACCGGCACCGGATAGCCTTCCATCAGCGGCATCACCGCGCCGATCATCACCTCGCCGCGCTGGAGGAAGCGATAGGAACCGAGCGGCCCCATATCCATCGCGCCCTCCTGCCCCCAGCCGAAATGCTTGCGGTAAAAGGCGATCGCCGCGTCGGAGTCGCTCGTCGCGAGCTCGTTCCAGCGCATATGCTGCGCCTCGGTCACCGAAAACACGTCGCTCTCTTGTGTCTCCATCCCTTCGGGCGGGATCGGATCCATGACATAGAAATGCGCGCCCTGCGGGTCCGACACCATCGCGATGCGTCCGACGGGCAGATCGGTCGCGGGCATATGCACCGCGCCGCCGTCGGCCTTGATCGCCGCGAGGGTGCTATCGACGTCGTCGACCTCGAGATAGCCCATCCAGCCCGGCCGCGCGCCGCCCGCAAGCATGTCGGCGCCGAGCGCGAGTACTCCGCCGGCATTGCCGCCGTCGCCGCGCACGATCATGCGATAGTCGACGTCGCCCGCCGCGGGATCGCGTGTCGCGGCGATCGTCCAGCCGACCACCGCGCCGTAAAAGCGCGCCGCGCCCGCGGGGTCGGACGTCATCAATTCGTACCAGATGAAGTTCGATGCTTTGCTCATCGTCTCTCTCCTCAGATGTCGGGGCGTGGGTCAGCGGGAAAGCCAGTCGCCGCGCCCGTCCTGCACCTCCTGCTTTCCTATGGCCGGTACAACCGCAGCGGCTTCGTATTTTCGCGCGCGAGCGTCCCGCGCGCCTCGAGGTCGAGCTGAACGCCCTTCAGCCACCAGCCCGCCTTCGCACCGCCGGGGAACAGCGCATCGGGCAGCAACGGCAGCACGCCTTCCTTGACCTCGGCGACAGTCAGCCCCGGCTGGCCTTTCGGCACCGCCGCGAGCAGCGCCTCTTTCATCGCGTCATATTTCGCCTTGTCGACATTCAGCGCGAAGCCGGGGCTGGTTATGCTGCGCATCTCGACGCGTTCGACGGTTTTGGCGATATTCCTGCTCATTGCGCAAATCCCTTCGTCGCTTCCAGCGGCGGGGCGCGAAAGCCCATCGCCGCCCAGGCCTTCAGCAGCCGCCACATGAACTTGCCCGACGGCGTCCGGTAATTGGGGATGTCGCCGGGCAGCTCGACACCCGCGGGCCGGTCGCCGACGATCGTCCGCATCTCGGCCGCCGGCCGCTCTTCTGCGGCGATGCGGTCCGAATAGACGCTGAGCCAATGCCCCTTGGTGAATTCGAGCGCGATCGGCGCATTGCAACAACGCGCGACGAAGCGCCGCGTCGGCGACTCGGGTTTCAGCCGGTGCGCCTCCAGTTCGTCCGATCCCGACAGCCATAGGAGGCGGTCCTTGCGCATCAGCACATAGGGCGTGCCGCCATCGGCGCCGACGACGGCGGGCGCGCCCGGTGCCGCCTCGAAGCCACGGCCCGCCTCCTGACAGCTATGGCAGTAACAGGTCGCCGCGACGATCGGCTTGCCGGAAAGCTCCAGCGTCACCGCGCCGCACCGGCACGATGCGATGCGCTTGATGTCAGGCTCGTCGGCGCGGGCCATCACGCCGATGCTTCCAGCGCGGCCATGCCCTCGGCGATCGTCACCGGCGCCTTGGCGCGCGCATACATCGACTTCAGCCAGGCGCGGAGCGCGGGAGCTTCGTCGAGAAGCCCTTCTTCGTTCGCCCAGTCGAGCGTGAAGGCGGCGTTGAAATCGGCCACGGTGACCGCGCCGCCGACGATGAAATCGCGTCCCTGCATATGCTGTTCGAGCACCGCGATCATCCGCCGGCCGTCGCGCTTAGCCAGCGCGATCTCGGCTTCCGATTTCTCGTCCTCGGCATAGAGGAAGCTGTGCAGGGCGACCCGCCACAGCGGCGCCTCGATCTCGGTCATCAGGAAGAACAGCCAGTGGTGCATGCGCGCGCGATCATCGGCCGTCTCGGGGATCAGCCCGCCGCCCGGAAAGCGGTCGCCATATTTATCGGCAAGATAGAGCTGGATCGCCGCCGATTCGCTGATCACCAGATCGCCGTCGACCAGCACCGGCAGCTTTCCGGCGGGGTTGAGCGCGAGAAATTCGGGGGTCCGGTTTTCACCGGCGCCGATGTCGATGGGGACGATCTCATGCGCGAGGTCGAGTTCATTGAGCAGCCACATCGCGCGCAGCGCGCGGGTGGGGGGAGTGCCATAGAGTGTGATCATCTTTTGGCCTTTCAAATCCTTGATCAGGGATTCTTGTGCTGGCCGGGCGCCGCATCATGGGGGATCGACCAGCCGAAATAGACTTCGACCGCATGGATACGCCCATCCCGGATCGCGAAGATTTCGGTGTTTCGGCTGGCGCGCCCGTCCTTCATCCGGCCGACATAGGTCAGCAGGGCTTCGTTCCCGGACTCGATCGCGCGGACGATATCGACTCCGGCCATTCTTTCGTGATTGGGCCAGCAAAGCGTGAAATATGTCTCGCGGCCGATCCCATTGTCATAGGGGCTGGTAAAGACCAGATCGTCGGCGATCAGCGCCTCGATGGCGGCGCGATCGTCGTCGACATAGGCCTGAAATGCAGCCTTGGCGACCTCGGTGGGGGATTTGGCCATGGTTCGTTCCTTCGGGGGGCGAGGCGCGACGGGCCTGCCGCCGCGCCCTCGTTTCACGCCTCGACGATCGGCGCGAAGCCGCCATAGATCATGCGCTTGCCGTCGAACGGGTTGGTCGCGGGATCATTCTTCATCCGCTCGTCGGTCATCATCTTTTCCCAGCCGGCGACCCGCGTTTCCTTGTCGGGCCATTCCACCCAGCTGTAGACGACGCTCTCGCCATCCTTCCTGTGCGCGGCGCGGGCATAGTCGGTGACCTTGCCGTCGGGAACGTCGTCGCTCCACGCCTCGACGACGCGCGTCGCGCCATAATCGCGGAACACTTCGGAAGCCTTTTGTGCCATCGTGCGATAGGCGTCCTTGTTGCCGTCGGGGACGGGAACGATATAGCCGTCGACATAGCCCATCTTGCCGTCCGCGGCGTCGTCGACGATCGAATCGAAACCGCCGATGATCATGCGTTTCGCGTCGAACGGCATCGCTTCGCCCATGCTCTGCATCCGGGGATCGCTCATCATCTTTTCGTTCGCGGCGTCGCGCGTCGCCTTGTCGGGATATTCGAACCAGCTGAACACGACGGTCTCGTCGGGCTTCGCCTGCACCGCGCCCTTGAAGTCGTTCACCTTGCCGTCGGGAACATCGTCGCCCCAGCATTCGACCATGCGGCTGACGCCGAATTCCTTGAACAGCGGCGCCGCCTCGGCGGCATGTTTGCGATAGGCTTCCTTGTTGGCGGTCGGCACCGCGACCACAAATCCTTCTACATAGGTCATCTTGTCTCTCCTTGGGGGGCGGG
>NZ_JNFC01000015.1 GCF_000756385.1 Sphingopyxis sp. LC363
GGGGAATAGGGAGGGCGGGGCTTCGACAAGCTCAGCCCGAACGGAGAATCTGAGGTCGCTTTCCCCAACTCCGTTCGCCCTGAGCTTGTCGAAGGGCCGTTCTTTTCCTGTTCGAAGCGATAGCTCTCCGCCAACCCCTTGGCATCGTTGCGCACCACACGCGCGCCCATCGCAGCAAAGGTCTCGCGCTCCAGTTCCGCCGCGCACCCCGTCACCACGACCTCGGCCCCCGGCCGCTCGCGCAAGCTCCGGCGCACCGCCTGCCGCGCCTGCCGCACCGCCTCGTCGGTCACCGCGCAGCTGTTGAAGACGATCGTATCGCGCCGACCTGCGGCCTCGACGGCGGCCCGGATGGCCTCGCCCTCGGCGATATTCAGCCGGCAACCGAAATTGACGACCTTCTGGCGGTCGGCGAGAGCTGCGCTCATCCGAACTGCGCCCAGTCGGTCTCGCCCTCGTACACGCGCGTCGCGGCGCCGCTCATCACGATCGGCTCGCCGGGCGCCCAGCGGATGACGAGGTCGCCGCCGGGCAGCGATACCGTCACCGGCGACTGGACGATCCCGGCGCGGACCGCCGCGACCGCGGTCGCGCACGCGCCGGTGCCGCACGCCTGCGTCAGGCCCACGCCGCGTTCCCAGACGCGAAGTTGCAACTGGTTCTCGCCGTCGAGGCTCGCGACATTGACGTTGACGCGCTCGGGGAACAGCGGATCGGTCTCGATCCGTGGTCCCAGCTCGTCGAGCGCGACGGCGTCGGCCTCGGGCACGAAAAAGACGATGTGCGGATTGCCGACATTGACCGCGGCGCCATGCTCCAGCTCGTCCCACGCGACGGGCATGTCGCGTGTGTCCATCGGCATCGCGAGCGGGATATACTCCCAGTCGAAGACGGGTTCGCCCAATGTGACTTCGGCGCCGCCATCAGCCGGCGTGACGCGCAGCATGCCGCCCAGCGTCTCGATCACCGCGGGTTTGCCGATCAGCGTCGCGACGCAGCGCGTCGCATTGCCGCACGCCTCGACCTCGCCGCCGTCGGCGTTGAAGATCCGCATCTTCACGTCCGCACTCGCCGACGGTTCGAGCAGGATCAACTGGTCGCACCCGATGCCGTGACGGCGGTCGGCGATCGCATGCGCACGCGCCGGTGTCATCTCGACGGCATGCTCGCGCGCGTCGATCACGACGAAGTCGTTGCCGAGGCCGTGCATCTTGGTGAAGCGGTCTGCCATAGGGCGCATTTAGGGGGGCGGGGCAGCGAAGTCTAGCGAGGCGTCCGCGGTTTCCTGATCCTCCCCTCCCTGGAAGGGAGGGGTTGGGGGTGGGTCCCGCCGAGGCACTCGGCGGCCTGCGCGAGCAGATACTCGGCTGCTCCATCTGGATTGGTCATTACATCGGAATTCCATAGCCGGATGACCCGCCAGTTCATGCTTTCCAGATAGGCAGTTCACTTGCCGTCATATTCCTGTTGGTCGAGATGCTGGCTACCATCAAGTTCGATAGCGAGCTTCGCCTCACGGCACGCCAGATCGACGATGTAGGACCCAACGACAAGCTGTCTGGTGAAGGCTGGCCGGTAACCGGAAAGGATGCGCCAGAGTTTTCGTTCTGCTGGCGTGGCGTCTCGCCTTAGCTGTCGAGCACGCTCGGTCATTTCGGGCGGTACACGGTGCATCGCCAAAGGTATAGAGCGGCGAGCTTTGCTCGCCAACCCACCCCCAACCCCTCCCTTGCAGGGAGGGGAGGACTTATGCGCTCTTTCGCAGCGGCGTTCCCTCGCTGGTGTCCGATCCGACCTCCGGCACCATCGGCGCACGCAGCAGGCCGCGCTCGGCGAGCAGGCGGTCGGTGTCGGCGGCCGACGCGGCGCGGCCGAAGTGCCAACCTTGCCCCTTCGAACAACCAAGTCGGGTCAGTTCGATCGCGGTCGCCTCGTCCTCGACGCCCTCGGCGGTGATCGGCATTGCCAGGCTTTCGCCCAGCCGCACGATCGCGACGACGATCGCCTGCGCGTCGGGGCTGCCGCGCATCGCGGCGATGAAGCTGCGGTCGATCTTGATGCGGTCGAACGGCAGCGCGCGCAGGTGCGACAGCGAGCTGTAACCGGTGCCGAAATCGTCGAGGCTGAGCGACACGCCCTGATTTTTGAGGCTGGTGACGATCGAGCGCACCAGCGGCAGATTTTCGAACAGCGAGCTTTCGGTGATCTCGACCTCGAGCTGCGCGGCGGGGAAGCCCGTTTCGACGAGCAGCTTGGTCAGCTTCTGGCTGAACCACGGGTCCTTGAGCTGCTGCGGCGAGATATTGACGGCGAGCATGATCGACGGGTCCCAGCGTTTCGCGATCTCCATCGCATCGCGGATCACCTTCAGCGACAATTCGCCGATCAGCCCGCTTTCCTCGGCGACCGGGATGAAGCGTTCGGGCGGGATCATGCCATATTCGGGCGATTCCCAGCGCATCAGCATCTCGAAGCCGAGCAGCCGCCCGCTCGCGATATCGACCTGCGGTTCGAAATGCGGGACGAACTCGCCGCGCGGCATGCCGTCGCGGATCCCGGTCTCGATCTGGTTACGGACCTGCACTGCCATCTCCATCCCGGTCTCGAACCAGCAAAAGCGGTTCCGCCCTTCGTCCTTGCAATGATACATCGCGATGTCGGCCTGGCGGACCATCGTTTCCATCGTCATGCTCGCATCATTGGCTAGCGCGATGCCGAGCGACGCGCCGATGCGGATCTGCTGCGCGTCGTGCGTGATCATATTGTCGAGCGCCGTCACCAGCTCGGCGGCGAGCGCGTCGATGTCGGCGCGCGCCGCGGGCTCGAAGGCCAGCATCGCGACGAACTCGTCGCCGCCGAGCCGCGCCTTGGTGGCATTGGGCGGCAGGACGGCCGAGATGCGCTCGGCCGCGACCTGCAGCACGCGGTCGCCCGCGGCATGGCCGTGGATGTCGTTGACGGTCTTGAAATGGTCGAGGTCGAGCAGGAAAAGCGCGACGTGGCGTTTCTCGGCGGCGGCGCCCGCGATCATCCGCTGCCCCGCCGCGAGCAGCGCGCGGCGGTTGAGGAAACCCGTCAGCGGATCGGTGTCGGCAAGGTAGCGCGCGCGCCGTTCGGCCTCGGTGCGCTCGACGATTTCGCGGTTGAGATCCTTGTAGCGGCGCCAGCCGAAAAGGATCAGCGCGATGTTGAGCACCAGCGCCGTTGCGAGCGCGCGGTCGGGCCCGCCGCCGATGCCGATCAGCGCGCGAACCGCTGCCTGCATCACATTGCTGCCCGTGCCGACGAACAGCAGGATCGCCGCGACGACGATGCCGCCGGCGATGATGTCGCGTTTGGCGCCCTCGCTGCGGTCGAATGGCTTCGGCGTCGATGTCATATATATGGTCCCACCCTCGCGCGCCTTATCGGCGAAAGCGGTGAAATTTGGGTTAAGTGCGGTCCTCCCTGTCGCGCAGCGATGGGGAGGGGGACCGCCGCCGTAGGCGGTGGTGGAGGGGCGGCGGCGTCACGCCATTGCCCCTCCGTCAGCGGCTGCGCCGCTGCCACCTCCCCATGCCTACGGCACAGGGAGGAGCGTTGCTCTTGCCCTTCCGGCCGCTTTTGTATAGAGGCCTCCACGTCCACGCGCATATTGCGCACGGATTATCGATGTCCGCGACGGAAAGTCTGTCCACGGATAGCCGCTGGTTGGCGAGGTTTCGCTCACCGGCGTCTTTTGCGTTGCGGGCCTCGAAACGAAGGATTTGAGGCGCATGTTCGACAGTCTGAGCAATCGGCTTGGCGATGTTTTCGGAAAGCTCCGCGGCCGCGGCGCGCTGACCGAGGCCGACGTGCGCGCGGCGATGCGCGAAGTGCGAATCGCGCTGCTCGAGGCCGACGTCGCGCTGCCCGTCGTGCGTAGCTTCGTCGATCAGGTCACCGAACTCGCGATCGGCCAGAATGTCCTGCGCTCGGTGACCCCGGGACAGCAGGTGGTCAAGATCGTCAGCGATGCGCTGACCGAAATGCTCGGGTCCGAAACCGCCGAGCTCGATCTGAATGTCGCCCCTCCCGCCGTCATCATGATGGTTGGTCTGCAGGGCTCGGGTAAGACCACCACCACCGCGAAGATCGCGAAGCGGCTCAAGGAAAAAGAGCGCAAGAAGGTGCTGATGGCGTCGCTCGACGTCAACCGCCCGGCGGCGCAGGAGCAGTTGGCGGTTCTCGGCAGCCAGATCGACGTCGCGACGCTTCCGATCGTCGCGGGCCAGCAGCCGGTCGAGATCGCGCAGCGCGCGATGCAGGCCGCGAAGCTTCAGGGCTATGACGTGCTGATGCTCGACACCGCGGGCCGCCTCCACGTCGACCAGCAGCTGATGGACGAAATGCAGGCGGTGTCGCGCACCGCGAACCCCGCCGAAACCCTGCTCGTCGTCGACAGCCTGACGGGTCAGGACGCGGTGCAGGTCGCGCAGCGCTTCACCGATCAGGTGCCGCTCACCGGCGTCGTCTTGACCCGCATGGACGGCGACGCGCGGGGCGGCGCCGCACTGTCGATGCGCGCGGTCACCGGAAAGCCGATCAAGTTCGCGGGCACCGGCGAGAAACTCGACGGGCTCGAACTCTTCCAGCCGTCGCGCATCGCGGGCCGCATCCTCGGCATGGGCGACGTCGTCAGCCTCGTCGAGCGCGCCGCCGAGACGATCCAGGCCGAAGAGGCCGAGGCGATGGCGGCGAAGATGGCCAAGGGCCAGTTCGACCTCAACGACCTGCGCACGCAACTCAACCAGATGCGCCGCATGGGCGGCCTTGGCGCGCTCGCCGGGATGATCCCGGGGATCAAGAAGGCGCAGGCGGCGATGGCCGCGGGCGGCGCCGACGACAAGATGCTCGTCCATTTCGACGCGATCATGGGCTCGATGACCCCGAAGGAGCGCGCGAAGCCCGAACTGATCAATGCGAAGCGCAAGATCCGCATCGCCAACGGGTCGGGCACGACGGTGCAGCAGGTCAACAAGGTGCTGAAGATGCACCAGGAAATGGCCAGCGCGATGAAGAAGATCCGCAAGATGGGCGGGCTCAAGGGCCTCGGCGCGCTGTTCGGGCGCGGCGGCGGCATTCCGGGCATGCCCGGGCTTGGCGGCGGCGGAATGGGCGGCGGCGGGCTGCCCGGCCTCGGTGGCGGCGGTATGCCCCCCGACCTCGCCAACCTGTTGAATAAAAAGAAGTGATTTAACCGAATTTGAAGTTCAGACGTAGAAGGAATTACTCATGGCTACCTCCATTCGCCTCGCACGCGGCGGTTCGAAAAAGCGTCCCTATTACAAGATCGTCGTCGCCGATTCGCGCAGCCCGCGCGACGGTCGCTTCATCGAGCGCATCGGCAGCTACAACCCGCTGCTCGCCAAGGACAGCCCGGAGCGCGTCAAGCTCGACGCCGACCGCGCGAAGCATTGGCTGAGCGTCGGCGCCCAGCCGAGCGACCGCGTCGCCCGCTTCCTCGACGCCGCCGGCATCAAGGAACGCGCCGCGCGCAACAACCCGAACAAGGCGGTCCCGGGCGAAAAGGCCAAGGAACGCGCCGAGGAAAAGGCCCAGAAGCTGGCTGACGCCGAAGAAGCCGCGGCCGCCGCCGCCGCTGCTCCGGTACCGGAACCCGAAGCAGCCGAAGAAGCCGCTCCGGCTGCCGAAGAAGCTGCTGCTCCGGAGGCCGCTGAATCGGATGCGACCGGTTCGGTGAAGAGCGAGGAAACCGCCGAAGCCGTCGCCGACGCTGTGGCGGAGGAAGTCCCGTCCGACGCGACCGCCGAAGATGCGGCTGCGATCGCCGAAGAGGTCGCCGAAGGCGGCCCGGTTGCGCCCGAAGCCGAAGAAAAGGCCGAAGGCTAAACCTTTATGAACGCCGACCGTCCCGTCACCCTCGCCGCCATCGCCGGCGCGCATGGGGTGCGGGGCGAGGTGCGTCTCAAACTGTTCGGCGAAGGCGCGGAAGCTCTCCGCGCCTTTTCCGTTTTCGATGCGGGGGACCGCAAACTCACCCTTAAATCGGTGCGCCCCGCCAATCAGGGCGCGGTCGCGACCTTCGCCGAGGTCAATGATCGCAGCGCCGCCGAAGCCCTGCGCGGCGCCGTGCTCACTGTCCCGCGCTCGGCGCTACCTGCCTTGGCCGAGGGCGAATATTATCACCACGACCTGCTCGGCCTGCCGTGCGTGTCGACCGACGGCGCGGCGATCGGCCATGTCGCCGCGGTCGAGAATTTCGGCGCCGGCGACATTCTCGAAATCGAAAAGCCCGATCGCAAGCGCTTCATGGTTCCGATGACCGCGCAGGCGGTGCCGGCATGGAGCGCCGACGGCGTGACCGTCAACGCGGCGTTCGTCGAGTAACGGACCTCCCCTCCAAAATCCGTTCGCCCTGAGCTTGTCGAAGGGCCGATCTTCCTTTCTATGTTCCAAAGAGCGGTGCTTCGACAGGCTCAGCGCGAACGGAGGTTTTATGCGCGCAAGATTTGCTCTCATGCTGGCGGTGCTGACTATTCCGCTCCCCGCCACCGCGCAGCAATCCTCCCCCCAAACCCTCGACCAACTCGCCCCCGAGATCGACGCGTTGTTCGCGAAATATCAGGCCGAGCAGCATATCCCCGGCCTCGTCTACGGCGTCGTCAAGGACGGCAGGCTCGCCTATGTGAAGGGCATCGGCGTCCAGTCCCTGACCGACAAAAGCCCGGCCACGCCCGACAGCCTGTTCCGCATCGCCTCGATGACCAAGGCGTTCACCGCGCTCGCGATCCTGAAGCTGCGCGACGACGGCAAGCTCCGCCTCGACGACCTCGCCGAAGACCATATCCCCGAAATGAAAGGCTGGGCCTACCCGACGAAAGACAGCCCGCGCATCCGTATCAGCGACCTGCTCCAGCATGTCGCGGGCTTCGTCACCGACGATCCGTGGGGCGACCGGCAGCAGGTGCTGCCGCAGGAAGACTTCACCAGGATGATCGCCGCGGGCGTGCCGTTCAGCCGCGCGCCGCAGAGCCAGCATGAATATTCGAACTTCGGCTATGCGCTGCTCGGCCGCATCGTCGCCAATGCGTCGGGCATGGCCTATGCCGATTATGTCCGGCAGGCGATCCTGACCCCGCTCGGCATGACGGCGAGCGGCTTCGACGTCACCAAGGCGCCGAAGGCGCGTTATGCGCTCGGCTATCGCTGGGAAAACGGCCGCTGGTCGCCCGAGCCCGAAATGGCCGACGGCGCGTTCAATGCGATGGGCGGGCTGCAGGTCAGCGCCAATGATTATGCGAAATGGGTCGCCTTCCTGCTCTCCGCCTGGCCCGCGCGCGACGATGCAGACGCCGGTCCGGTGAAGCGGTCGACGGTGCGCGAGATAGCGCAGGGGCTTAATTTCGTGTCGGTGACCAATCGTATCGGCGCCAGCGGGGCGAGCGCGTGCAAGCAGGCCGCGGCCTATGGCATGGGCTGGCGCGTCGCGCAGGATTGCGACCTCGGGCTCACGCTCGCGCACGGCGGCGGCTATCCCGGTTACGGCAGCCATGTGATGCTGATGCCCGATCATGGCGTGGGCGTCTTCGCGCTGTCGAACCGCACCTATGCGGGCCCCTCGGCGCCCGCGTGGGATACGGCGGTCGCGATGGACAGGGCCGGGCTGCTCGAACCGCGGGTTGTCCCGTTGTCACCCGTAGTGGCGGAAGCCTATGCGGCGGCAAAGGCCGCTTATGCCGCGGGCAATCTCGGCCCGCTGCAAGGCAGGCTCGCGATGAATTTCCTGATGGACCGTTCGGCCGAAAATTGGGCGGCCGAACTTGCGGCGCTCAAGGAAGAGGTCGGCGAATGCCCGGCCGACGAGCCGCTCGCGCCGATGGGCGCGATGTCGACCGCCTTCCGGCTCAACTGCGAAAAGGGCAAGATCGACGGACTGTTGCTACTCGCCCCGACGACGCCGGCGACGGTGCAGGCGCTGCGCTTTCGCGTCGTGCCGCCCGATAAGGAATAATGAAAACGGGACGGGGTCTTTGCAAGGGACGACCCCGTCCCGTTTCGCCCTGGACCTTTTGAGAGGGGAGGCAGGGAGTTATCGCGCGCGGCGGCGCGGGCGGATGCCGCAACGCGCGGCGGCGCGGGTGAAGACGCTGTCTTCGCCGGGCGCGCTCGGCAGGGCGATCCACGCGCCAAGGCGGCGGAACGGGGCCGCGAGCCGGTGGAGGCCGCGGGTGATATCGGCGCTGAAATGATCATGACCGTCATTCCAAACGCGCATGAAATGCTCGTCTTTCATCGCTCATCTCCTTTCGCTTGAGTGCAGCCTAGATGCGCCTTTCCGCACCGCGCCGCCAACAAAAGGCGTGGACCATGGTATAAGTCTGGCTTATATGATCGCATGTCCCGCCTTCCGCCCCTCGCCGCCATACGAACCTTCGAGGCCGCCGGACGTCTGCAGAATTTCTCGCGCGCCGCCGAAGAGCTGGGGCTGACGCAGGCGGCAGTGAGCTATCAGGTCCGCCAATTGGAAGACCGGCTCGGCCGTGCGCTCTTCGTGCGCGAAAAGGGACGCGTGCGCCTCTCCGAGACGGGGCAGCGCCTGCTCCCCGCGATTTCGGGCGCCTTCGCCGCGATGGGCGACGCCTTTGCCGCCTTGGGCAGCGACGAGGCCGAAGTGCTCACAATCAACGCCGCGACCAGCTTCGGCGGCACCTGGCTCAGCGCGCGCATCGGCGGTTTCCAGCTCGCCTATCCCGAACTCGCGGTGCGTATGGCGATGAGCAACGAGCTGGTCGACTTCGACGCCTCGAACGTCGATGTCGCGATCCGCGTCGGCCCGGGAGGGTGGCCGGGGCTGCGCGCCGATTTTCTGATGCGCCAATATCTCGCACCGATGGCCTCGCCCGCCTTTATCGAGGCGCATGACATTCGTGAGCCTGCCGACCTGTTGCGCGTCCAGCGGCTCGCCCCCAACGATAGCTGGTGGGCCGAATGGTTCGCCGCCGCGGGAGTCGACACGCCGCCCGCGCCGTCGCGCCGCGGGATCGAGCTCGACAGCCAGCTGCAGGAAGCGAGCGCGGTGCAGGCGGGTTTCGGCGTCGCGATGATGACCCCGCTCTATTGGCTGGCCGAACTCGCGAGCGGGCGCATGGTCCAGCCTTTCGACACGCTCTATGTCTCGGCGCGATCGGGGATGTGGCTCGTTCATCGCGAGAATCGGGTGGGGGTGCGCAAGATCGAACGCTTCCGCGAATGGCTGCGTGCCGAACTCGACAAGGATCGCCACCTGCTCCCCGAGGCGCTATGGCAGCCGCCGTCATGAGTTTCACCGCCGTCCCCCTGACCCTCTATCCCGATATATTCCCCGGCCCGCTCGGGCACAGCATGGCGGGGCGCGCGCTCGAAAGCGGGACGTGGCATTGCGCGCCGGTGCAGATTCGCGACTTTGCGACCGACAGGCACCGCACCGTCGACGACACGCCCGCGGGCGGCGGCGCCGGCATGGTGCTCAAGGCCGATGTGCTCGCCGCCGCGATCGACCATGCGATAGAGGCACATCCGGGGCTGCCGGTCCTCGCGATGACCCCGCGCGGAACCCCGATCACACAGGCGCGCGTGCGCCAGCTTGCGGCGGGGCCCGGCGCGATCATCCTCTGCGGCCGCTTCGAGGGATTCGACGAACGCATCTTCGATGCAAGGCCGATCGAAGAAGTGTCGATGGGCGACATCATATTGTCGGGCGGCGAGATGGGGGCGCTGCTGCTGCTAGACGCTTGCATTCGGCTGCTTCCCGGCGTAATGGGCGCGGCTTCAAGCGGGGACGACGAATCGTTCGAAAACGGTTTGCTCGAATATCCGCACTATACCCGGCCCGTTACTTGGGAAGGGCGCACGATCCCCGAAGTGCTGCGATCGGGGGATCATGCGAAGATCGCGGCCTGGCGGAAACGACAGGCGGAAGATCATACACGGTTACGCAGGCCGGACCTTTGGGAGCGCCATGAGGGCGCTCGGGACCGACCTGCCTCTGGCGCGCGGCGAAAAGAAAAGGACTAGAGGACATGAACCTCATCCAGACGATCGAAGCCGAAGAAATTGCCAAGGCCGGCAAGACCATTCCGACCTTCCGTCCCGGCGACACGCTGAAAGTCGGCGTGAAGGTGGTCGAAGGTGAACGCACCCGCGTCCAGAATTTCGAAGGCGTGTGCATCGCGCGCTCGAACAAGGGCATGGGCTCCAACTTCACCGTGCGCAAAATGTCGTTCGGCGAAGGTGTCGAGCGCGTGTTCCCGCTCTACTCGCCCAACATCGATTCGATTACCGTTGTCCGTAAGGGCGCTGTCCGTCGTGCGAAGCTTTACTATCTGCGTGGGCGCACTGGTAAATCGGCACGTATTGCGGAGCGCCGCGATTACCGGTCGGAAGCCGGCGAAGGCTAAGGAGAGCTTCTCTCACCCAAAGCCGAAACAGCTTTCAAAAACGACCGGTTCCGCCAACAGGCAGAGCCGGTCGTTTTCTTTTGGGCAAAGCGAATCTGATGCGAGCACCCTCATCCTTCCAGCCGACACGGCGCGCCTTTCTCGGCGCGGTGCTCGCATTCGGCGTGTCGGGCGAAGCGATGGCGCTCACCCATGCGCAGCGGGTGGTGCGTGCGGCGCGGCGGCAGGTCGGGGTCACGCTGGCCTATGACCCCGCCTACAGCGTGCTGCGCTTTCCCAACGGCGACGTCGACCGCGCCAAGGGCGTCTGCACCGACGTCGTGATCCGCGCGTTCCGCGATGCGCTCGGCGTCGACCTGCAGGCCCTTGTAAACGCCGACATGAAGGCCAATTTTGGGGCCTACCCGAAAAACTGGGGCCTCGGACGCCCCGATCGCAACATCGATCACCGCCGCGTTCCCAATCTCGCCACCTATTGGCGGCGGCAAGGGGCGGCGCTCCCGGTCACCGACGATCCCGCCGATTGGCGGCCGGGCGATATCTTCACCCAGATGGTCGGCGGGCGGATGCCGCACACCGGCATCGTGTCCGACCGCAAGGATACCACCGGCGTGCCGCTCGTCCTCCACAATATCGGCGGCGGCACGCGCGAGGAGGACGCGCTGTTCGACCACCCGCTGACCGGCCATTTCCGCTGGAAAGTCTGATTAAGGTTTCAACCGAGTTTTGCACCGAGGAGTGAATAAATGGGTTATCGTATCGTAGTCGCCGGAGCCACGGGCAATGTCGGGCGCGAAGTGCTCGCCATTCTCGCCGAGCGCGAATTTCCCTACGACGAACTGGCGGCGGTCGCATCGTCGCGCAGCCAGGGCGACGAGATCGAAATCGGCGATACGGGCAAGACCGTCAAATGCCAGAATATCGAGAATTTCGACTGGTCGGGCTGGGACATGGCGATTTTCGCGATCGGCAGCGACGCGACCGCGATCCACGCGCCGAAAGCCGCCGCCGCGGGCTGCGTCGTGATCGACAACAGCTCGCTCTATCGCATGGACCCCGACGTGCCGCTGATCGTGCCCGAGGTGAACCCCGAGGCGATCGACGGCTACACCGCGAAGAACATCATCGCGAACCCCAATTGCTCGACCGCGCAGATGGTCGTCGCGCTGAAGCCGCTCCATGACGCCGCGAAGATCAAGCGCGTCGTCGTCTCGACCTACCAGTCGGTGTCGGGCGCGGGCAAGGCGGGCATGGACGAGCTGTGGAACCAGACGCGCCAGATCTTCGTGGGCGACGAGAAGGATATCAGCAAATTCACCAAGCAGATCGCCTTCAACGTCATCCCGCACATCGACAAATTCCTCGACGACGGCTCTACCAAGGAGGAATGGAAGATGGTCGTCGAGACCAAGAAGATCCTCGATCCCAAGGTCAAGGTCACCGCGACCTGCGTCCGCGTCCCCGTCTTCGTCGGCCATTCGGAAGCGATCAACATCGAGACCGAGGAGGAACTGTCGGCCGAGGACGCGCAGCGCATCCTGCGCGAAGCGCCGGGCGTCGTGCTCCATGACAAGCGCGAGGACGGCGGCTACACCACCCCCGTCGAATGCGTCGGCGATTTCGCGACTTTCGTGTCGCGCGTCCGCGAAGATCCGACGGTCGAAAACGGCCTCAACCTCTGGTGCGTCAGCGACAATCTCCGGAAGGGCGCCGCGCTCAACGCAGTGCAGATCGCCGAACTGCTCGGCCGCCGGCACCTCAAGAAGGGCTGAGGCTCACATCCTCCCTGTCGCGAAGCGATGGGGAGGGGACCATGCGAAGCATGGTGGAGGGGCCGCGACGGCGCGTTAAAGCCCCTCCGTCAGCGGTTGTGCCGCTGCCACCTCCCCATGCCCGCGGCACAGGGAGGATCGTCTGGGTGTCGGCGCGCGCGAGAGGCATCTCGACTTCGCTCGATGCGAACGGATAGGAGAGGGCGATGCCCGTTCCTCAATCCGCCATTCCCGCCGCCCAGCGCCGTCTGCTCGGCCTGCTCCTCGCGTTGCTGCTCGTCGCGCAGATCGACCAGCCCTATCCCGAAGTCGCGCTGCTTCAGCATATCCCGACGGCGCTGCTGCTCGCCCTCTCCCCGTTGCTGCTCCGCCGCTGGCCGATGTCGACCGCGTCGGTCGCGTGCCTCACCCTCTTCATGGCGCTCCACACGCTCGGCGGCCGCTACGCCTACAGCAATGTCCCCTATGACGAATGGGCCCGCGCGATGACGGGCACGAGCCTCGCCGACGCCTTCGGCTGGACGCGCAACCATTACGACCGTCTCGTCCATTTCGCCTTCGGCGCGCTGTCGGTGATCCCCGTCGCCGAAATCGCAAGGCGTTGGGGTGGGCTCGGATGGCGCGGCGCGGGGCTGGCCGTGCTCGGCTGGGTGCTCGCCATTTCGTGCCTCTACGAAATCTTCGAATGGCTGCTCACCATCGTCGCGGCGGGCGATACCGCCGACCGCTATAACGGGCAGCAAGGCGACATCTGGGACGCGCAAAAGGATATGGCGCTCGCGCTATCGGGTGCGATACTGGTGCTCGCGATCCCGCGCCGCGACAGGAGAGAGTCATGCGCAACTTCACCACCCTCGCGATGATCGGCCTGCTCGCGGCGTGCAATCCGGCGGCCGAGAAAGCGCCCGTGGATGCCGATCCGGCGCCGCCACCAGTGCCCGAGGCGAAGAATGACGGTCCCAACACCGCGACCACCGCGGTCAGCCTCGACGGCGAAGGACTGCGTTTCGTTGACAAGACCAGCGGCAAGGCGAGCCTGCTCGCCTTCGGCGTCCCGCGCGCGCAGGCCGAAACGGCCTTGGCGAACGTCGCGGGCAAGGAGGACGACCGCAGCACCAATGCGGAATGCGGCGCGGGGGCGATGGAATTCACCCGCTACGACGCGATGACGCTCAATTTCCAGGACGGCAAATTCGCCGGCTGGTTCCTCGGCAACGAACCCGGTGCCGACAGCTATTCGACGATGAGCGGCATCGCGGTGGGCACGACGCGTGGGAAGGCGGCGGAATCGGTGACGATCGTGGACATCGAGGACAGCACGCTCGGCGAGGAGTTCAGCATCGGCACGGGCGACAAGGTCATCGGCGGCATGTTCGCCGCGCCGGGGGATGCGGCGAAGATCGACGCGCTGTTCGCTGGCGCGAACTGCTTCTTCCGGTAACGACCGGGATCGGACTTAATCTCCCCTCCCACTTGCGGAAGGGGAAGTCAGTACACGACCTCGACGTCCGTTCTCCACCCCAAGGCGGTCTTACGCATTGCGCGCCGTCAGTCCGCCGTCGACCGGGATCACGGCGCCGGTGATATAGCTCGCCGCGGGGAGCACGAGGCCGAGCGTTATATGCGCGACTTCCTCGGGCTCGCCATAGCGGCGGAGCGCGGTGCGGCGCCGCGCGAAGACCAGCTTATCCTCGTCGGGCACCTTGTCGGTCATGCCGGTGCGGATCGGGCCGGGGCAGATGCAGTTGACGGTGATGCCGTCCTTGCCGAGATCGACCGCGAGGCCTCGTGTCAGGCCAACCACGCCCGATTTGGCGGCGATATAGGGCGTGTCGCCGGGTGTCGCGCCGAGCCCTTCGGTCGAGGCGATGTTGACGATGCGCGCGGCGTCGCTTTTGCGGAGCCAGGGCAGCGCGGCGCGGACCATGCGCTGGTGCGCGGTGAGCATCACCGCGAGCGCGCGATGCCAGATCGCGTCATATTCGTCACCGGCGTCGAGCGCAGCGAAGCTCGAGACGCCGGCGTTGTTGATGAGGATGTCGATGCCGCCGAATTGCGCGGCGATCTCTGCGACGACGCGCTTGATCGCCTCGCCGTCGGCGACGTCGAGCGCGACGGCCTGGGCGTTCGGCCCGCCCTCGGCCG
Source organism: Sphingopyxis sp. LC363 (assembly GCF_000756385.1). Lineage (GTDB taxonomy): Bacteria > Pseudomonadota > Alphaproteobacteria > Sphingomonadales > Sphingomonadaceae > Sphingopyxis. Next base: position 14,336 of record NZ_JNFC01000015.1, read on the forward strand.
CGACGGCTTCGCAGGCGGCGAGGTCGAGGTCGGTGACCGCAACCTTCGCGCCTTCGCTGGCGAGCAGCAATGCGGTCGCGCGGCCCATGCCGCTCGCGGCGCCGGTGACGATCGCGACGCGGCCGGCGATCGAGCGCGACAGCGTCAACGGAACGGCGGCTCGTTGAACGCGCGCAATTTCCGGCTGTGGAGCTTGGCGCCTTCATCGCGGAGCAGTTCGCAGGTGCGGATGCCGATCTGGAGGTGCGCGGCGATCGCCTCTTCGTAGAAGCGGTTCGCTTGTCCGGGCAGCTTGAGCTCGCCGTGGAGCGGCTTGTCGGAAACGCAGAGCAGGGTGCCGTAGGGGACGCGGAAGCGATAGCCCTGCGCGGCGATCGTCGCCGATTCCATGTCGATGCCGATCGCGCGCGACTGCGAGAAGCGCAGCGCGCTGTCGGTGTAACGCAGTTCCCAGTTGCGGTCGTCGGTGGTGACGACGGTGCCGGTGCGCATGCGCTTCTTGAGGTCGGCGCCGCTGGTGCCCGACACCGCCTCGGCGGCGCTGGCGAGCGCGACCTGGACTTCGGCGATCGGCGGGATCGGGATTGCGACCGGCAGCACCGCGTCGAGGATATGATCGTCACGAAGATAGGCGTGCGCGAGCACATAGTCGCCGATGCGCTGGCTGGGGCGCAGCCCGCCGCAGTGGCCGATCATCAGCCACGCCTCGGGACGCAGCACCGCGAGATGGTCGCAGATCGTCTTGGCGTTCGACGGGCCGACGCCGATGTTGACGAGGGTGATGCCGCCGCCATCGGGCGCGATCAGGTGATAGGCGGGCATCTGGTGCCGCCGCCACGCGCTGTCGGCGACCAGTGCGCTGGCGTTGACGCCGGGCTGGTCGACATAAAGCCCCGCGGCGCCCGCGAGCGCGGTATATTTGCCCTGGCCGACCTGCGCGCCCGCCCAAGCGACGAACTCGTCGACATAGCGGTGATAGTTGGTGAACAGGATATAACGCTGAAAATGCTCGGGCGCGGTGCCGGTGTAATGGCGAAGGCGCGCAAGGCTGAAGTCGGTGCGCAGCGCGTCGAACAGCGCGAGCGGCTGGTCGGCGGCGGGGTCCTGTCCGAACAGGCCGTCGGCGAGTTCGTCGCCGATATCGGCGAGCTCGGTCGTCGGAAAATGGCGCGCGAGTTCGAGCGGAGTGACGCCGCCCATGTCCGACCCGTCGCTCGCGTCGAGCACATAAGGGAAGGGAATTTGCTGCCCGGTGCGCGTCACTTCGAGCGTGATGTCGTAGTGGCGCGCGAGCAGCATCAGCTGTTCGCGAAGATAGTCGGCGAAAAGGTCGGGGCGCGTCACAGTGGTGACGAACTCGCCCGCGCGCTCGAAGCGGCCGAAGGCGAGATTATGGCCCTTCTGGCCCTCGCGCTGCTCGCCGGTGGTCGTGAGGCGGATCGCCGGATAGTCGAACAGTCCTTTGGCGGCGGCATCGACCGGCGGCGGCGTGCGGTCGCGCACATAGGCCGCGATCGCCGATTTGAGATTGGAGACCGAGATGCGGAAACGATCCTGCAGTTCGGCAATGATGCCGTCGACGAGCGCGGTGGGATCGGTGCTGTCTTGCGATGAGTTCGATGTCATCGCGTCGCTGTTGCATGAAAATGTGACAAAAGGGAAGGGGTGGGCAAACTATTCTCCCTGTGGCGAAGCGGCAGGGAAGAGCCCATGCGAAGCATGGTGGAGGGGCGATAGGAACCAGCCCCTCCGTCAGCCCTGCGGGCCGCCACCTCCCCATGGCTTCGCCACAGGGAGGATTTGAACTTTACAGCTGTTCGAGCATATGGTCGGCGCTCGACACCTTGAATTCGCCGGGCGCTTCAACGTTGAGCTGCTCGACGACGCCGTCGTTGACGATCATCGAGAAACGCTGGCCGCGCTTGCCCATGCCGAAGGCGGTGCCGTCCATGGTGAGACCCACGGCTTCGGCGAAGGCGCCGTTGCCGTCGGCGAGCATGGTGACGCTGTCGCCGGCATTGGCATTCTTGCTCCACGCGCCCATCACGAAGGCGTCGTTGACCGCGGTGCAGGCGATCTCATCGACGCCCTTGGCTTTCAGTTCGCCGGCCTTGTCGACGAAGCCCGGCAGATGCTTGGCCGAGCAGGTCGGGGTGAAGGCGCCGGGAACCGAGAAGAGCGCAACCTTACGGCCCTTGAAATAATCGGCGGTATTGACCTGTTCGGGACCGTTTTCGGTGACCTTTACGAAGGTCGCATCGGGCAGCTTGTCGCCGGTCTGGATCGTCATGGTCGGCATCCTTTTCGCTTGAGGGGTTTCGGTTCGGACGCGACATTGGGTGCGACGGCGCGCGAGTCAAGGACGGGAAGGGGCGCGGCGGTCGATTTGGAGGGGAGCGGTTGGCGGGCGAAACCCTTCGCCTGTCGTCCAGCAAAGAGGCTGGACCCTTTCGGCCTGTCGCGGCATTGTACGGATATGGAAACCGTCCCCACCTGGTTCACCGGCCAGCTGCTGCTCGCGCTGCCGGGCATCGGCGATCCCCGTTTCGAACATTCGGTGATCGCGATGATCAGCCATGACGAGGACGGCGCGATGGGGATCGGCATCGGCGACCCGATCGACGGAATGACCGTCGGCGCGGTGCTCGACCAGCTCGAGATCGAGCATGACGAACCGCTCGATCAGCCGGTCTTCCTCGGCGGTCCGGTCGAGCCGTCACGCGGTTTCGTGCTCCACAGCCGCGACTGGGGCGGGCAGGAAGCGGTGCAGGTCTGCGATCGCTGGATGATATCGAGTTCGCACGACATATTGCGCGCGATCGGCGAAGGGCGCGGCCCGTCGCGCTGGCTGGTGGCGCTCGGCTATGCGGGATGGTCGCCTGGGCAGCTCGAAGGCGAAATGGTCCGCCACGGCTGGCACGTCACCCCTGGTAGCGACGGCCTGCTCTTTGAAACGCCGCCCGCCGAACGATGGCAGGCGGCGTTCGCCGAAGCGGGAGTGGACGCCCGCCTGCTGACGACCGAGGGCGGCGAGGCCTAGCGAGCGAGCGCGAGAAGCGGTTTGCCCTGATTGAGGTTGGCGAGCGCGGTCCGCGCGGCCCAGCGCGAGTCCATATAGCGGCCGCTCGCCAGTTCGACATCATAGCGGATCGGGCTGCCGATCGCGGCGTCATAGGCGGCTGCGGCATCGGCGGTGCGACCCAGCCGGGCATAAGCGGTACCAAGATTGATCAGCCGCGAGGGGTCGCGGGCGTCGAGCGTCGTTTCGCCGGTCAGCTTTTCGACCGCGGCTTCATTCTCGCCGGCCTTGAGCTCGACATAGGCGACCGGCAGGATCTCCGAATCGGCCTGCGGCGCCGTCACGACGACGATCGATTGCGCCGCGGCGGGGCTCGCGAAGGCGAGAGCGACGAGCGGCAGCAGAAATTTTTTCATCCTTGTATCTCCCCAAAATCTTGAGGAGATTTTCTCGCGCATTCGGAAAATTGTCAATATTTCCGGGGCTTTGTAACACTGTTGTCACAAAGACGAATTAAGCTAATCGCAAGGCGCATTATAAGTCCGATTTTTCAGAATCTTGGGCTTTGCGACTCCATGTCACAATCGGGCCCGCCCGGTTGTCACAATTGCTGCGCGCAAAAATTATTTTTGCGGCGCGCGCATTTTTGCGCCGCCGATTCGTGCGTCCGCGCGCCGGGGCGGGCGGTGCTGCGAGTGCGATATAAAGAAAAGTTTATATTTGATCGACGACGGCGTTTCGGCTAGGGCGCGGGCGTGTTTTTCGTGGCCGCTCGCCTGCGGTCGTCTTTGCCAATATGGAGAATCCCCCCGTGGCTACTCTCGCCGCCGACGCCCGCGATTATGTCGTTGCCGACATCAGCCTTGCCGATTTCGGGCGCAAGGAAATCAACATCGCCGAAACCGAAATGCCGGGCCTGATGGCGCTGCGCGCCGAATATGGCGCGGCGCAGCCGCTGAAGGGCGCGCGCATCACCGGTTCGCTGCACATGACGATCCAGACCGCGGTGCTGATCGAGACGCTGACTGCGCTCGGCGCCGAAGTCCGCTGGGCGACGTGCAACATCTTCTCGACGCAGGATCATGCCGCCGCCGCGATCGCCGCGACGGGCGTGCCGGTGTTCGCGGTGAAGGGCGAGAGCCTTGCCGACTATTGGGATTATGTCGGCCGCATTTTCGACTGGGGCGTCGAAGACGGCACGACCTGCAACCTGATCCTCGACGACGGCGGCGACGCCACCATGTTCGCGCTGTGGGGCGCGAAGCTCGAGGCCGGCGAGACGATGCCGGCGCCCGAGAATGAGGAAGAGATCGAAATGCAGCGCGCGCTGAAGGCGTTCGTCGCGGCGAACCCCGGCTACCTCACCAAGACCGTCAAGGCGATCAAGGGCGTATCGGAAGAAACGACAACGGGTGTCCACCGCCTGTACCACATCGCCAAGAAGGGCGAGCTGCCCTTCCCCGCGATCAACGTCAACGACAGCGTCACCAAGTCGAAATTCGACAACCTCTATGGCTGTAAAGAGTCGCTGGTCGACGCGATCCGCCGCGGTACCGACGTGATGCTCGCGGGCAAGGTCGCGACCGTCGCCGGCTTCGGCGACGTCGGCAAGGGTTCGGCGCAGTCGCTGCGTAACGGCGGCGCGCGCGTGCTCGTCACCGAAATCGACCCGATCTGCGCGCTGCAGGCGGCGATGGAAGGCTTCGAGGTCGTGTCGATGGATGAGGCCGTGAAGCGTTCGGACATCTTCGTCACCGCGACGGGCAACGCCGACGTCATCACCGCCGAGCATATGGCGGCGATGAAGAATATGGCGATCGTCTGCAACATCGGCCACTTTGACAGCGAAATCCAGATCGCGGCGCTCGCCAACTATAAATGGACCGAAGTGAAGCCGCAGGTCGACTTGGTGGAATTCCCCGACGGCAAGCAAATCATCATCCTGTCGAAGGGCCGCCTCGTGAACCTCGGCAACGCGACGGGTCACCCGTCGTTCGTGATGTCGGCGAGCTTCACCAACCAGACGCTTGCGCAGATCGAGCTGTGGACGCGCAGCGAGCAGTACAAGAACGACGTCTATGTCCTACCGAAGCATCTCGACGAAAAGGTCGCGGCGCTGCACCTCGAAAAGCTGGGCGTGCATCTGTCGAAGCTGAGCCAGAAGCAGGCCGACTATATCGGCGTGCCGGTCGAAGGCCCGTTCAAGCCCGAGCATTATCGTTATTGATCGTTTCGGCGCTTTGTTGGTGGATCGAAAAGATTCGCGCAGAGGCGCAGAGGACGCAGAGAAAAGAAGGGAGAGGGCGGCTTTGCCGCCCTCTTTTGTTCCCGGGGATGCTGGACACCAGCAATTCCTGAATAATGTCTCGGCGCTCTCTGCGTCTCTGCGCGAATCCAATAATCCACCGCTACGGGTTAATCGGAAGGCGATGCACGGCAATTGGCTGTGACATGCGATTGAAACATGACTCCATCGCCTTTAGGGCAAGCGATCATGCGCGCGCGACATCCGGACAAACGAGGGCTTGAGGCGGGATGAGCGACGCGCTTTCCCCGGCCATGTTGTTCGCGCTCGGACTCTTTGCGGCGCTGTGGCTGCTCGCCGGATTGTGGGCGACGCTGCGCGGGATCGCGATGCAGCGGCGCTCGGCGTTCGTCGCGGGGCAGGCCGAACGGCTCGCGAACCTCGTCGAAGCGTCGCCGCAGCTCCCCGTGATCGTCCGCGCCGACTGGCGGATCGAGGCGAGCGAGCGGCTCGGGCGCTGGCTGGGGCTCGAACGCGGGCCGCGCAATTTTGACGAGCTTCGCGGGCTCGGCAGCGGGCTCGATGCCGAGGCTCATGACGCGTTGCGGCATGCGATCCTCGGGGCGCAGCGCGGCGCGAAGCCCTTTGTCCTGAGCCTGAAGCCCGACGGCAGCCACCGCACGATCATCGTTCATGGCGCCGCAGCGCCGCAGGCGGTCGGCGGGCCGGGCGGGGTGCTGCTGTGGCTGAGCGATGCGACCGACGGCCAGCAGGCGCTCGCGCACGCGCGCAGCGAGCGCGACGAGGCGATGGCGGCGTTCGAGGCTTTGTCGGGGCTGATCGAGGCAGCACCCTTCCCGATGTGGTTCCGCGACACCGATCTGTCGCTCGCGCTCGTCAACGGCGCCTATGTTCGCGCGGTCGAGGCGAAGAGCGCGGCGGCGGTGATCGACGGCGGGGTCGAACTGTGCGAGACCGTCGCGGGGGTGAGCGCCGCCGACGCCGCCGACGCGGCGCGCGCCGCGGGATCGGCGCAGATGCGTACGATTCCGGTGACGATCGAGGGCGAACGGCGGATCATGCGCGTCGTCGATGTGCCGCTCGCGCCAGAGGGCGGGCGGGTGATCGGCGTCGCGGGCTATGCGATCGACATTCAGGAGCTCGAAACCGAACGCGGGGCGCACCGCCGCTTCGTCGACACGCAGCGCGAACTGCTCGACCGGCTGTCGGCGGCGGTGGCGCAATTCGGTCCCGACCAGGGGCTGAGCTTCGCGAACCTGCCGTTCCGCCGCCTGTTCGCCCTGGAGGCCGAGGAGGTGGCCGAGGCGCCGCCTTTTGCGCGGCTGCTCGACGCGTGGCGCGAGGGCGGGCGAATCCCCGAAGTGCGCAACTATCCCGAATGGCGGCAGGCGCATGTCGACTGGTTCGCGCAGGCCGAGGCGAGCGAGGAAGACTGGCTGCTGCGCGACGGCACGCACCTGCACGTCGTCGCGCAGCCGACCCCCGACGGCGGCATGCTGCTGATCGCCGAAGACAAGACCGAACAGGTGCAGCTCGCGGGCGCGCGCGACACGCTGCTCCGCGTTCGCACCGCGACCTTCGACAATCTGTTCGAGGCGGTCGCGGTCTTCGCCCCCGATGGGCGGCTTCACCTTTGGAACCAGCGTTTCCGCCGCCTGTGGGGCATCGACGAACCGACGCTCGCGGCGCATCCGCGCGTCGATACGTTGATGGAAGGGCTCGCCGACCGATTGGTGAAACCGAACCAGATCAGCATCGTGCAGGAGGTCATCCGCGCCGCAACACTGGAACGCCAGCAGCGCGGCGGCGAGATCGGTTTCGCCGACGGGCGCTATTTCGATTTCGCGTCGATCCCGCTGCCCGACGGCAATGCGCTGCTCATCATGCTCGACATCACACCAAGCCGGAAGATGGAGGGCGCGCTGCGCGAACGCAACGAGGCGCTCGAGGCCGCCGACAAGGCCAAGACCGCCTTCCTGTCGCGGATGAGCTACGAGCTGCGCACGCCGCTGACCTCGATTGGCGGCTTCGGCGAGATGCTGCAGGCGGGCTATGCCGGCAAGCTCGGTGACCAGCAGCGCACCTATATCGACGCGATCATGGATTCGGTGGGCGTGCTCGGCCGCCAGATCGACAATGTACTCGACCTTGCGCAGGGCGAAGCGGGGACGCTCGCGATCGAGCGCGCGCCGGTCGATGTGAAAATTTTGCTTGAAGGCGCGCTCGCCGACGCCAAGCTCTTTGCGAAGAGCGAAAAGGTCGAGCTCGTCGGCAATATCGCGGCGAACCTCGGCAGTATCGAAGGCGACGCGCCGCGACTGTCGCGGCTCGTCGCGGGGCTGCTCGACAATGCGGTGCGCTTTACCGTGCCGTCGCGCAAGACGGGCGCGCGCGTCTTGCTGCACGCCGACGGCGATGCGCGCGGCGTCGACATCATCGTGTCCGACAATGGCCCGGGAATGCCCGACGCGGCGGTCGCGGTCGCCAAGGGGCAGCAGGCGGGCACCGCGGCCGGCGGCATCGGCCTCGCGCTCGCGCGCCAACTCGTCGCGGCGCACGGCGGGACGATGGAAGTGGTGAGCGAAGAGGGGCAGGGCACGCTCGTGCGGATCAGCCTGCCGCGCGGCGCATGACCGGCTTTTCGGTGCGCTACGACCTCGCCGATGCCGAAGGGATCGGTGCCGCGATCGGGGCGGCGCTGGCAGCGGGCGATGTCGTGCTGCTGTCGGGCGACCTCGGCGCCGGCAAGACGACGCTGGCGCGCGCGATGCTCAAGGCGCGCGGACTGGCAGGCGAAGCGCCGAGCCCGACCTTTGCGATCGTCCAGCCCTATGCGCCGCCCGAGACCGATCTGCCGATCGCGCATGTCGATCTCTATCGCATCGAGGATGCGGACGAACTGATCGAATTGGGGCTCGACGATTATCTTTACGACGGCGCCTTGCTGATCGAATGGCCCGAAAGGCTGGGCGGCGAAGGCTGGCCGGGCGCGCTGCTCCTAAGGATTTCGGGTGCGGGCGACGCGCGCGTCTTGACAGCCGCTGTGCCGACGTCTTGGGGGAGCCGATGGCCGCTCCGATGATTCCGCCTCCCCATGCGCCCGCCTTTCTTGCCGCGCATGGCTGGGGCGACGCCCAGATTTTGCCGCTCGCGGGCGACGCGTCCTTCCGCCGTTATTTCCGTGTCGTCGATGGCGGCCGGCAGGCGGTGCTGATGGACGCCCCGCCGCCGCACGAAGACCCGCGGCCGTTCATCGCGGTCGCCGAATATCTGTGCGGGCTGGGGCTCAATGCGCCGAGGATCCTCGCGCGCGACCTCCAGCAAGGGTTGCTGCTGATCGAGGATTTCGGCGACATACGTCTGCGCGAAACGGTCGATGCTGAGATCGACAAGGAAGCGCAATATTATGCAGGGGTGACCGATCTGCTCGTCCACCTCCACACGCAGCCGCCCATGGACGGGCTGCCCGTCCATGGGCTCGATCAATGGCTCGACGAGGTGATGCTGTTCAGCGACTGGTATTGCCCCGCCTTCGACCTGAAGGTCGACCGCGATGCGTTTCGCGCCGCGTGGGCCGAGGTGCTGACCCCGGTCGAGCATGATGGCCTGCCGCGCGTCACCGTGCTGCGCGACTATCATGCCGAAAATATCATGCTGGTGCCCGGCAAGGACGGCATCGCGCATTACGGCCTGCTCGATTTCCAGGACGCGCTCATCGGCCACCTCGCCTACGACCTCGCCTCGGTGCTCGAAGACGCGCGGCGCGACGTGAGCCCGGCGGTCGAGGCGGCGATGCTCGCGCGCTATAGCGAAGCGACGGGGCACGACATCGAGCACGCCTATTGGGCGCTCGCGGCGCAGCGCAACACGCGCATCCTCGGCGTCTTCGTCCGGCTGTGGAAACGCGATAACAAGCCGCATTACAAGAGTTTCCAGCCGCGCATGTGGGGGCTGCTCGAACGCGACCTCGCGCATCCGGCGCTTGTCCCGGTTCGGCAATGGTTCGACGCCAATGTCCCCGCTTCGAAGCGGGCGGAGGCGTGGTCGTGAGTACGAAGATCGAAAGCGCGATGGTGATGGCGGCGGGGCTCGGCAAGCGGATGCGTCCGTTAACGGCTACCCGGCCCAAGCCGCTGGTGCGCGTCGCGGGCAAGGCGCTGATCGATCACAGCCTCGACCGGATCGAGGCGGCGGGCGTCAAGCATGTCGTCGTCAACGTCCATTATCTGGCGGACGCATTGGAAGCCCATCTTGCGGCGCAGAAAAGGTCGTTCAGCATCTCGATTTCGGACGAGCGCGACCTGCTGCTCGAAACCGGCGGTGGAATGGTCAAGGCATTGCCGCAGCTGACGGGCGACCCGATCCTGATCGTCAACAGCGACAATATCTGGACCGACGGGCCGCAGGACAGCATCCGCCACCTCGCGCGCCATTGGGACGGCGAGCGGATGGACGCACTGCTACTGCTGATCCGGCAGGCGAGCGCGACGGGGCATGGCGGGCGCGGCGATTTCCACATGGACCCGGCGGGCCGGCTGTCGCGGCGCAAGCCGGGGCGGATCGCGCCCTTCGTCTATACCGGAATCCAGCTTATTTCGCCGCGGTTGCTCGATGGCGCCCCCGAGGGGCCGTTCTCGACCAATATCCTGTGGGATCGCGCGATCGCGGCGGGGCGGCTCTATGGGCTGTCGCACATGGGGCAGTGGTTCGACGTCGGCACGCCGGCGAGCATCGCGCCGACCGAAGCCGCGCTGACGGATGGCTGACGCAAGACCCACGCTTTTTTCCATCCCGGTCCAGCGGGCCTTCGCCGACGCGCTCGCGGGGGGGCTGATCGAGCGCTTTGCCGACGGCGCGCTCGGGCTCGCACAAGGGTTGATCCTGCTGCCGAGCAACCGCGCGCGGAGCGCGGTGCAGGCGGCGTTCGTGCGCGCTGGCGGCGCGGGGCTGCTGATGCCGCGGCTCGTCGTAATCGGCGATGCCGACCTCGACGAAAATGTGGCGCTCGCGCTCGACCCGATCGACGAGAGCGACGCGATTCCGCCGGCGATCGACGCGCTCAAGCGGCGGCTGATGCTCGCGGCGCTGATCGAGAAGCATAATGTGCCGGGCGAGGCGCCGATCACCGGCGCCGCGGCCTTCCAGCTGGCCGAAGGGCTGGGACGCGTGATCGACCAGCTCCATTATGAGGAGGTCGCGCCGGCGCGGCTCGCCGATATCGAAAGCGCGCTCGGCGATCTTGCGGGGCATTGGCAGGCGTCGTGGCGGCGGCTGTCGCTGCTCGTCGATGCGTGGCCGAAGCTGCTCGCGGCGACGGGACATGTCGACCGCGCCGACCGCCGCAACCGGTTGCTCGATCGGGTGACGCGTGGATGGCGCGTCGCGCCGCCGGCGCGCTTCGTCGTCGCGGCGGGCGTAACGACGGCGGCGCCCGCGATCGCGCGGTTGCTGCGCACCGTCGCCGACCTACCGCAGGGCATGGTGGTGCTGCCGGGGCTCGACCTCGGCATGGCGGGCGAGGAGTGGGAAGCGCTCGGGCCGGTGAGGGCCGACCCCGACAAGCCCGGAGAACGCCCGCTCGAAACGCACCCGCAATATCATCTGAAGCTGCTGCTTGGGCGGATGAGCGTTTCGCGCGAGGAGGTGCAGCCGTGGGATGGAACATCGCCGTTCGACGGCCCGGAGGCGCGCGCCTCGTTCACCTCGCTGCTCTTCGCGCCCGCTGCCTATACCGCGCGCTGGCAGCAGGCGGGCGACTTGCGTGCGGATATCGCGGGGGTCAGCGCCGCGACCTTCGCCGACGATGGGCAGGAGGCGCAGGGGATCGCGCTGATGATGCGCGCCGCGCTCGAAACGGGCGAACGCACCGCGGCGCTGGTGACGCCCGACCGCGCGCTCGCGACGCGCGTCGCGGCGGCGCTCGCGCGCTGGGACATAGCGGTCGATGACAGTGCGGGGCAGCCGCTGGGGCAGACGCCGCCCGGCGCGCTGCTGCTCGCGCTTGCCGAATTCGCCGCGGCGTTCGATCCGGTGCGGCTCGTCGCGCTGCTCGGGCACCCGCTGGTGCGCGCGGGCGAGGGCCGGCTCGGCTGGCTCGACCAGGTGCGGCGGCTCGATCTGGTGCTGCGTGGGCCGGGACTGGTGCCGGGCTGGGACGGGGTGACGATGCGGATCGCCGAGCGCGCAGCCGATCCGCAAGCGCGCGGCCATGACGCGGCGAAGCTGATCGATTTATGGTGGGCCGACGTCGCCTCCGGGCTGCGGGGGGCGCTCGCACCGTTCGCGGCTGGCGCCCCGGCGCCGCCTTCGGTCCTGCTGGGCGCATTGCAGGCGGCGCTCGGCTGGCTGACGGGCGAGGGAGCGTGGACCGGCCATGCCGGGCGCGCGCTGGCCGAGCTGTTCGACCGCTGGGCGCTGGCGAAGGGCGATGGCCCGGCGCTCGTCGCGCCCGCCGATTTCCCGGCGATGCTGGCCGATCTGCTCGCGAGCGAGAGCGTGCGGCCCCCCTATGGCGGGCACCCGCGCCTGTTCATCTGGGGGCTGCTCGAAGCGCGGTTGCAGCGCGCCGATCTGATGATTTTGGGCGGGCTCGACGAGGGGCGCTGGCCGCCGCAGCAAAGCCCCGATCCGTGGCTTGCGCCGGGCATCCGCCGCATGCTTGGGCTCGCGGCGCCCGAGCGCCAGCAGGGCGCGGCGGCGCACGACTTCGCGGGCGCCTTTGCAGCGCGCGAGGTGGTGGTGACGCGCGCGCTGCGCAGCGGCGGCGATCCGGCGGTGGCGTCGCGCTTCTGGCTGCGGCTCGCCGCGCTCGCGGGCGAATTGCGCGAGGCGCGGCTGGGGGACGCAAGCGTGACCGCACTCGCGGCGGCGCTCGACGTGCCGCCGGGCCCGATCGCGCCCGCGCCGATGCCGCAGCCGCGGCCGCCCGCCGACGCGCGGCCGGGCCAGATCAGCGTCACCGGCGTCGACCTGCTGGCGAAGGACCCCTACGCCTTTTACGCGGGGCGGATCCTGCGGCTTTCGGTGCTCGATCCGCTGCGCGCCGGGCCCGACCCGCGCTGGCTCGGGACGCGCGTTCACGCCTTCATGGAGGATTGGCAGCGGGCAGGGGCGACGCGCGAAGCGCTCGAGGCCGAGCTTGAGCGGCTGCACGACGACCCGGCGCTCGACGCGCTCGCGCGCGCTTTCTGGTTTCCGCGCATCGAGCCCGCGCTGCGCTGGGCGGCCGAACGCGTGTGGGACGCGCGCGCCGAAGGACGCGAACCGGTCGCGGCCGAGGTGTCGGGCGTGCATGAACTCAACGGCATTCGGCTGTCGGGAAAGGCCGACCGGATCGACCGGCTTGCCGACTCCAGTCTTGCGATCGTCGATTACAAGACCGGTGCGGCGCCGAGCGGCAGCGCGGCGGCCGACGGGCTCGACAATCAATTGGGACTGCTCGGGCTGATGGCCGAAATGGGCAAGATGGAGGGCATTGCGGCAGGGCCGGTCCACGCGCTCGAATATTGGAGCCTCAAGGTTGACCGCGCAAAGGGTGCGGACGGCAGCATCGCGCCCACCCACGGAAGCCGGCGCAAGCTCAAAACCGCCGAAGACGCGGTCGAGCGCGCCCATGCAGCCTTTGCCGACCTGACAGCACTCTACCTGCTGGGCGACGCGTCATTCGCGCCGGGCGACGCGGTGAAACGCTTCACCGATTACGATCAGCTGATGCGCCGCGACGAATGGTTCGGGCGCGGGCGCGATGCGAATGGGGACGCGCCATGACCCGGCTCCACGATCTCGACCCCGCACAGCAGGCGGCCGCACAGCCGGGCGAGCATGTCTGGCTCGGCGCGTCGGCGGGGACAGGCAAGACGCAGGTGCTCTCGGCGCGCGTGCTGCGGCTGATGCTCGCGGGCGTCGCGCCCGAGGCGATCCTCTGCATCACCTTTACCAAGGCGGGTGCCGCCGAAATGGCGCACCGCATCCACGAGCGGCTCGCGCTGTGGGTGCGGATGGACGACGGCGACTTGCGGCTCGACCTTCGCGCGCTCGGCGCCGATTGGGACCAGCCCGCCATTCTCGATCGGGCGCGGTCGCTGTTCGCGACGGTGATCGACAGCGCGGCGGGCGCGATCCGGGTCCAGACCATCCACAGCTTTTGCCAGACCCTGCTCGCGAGCTTCCCGCTCGAAGCGAAGATCATGCCGGGCTTTCGCGCGCTCGAGGAGGGCGAGGCGGCCGATCTGCAGCGGCGGGTGCTGAGCGAATTGCTCGCGCAGCCGGGCGCCGAAGGCGACACGATGCGCGGACAGGCGGCGATGCTGTCGCGGCGGATGGGGCAGGATGCGGCAATCGCGTTTCTCGTCCGCTGCGCCCATGCCTTTGCCGCGCCGTTTCGCGAGCGCATCCTGCCGCCGCGCGCGCAGGATTTGCGCGCGGCGCTGGGGCTTCCGGACGGCGCGCCCGACGCGTGGCTGACGGCGCGGATTGCGGGCGGCGCGATCGCCGACGATCTTGTCCGCATGGTCGCGGCGAGCGGCGCGAACTGGGGAACGAAGACCGGGCTCGCCTGCGCGGACGCGATGGCCCGCTGGCTCGCCGGCGATGCGCCGGCGCGCGCGGCGATGCTCGGCGACCTGCTCGGCTGTTTCCTCACCGGCAAGGGCGAGTTGCGCGCCGATTTCGCGGGCGACAAGGGGCGGATGACTGATTGCGCGGACAGCGCGGTGCGGATCGTCGATGCGGGGCAGGACCTGCTCGCCGCGGCCGCCGCGATGCGCATCGCCGACGAGCTGGCGGCGGCGTGGGATCTGGGCTCGCGCTTTGCTGAAGCCTATGCGCTCGCCAAGCGCGAAGGCGGGCTTGCCGATTTCGACGATCTGATTTCGATCGCGGGGTCGCTGCTGCGGCTCGGGCAGTTCGGCGAATGGGTGCGCTTCAAGCTCGACCAGCGCACCGACCATATCCTCGTCGACGAGGCGCAGGATACCAATACACGGCAATGGGCGATCGTCGCGGCGCTCGCCGAGGAATTTTTCGCCGGGGTGGGCGCGAAGGACGAGCGTGTGCGCACGATGTTCACCGTCGGCGACCGCAAGCAGGCGATCTTCGGTTTCCAGGGCACCGAGCCCGCGGCGTTCGAGGCGGCGCGCATCAGATTTGGGGAATGGGCGGCCGACGGCGGCCAGCCCTTTGCGGAGGTCGACCTGATCACCAATTACCGGTCGAGCCCCGCGGTGCTCGACGTCGTCGACGCGTGGGTGGCAGGCGGCGGCACCGAAGCGATGGGGCTCGCGAGCGACGAGCCGCCGCACCTGCCCTTTCGTAGCGCGCATCCGGGGCGGGTCGAGCTGTGGCAGCCGCTGCCGGTCGGCAAGGCGCTGACGGCTGACGCGGAGAGCGAGGAAGCGGGCGACGAGGATATCGCCGAGGGCGGCGATCCGCTCGCCCCCGCGAACGACCCCGCGAGCCTGCGGCTGTCGCGCGCGATCGCCGACGAGGTGCAGGAGTGGATCCTCCACGGCAAGGACGGGCGCAGCGTCGCGCCGGGCGATATATTGATCCTCGTCCGCCGCCGCCGCGACCTCGCGGCGCGGATCGTCGCGCGGCTGCAGTCCTTGGGCGTGCCGGTGGCGGGGGTCGACCGCTTCGCGCTGACCCAGCCGCTCGGGGTGCAGGACCTCTTGGCGGCGATGCGCTTCGCGGTGCAGCCGCTCGACGATCTCAACCTCGCCTCGCTGCTCGTGTCGCCGCTGATCGGCTGGTCGCAGGACGATCTCTTCGTCTTCGCGCACGGGCGCGGCAAGCGCGCGCTGTGGGAGCGGCTCCGCGATCGCGAGGCCGAGGTGCCGGCGGAAACGATGGCGGCGCTGCGCCACCTGCTCGGCATGGCCGATTTCACGACGCCCTATCGTTTCCTCGACCGCATATTGTCGGGGCCGATGCAGGGGCGGCGGCGGCTTTACGCGCGGCTGGGGCGCGAGGCGCGTGACCCGATCGACGAACTGCTCAACCAGGCGCTGGGCTTCGAGCGCCAGCATACGCCTTCGCTGCTCGCCTTCCTGAGCGAGGTCGAGGCAAGCCGCGCCGACATCAAGCGCCAGACCGAGGCGCGCAGCGACGTCGTGCGCGTGATGACGGTGCACGGGTCGAAGGGCTTGCAGGCGCCGATCGTCATCCTCGCCGACGCGACCGACGATCCGGTGCAGCGCCAGCGCGGGTTCGACCTGTCGCTGGAGGGCTGGGATCGGCTGCCCGTCTTCGGCCTGCCGAAGGAAGAGCGGCACGGGCCGGTCGCCATTGCTCACGATGACAAGGCGAAGGCTGAAATCCAAGAGCATTGGCGGCTGCTTTACGTTGCGATGACGCGCGCCGAGGAGTTGCTGGTGGTCGCCGGGGTCACCAAGAAGGAGGATCGCTCGCTGCCCGAACTCTGCTGGCACGCGGCGGTCGACGGGGTGATGGAGAATATGGGGCTCGGCTGGCAGGATGCCGGGCCGCGCTGGGGGCAGAAGCGTGTCCATACGGTGAACGCGAAGGCGTGGGCGCGGCAGCGCGAGAAGCCGGTTCGCGCCGCGCTGATGACCGCGATTCCAGACTGGGCAACCAAGCCCGCCCCCGAGGAAGCGCGCCCGCCGCGGCCGCTCGCGCCGTCGGCGCTCGGTGAGGACGATGTCGCGTCGCCGCCGCAGGGGGGCGAGCGGAGCGCCGCGGTGACACGCGGGCTGCTGCTTCACGCGCTGTTCGAGCGGCTGCCGCCCGTCGCACCCGAACGCCGCCGCGCCGCTGCGATGCACTGGCTGTCGGTGCAGGCCGCGGTATTGGGTGATGCGACGCGGGAGGCGATGGTCGATGAGGTGCTGGCGGTGCTGGGCGATCCGGCGCATGCGGCGCTGTTCGGGCCCGGCAGTCTCGCCGAAGTGCCGCTGTCGGCGGTGGTCGACGGCGTCGTCGTTGCGGGGATCGTCGACCGGCTGCTGGTGGCGGGCGATGCGGTGACGGTGATCGATTACAAGACCGGGCGGCATGTCCCGGCGAGCGCCGCCGAGGTCGCGCCCGCCTATCTGCGCCAGATGGCGGCCTATCGCGACGCGCTCCGCGTGATCTTTCCGCGGCGGCGGGTCGAGGCGGCCTTGCTCTATACTGCCGCGCCGCGACTGGTCCGCCTGGGCGACGCGCTGCTCGACGCGCACAAGCCGGGCTTGGCGGCAACCAAGGCGAATTTGCCGGGTTCTACCCTTGAGCCCGGCGCGCCGACGCCCTAGCTTGGAACCAACAGATTTTCAGGAGTTCAGACTATGGGTACGAAGGCCATCACCGACGCGAGCTTCCAGTCCGACGTGCTCGACAGCGACACCCCGGTGCTCGTCGATTTCTGGGCAGAATGGTGCGGTCCGTGCAAGATGATCGGCCCGGCGCTCGAGGAGATTTCGGATGAACTCGCGGGCAAGGTGGTGATCGCCAAGCTCAACATCGACGATCATCCCGACGCGCCGAGCAAATATGGCGTGCGCGGCATCCCGACGATGATCCTGTTCAAAAATGGCGAGATCGCCGACACCAAGGTCGGCGCGGCCCCGAAAAGCGCGCTCAAGGGCTGGCTTGAAGGCGCGCTTTAACGGTTGCGGGGAAAGACCGACCAATACTCGTGAGAGCGCGACGGTCTTTTATTGAATCGTCATCCGGCGAAGGCCGGGACCTCACCGTATCGGCCTGACGCGCCGGCGAGATCCCGGCCTTCGCCGGGATGACGATCGGGGCGGGGAAGATTTCTAGATCGCCCCCGCCTCGAGCTGCTTGACCGCATGGTCGGCGGCGCGCGCAGTTAGCGCCATGAAGGTGAGCGACGGGTTGACGCACGAGATCGACGCCATCTGCGCGCCGTCGGTGACGAACAGATTGGCGGCGTCGTGCGCCTGGCCCCATTTGTTGAGCACCGACTGGCGCGGATCGGCGCCCATGCGCGCGCCGCCCATTTCGTGGATCGCGTCGCCGGGCACATGTTCGCTGCGCCCGCTGGTGACATTGGTGAGCCCCGCCCGGCGCAGCATCGCCTCGCCTTCGCTGCGCGCATCGTCCATCATGCGGATCTCGTTCTCGCGGAAGGTGACGTCGAAGCGCATCAGCGGGATGCCGAAGCGGTCGACCTTATCGGCGTGCAGGCTGACGCGATTATCCTCATAGGGCAGGCATTCGCCGAACGCGCCCATGCCGAATTTCCACGGACCATAGCCGCGCATGCCGTGCTTCATCGACGCGCCGAAGCCCTCGGGCGGCAATGGATCGCGCCGCGCGCTGCCCTGATAGCCGTAGCCGCGCCTGAAACCGATCGCTTCCTCGCCGCCGACATTGCGGAAGCGCGGGACATAGACGCCGCCGGGGCGGCGGCCATATTCGATAAAGTCGGTCATCCCCGGAATATCGCCCGAGATTCCGACGCGGAAGATATGGTCCATCACATAACGGCCGAGGGTGCCGCTGGCGTCGAAATGGCTCTTGGCCGTTCCGGGGATGCGCGAGTTCATCAAGATCTGGGTCGAGGCCATGGCAGAGGCGCAGAGGAAGACGAGGCGCGCCGGGATCACCTCGGCCTGCTTCGTCTTCGCGTCGACCACGCGCACGCCGGTGACCTTCTTGGTCTTCGGATCATATTCGAGATTGGAGACCACCGCGTCGGACCGCAGCGTCAGCCGCCCGGTCGCGCGCGCCGCAGGCAGCGTAACCGCCTGCGTCGAGAAATAGGCGCCGAACGAGCAGCCGCGCCCGCACTGATTGCGGAACTGGCACTTGCTGCGCCCCTGATCCTCCTTGTCCTCGGTCATGTTCGAGAGGCGCGTGTTGATCAGCTTGCGCCCCGGCGAGGTCGCCTCGAGCCGCTCCTTCACCCATTTTTCCGCGACGTTCATCTGGATCGGCGGCTGGAACGCGCTGTCGGGCAGCTGCGGCAGATTTTCGCGCGATCCCGACACGCCGATATATTTTTCGACATAGTCGTACCATGGCGCAAGGTCGTCGTAACGGATCGGCCAGTCGATCCCGACATTCTCGCGCTTGTTCGCTTCGAAATCCTCCGGCGACCAGCGGAAACTCCAGCGCCCCCAGATCAGCGACTTGCCGCCGACCGCGGCGGGCCGGATCCAGTAGAATTTCTCGCCCTCGTCATAGGCATAGGGGTTGAGCCGGTCGTTATTGTAGAATTTCCGGTTCGACGGCGAGACATAGCCATGCTTGGCGATGAAATAATCGCTTTCCATCAGCGCCTTGGGCATCATGTCGCGCGCCGGGACCTCATAGGCCGCCTTGCCGTCATAGTCGTAATCGCCATGCTCGACCATCACCCCGCGGTCGAGCATCAGCACCTTGAGGCCCTTTTCGGTCAATTCCTTCGCGGCCCATCCGCCGCTGACTCCGGAACCGATGACGATCGCATCGAACTGGTCGGTCATGTCTTGTCCTCGAATATCGGTCAGGCGCGGAGGCGGCTGAGCGCGCTGAAGCTGGCGGTGATGTCGGGCAGGTAAGGCGCGGGCGACTGGTCGTTCTCGACATAGAAATGCTTGACGCCGGCGACGGCGTTGAGCGTGAAGATGTCGGCGAAATCGATGACGCCCTTGCCGACGCTGGTCATCTTGCCCTCGGCGGTGCGGTCCTTGACATGATAGGCATAGATGCGTCCGGCCAGGCGCCGGATGATCGCCTTGGAGTCCTCACCCGCGGCGACCGCCCAGAACAGGTCGAGCTCGATCTGCACGAGCGCGGGGTCGGCGTCGGCGATCAGCGTGTCGAACAGGCTGGTACCGCCCGGCTTCAGCGTGAACTCGAAATCATGATTGTGATAGGCGAAACCGAGCCCCGCTTTTTTAAGCCGCTCGGCATAGCGGTTGAAATCGGCGACCGCGGCCTTCCAGCTTTCGGCACTGCGGTGCGCTTCGCCCATATAGGGGACGATCAGCGTATCGGCGCCGAGCGCCTTGGTCATCGCGACCGCGCCGTCGAAATCGCTGGCGAGCGCTTCATAGCCGACATGGATCGAGGGCGATGTCAGCCCGAGCCGCTCCATCGTCTTGCGGAGCGCGGCGTGATCCATCTTGTCGTAACCGCCGCCGCCATATTCGACCTCGCGATAGCCGATCGCGGCGACCTGCTCGAGCGTCCCCATCGGGTCCTTCGCGAAGAGTTCGCGCACCGTGTAGAGCTGGATGCCGATCGGCTTTGATTTGAGGCTCTTTGCCATGAGTGGCCCCGCTGCGAGTGTCGCCCCAAGCGCGGCGCCGCCCGCCATCCATTGCCGCCTGCCGATCGTCATGACGAAAACACCTTCTTGATCTCGGAATAGGGATAGGCGCCGTCGTAGCGCCCGGGGACGGGCAGATATTCGCGTTCCTGCGTGATGCCGACTTCCGAGGTGAAATAGCCGGTGAGCACGAGCTGGCGGAACTTGTCGAAAAAGTCCGCGCCGCCCGGCAGCTTGTCTTCCATCGCGAGCGTCAGCAGCGCGTCCTGCTGCGCCGCCGTCGCCTTGTCGGCGGCGACCTTGTAATCGCTCCGGCTGCGCGCCTCGATCGTGTCGAGCCCGGCGAGGATCGGCTTGCGGTCGTCGGGCGACGCCCAGTCGGCGAGCAGTTTCTCGATATATTCGGGGACGCCCGCCGCGATCGCGCCGGGGGTGTCGGTCGTCGGCATCACGCGCTCGCTGAGCGCGGTCATCAGCGCGCGTTGCTGCGCGGTGAACACAGGGGTCGAGGGCGGCCCGTCGCTGATCGCCGGCAATTGCGCGGCGGCGGCACGGGCGATCGGCGCGAACAGACTGGCGCCGAACATCGCGGCCATGCCCGCGAGCGCGTCTCTGCGGTCGATGATCATTTCACCTCGCCTTCGAAATCATGGCTCGCCGCCGCTTCGGGCAGCGGGCGCACCCAGATGTTGCGGAACGAGACCGGGGAATGATGGTCCTGAAGCTGGATCGGCGCGGCATCGCCATGCGCCTCATATGTGGCGACCTTGCGCCAGACCGTGCTGCCGAGCCACGGCTGGCGGTTCTGCACGAGTACGCCGTTGAGGAAGGCGGTGACATAGGCCGGACGGACGAGCTTGCCGTCGGCGCCGAAGTGCGGCCGCTCGAAGATGATGTCGTAGCTCTGCCACTCGCCGGGCATCCGCGACGGGTTCACCAGCGGCGGCTTCCACGCATAGATCGACCCGACAGTGCCGTCGGCATAGGTCGGGTTCTGGTAGCCGTCGAGGATCTGGAGTTCGTAGCGCTGCATGAACCAGATGCCGCTGTTGCCGCGATCCTGCGAGCTCTTGCTCGGCGGATTGGGCGAGGCGAATTCGAGGTGGAGCTGGACGTCGCCGAAGCTTTGCTTGCTGACCAGCGCATTTTCGCCCTTGCCGTCGGCGCGCGGAGCCGAGGTCGCCGCGCCGTCCTTGACGATCCACGGCGTCGCCTGTGCCTGCCACGCGTCGAGCGATGTGCCGTCGAACAGGACGATGGCGTCGGAGGGTGGGGCGCCGGGGACATTGCCGGGCGTGACCACGGTCGGATGCGGACGGTCCGAATCATGCACATGCCACTTGCCGCCGGGCAGCATCGGCGTGTCTTTGAATCCGGGCTTTTCCTCTGCGGCGGCGGGGCTGACCGCCGCCACCGCGGCCGCGACGCCCGCGGCCCATGCGAAACGCTTCACCTGTCTCTCCCTCATGCCGCGTCGATCGCGCGATAGGCGGCGACGAGCCGCTCCTCGCCGGCGCGGCCTTCGACCGAATTGCCGTGCTCCATGCCGATCACGCCCGAAAAATTCTTCGCGCGGAGCCAGCGGACGACGTTGCGATAGTTGATCTCGCCGCTCCCCGGCTCGTTGCGGCCGGGGTTGTCGCCGAACTGGATATAGCCGATCTCGTTCCAGCAGCTCTCCAGCGTATTGATGAGGTTCCCCGCCTGAATCTGCTCGTGATAGAGGTCCGCCAGCACCTTGATCGCGGGGCTGTCGACCGCGCGCGCGACCGCATAGCCCTGCGGCACGGTCGACATGAAAACGCCCGGATGGTTCACCAGCGTATTGAGCGGCTCCATCACCATGACGAGCCCGTGCGGTTCGTAGATTTCGGCGGCGCGGCGCAGCACGTCGATCACGCGCGCGGTCTGGATCTCGACCGGCAGCTTGCGGTCCATGAAGCCGGGTACGATCGTCATATGTTTGGCGTTCAGCCGCTTGGCGACGTCGACCGAGCTTCGGATATCGGCCAGAAAACGCGCGCGATCGCCATCGTCGTTACCGCCGAGCTGCGGCCGGAAATCGCCCCAGCGCGGCATGCTCGCGACGAACACGCCCATCGTCATGCCGCGCTGCTGCAGCGCGCGTGCCATCGCGCTCTGGTCGGCGACCGAACGGCCGGCGGCTTCATTATCCTCCCACGCGGTGAAACCCTGATCGGCGGCGAAGGCGATCTGTTCGAGCCGCCCGCCGCGACTTTTGAAGCTGCCTTCGTGCGGGGCATATTTCAGCGAAAAGCGCGCCGCGTTCGATGGCGGCGCACCGGTGGCGGCCGTCGTTGCGGCCGCCACGGCGCCACTCGCCAACAGGGTTCGACGCGAGAGCGTCACGCCGCCTCGCCCGCGAGCGCCGCGCGCGACTTGCCGCGCTCGCGCAGCCAGATGAAGCCGAACACGGCGAGCAGGACGACGGGCAGGATCGCGAGCCGCTGGAAGGACAGCGACGCAGCGGCGTCCTCGACCGCGAGCTTGGCGCCGCCGGTGAGCCGCGCGAAGGCTTCGGGCCCGCCGGCGAACTCGATCTTGGCGCGGTCGAACATCGCGCCCAATTGCGGCAGCACGAAGAAGCTGGCGAGCGCACCCGCCGATCCGACCAGCCCCATCGCCCACGATCCACCGCGCGGATAGCGTTCGGCGACCGAGGCGAGCATCGTCGGCCACATCACGCAGACGCCGAGGCCCCAGACGGTCGAGGCGAGGATCGCCGCCACCGGCGACTGCGCCTGGCTCAGCATGAACAGGCCGATCGCCGCGAGCAGGCTCGACACCCAGAGCAGCCCGGGGTTCGAAATCTTGTTTGCGAGCCGCCCCGCGAAATGGCGGAAAACGAACATCAGCGCGTTGACATAGACGAGCAACAATATGCCGCGCATGCCGACGCGGTTCGACAGCGCGACGTCGATCCACTGGCCGGGGGCGAGTTCGGACGCCGCGGTCAGGAACATCGCGCCGAACCAGATGAAGAAGCTCGGGCGGCGAAACACTTCGCCCATCATCTCGCCGAAACTGACGCCGCTTTGCTCGCGCAGCGGCGGCGGAAAGCGTGTCGTTGCGGCGATGATCACGGTCGCGGCGGCGGGGATCATCACCAGCGCCATGATGCCCTGCCACGGCAGGGCGGCCGAAAGGAAGAAGCCCGCGAGCCCGCCGACGATGATGCCGCCGGGGAACCAGGCGTGCAGCACGTTGAGCCGGTGCGTCGTGTCTTCGGGATAGAGCTGCGCGGTCAGCGGATTGATCGCCGCCTCGGTCAGCCCCCAGCCGATGCCGCTGAGCAGCATGCCGGTCCAGACGAGCCAATAGATTGTCATGCCGGTCGCGACATGGCCCGCGGTGACGATCATCAACGGGCCGAGGATGAAGCATAGCCCCGCGCCCGCCAGACACCGCTTCATGCCGATCTGGTCGAGCAAGGCACTCGCCACGAACAGCGTGATCGCGAAGCTGAGGAACGCGGCGCCGAGCGCGGCGGCTATCAACTCGCCCGCCTGGAGCGGGGCGACCGGGTCGATCCATTCGGCCTTGAGCCCGCTGGCGATCGCGCCACGGATCGCGAGGCTCGCCGCGGCGGTGAACAGCGCGAGCACGCCCAGCCAGAATAATCGGCCCTTGTGCAATGTCGTGGTCATGCGTCCCTCTCCCCGCTTGTCGATTATTTTTGTCGATTATCTTTTCAGTCGAGCCCCAGCATCGCGCGGTTGAGCGCCGGATCGCTGCCGCCCGCGAAATCGTCGAACGCCTTGTCGGCCTTGCGGATCATATGCGCGGCGATGAAGGGCGCGCCTTCGCGCGCGCCGTCCTCGGGATGTTTCAGGCAGCATTCCCATTCGAGCACCGCCCAGCCGGAATAGCCGTACTGCGTGAGCTTCGAAAAAATCCCGCTGAAATCGACCTGTCCGTCGCCCAGTGAGCGGAAGCGCCCGGGGCGATCGACCCAGTCCTGAAAGCCGCCATAGACCCCCGAGCGCCCGGTTGGATTGAGTTCCGCGTCCTTGACGTGAAACATCCGGATCCGCTCGTGATAAATGTCGATGAACTGGAGGTAATCGAGCGCCTGCAGCACATAATGGCTGGGATCGTAGAGGATGTTGGCGCGCGGGTGATTATCGACGCCGGCGAGGAAGCGTTCGAAGGTGACGCCGTCGTGAAGGTCTTCGCCGGGATGAATCTCATAAGCGAGGTCGACGCCCTCTGCATCGAAGGCGTCGAGGATCGGCCGCCAGCGTTTCGCGAGTTCGGCGAAGGCTTCTTCGACCAGTCCCGCGGGGCGCTGCGGCCAAGGGTAGAGATAGGGCCAGGCGAGCGCGCCCGAAAAAGTCGCGTGGGCATTAAGACCGAGCCGCCGGCTCGCTTTGGCGGCAAGATGAAGCTGCTCGACCGCCCATTTCTGCCGCTCGGCTGGCTTGCCCTTCAGCGCATCGGGCGCGAAGGCATCGAATTGCGCGTCGTAAGCGGGGTGCACCGCGACCAACTGGCCCTGCAGATGCGTCGACAGCTCGGTGATCTCGACCCCCGCCTCGCGGCAGGTACCGGCAAGCTCGTCGCAATAATCCTGACTCTCGGCGGCTTGGACGAGATCGATGCAGCGGCTGTCCCAGGTCGGAATCTGGATGCCGACATAGCCCGCATCCGCCATCCAGCGCGCCGCCGAGGGCAATGTGTCGAACGGCGCCGCGTCGCCCATGAACTGCGCGAGGAATACAGCCGGACCCTTCATGCGCCTGCCTTCCCGGTCACTTGGTTTCGGCTTTGAGATAGGCGATCAGTGCCGCGCGGCGCGCCGGATCGGTCACTTTGACGACCATGCGCGTGCCGGGCACCTTCTTGGTCGGCGCGGCGAGATATTCGTCGAGCGATTTTTCATCCCAGCGAATTTTCGAGGCCTTGAGCGCCGGGCTGTAATTGAACCCGGCGACCGAGCCCGCCGTCCGGCCCATCAGGCCGTGCAGATTGGGGCCCATCACGCTTTTGCCGCCCGCTTCGAGCGTATGGCAGGCCTTGCACGCGGCGAACGCCTGCGCACCGGCACCTGTCGGGCCGGCATAGGCCGCGGGAAACGGCGCAAGCATAAATGCAGTAAATATGACACCCGCGAACGGCAGGGCGAACAGAAATTTCATTATCCTCTCCCGTCTGGCAACAGCCGGTGCGATGATGTAACCGTTTAAAAACGAATAATGCAAACAATTTTATGAATTCTGGCAGAGGGAATGCGATGAACGGTCGGTCGAAAATTCGCTATGGCATGGTGGGTGGTGGCGAGGGCGCTTTCATCGGTGCGGTGCACCGTATGGCCGCCGCGCTCGATAGCGAATATGAATTGGTATGCGGTGCGTTCAGCGCCGACGCGGCCCGCAACCGGCGGAGCGCCGAAGCGCTGGGACTCGATCCCGGTCGCGGCTATGCGACCTTCGACGCTTTGCTTGCCGCGGAAGCGGCGCTTCCCGCAGGCGAGCGGATGGAAGCGCTCGCGATCGTCACGCCGAATCATCTCCACGCCCCGATGGCGATCACGGCGCTCGACGCGGGTTTTCACGTCCTGTCCGAAAAGCCGATGGCGTTGAATCTGGCCGAAGCGCAGGCGATCGCCGCGGCGGTCGCGCGCAGCGGCAAGCTCTACGGGCTGACCTTCACCTATAGCGGCTATCCGCTGATCGAAGAGGCGCGCGTGCGCGTTGCGCGCGGCGATTTCGGCAAGATCCGGCTGGTGCAGGCCGAATATTCGCAAGGCTGGCTCAGCCGGCCGATCGACGCGGACGGCAACAAGCAGGCCGAATGGCGGACCGATCCGGCGCGGGCCGGGCTCGGTGGCTGTCTCGGCGATATCGGGACGCACGCCTTTCAGCTTGCCGAGCATGTCTCGGGGCTTGCGGTCGAATCGCTGAGCGCCGAACTGACCACGCATGTTGCGGGCCGCCGCCTCGACGACGATGTGGCGGCGCTGCTGCGTTTCGAAGGCGGCGCGCGCGGCGTGTTGAAGGCGAGCCAAGTCGCCGCGGGCGACGAGAATGGCCTGCGCCTGCGTATCCATGGCGAGGAAGGTGGGCTCGAATGGTCGCAGATGGAGCCGAACAGCCTGACGTTGCGCTGGCTCGACCGCCCGGCCGAAGTGATCCGCGCCGGCGGGCCGGGGCTCGATCCCTCGGCGATGGCGCGGCTGCGCACCCCGGCGGGGCATCCCGAAGGCTATATCGAGGCGTTCGCTAACCTCTATCGCAGCTTCGGCCGCGCGCTGCGCGCGGGCGACGCGACGCCGCCGCCGCGCGGCGCGGCCGGCTGGTTTCCCGGCATCGCCGACGGGTTGCGGACGATGGCCTTCGTCGAAGCGGTGGTCGCGAATGCGTCAGGCGATGCGAAGTGGACCGCGCTCGCGGACTGACGATCGCGCGGCGTCAGCTACGGTAATCGGCGTTGATGCTGATGTATCCGTGAGTGAGGTCGCAGGTCCAGACGGTCGCGCGGCCTTCGCCGAGCCCGAGGTCGGCGCCGATGCGGATGTCCTGCCCTTTGAGATGCGCCGCGACGGGCGCTTCGTCGTAACCATCCACCGGCAGCCCGTCCTTTGCGACCCAATGATCGCCGAAGCGGATCGCGAGGCGGTCGCGGTCGGCGGGTTCGCCCGCTTTGCCCACCGCCATGACGACGCGGCCCCAGTTCGCGTCCTCGCCCGCAATCGCGGTTTTCACCAGCGGCGAGTTGGCGATGGCGAGCGCGACGCGCTTCGCACTGTCGTCGCTGGTCGCACCGGTGACCTGGATTTCGATGAATTTCGACGCGCCCTCGCCGTCGCGCACCACCTGATGCGCGAGGTCGAGTGCGACTTCGCGGATCGCGGCGTAGAGGGCGTCGGCGCCGGGATCGTCGCGCGTGGAGAGCAGGGCGTTTCCGGCTTGCCCCGTTGCGAAGAGCAGCACCGTGTCGCTGGTCGAGGTGTCGCTGTCGACGGTGATGCTGTTGAAGCTGCCGCCGGTCGCTTCGTTCAGCATCTCCTGCAACAGCGCGGGCGCGACCGCGGCGTTAGTGAAGATATAGCCGAGCATCGTCGCCATGTCGGGCGCGATCATGCCCGAGCCTTTGACGATGCCTGCGACGTGGACGGTCGTGCCGCCGACGATCGCGCTCGCGGCGGCGCCCTTGGCAAAGGTGTCGGTGGTGCCGATCGTCTCGGCGGCGGCTTCCCACGAGCAGGGCTCGGCGGTGAGCGCGGCGTCGACGCCGGCGCGCGCCTTGTCCTTGGGCAAGGGAACGCCGATCACGCCGGTCGAGCTGACGAAGACTTCGCTTGGCGCGCAGCCGAGGTGGCCGGCGACCTGTTCCATGATCTGCTCGACCGCCTCGCGCCCGCGATAGCCGGTGAAGGCATTGCTGTTGCCCGCGTTGACGATGAGCGCGCGGCCCGATCCGCCCTTTACCTGTTCGCGGCCGAGTTCGACTTCGGACGAGCAGCAGACATTGCGCGTGAAGACGCCTGCGACGGTAGTGCCGGGCGCGAGCTCGACGAAGGTGAGATCGCAGCGGTCCCAATCTTTGTAGCGCGCGCGCGCGACGCGGCGCGTGACCCCGGCGATGTCGGGGAGCGCGGGGAAGGTGGCGGGGGCGAGCGGCGAATGGGTGGTCATGCCAGCGCGTGTAGCTTTCCGGTGCGCAAAGAAAAACCCCTCCCTGCAAGGGAGGGGCCTTTGATCCTCCCTGTCGCGAAGCGATGGCGAGGTGGCAGTCGCGTAGCGGCTGACGGAGGGGCTTGGGCGCGGCCCCTCCACCACCCGCTCCGCGGGCGGTTCCCCTCCCCACGGCTTCGCCGCAGGCAGGAATCGATTTACGCAGGAATGCCGCTGATCGATTTCACTTCCATAAAATCCTTCAGCCCGAACACGCCGCCTTCGCGGCCGTTGCCCGACGCCTTGTAGCCGCCGAACGCCGCGCCCGGGCCGGGGCCCCATGCGTTGACCGCGACCATGCCGGCGCGCAGCTTCGGCGCGATCTCGGCGGCCTTGGCCGGGTCGCCCGAAACGACGGCCGACAGGCCATATTCGGTGTCGTTGGCGATATCGACCGCCTGTTCGAGCGTGTCATAGGCCATGATCGTCGCGACGGGGCCGAACACCTCTTCCTTCGCGATGCGCATGTCGGGGGTGACGCCCGAGAAGACGGTCGGCTTGATATAATAGCCGCGGTTGACGTTCGAGGGCAGGCCGGTGCCGCCGGTCTCGAGCGTCGCGCCTTCATCGATCGCCGACTGGATCAGGCCCTGGATCTTGTCGAACTGCGCCTTGTTGACGACGGGGCCGATATGGCCGCCCTCGGCCTGTGGATCGCCGACCTGTGTGCCGTCGAACATCGCCTTGATCACGCCAACGGCTTCGGCCTCGCGCTCCTTCTGGACGAGGATGCGCGTCGGCGCGATGCAGCTCTGGCCGGTGTTGACGAGCACGCCCTGCACCGTCGGGGGCAGCACCGCGGCGAAATCGGCGTCGGGCAGGACGATGTTCGGCGACTTGCCGCCGAGCTCCTGATGGACGCGCTTGACGGTGTCGGCCGCCGCCTTGGCGACGAGGATCCCGGCGCGGGTCGATCCGGTGAAGCTCACCATCTCGATGCCGGGGTGCGCGCTGATCGCGTTGCCGACCGTCGGGCCGTCGCCCTGCACGAGGTTGAACACGCCGGCGGGGACGCCCGCGGCGTCGAGAATCTCGGCGAAGATCACCGCGTTGCCGGGGCATTCTTCGGAGGGCTTGAGGATCATCGTGTTGCCCGCGGCAAGTGCCGGGGCGACCTTGAGCGCGATCTGGTTGAGCGGCCAGTTCCACGGCGTGATCATGCCGACGACGCCGATCGGCTCATACGCGATCATGCCCGCGGCATATTTTTCGGTGAAGCTGAAATCCTTGAGCGCGGCGATCGTGCCGAGGAAGCCGCCGATGCCGGCGCCGACCTGCGCGGTGCCCGCGAAGCTGACCGGGGCGCCCATTTCGGAGGCCATCGACTTGGCGAGATCGGGCGCGCGCTTCTTATATTCCTCGACGATGCGGTTCAGCAGGTCGACCCGTTCTTCGCGCGTCGTCTGCGAGAAGCTCTTGAAGGCCTCCTTCGCCGCGGCGACGGCATCGTCGACGTCGGCGGCGGTACCGAGCACGACGGTCGACGCCGCTTCCTCGGTCGCGGGGTTGATCACGTCGTGAAGCTTGCCACCCTTGCTGTCGACCCAGCGGCCGCCGATGTAATTTTGTTTGAGGTGCGTTTCGGTGCTCATCATTCTTCTCCCATCGGCGGTCAATTCCGTCTCGGATTGCTACCTAATCACTGTGGCGGATGAATCAAGCAAGGCCAACTGCCAAATCTGGCGGGTCAGCGTTTTTCCGCAGCGAGCCGCGACATCAATATGGCGGCGCGCGTCGCCTGACGGCTGATGCTGGGGATGTCGACCGTCTCCTCGGGGCCGTGATCGCCCGTCGAATAGGCGCCGAGTCCCGCGAGGCTGTCGACGTGCGGCGCGACGAAGCTGATGTCGGCGGCGCCGCGCTTCAAGGGATCGAGCGCGGCCATTTCGGCGAGACCGAGGTCGCGGTTGACGGCGTTGAGCCGCGTCAGCAGCGCGCGGTTGCCGTCGGTCGGCGCCATTGCCGGATAGCCGCCGGGGTCGAAAGCGAGGGTGGCGCCGGTGCCGGGGGCATGATCGGCGACGATCGCCGCCATCTTGTCCTTCACGCGCGCCGCCTGTTCGGCCGACAGCGTGCGCAGGTCGCCGCGCGCGATCGCGGTCGCAGCGATGATATTGGTCTTGCCGTTCGCGCTCGCGCGAATCTTGCCTTCGTCGAGCGACACCTGCTCGCCGCCCGCGATCAGTCCGACGTTGAAAGTCAGGTTCGGTTCGGGCAGCTCGGTGCGAAAGCGGTGGATGATGCGCGCGAGCTCATAGATCGCGCCGTCGCCGGCATCGGCGCTGAAAATGCCCGAGCTGTGCCCCGTCTTGCCGGTCGCGGTGACCTGCCAGCTTTCCGACGAGCGCCGCGCGATCGAACTCATGTCGGCGCCGCCATCGCGGACCAGGCCTTCGAACCCCAGCGCGACGTCGACGCGCTTGCCCGCGGCGATCAGGTCGGCACGCGCGACCGCTTGCGGATGCCCCGTATCTTCCTCGTCGCCGGTCATGTGAAATTCGATATTGGCGCCCTTCAGCGTCCCCGCCTTGTGCATCGCGCGCAGCGCCGCGACGACGACGACCATCCCGCCCTTGTCGTCGCTGACTCCCGGCCCCTTCGCTTTGTCGCCCATGCGTTCGAAGCGCTGGAACGGCGAGTCGGGCTCGAACACCGTGTCGAGATGCGCGATGAGGAGCAGGCGCTTGGCGTCGGGCTTGCCGGCGTGCGTCGCGATCAGGTGGCCGGCGCGGCCGGTCTTGCGCATCGGCTTCCATTCGACCTTGAAACCCAAGGGTTCGAGTTCGGCGCGCATCATCGCACCGACCTTTTCAACCCCTTCGAGGTTGAGCGAGCCGCTGTTCTGGTTGACCAGTTTTTCGAGCAGCGCGAGGCTGCGACCCTGTTCGGCCTCCACCGTCTGCACCATCGCGCTCTCGGCTTTGCTCAGCTTCGCCTGCGCTGTGGGGGCAAGGGCGAGCTGGAGGGCGATGAGAGCGGCAAAGGGCAATGATTTCATGGGGACTCCGGATGATCCAAACGTCGCCCCCGTGAAGGCGGGGGCCGCCGGCAACCCTGCGCTACCTCTCTAGCGGCCCCCGCCTTCGCGGGGGCGACGGTCAGTTTGTGCCTCGCTTGAAGCCTTCGCGCAACCTCGTCAGCCCGGATAGGGCGCATCCTTCAGCAACCGCGCGAGATGTGCGGCGTTCGCCGCGACCATCCCGGCGGTCTCGGTCACCTTCTTCGGCGCTTCCTTCAAATCCTTGAAGTCCACCGAACCCATCGCCTCGCCGACCCAGTAACAGGCGGCGACTGCGGGGATCGTCCAGCCGACATCGTTCAGCGCCTGAAAGATTTGCGACGCAACATTATGCGCGCCATCCTCGTTGCCGACGATCGCGGCGACCGCGACTTTGGAATAGCTGGGCATCCGCCCCTTGGCGTCGGTTTCGGAGAGGAAGGCGTCCATCCGTTCCATCACGAGCTTGGCGACGCTCGATGCCTGTCCCATCCAGATCGGGGTGCCAAAGATCAATATGTCGGCGGCGAGGATGCGCTCACGAATCTTCGGCCAGTCGTCGCCTTCGCCCTCGTCCGATGTGACGCCCCATTTGATGTTGTGCGCGGCGATTCGGATCGGGTCCGCGACCGTCACCTCATGCGCGGCGAAATGTTCGGCGAGCACCGCGAGCATCGCGTCGGTCGAGCTTTTCCGCCCGCGGCTTGAGAGCGAGCAATTGATTGCGGTGGCGGTGAGGGGGGCGGCCATGATGGCTCCTTTGCGGGTTAGTCCCCCGCTCGAAAAAGCCGCGCCGCCGCGCTCAGGTTCCCTGGCGCACCATGAAAATATCGCCGCCAAGGCTGACGAGGAACAGATTGCCGGCGCTGTCCTCGCCGAAGGAGGCGATCGAGTTCAGTGTCCCCGCGTTGGGCGCGAAATCCTCGTTGCGCCGCGCGAAACGCGATGAGGCGAGCGTCTGGCCAGGGACAAGGCTGGAAAATGGGACCGTCCAGATATTGTCCGAGACGAAGTCGGCGAAGACATATTGACCCTGGAGCGAGGTCACCGGGCCGCGGTAGACATAGCCGCCGGTGACCGAATTGCCCTGCCGCGGACCGTCGCCGTGACCATATTCGGCGACCGGATCGATCAGGCCGCCGGGCGGCGTGCCGGTATAGGGCCGGGTGCCTTCCCTGAAACGCCAGCCGAAATTGAGGCCCGGCTGGGTGGTCGTCACCATATCGATTTCTTCGACCGCACCCTGGCCGACGTCACCTATGATCAGGGTCGATCCCGAGAAGGAAAAACGGAACGGATTGCGCAAGCCGGTCGCGTAGACATAGCGGTCGCCGCCGCCGGCCAGATAGGGATTGCCAGGGGCGGGCGCCAGGAAACCCTCATCGCTGGGAACCGATGCACCCGCATAGGGGTCTTCGACCACCCGGATCCGCAATATCTTGCCGAGCCGCGAATCGGGATTCTGGGCGTTATTACCCGGATCACCCGAGCCCCCGCCATCGCCCACCCCGACATAGAGCAAGCCGTCGGGGCCAAAGGCCATCGCGCCGCCATTATGGTTGTTCGCCCCGGGATGCGGTATCGCAAGCCTCGCCAACACACGGGGCGATCCGGAGAGTGTTCCATATTCGCGAATCTCGATGTCACCGGAGGCATTGGTGCAATAGATCATGAAGCGATCCGAATTCGCCGGGTTGGGCAGCAGCGCCATGCCGAGCAGCCCGCGTTCGCCGTCGGTCGACAGGTCGCCGATCGTGAAGAGCAGCGTCTTCGCGCCGGTCGAAGGGGTCAGGCGATAAACGCCCCCGGCCTTTTCCAGCACATAGACGTCGCCGCTGCCCGGAATGCCGAGAAGGAAGGTCGGCTGATTAAAGCCGGTGCCGACGCGCTGGACGGATATGCCTTCCTTCGAATTGGTCAACGTGACATTGATCGTCTGGCTGACATCCGCTCTGCCGTCGCTGACGCTGAGCCGGACCGCATAGACATTGTCGCCGTCGGCATCGCCCGGAAGATCATAATCGGGAGCTGCGTTGAAGCGGAGCGCGCCGGCGGCGGTGACCGAAAAGCGCGCCGCGTCGGCGCCGCCGTCGATGGCGAAGGTTAGCGCATCGCCGTCTGGATCGGTCGCCGTTGCCTGATAGGCGGCCGTGCTGTTTTCGGCGACGCTGGTGGTCTGGAGCGAAGTGAATGCTGGAGACGTGTTTGCGGCGGGTGCCGTCCCGCCATCGCTTCCACCTCCGCCGCAACCGGTCAGAATCAGCGAGGAGAGTAAAAGGACGCGCATCCGCATGATCCAGAACCCCATTTCGTGATCAACGTCAGGGAAGGGTGACACTTGCCGGCGCAGCGCGCAAGCTCGGGTCTTGGCCGACGGATCGGAGAAATGCGTCAGGCGGCCTCGTCGATCTCCTCGAAATCGTCGAGCTTGCCGAGCGCGTCGCGCGCGATCCGTTTCAGCGCGGACCGGTTGACCTGAAGACCTTTCGCGCCGCCGCCGGTCAGTTCGTCGATGGTGAATGCGACCCGCGTGCGATCGGGCGCCAGTTCCTCGAAAGTGAATTTCAGCCCTGTCGTGAGTGCGCCGTCATCGACGCTGTAGATCAGATGCGCCTCTCGCGGGATTTCCATCGCGACGGCGACCTTGACTTTGTACGCTTCGGGCCGTTCGTCGGGGATCAGCTTTTCGAACCCGGGCTCGCCCTTTTCGGCGACAAGTTCGTAGAGCCGCGTCGATCCGCCGTTGGTGACGAGCGGCAGGCCGGCGAAGGCGCCGTCGTCGCCGAACATCTTGGCGAACACTTCCTCGCGTGGTGCGGCGACGGTGCGCGTCTGGTTCACCAGTTCGATCATCTTGTCGCAGCCGGCGGCGAGCAGGGTCGCGGCCGCCAGAATCACGATACGCATCATCGAACATCCCCCTCGATCTCGTCCGCCTTTTAACCGCGCCGGCTTACCAAAGCGTAATCGCGGCGCGGCGGAGGATGGGTGTAAAGAGTGTTTGACAGTTTGACGCGAAGCCTGTAAAGAGCTCTTGACAGGTGAAGGGATGGCCTTTGGAAAATCGGGTGCGCGAACATCGCGAAGGTGCGGGATGGAGCCAGGGCGAACTGGCCCGCCGGCTCGGCGTGTCGCGACAGACGATCAACGCGGTCGAAACCGACAAATATGACCCCAGCCTGCCGCTCGCGCTGCGCATGGCCCACCTGTTCGGGCTCGAAGTGCGCGAACTGTTTATCCATCACTGGATTCCGGAGGATGAAAAATGAGCCATTCGACGATCGACGACCGGACACGGCGGTGGAAAAAGACGGCATTCAGCGCGCTCGCCGGCATGGCGTTCGGCGCGAGCAGCTTTTCGCTGCTGATGTGGCTCGCGGGCGAGGGGCCGCTCGTCGCCATGCAGCCTTCGCGCGTGGCGTTGGCGGGTGTTGGACTGGTCTATCTGCTGACCACTGCGATGATCGGTTTCGGCCTCGCCGCGCCGCGCGCCGGGGCGCGGCTGCTCAACGTCGGCGACGCCGAGGAACTGGTCGACGACCGGGCCAAGCTGCTGCGCTCGGCGCTCTATATGGGATGGGCGGGCGTCACGCTCATGCTGGTCGCGCTCGCGCGGTCGCCCGGTTTCGCGGCCGGTCCCGTGGCGCCCGGCGTCGCGCTCGCGGCGCTGGCGGTCCTGCTGGTGGTGAGCTTGGCGTCGTTCCGCTGGCTCCGCGTCTATGACGAGTTCGACCGGCAACTCGGGCTGGAGGGCGGTTCCTGGGCCTTTTTGATCGCCTGCGCGATCCTTCTGCCCTGGGCGGCGTTCGACGCGCTCGGCTGGAACGCGTCGCTTTCGGCGATCGACGTTATCGCAGTGCTGGCGGCTTCGCTGATCGGCGGCAGCTTCGTCGCGGTCGGCAAGCGCGGCATGATGGTGCGGTAGTCCCAGATAACGCTCTAGCCGCCATCCGGATCGGCGGTTTCGGGCAGTGGCGTCACTTGGGCGTAGACCAGCCGCCAGCCGCCGTCGCGCCACAGCCAGTGATCGGCAAAGCGATGGCGATCGACGAAGGGTTCGCCATCGGCGGTGCCGCGCAACTCGTTGGTCGCGGCCAGCAGCGCGCTATTGCCTGAGATAATCCAGCGGGGTTCGCTCGCACGGAAGGGTTCGATGCGAATGGCGGGCGCCGTCAGCGCGCCGATGAAGTCCGCTTTGTCGCCCTTTGCGCCGCTACCGCGGACCCAGAGAAAATCCTCCGCGATCAGCCGCTCAAGCGCGGCTTCATCCTTTGCCGCGATCGCTGCGTCGAGCTCCAAAGCCGCCTCGCGATAGCCCGCCGGAGTGGTCGCGGGTTCCGCCCGATCGCTGGCGTAGGCGCACGCTGCCGTCAGAAGGAGCATCGCTGCCGCCGTATGGAGCCGCTTCACCAACTGTCTCTCCTCTTTGCGCGTTTGCAAAGGCTTGCCCGGGCTGGTCGCCGCGCGCAACTACGTCGGGGGTAAGCGGGCAAGGCGCGGCGAGCAAGCGCATAAGCAAAGGGGCGCCCGGTTCCCCCGAACCGGACGCCCCGCTACAAAGCCCCCTGTTGGTCAGGCGCTGTAGTACATATCGAACTCGACCGGGCTCGGCGTCTGTTCGAAGCGGTAAACCTCGTCCCACTTCAGCTCGACATAGGCCTCGATCTGGTCCTTGCTGAACACGTCGCCCTTCAGGAGGAAGTCGTGGTCGGCCATCAGGCTGTCGAGCGCTTCGCGAAGCGAGCCGCACACGGTCGGGACTTCGCTCAGTTCCTCGGGGGGCAGGTCATACAGATTCTTGTCCATCGCGTCGCCGGGGTGGATCTTGTTCTGGATGCCGTCGAGCCCCGCCATCAGCAGCGCCGAATAGCAGAGATAGGGGTTCGCCATCGCGTCGGGGAAGCGGAATTCGACGCGCTTCGCCTTGGCGCCCGCGCCGTAAGGGATGCGGCACGAGGCCGAACGGTTGCGGCTCGAGTAAGCGAGCAGCACCGGCGCTTCGAAGCCCGGGACAAGGCGCTTGTAGCTGTTCGTCGTCGGGTTGGTGAAGGCGTTCAAGGCCTTGGCGTGCTTGATCACGCCGCCGATGAAATAGAGGCACATGTCGGAAAGCCCCGCATAGCCGTTGCCGGCGAAGAGCGGCTTACCCTTTTCCCAGATCGAGATGTGGGTGTGCATGCCGCTGCCGTTGTCGTCCTTGATCGGCTTCGGCATGAAGGTCGCGGTCTTGCCATAGGCGTGTGCGACCTGGTGCACGACATATTTGTAGATCTGCATGCGGTCTGC
This sequence comes from Sphingopyxis sp. LC363, assembly GCF_000756385.1. Taxonomy (GTDB): domain Bacteria; phylum Pseudomonadota; class Alphaproteobacteria; order Sphingomonadales; family Sphingomonadaceae; genus Sphingopyxis. The sequence continues at coordinate 49,820 of NZ_JNFC01000015.1, forward strand.
GGTTTCGGTGAGCGTGCCGAAGGTCAGGCCGAGTTCGTGCTGCGCGGCGGCGACCTCATGGTGATGCTTGTCGCACGGCAGGCCCATTTCGAGCATCGTCGAGACCATCTCGCCGCGGATGTCGACCGCGCTGTCGACCGGGGCGACGGGGAAATAGCCGCCCTTGGCGCGCGGACGGTGCGCGAGGTTGCCGCCCTCATAGCTGCGGCCGGTGTTGGTCGGCAGTTCGATATCGTCGATCTCGAAGCCCGACTTGTTGTAGCCGGTTTCGAAACGCACGTCGTCGAACATGAAGAATTCGGCTTCGGGGCCGACATAGACGGTGTCGCCGATGCCGGTCGAGGCGACATAGGCTTCGGCGCGCTTTGCCGTGGTGCGCGGGTCGCGGGCATAGCCTTCGCCGGTCGAAGGCTCGACGATGTCGCAGAACATCACGAGCATCGGGGTTGCCGAGAAGGGGTCGTCATAGACGGCGTCGAGGTCGGGCTTCAGGATCATGTCCGACTCGTTGATCGCCTTCCAGCCTTCGATCGACGAGCCGTCGAACATCAGGCCGTCTTCGAGTTCGTCCTCGCCGAGGACCGAGGCAACCATGGTCAGATGCTGCCACTTGCCCTTGGGGTCGGTGAAGCGCAGGTCGACCCACTCGATGTCGTTTTCCTTGATCCGCGCGATGATATCCTTGGGCTTCGTAGCCATCGTTTAGCTTCCTTCTTGCGAAATGGTCCGGCGTGCCGGGTTGTCGGGTTGTCGAAAATGTGGAGAGATTAAAGCGCATCCTCGTTGCGTTCGCCGGTGCGGATGCGGAGCGCGGTCTCGACCGGGATGACGAAGATCTTGCCGTCGCCGATCCGGCCGGTCTGCGCGGCGGCGGCGATTGCCTCCACGACGCGCTCCGCCATCGAATCCTCGACGATGACCTCGAGCTTCACCTTGGGCAGAAAGTCGACGACATATTCGGCGCCGCGATAGAGTTCGGTGTGACCCTTCTGCCGGCCGAAACCCTTGGCTTCGGTGACGGTGATCCCGCTGACACCCACTTCGTGCAGCGCTTCCTTCACTTCGTCGAGCTTGAACGGCTTGATGATCGCCTCAATCTTCTTCACGCTTCTCGTCCCCCTTTGGGCTGGTCGCCGCTTTCGCACGTCAAGCCGGATCAGGCCTGCCTGTCCGGTCCGCCGTCGAGTCGGTGCGGTGTCCCGCCATCTTGCACCAATCAAAAGCCGTGCCAATTGGCGAATCGCGGGGATTTGGTAAGAATTTCGAAACGAAATGAGGCCGCTGCCCAAAGCGCGAGCAACGGCGTTATCCGGGTGCCTATAATTTGGGCAATCAGCGTCCCATCGGCGCCGACGCGTCGGGCAGGTTGGCTTTGGTCCAGTTCGAGCGGTCGATGACATAGGCGCGCAGCGCCTCAGCATCGGCGGGGCTCAGCACCTTGGCGAAGCTCACCATGCCGCGGTCCTTGAGCGCGCCGTCGATGATGACCGATTTCCAGGCGTCGGCATTGGCGAGCGTGCCCGAAACGCGCAGGTCGGGGGTGAAGCCGTTGCCGATCGCGCTGTCGCCGTGACACACGATGCAATAGCGCCCGAAATGCGCCTTGCCCGCCGCGACCTGAGCCGGCGTGCCGAACTGCGGCGGCGGGTTCCACGCGAGCGCCGCCGAGGCGGGCGGGGCGGGGAGTTTTACCGTGCCGCCGATCTTCATCACGATGAGGCGCGGGATATTGGGCACCTTGCGCGTCACCCCGCCCGCAACCCCGGCGACGAGCGGAAAGGCGCCGCCCTTGCTCGTCTGGAACGCGACATATTGGATGCCGCCGACGCGGAAGGTCGAAGGCGCGCTGACGATCCCCGACTGCATGTCGAGGTCGAGCAATTGTTTGCCGGTGTCGGCGGCATAGGCGCGAAAGCGCCCGGTACTTGTTCCCTGGAAAACGAGGTTGCCGGCGGTCGTCATCGTGCCGCCGTTCCACGCCGCGGGATAGTCGACGCCCCACGCGACCTTGCCTGTGCGCGGGTCGAAGGCGACGAGGCGGCCGGTCGTGGCCGCGACCGCGGCGCGGAACGCCGCCTTGTCGTCGGGCAGCAGCGTTCCGGTCAGCGAGGTGCCGACGTTGAAGCCGACGACCTTGCGCCGGTCGAGCTCGTTCATGTCCTGAAGATAGGCTTGCGGAATCTGCTGCGCGGGGATGTAGACGAGCCCCGTCGCCGGATTGTAGCTCATCGGGTGCCAATTGTGCGCGCCGAGCGCGCCCGGGATCGCGATGAAGGGCTTGCCGGTCTTGTAGAAGCGCGCCTCGGGATTTTCGATCGGGCGGCCGGTGGCCATGTCGTAACCCGCCGCCCAGTTGATCCCGTCGACAAACGGCTTGGCGTCGATCAGCTTGCCGGTCGTGCGGTCGATGGTGAAGAAGAAGCCGTTCTTCGGCGCATGGTACAGCACCTTGGTGGGCTTGCCGCCCACCGCCTGCTCGGCGAGAATGATCGGCTGCGTCGCGGTATAGTCCCACGTTTCGCCCGGCGTTTCCTGATAATGCCACTTGTACTTGCCTGTCGTGGCGTCGAGCGCGACGACCGACGAGAGGAACCAGTTGTCGCCCTCGCCGTTCGAGCGCGTGCCGTGGTTCCACGGGTTGCCGTTGCCGACGCCGAGATAGATCTGGTCGAGATCCTTGTCGTAGACGATCGCGTCCCACACAGTGCCGCCGCCGCCCGAGGTCTGCCATTCGCCCTTGTCGGACCAGGTTGCGTTGGCCTTGCTCGCGAAAATGTCGTCGCTGGCCGCGCCGTCCCTGGCCTTCGTCGGGTTGGGCGCGGTGTAGAAGCGCCAGCGCTCCTTGCCGGTGTCGGCGTCATAGGCGGTGACATAGCCGCGCACGCCGAATTCGGCGCCGCCGTTGCCGATCAGCACCATGTCCTTCACGACGCGCGGCGCGCCGGTGATGGTGTAAGGTTTCGAGGTGTCAAAGGTCTGCGTCGACCAGATTTCCTTGCCCGTCTTCCTGTCGAGAGCGATCAGCCGGCCGTCGAGCGCGCCGACGAACAGCTTGTCGCCCCAGACGGCGACGCCGCGGTTGACGACGTCGCAGCAGGCATGGACCGCGCGCTCACCCGGGACCTTGGGATCGAATTTCCATAGGGGTTTGCCCGTCGCGGCGTCCCAGGCGCTGACCTTCGACCAGGCGTGGCTCACATACATCACGCCGTCGACGACCACCGGGGTCGCCTCCTGCCCGCGCGCATCGTCGAGGTCGGCGGTCCAGGCGATGCCGAGCTGCCCGACGTTCGACGCGTCAATATCTTTCAGCGGGCTGAAGCGCTGTTCGTCGTAGCTGAAGCCGATCGCGCCCCAGTCGTCGCCGTTGCCGCCGGTCTTGAGCAGGGTCTCGCTGGCCTTTTCCGCCTCGTCGAGCGATCCGCCGCCCGAGATGCTGTCATTCTTCGATGCGTTGCACGCCGCCAATGCCAAAGCCGCGCAGCCCAGCAGCGCGGCCGAAAGGACCCGTTTCGCCATAACTTGCTCTCCCGTTCGACGCCTATCGTTGACGTTAACGTCAAGAGTGCGCGCGAAGGCGCATGGGCGCAAGCGGGAAAATGGGGGATAGGAGAGGGGGCATACCGACACTCGTCATCCCGGACTTGATCCGGGGTCCACGAAGGCGAGTGCTGCGTTGAGTCATGGATCCCGGATCAAGTCCGGGATGACGAAACTGGAATCGTTGCGCCGCTTATTGCCAAGGCGGCGCGTTCAGGCCCTTGGGGCTGGCAGTGAAAATCTCGCAGCCGCTCTCGGTGATGCCGATGCTGTGCTCGAACTGCGCCGAAAGCGAGCGGTCGCGGGTCACCGCGGTCCAGCCGTCGGCGAGCATCTTCACCGCATATTTGCCGGTGTTGATCATCGGCTCGATCGTGAAGAACATGCCGGGGCGAAGTTCGGGTCCCGTGCCGGGGCGGCCGGCATGGACGACCTCCGGCGCGTCGTGGAACATCTGGCCGAGGCCGTGGCCGCAGAAATCGCGGACGACCGAATAGCGGTGCTTTTCGGCGTGCGTCTGGATCGCGTGCGCGACGTCGCCCATACGGTTGCCGGGCTTCGCCTGCTCGATCCCGAGCATCAGGCATTCATAGGTGACTTCGACGAGGCGCTTCGCCTTTACGCCCACGTCGCCGACCAGATACATGCGGCTGGTATCGCCGTGCCAGCCGTCGACGATGCTCGTGACGTCGATGTTGACGATGTCGCCCTCGCGCACCGGCTTGTCGTCGGGAATGCCGTGGCACACGACATGGTTGATGCTGGTGCAGCAGCTATGCGTGAAACCGCGGTAGCCGAGTGTCGCCGGAATGCCCCCGCCATCGAGCATCATCGTGCGGACGAGGTTGTCGATCTCCGCCGTGGTCACGCCGGGCTGGACGAAGGGAACGAGCGCGTCGAGGATTTCGGCCGACAGCCGCCCCGCCTTGCGCATGCCGGCAAAGCCCGCCTCGTCGTGCAGCTTGATCGTGCCGTCGCGGACGCGGGCGGGGGCCGATGTTTCGTCGGCGGTTACGGTGACATAGTCGTACATGGGGATGATATAGGCGATGCGGCGCCGAATTGCGAGGGCAGTAAGCCCCTCCCGCTTGCGGGAGGGGTTTGGGGAGGGGTTGTGGCGTTACAACCCTCCCCGCTGCGACTAGCGAGCAAGCTCGCAAGTCTCGCTGCCCCTCCCGCAAGCGGGAGGGGAGCTATTTGGCTTTACTCCGCCGCCTTCTCGGCCTTGCCCTTCGCCTTGCCCTTCGCGGCCTTCGGCGCGGCGGGGGGGATTTCGAAGGTCAGCGGGTTGCCGACATGGGCGTCCTCGCCGGTCTTCATCTTCACCTTGACCTCGCCGCCGTGGACGAGCTTGCCGAAGAGCAATTCCTCGGCGAGCGGCTGCTTGATCTTTTCCTGGATCAGGCGGCCCATCGGACGCGCGCCATAGAGCTTGTCATAGCCCTTGCCGGTCAGCCATTCGCGCGCCGCATCGTCGAGCTGGATGTGGACGTTGCGGTCGGCAAGCTGCAACTCAAGCTCGAGGATGAACTTGTCGACGACGCGCGCGACGACCTCGGGCGGCAGATAGCCGAAGGGCACGATCGCATCGAGGCGGTTGCGGAATTCGGGGGGGAACATGCGCTTCACCGCCTCTTCCTGCACATCCTCGCGCGTCGACTGGCCGAAACCGATCGACTCGCGCGCCATGTCGCTGGCGCCCGCGTTGGTCGTCATGATCAGGATGACGTTGCGGAAGTCGACGGTCTTGCCATGGTGGTCGGTCAGGCGGCCGTTGTCCATCACCTGAAGCAGGATGTTGAACAGGTCGGGATGCGCCTTTTCGATCTCGTCGAGCAGCAGCACGCAATGCGGGTTCTGGTCGATCGCATCGGTGAGCAGCCCGCCCTGATCGTAACCGACATAGCCCGGAGGCGCGCCGATCAGGCGCGACACGCTGTGCCGCTCCATATATTCGGACATGTCGAAACGCTGGAGCGGGATGCCCATGATCGACGCGAGCTGCTTCGCGACCTCGGTCTTGCCGACGCCCGTGGGACCCGAGAAGAGATAGTTGCCGATCGGCTTCTCGGGATCGCGCAGGCCCGCGCGGCTCAATTTGATCGCCGACGACAGCACTTCGATCGCGGTATTCTGACCGAACACCACGCGCTTGAGGTCGGTTTCGAGGCTGGCGAGCGTCGCCTTGTCGTCGGTTGACACCGACTTGGGCGGGATGCGTGCCATCGTCGCGATCACGGCCTCGATCTCCTTCGCGGTGATCGTCTTCTTGCGCTTCGACGGGGCGACGAGCATCTGCATCGCGCCGACCTCGTCGATCACGTCGATCGCCTTGTCGGGCAATTTGCGGTCGTTGATGTAGCGCGCCGACAGGTCGACCGCAGCGTTGATCGCATCGGGCGTGTAGCGCACCTGGTGGTGCGCCTCGAACGCGCTGCGGAGCCCTGCGAGGATTTTCTTGGTGTCCTCGAGCGTCGGTTCGACCACGTCGATCTTCTGGAAGCGGCGGAGCAGCGCGCGGTCCTTTTCGAAATGGTTGCGGAACTCCTTGTACGTCGTCGAGCCGATGCAGCGGATGACGCCGCCCGACAGCGCGGGCTTCAGGAGGTTCGACGCATCCATCGCGCCGCCGCTCGTCGCGCCGGCACCGATCACGGTGTGGATCTCGTCGATGAACAGGATCGCGTGCGGCAGGCCTTCGAGCTCGGTGACGACCTGTTTCAGCCGCTCCTCGAAATCGCCGCGATAGCGCGTGCCCGCGAGCAGCGCGCCCATGTCGAGCGAATAGATCACCGCGGGCAGTAACACCTCGGGCACGTCGCCCTCGATGATCTTGCGCGCGAGGCCTTCGGCGATCGCGGTCTTGCCGACGCCCGGATCGCCGACATAGAGCGGGTTGTTCTTGCTGCGGCGGCAGAGGATCTGGATCGTGCGGTCGACCTCGGCGTTGCGGCCGATCAACGGATCGACCTTGCCGGTCTTTGCCTTTTCGTTGAGGTTGACGGTGAACTGGTCGAGCGCGGTTTCCTTCTTGTTCTTGCCGCTGCTGTCCTTGTCCTTCGTCTCTTCCTTTTCCTCGGGTTCGGCCTGCGGCGAGGGTTTGCCGCCCTTGCCGACGCCGTGGCTCAAATAGGAGACGGCATCGAGGCGCGTCAGATCCTGCTGCTGCAGGAAATAGACGGCGTAGGATTCGCGTTCGGAGAAGAGCGCGACGAGGACGTTGGCGCCCGTCACCTCGTCCTTGCCCGAAGACTGAACGTGGAGGATCGCGCGCTGGACGACGCGCTGGAAGCCCGACGTTGGCGACGGGTCGCTGTGTCCCTCGACCTTCAGGCTATCGAGTTCGGTGTCGAGATAGTGGACGACCGCCGATTGCAGGTCGTCGAGCGCGACGCCGCACGCACGCATCACTTCGGCGGCATGATCGTCGTCGATCAGCGCGTAGAGCAGATGCTCGAGCGTCGCATATTCGTGATGGCGCTCCGAAGCGGCTTTCAGCGCGTTATGGAGGGTCTTTTCGAGGCTTTCCGAAAAGGACGGCATGGTCATTCATCTCCTTGCGGGGACCAGGCCGGGGAGAGGACGGCCCCCTTAGGAACATAACGTGGCGATGCCGCCGCCCCACCGCAAGGGAAAAGCGGTCGGCTTTGTGAAATTACAGTGACGGGGGTTGCACTATGGTTAACGGGGCGTCGAGGTTTGGTGACGATGGCGGTGCGGAAGTAGACGAAGTTGACACCCCTCGCGCGCGAGGACCTCGCCGGTCGAGGTCGAGAAGGGCGCGCACGGGTCATGGAGCGAGGCTAATGCGGCCGGATTTTGTAGGACAGCGATAATTTCGCGTGAAGTCCTGCGGGTAGCGGCAAAAGCCGGGCGACTACGGTCGTCAGCCGCCTTCATCTCCGCCCGTCCGGTCGACCATGTCCATGAAGTCGCGCGCCGTGTTGCGCTCGCCCTCGTCCTTGAACGCGACGTCGAGGTCGGGGGCGACGCCGAGCATGTACATCAGCGCCCACAGCGCGAAGCGGCGGCCGGGGTTGGTTTCGAGGCCGAAGTCGACGCGCATGCGTTCGGTGCCCGCGGCGTGCGCCTCGGGGCGGATCGCCGCGATGTCGGCGGTGCCGAAATAGTGGCGGAGCTGGTCGTCGAAATCCATGCCGCCCTTTTTGGCGCCTTCGCGCGGCTTGGCAAGATCGCGCGGCAAAATCCGCCGGTCCGAACCTCGCGCGGTTGTCTTTGCCCAAGCGCCCCGATAGGGCGGCCAGCGTGAAGACCAGCATCGACATCGGGACCGACAGTGCGGGGCAGGGCGTGCGCATCGACGTGCAGGAACTGCTCGCGACGCGCCTGCTCGTCCAGGGCAATTCGGGGTCGGGCAAGTCGCACCTGCTGCGCCGCATCCTCGAGGAAAGCGCCGCGCTGGTGCAGCAGATCGTGATCGATCCCGAGGGCGATTTCGTGACGCTCGCCGATGCCTATGCCCATGTCGTGATCAACGGCGGCGACTATAATGAACGCGAGATTGCGGCGATGGGCGCGCGCATCCGCGAGCATCGCGCGTCGATCATCCTCAGCCTCGAGTCGCTCGATATCGAGGCGCAGATGACCTGCGCCGCGGCGTTCCTGAATGCGCTGTTCGATGCGCCGCGCGAGCATTGGTTTCCGGCGCTCGTCGTGGTCGACGAGGCGCAGATGTTCGCGCCGAGCGTCGCGGGCGACGTCGCCGACAATGTCCGCCGCGCGAGCCTCGGCGCGATGACCAATTTGATGTGCCGCGGGCGCAAGCGCGGTCTGGCGGGGGCGATCGCGACGCAGCGGCTGGCGAAGCTCGCCAAGAATGTCGCCGCCGAAGCGAGCAATTTCCTGATGGGGCGCACCTTTCTTGACATCGACATGGCGCGCGCCGCTGACCTGCTCGGCATGGAGCGGCGGCAGGCCGAGACGATCCGCGACCTCGAACGCGGGCATTTCCTCGGGCTCGGTCCCGCGATCTCGCGGCGGCCGATCGCTGTGCGGATCGGATCGACTCAGACCTCGACACGCATGGGGACGCACGGGCTAATGCCGCTTCCGCAAGCGGGCGGCGAGGATATGCGCTCGATGCTCTTCACCGAGATGGAGGCGCCGGCCCAGCCGCGCGTCTTCGCGCCCGAACCCGAGCCCGTTGCAGCAAGCGAGGTGCTGGAACGCATCGCCGCGAGCGAAGCGTTGCACGAGGACGCCGACGCGCCGCCGGTGCTCGACATCGTCGAGGCGGCCGCGGAGGCCGAGCAGAGCGACGCGGTGGTGGTCGAGACGTTGCAGGAGATGCTCTCCGACCCCGATTGCGCCTTCCAGCCCGAAGCCTTCCTCTATCAGGATTTTTCGGTGCGCTGCCGGATGCAGAAATTGAAGAAGGTGCCGCTCGACCTCGCCGCCTTCCGCCGCCGCTTCGCGCTAGCCAAGGGGGGTGTGTTCGATCCTGCCGAGCCGCGCTGGCGCGAGGCGCTGATCGTCGCCGACCGGCTACCGCACGACATGTTCGCGCCCTTCCTCCAGATCGCGCGCGCCGCGATGGACGGCGAGCCCTGTCCCGACGACGAGATTCTCGGCCGCGCCTATGGCAGCCGCTCGCCCGGACGCATCCGCCGCCTCGTCGACTATATGGAAAAGCAGGGGGTGATCGTCGTGCGCGCCGATTTCGGCGGGCGGCGCTCGATCGGCATCCCCGAGCTCGGGCTCAGCACCGAAGCCGAATAGGCTCATCCCGTCGCGATTCCGCCGCGACCCGGCATGTTAATTCTGAATTAGCCACCTAAAATCTTGGGATTGCGCACGCGCGGGAGCAATCCTTGCCGCAGGTTCGCACCAGAACAGCGGATGTCAGCTCTCCTTGGTGGGTGGATCGTCCCGACCCAGACCATAACCAACAGGAGAGACTGCCATGCCTCGTCACGGCGTATATCCGCGCGACATCGTTCCGCCGCGCTCCAAATATTCCGACGCCGGCCGCTTCGGCCGCATGTTCGGCGAACTGCCGCCCTTTGCCGCCGACACCCCCGATGTCAGGGCTGCGCTGATCGAGATCGGCAAAGTCGGCGGCATCATGGATGCCAAGGACAAGCTGAACAAGACCCCCGCCGAACTGATCACCGACCCGGCGCTGTCAGCGAAGAACAGCGACAACCCGAACCTGACCGCGGGCTTCACCTTCCTCGGCCAGTTCCTCGACCATGACATGACCTTCGACCCGACGTCGAGCCTCGAGCGGCAGGCCGATCCCGAACAGATCGCCAATTTCCGTACGCCCAGTTTCGGGCTCGACAATGTCTATGGCGCCGGGCCGGGCGGCAGCCCGCATCTCTATGACACGCAGGGCGGCAAGGGCGGCAAGTTCCTGCTCGAACCCACGGGCACAGCGGACAGGTTCGACCTGCCGCGCAACAGCCAGAATGTCGCGCTGATCGCCGATCCGCGCGACGATGAAAATCTGATCATCGGCCAGCTTCAGGTCGCCTTCCTGAAGTTCCACAATCGCGTCGTCGACTATGTGAAGACCAAGATCAAGCTGACCGTTTCGGACGAGATTTTCGCCGAAGCGCAGCGGATCGTGCGCTGGCACTATCAATGGATGATCGTCCATGAATTCCTGCGCAAGACGTGCGGTGGTGCGGTGGTCGACGATGTGCTGACGAACGGCCGCAAATTTTACCGCTGGAACAACGAGCCCTATATTCCGGTCGAATTTTCGGTCGCCGCCTATCGTTTCGGGCACAGCCAGGTGCGTCCGTCGTATCGCGCGAATTTCACCGGCGAGGGCGGGAATCCCTTCTTTGCGATGATCTTCACCCCGACGCCGTCGGACCCCAACGACCCCGACGATCTGTCGGGCGGTTGCCGTGCACCGCGGCGCTTTATCGACTGGCCGACCTTCTTCGATTTCAGCGACGGCAATGTGAAGCCGAACAAGAAGATCGACACGACGCTGTCGACCTCGCTGTTCCGCTTGCCGGGCTCGGTCGTCCCGAACCCCGATCCCAAGACCAATCCGGCGTCGCTCGCGCAGCGCAATTTGCTCCGCCACCTGACCTTCTCGCTGCCCTCTGGCCAGCGCGTCGCGCGCGCGATGAAGCTGCCCGAATTGTCGAAGGGCGATTTGTCCGATCTCAAGCCGCACGGCTTCGACGACCGGACGCCGCTCTGGTTCTACATATTGCGCGAGGCGCAGGTGACGCAGAATGGCGAGCGGCTGGGACCCGTCGGGGCGCGGATCGTGACCGAGGTGTTCATCGGCCTGCTGCAGGGCGACAAGGGTTCCTATCTGTCGCAGGACCCCGAATGGCAGCCTTTCCTGCCGACGGTCGACGCCTCGAAAAAGGGCGACGATTTCACGATGATCGACCTGCTTCGCTACGCCGAGGTTGCGTAAGGGGCGATGTCGCCGGCGTTTCTTGCGGGCGCCGGCGATTTCCCGCTCAGCTTTTCCGGAACAGCGCTTCGGCCGCCGCCTTCTGGCTTGTCGCCGCGGCGCGGTGCGCCTTGATCCGCGCGATCTCGCCTTCGAGCGCGGCGATGCGGTCGTCGAGTTCGTTGACCGAAAGGGGTTCGAGCGGCTGTCGGGTCAGCGCCGTCAGAACATCGTCGCGGCGGCGGGGAAGGTCGTCATCGTCCATGGCGCATCCTCCTGGTCCCTAATGTGAATATGGGCGCGCGACTGTTGACCCGTGTCGCCGCACTGTCAATAAGGCGCGGCAGGGGTGATGGAACCGGGACCAGTGGGGGAATGAAGTGACCAGCGTGCCAGCAGAAATGACCGCCATCGCCATCAGTGCGCCGGGCGGGCCCGAAATGTTGCGGCCCGAAACGCGGCCCGTGCCGCAGCCGGCGCCGGGCGAGGTGCTGATCCGTGTCGCCGCGGCGGGGGTGAACCGCCCCGATGTGCTGCAGCGTATGGGTTTCTACCCGCCGCCGCCGGGCGCGTCGGACCTGCCGGGGCTGGAGGTCGCGGGGGTAATCGCGGCGGTCGGTCCGGGCGGCGATCCCGAGCTTCTCGGACAGGCGGTATGCGCGCTCGTCGCGGGCGGCGGTTATGCCGAATATTGCGTCGCGCCGGTCGGGAGCTGCCTGCCGGTGCCGAAGGGTTTTTCGATGGCGGAGGCGGCGGCGCTGCCCGAGACCATCTTCACCGTATGGCATAACCTGTTCGAGCGCGCCTGGGTGCGCGAGGGTGAGACGGTGCTGGTCCACGGCGGTACCAGCGGGATCGGGACGACCGCGATCGGGCTATGCAAATTGTTCGACATCAAGGTCATCGTGACCTGCGGCAACGCCGACAAATGCGCCGCCGCGACCGCGCTCGGCGCCGACCTGGCGGTCGATTATTCGAGCGAGGATTATGTCGAGGCGGTGAAGGCGTTCACCGGCGGCCGCGGCGTCGAGGTCGTGCTCGACATGGTCGGCGGCGACTATGTACCACGCAACCTCGAGTGCCTCGCCGACGACGGCCGCCATGTGACGATCGCCTTCCAGCGCGGCGCGAAGGTCGAGATCGACATTTCGCAGGTCATGCGCCGCCGGCTGACGCTGACCGGGTCGACGCTGCGTGCGCGAAGCGCCGCATTCAAAGCGGCGCTTGCCGACGAGATTCACGGCACGCTCTGGCCGCGGCTCGCCGAGGGCGCGTGGAAACCCGCGATGGATCAGAGCTTCGCGCTGACCGAGGCCGCCGCGGCGCATGAGCGGATGCAGGCGGGCGCGCATGTGGGGAAGATCGTGCTCCTCGTGGGATGAGCCGAGGGAACGACCCGCACTTTTCGGCGGTTGGGAAACGGGGGGCAATCAAGAGGATGATCTTTCCGAATGAATATGCGTAATCTTTTGTTTCCCGTTACAAGCCTTGCTCTTGCTCTCGCTGCCTGTTCACAGCCATCCCAGACCGAAACGGCGCCGACCGGATCCGCCGACAATGCCAAGGCGGCCGAGGCGCCCCCGCCGATCAAGCCGACCGACGTTCCGACGCGCGGCGGCGATGGCTCGCCGATCGAACTCGCCATGCTGACCGAGGCCGATGTCAGCGGTGCCAAGCTGAAAGGCGAACTCGCGTGCAGCTTCGCCGACGACGAAGGCGCGCAGCCGATCCTGCTCGCGCAGGGCGATGTCGCGTCCGAGGAGCCGTCGCGCGGTATCGTAAAGGTCGGCGACTCGATCGAGACGGTCTCCGCTAACGGCGGTTTCGACGCGATGGCGAAGGGCACGAAGTTCTACGCCAAGGGGCTGGAGCTGCGCGTCGCGCTGACCGGTCTGGCGCAGGGCGAGGGTGAATCGCCGCCGCGCCCCGCGACGCTGACCGCCGATCGTGCCGACGGCGCGCGGCGCGTCTTCGCCGGGCTCTGGCAGTGCGGCCCGTAGGAGCGCCGCGGTTTGAGGCGCCGATGCGATAGCGGTCAGGCGGCCACGCTTTCGTCCATTCCCGCGATCATCCGGTCCACCAGCGCGTCGACGGCGACTTCGGCGGCGGCGATCGACCGGGCGAGGCGTGCGTCGGCGAACTCGTCATATTCGATGGCGATCGACGTGGCGTCGCGAAGCCCGATATAGGCGAGGGGCGCTTTCAGGCCGGCCTCGACGAAATTGATGTCCGCCTGACGCCCGCCGGCGTCATAGCCATAATCGCCGCGCGCGCCGAGGACGACCAGCCGTTTTCCCGAAGGCAGCATCGGCCAGTAGGGCTCGCCCGCGCGTTTCCGGTCGAAGCCGAAGGTGACGCCGACGCGCACGATATTATCGACCCAGGCCTTCAGCGGCGCCGGCATGCCGAAATTATACATCGGTGCCCCGATGACGACGAGATCCGCCGCCACCAGCTCGGCGATCAGTCTGTCGCTTTCGGCCAGCCGGGCGCGCTGGTCGTCGCTACGCTTTTCGGGCGGCGAGAAGGCGGCGGCGATCCATTCGGCGTCGACATGCGACGGCGGGACCGCGCCGACGTCGCGGTAGGCGACCCGGTCTTGTGGCCGCGCGTCCGACCATCGGCGCACGAACCGCCCGCTCAAACGCCGGCTGTGCGAGCCGTGCCGGTCCCGACCCGAAAGGCCCGGCCGGGCGCTGGAATCGATGTGGAGTATGCGGAATGCTGGCGCTTCAGGGAGAGTCATGAGATAATCCAGTTCATTTGTTTTGACGACTGGATGAACCTATCTCGTTACAAACCCTCCGGTCGAACGCGAATATCTCAGCCAATGAATCAATTTACCTCATCCATGATGCGAAACCGGAAACTTCCGCCGCTTGGCGCCTTGCGCGCATTCGAGGCGGCCGCGCGCCATCTCAGTTTTCGAAAGGCCGCGGACGAGCTTGGGGTGACGCCGACGGCGATCAGCCACCAGATCCGGCTTCTGGAGGACATATTGGGCTTCGCGCTGTTCATTCGCCAAGTGCGGCAGGTCGCGCTGACCCAAGCGGCCGAACGGCTTTATCCGACATTGCGCGACGGCTTCGACATGTTCGAACGGACGCTTGCCGATCTTGCGCCGGCCCCGCGCCGCACGGCGGTCACATTGACGGCGACGATACAATTTACCGCGCGCAAGCTTCTGCCCGCACTCGGCTCGTTTCGCGAACGCTTTCCCGAGTTCGATCTGCGGCTGCATTCATCCGATGAGCCTGTCGATCTGACGGCGGGGCAGGCCGATGTGGCGGTTCGATACGGCCGGGGTCCTTTCGACGGGCTGGTCGGCCAACCGCTTTTTTCGGAACGCTTTGGATTGCTTTGCAGCCCGAAGCTGGGCCTGTCCGCGTCGCAAGACCTTTTGCGCGCCACCTTGCTGCATGTCGAATGGCGCCGGCCCGCGAACGCACCCGATTGGCAGCGATGGGCGGGGCTTGTCGGGGTGGAAGGGCTGGCGGTCGACGAAGGGCCGCGTTTCAATTCGGACGATCATGCCCTGCAAGCCGCGGTCGCCGGGCATGGCGTCGCGATCGGCAGCCTGATCCTCGCCCGGCCCGAGATCGACGCGGGGCTGCTAGTCCATCCCTTCGGCCCCGTCATCGAAGGCGACAGCTATCATATGCTCGCGACGCCGGCGAATATGGCCTGTGCCGATGTGCGGGCGGTCTGTGCCTGGCTCGTCGAATCCGTCGCCGGCCTCTCCTCTGCCGCCCACCCCTTGCCCGCAACCTAAAACAGGTCTACATCGACCGCCGAATGGCCGCCCCGCGAGGGGCGGCCCTTATTATTTCCGCATGGAGACTTTATCGTCATGGCCAATGCCAATCCGACCCCGCTGATGCCGCACGCGACCGCTGCCTGGCTGGTCGACAACACCGGGCTCACCTTCGGCCAGATCGCCGAATATTGCGGGATTCACATCCTCGAAGTGCAGGCGATCGCCGACGAGACCGCCGCGACCAAATATACCGGCCGCGACCCCGTCCGCGCGCACGAGCTTTCGATGGAAGAGATCGAAAAGGGCCAGAAGGACCCCAATTACAAGCTCAAGATGAGTGTGCAGGCGCAAGACACGATTCGCCGCACCCGCGGCCCGCGGTACACGCCCGTAAGCAAGCGCCAGGACAAGCCCGACGGCATCGCGTGGATCCTGAAGAACCATCCCGAAGTATCGGATGGCGCGATCGGCAAGCTGATCGGCACCACCCGCAACACCATCGGCGCGATCCGCGACCGCAGCCACTGGAACAGCGCGAACATCGTGCCCAAGGATCCGGTGACGCTCGGCCTCTGCTCGCAGCGCGAACTCGACGCGCTCGTCGCCAAGGCGGCGAAGAAGGCCGGCATCAAGGCGCCCGAGGACAGCCGCTTCGAAGGCGACCGCCAAGCACTGATCGAAGAGCTGCGCGCCGAACGCACCGCGGCGGCCGAAGCGCGCGCCGCCGAAGAGGCCGAAACCGACGGCGAAGACTGAGGCATGGCGGGGACGGACGAGGACAATATCCCGGCGGCCAGCGGCTCGCCGGACGCCTCGCTGACCCAGGACGACAGCTTCACGGCGACGAGCCATGCCGGCCTCACCTATCCGTGGGGCGACGCCGCGCCGGGGGCGGGCGAGACGATCCGCATCGCGAACGGCATCCGCTGGGCACGCATCCCGATGCCGGGGTCGCTCGGCCATATCAACAGCTGGTTGCTCGACGACGCCGATGAGCGCGGCGACGGCATGGCGGTGGTCGACACCGGCATCTGCCTCACCATGTGTTCCGACGCGTGGAAGGCGCTCTATGCCGGCGCGCTGAGGGACAAGCGCATCACGCGCGTCATCGGCACCCACCTGCACCCCGACCATATCGGGCTCGCGGGCTGGATCGCGAAGAAGCAGGGCGTCAAACTGTGGATGACGCGCGGCGAGATGCTGACGGCGCGCGCGATCGTCGCCGATTCATCCGACAGCGCGCCCGACGAAGTTCTCGCGCAGTCGCGCGCGGCAGGCTGGGACGAGGCGGCGATCGAGGCGCAGCGGGAGCGCGGCTGGAACATGTTCCAGCGGATGATCTTTGCGCTGCCGCGCTCCTATGTGCGGATCGCCGACGGTGAGACGCTCGATATGGGTGAGCACCGCTGGCGCGTCGTCACCGGATCGGGGCACAGCCCCGAGCACGCATGCCTGTGGAACGAGCGCGAGGGCGTGCTGGTGTCGGGCGATCAGGTGCTGCCGCGGATCAGTTCGAACGTTTCGGTCAACATTACCGAGCCCGACGCCGATCCGCTCGGCGAATGGCTCGCGTCGATCGACAAATTGCTCGCGACGGTGCCCGCCGACGTCACCGTCTGCCCCGCGCACGGCGAGCCGTTCAGGGGGCTGCACGTCCGCCTGATGGCGCTGCGCGACGAGCATCGCATGCGGCTCTACAACCTCGCCGAAGCCGCGGCGAAGGCGCCGATGCGCGCGGTCGACAGCTTTCCCCTGCTCTTCAATCGCCCGATCGGCGAGCATAATCAGGGACTGGCAACCGGCGAGGCGCTCGCGCATCTCAAGCGGCTCGAGGTCGAAGGGCGCGTGAAGCGCGAGGAGCGCGACGGAGTGTGGTGGTATCACGGAGTGGCGTGAGGCTGCTTGTCTGACGTCGGCTTTGGGGTGGTGAGCGGCCATTCCCGATCCTATTTAGCCCCTCCCCTTCAGGGGAGGGGCAACGCAGACTTGGCAGCTTGCTGCCTAGGTGCTGAACCCATAAATTGGATTCCGTGTAAGGCTGGACTGTGATTCACTGAGTTTGGAGGTGGATCATGGCGCGTTTTGATTTGAGCGATGCGGAGTGGGCGATTATCGCACCGCTGTTGCC
>NZ_JNFC01000016.1 GCF_000756385.1 Sphingopyxis sp. LC363
GGTTTCGGGCTCCGGCGTCGGCTCGGGCGGCGGCGGCAACGTTGATCGGAGATACCAGTTCTCGCCGCTGCCAGCCGTGGTGCCGCCGCGAAACAGGAAATATTCAAAGGCGCCGACGGCGATCCGGCTGTTGAGTGCGAAGGCACCGCTTGCGGTCGTCGCGCCATTGATCGCCTCGACGACAAGAATGCCGTTCTGCTGGGTGACCGCGCCGGTTCCGCCGGCATTGAACACACTGATCCCCGTCGTGCCCGAGGCACTGCCGCCATCGATCACCAGCTTGTCGGAAAGCGATGCGTCGTCGCCCAGTACGGTATCGATCAGCAACAATCCATCGTTGCCGACATAGTCGCCGCCGACGGTAAAGCTGTCGCCCGGCGCATTGCCGCCGTTGGTCAGATCGATGCGTCCGGCGTTGATCAGCGTCGCGCGCTCGCCCGCCGTGAAGGCGACGATCCCGCCTTGCTGGCCACCGCCGAAGATCGTGCTCGACGCGTCGAGTTCGAAGCGCCCGGTGCCCGTGCCCGCGTCGCCGAGCGTCAGCAAGCCGTCGAACGTCAGTTCGCTGTCGTTCGTCGCCTGGATATTTTCCCAGCCGTCGAAGCGCGCGACCCCGTCCGTCGTGACATTGTCGAAAACCAGCGCATCGCTGCCCACCCCGCCCGTGATCCGCGGCGAGCCGCCGAGGTTGGCATTGGTTAGATTGGCAAGCCGGGCGCTGTCGTCGTCGCCGCCCAGGTCGACCGTGCCGTGGACGACGCCGCCGCCGTCCCAGACGAGGCTGTCGGTGCCGACGCTCATCAGCACGTCGCCGCCCACCGACCCGCCGGTGATCGTCATGCTGTCGGTGCCGCCCGACACGCTGATATTACCGCCGATCGTCCCGCCCGAAAGGATGATCGTGTCGTTGCCGAAGCCGGCGACGAGGTTGCGGTCGATGATCCCGCCCGACATGTCGAAGAGATTGTCGGCAAGCTTCATATTGACGCGGCCGATCCGCCCGCCGGTCATCCGTGCCGTGTCGCCGTCGTCGAAGGCATCCACGATGCGGCCGCCGGTCATCTGGAACGTATCCATCGAACCGCCCTGATTGAGCCGGTCGATCTCGCCGCCCGTCATGACAAAGTCGTCAATGCCTTCGCCTTGCTGCACCTGGCCGGTGACGGTCCCGGCGCTAATCGAGAAGCTGTCGTCGCCATTGCCTTGGTCAACCGCGCCCTCGATCCGGCCCGAATCGATGACGACGATGTCGGCGCCGCCGCCGAAGTTGACGTCGCCCGCGAGGGTGCCGGTGCCGCCGGCCGGGAGGGTGAGTTGGTTGTTTCCGCCCGGATCGTCGAGCCCGCCCACGGACGTGCCGCTGTCGCAGATATGGAGATCGTCACCCGCGGTGGGCGTAAAGACGCATTGCGCAAGGGCGGGAGAGGCCTGTCCAAGCGCGAGGGCGGCGACGGAAGACAGGAGTATCGGCCTGAGGGACTGCTTCGGGGACATGGGACATCGCTCCCTTATCGGGTCGGTGCCCCCCTGTTCGTCGAGCTTATTAACTGAATATTGCCAAACTGTTAAGCATCGATTGGCGCCGCCGGCTCGTCGCCCAGCGCGCGCTTCAGCGTCGCCTTGACGTTGCGGAGCAGCCGCCGCAGTGCGATGATCACCACGATCGCGGCCACCGCGAGCAGGATCGCGATAATGATCGCGAGCGGCGGATAGGCGATGGCGAGTGCGAGCAGGCCGCCCGTCGCGACATCTTCGCCGGTGGAAACCGCGGCGTTGCTGAAGGGCTCGGGGCTGACGTTGACGACCGCGCGTGTCGTCGCCTTCGCCCCGTGGCTAAGCAGCGCGCCGCCACCGCCGAGCAGGAAGGCAATGACCTGCCATGCGGGGTCCGAGGAATCGACGAGCGCAAGCGCGAGGAGCGCACCGCCCAGAGGGCGGACGATGCCGTGAACCGTGTCCCAGACCGAATCCACCCACGCGATCTTGTCGGCGAGGAACTCGGCGAGCGTCCCAATTGCCGCCACGCCCAACACCCAGGGATTGGCGAGAATCTGCAGCGCCGCGAGATGTTCGGGGAGCGGGAGCCAGCCGAACCGCATCGCGACGCCGGTCGCCAATATAGTGAGGTAGAGCCGCCAGCCGGCAAGAAGGCTGAGGCTGCCGGCGACGCCCAAAATCTCGACGATTCCCAATATCCTGCTCCCCGTTCCGGATCGCCCGATTGCGCGTCATCTTGCACCCGTCCGCGCGCACCCGCAATGCCGGGATGAAATGCCGAGATGACAGGGCGGCGCGGCACAGTTATCGATTTCGTCATGACCGACACCACTTCGCCGACCACACCGCCCGCCGTCTTGCCCGATGGCGCCGTGCCCGCTGCGACGCTTGTGATCATGCGGCCGTCGGACAGCGGCGGCCCCGACGAGATATTGATGGTCAAGCGGTCGGCAAAGATGGCCTTCGCGGCGGGCGCCGTCGTATTTCCGGGGGGGCGGGTCGATCCCGACGATTATCGCGTGGCGGGCCGCTATGGCTTCGGGGTCGACGAGGCCGATGGCGCGGCGCGTGTCGCCGCGCTGCGCGAGACGCTGGAGGAAACCGGGCTGGCGGTCGGCTGGCCGGGGTTGGCGGAAAAAGAGGTGGCGGAGGTGCGTCGAGCGCTGCTCGACGGCACGCTGCTTTCCGATATTCTGGCTGCGCGCGGCGATCGAATCGCGTTGGAATCATTCGTTCCCTTCGCCCGCTGGTGCCCGAATTTCAAAGAGGCCCGGACATTCGATACGCGATTTTATGCCGTCGCCGCCCCGCCGCACAGCCATGAACTGACGGTCGAAGAAGCCGAGCACAGCCATATCTTCTGGGCGAGCGCCGAGGAGACGCTGGCGATGGCTGATCGCGGCGAGGTGTCGGTGATCTTCCCGACCCGCCGCAATCTCGAGCGTATTGCACAAGCCACTGATTTTGCAGGATTTTCCGTTCATTCTCGGCAGTTTCCGGTCGAACTCGTCACGCCGTGGGTCGAAGATCGCGAAGGGCAGAGCTATCTGTGCATTCCAGCGCATCTCGGCTACCCCGTGACAAGCGAATCCTTCGATCGCGTGCGGCGCGGATAAGCGCTATTCTTTGCGACAAGTTTTTCCCTATTTATTATTTACTAAGATTTGGCGAGCTAGGGCAAATCGTCGTTGCAATTGCTGAAGGCCGTGCCTAAGAAGGCGCTGCAGAAGCAGACCGGGGAGGTTCCTCCGGTGTGATTCGACAAGAGTAATCCAGTGGACGGAGAATAAGATGAACCTGCTTAAGAAGGCTGCGATCTCTCTCGCAGCGACCTCGATGCTCGCGGCTCCGGTCGCCGCATCGGCAGCCCCCGCGGCTCGCGCGGCTTCGGCCGTTGACGGCCAGAGCGAACTCGAAGGCAGCACGAGCTGGATCATCGCTGTCCTCGCTCTCGTTGCCGTCGTTGGTGGCATCATCATCGCGTCGGACAACGACGACGACGAACCGACCAGCCCGTAATTTCGGCTGATCGTACCGATACCAAAAGGCTCCGAGCTCCGCTCGGGGCCTTTTGTGCATTTGGGGTTCCGAATATCGATGGCTGGCGCGCGCAGCCATTGCGTCGATTGGTCAGGGCGTGATGTTTCGCATTGCGCGGGATCGTTCCAGCGGGATCGCCAGACGAGCGCGTTCGCTGGCCGCCGCATCGACGGGGGCCAGCGCCAGCACATAGTCCTTCCCGGCCATCGCTTCCTCTCCGTTGGCGTCGGCAAGGATCGCTCCCCATGGATCGATCGCGACGCTGTGGCCATAGGTTTGCCGGCCGTCGACGTGCGTGCCGCATTGCGCTGCTGCCAGGACATGGCATTGCGTCTCGATCGCGCGCGCGCGCATCAGCACATGCCAATGCGCCTCGCCGGTCGATACGGTGAAGGCGGCAGGAATCGCGATGACCGTCGCGCCGCGGTCGGCCAGCGCCCGATAGAGTTCGGGAAATCTCAAATCGTAGCATATGCTGAGACCCATCCGTCCGAGCGGCGTGTCGACGATCGTCAACCTGTCCCCGCCCACATAAGTCGCCGATTCCCGCCAGTTTTCGCCTGAAGGCAGCGCGACGTCGAACATGTGGATCTTGTCATAGCGCGCCCGGATGCCGCCGTCGGCGGCGATGACATGACTGCGGTTGACGCGCCGCTCGCCGTCGTCGGCAAGCAAGGGCATCGATCCCGAATGTAACCAGACTCCGTGCTTTTGAGCCATTTCCTGTAACGCCGAGGGCCAAGGGCTGTCGGCTTCGCGGGCGATATGCCCGCCCGATCGCGTGCGGTCGCGGTCGAGCAGCAGCGACATCTCGGGAAGAAAGGCCATGGCAGCGCCCCGCGCCGCGGCCTCCGCTAGCGCGCGATCGATGGTCGCCAGATTCGCGTCGGGGTCGATGCCGCTCGTCATCTGGATCAGCGCGGCGAGCGGGACGGGAGATGAAGCGTTCATTCTAGCTGGCTAAGCCCATGCTGCGCCCCGGGCAAGCATGACAGTTCAGTGGCCAGCAAGGTTCGGAGGCGATAAGAAGGGGCAATGTCCTATTCTCCCCCGCGCCGCCCGCTTCGTTTCGCCCGTTCGCTTTTTCTGTCCGGCGCCGCCGCACTGCTTCTGGCACCGCTCGCCGCAAGCGCGCAGGCAGACAGCGCGACGGCGACCGCGCAGAGCCAGGCGAAGAACGCCGACTGGCTCTATGCCGGCAGCGACATTCCGCGCGACACCGCGTGGCAGTTCGGCGTGCTCCCCAACGGCGTGCGTTATGCCGTGCGTAACAACGGCGTGCCGCCGGGGCAGGTGTCGATCCGCGTGCGCATGGACGTGGGGTCGATGTTCGAAACCGACGAAGAGCGCGGCTATGCGCATTTGCTCGAACATCTGACTTTCCGCGGGTCTGAACATATCCCTGACGGCGAAGCGAAACGCATCTGGCAGCGCTTCGGCGTGACCTTCGGAAGCGATTCGAACGCGCAGACGACGCCGACGCAGACGGTCTACCAGCTCGACCTGCCCAGCGTCACGCCGGCCAATCTCGACGAAGGCATGAAATTGCTGTCGGGGATGATCCGCGCTCCGCGCATCTCCGAGCTTGCGGTCGCCGCCGAACGCGGCGTCGTGATGGCCGAACTGCGCGAATCCGATGGTCCGCAAAAGCGGATCGCCGATGCGACCAACGCGCATCTTTTCGCCGGCCAGCTGCTCGGCGATCGCTCGCCGATCGGCACCACGGAGTCGCTCGGCAAGGCGAGCGCGACAACGGTCGGCGCCTTTCACGATCGCTGGTATCGCCCCGACCGGGCGGTGGTCGTCATCTCGGGCGACGGCGACCCGGCCGAATTCGCCCGGCTGATCGCCAAATATTACGGCGACTGGCAGGCGGACGGCCCGAACCCGCGGGCGCCCGATTTTGGCAAGCCCGATCCGAAACAGCCCGCCGCGCTCGAAATTGTCGAGGCCAGCCAGCCGCTCGCAATCACCCTCGCGATGGTGCGGCCGTGGAAGAAACGCATCGACACGGTCGAAAACACACGGCGGCTCTACCTCGAATATATCGCCCAGGCGCTCGTCAACCGCCGTCTCGAAAACACCGCGCGCGCCGGGGGCAGCTATCTCGTCGCGACGGTCGAGCAGCAATATGTCAGCCGCAGCGCCGACGTGACGATGGCGTCGATCGTTCCCCTGAGCGACTGGAAGGCCGCGCTCGCCGATGTGCGCGGGGTGATCGCCGACGCCGTGAAAACCCCGCCGTCGCAGGCCGACATCGACCGCGAGATGAACGAGATCGAGGCCTTTCTGCTGAAGGAGCTGGAGAACGCCCGCAACGAACCCGGTGCGCGGCTCGCCGACGATATGGTGCGCGCGGTCGATATCGGCGAGACGGTGACGAGCCCGCAGGGTCAGGTCGACATGTTCAAGGCGATCCGCGCCTCGGCGACCCCGCAGGTGATGCTCGACATCAGCAAGGCGATCTTCGCCGCGCCGGTCACGCGCGTCGTGCTGACGACGCCGACGTCGGCGGGCGGCAACGCCGCAGTGCTCGCCGCGCTGAAGGCGCCGGTGACGGCGCGCGACGATCGGCTGGCGGCGGTCGACGCCGACTTCAAGCAGCTGCCCGCGCTTGGTCCAGCGGGGACCATCACGTCGACCAGCCCCATCCTCGGGCTGCGCGCCGAGCGCATCGAATTCGCCAACGGCGTGACCGCGCTGGTTTCGAACAACAAGGTCGAACCGGGCAAGGTCCGCGTCAATGTGCGCTTCGGCACCGGCAATCGCAGCGTCGCTGCCGACGCGCCGAATCTCCTGTGGACCGGCGATTATGCGCTGGTCGCGAGCGGGATCGGCCCATGGGGTCAGAACGAGATCGACAAGCTGACCAATGGTCGCCAGATTCAGATGAATTTCGCGATCGACGACGATGCGTTCGAGCTGTCGGCCGAAAGCCGCCCCGCCGACCTTGCCGACCAGATGCGGCTCATCGCGGGCAAGCTGGCCGTTCCCCGCTGGGATCCCGCACCGGTCGAGCGGCTGCGTATCGGTTATCTCACCGGATATGATCTCAACGACGCGACGCCCAATGCGGTGCTCGACCGCAATCTGCGCGGCTGGCTGACCGACAATGACGCGCGCTGGGCGGCGCCCGACAAGGCGCAGATCGAGGCGCTGACGCCCGCCGCCTTCCGCGCCTTCTGGGAGCCGCGCCTCGCGAGCGGGCCGATCGAGGTGCAGATTTTCGGCGACCTCGAAACGGTCGATTACAAGAAGATCCTTGCCGAAACATTGGGCGCGCTGCCGTCGCGCAAGACCCTCGCGCCGCCGAGCGGCCAGCGGGTCGCCTTCGCCAAGCATGTGACCGAGCCCGACATCGCCTATCACCGCGGCGAGCAGGGGCAGGCGGCGGCGATGACGGCCTGGCCCACCGGCGGCGGCCTTGCCAGCCCGCGCGACGCGCGCGGGCTCGAGATCCTCGCGGCGATCTTCAATGATCGCTTGTTCGATCGTCTGCGCGCCGAACAGGGCGCAAGCTATGGCCCCGTCGTCGACAGCCACTGGCCGACCGGCTTCGACAGCGGCGGCTATCTGCTCGTCGGCAGCTTGCTCGCGCCGAAGGATCTCGACCGCTTCTATGCCATCGCGCGGGAAATCGCCGCCGATCTGGTGTCAAAGCCAGTCAGCGCCGACGAGTTGGCGCGCAACGCCGGGCCGATCCGCGAACAGGTCGCGCGCGCCTCGACGGGCAATGTCTATTGGATGTTCCTGCTCGAAGGCGCGACGCGCGACCCGCGCGTCGCTGCGGCGGCGCTATCGATCCAGGACGATATCTCGGCGGTTACCGCCGCCGACGTCCAGCGGCTCGCGCGTCAATATCTGGCGCCCGAGCGGCAATGGTCGCTGGCGATCCTGCCCAAGGGGATGACGCTGGCCGATGCGCGCGGGATGGATGCTGCATCGGCGGGGGGGCAGGCGGCCAATTGATTCTGGGTCGCATGTGCTTGACAGCGTCGGGAGTAGAACAGATCGTCTGCGCGAATGTGACTGTGCGATTTGGGAAGCGTATAGAGATGCGACGGTTGATGTTGCTGATTGCGTTGGTCTGGGCCGCGCCGGTTTCCGCCCAGGAAAATGTTGATCGGGAGACGCCGATCATCGTGACCGGCGAGCGTGCGGAGCAGGCCGAGCGCGCCGCCGATCAAGCTCGAGCGATCACGTTGCGCCCTTCGGCCGACAATCCGCTTCCGCGTCGCTATGCGCCGCTGTGCCTTAAACTTTTTGGCATCGACGCCGCCTATGGCGCTGCCATTGCCGAGCGCATCCAAGACAATGTGCGCACGCTGCGCCTGACGGTCGGCGGCGGCGATTGCCAGCCCAACATCTGGATCGGGTTCGTTCGCGATAGCCGGGCCGCTGTGAGGCGCCTGAGCCAGGAAGCGCCGGAACTTTTCTCGTCGCTCAAATCCTTTGAAATCGATCGCATTTTTCGCGGCAGTGGCAAGGCGCAGCTGTGGAACGCCACCGAAATCCGCAACCGTGACGGCCGGTCGATCCCTGTATTTGTTGATGGCCAAACGGGTGCCGAGTACAAGAGCAACAGCCTGTATCAAACCGGGCGGCTGACTTCCCCTATTCGCAGCGATATTAACGGCACGATCCTGCTGTTCGATTCCGGTCATGCCAACGGCCACAGTGTGCGGCAGCTTGCCGATTATGCCACCTTTCGGATTCTTGCGCCGGTGCAAGATTTTGCTGAGGTACCGCAAGGGGGGATGGCATCCATCCTGACGCTCTTTACCGAAGGCGCCGCGCCCCCCGATGGGCTGACCGATTTCGACTGGGCCTATCTTTCCGCATATTACCGGCTGGACCGCGGAGCCAAGGCCAGCGCGGTGCATGATGCCGTCAAGCGGACGGTTCTGGATGGTTCCGGCCAAAGGTTGCGCGAACAAGCGTCCGCCGAATAGCGAGGCTTGCGAAGCCGGCGTCGGAGTAATCTTTCGTCGCGTCGGACTTTGTCCAGACATGGAGTCTTGTCCTCCTAGAGCGACTCCTCACCCGCCGCGTGACGGCGCGTCCGCCTGATCCGTGGCTCCTGCTCGAGCTTGCCCTTGGTCATGATGTCGTGGCGCATCTTGGCACGCACGTCGTGGATCGATGCGATCACCGGCCCCATCGCGACGCCAAGGTCGATCAGCACCGCTTCGGCGAGTTGCAGCGAGCTTTCGAGCGTTTCGGGCACCGCATCGTTCGCGCCCGCCTGATAGAGTGCGCCGGCGTGGTCGGCGTCGCGCGCGCGGCTGATGATCGGCAGCGCCGGGTACTTCCGCCGCAGCTGCCGCGTCATACGCAACTGCTGAACGGGATCGTCCATCGTCAGCACGATGGCCTGGGCATGCTCGATGCCCATCTTGTCGAGGCTGCCGGCGCGCGCGACGTCGGCGAAGCGGACGCTGAAACCGTCGCGCCGCGCCGCGGCGACCGTGTCGATATCGGCATCGACCGCGATATAGGGTCGGCCATGTTGGCGCAGCAGCTCGGCAACGGTGTGTCCGACGCGCCCGAAACCCACGATGACGGTGCGACCTTCGGGCGTTTCCTCGGTCCGTACGTCGCCTGTACGCATCTCGATCCGCCGCGCGACGTCATGCCCGATGCGCGCGAGCAGGGGGGTGATCGTCAGGCCGATTGCGGTGACGAGCTGCCAGAATTCGGCCGTGCTGCGGCTGATCAGCTGCGCCTGCAAGGCGGTCGCGAGCACGATCAGGGTCGTTTCGGACGGGCTGGCCATCAGGAGGCCGACTTCGGCGGCGGTCCCGCGCCGGACAAGGCCCGAAAAGCGGAGCAGGGCGGCGGTCACGATCGCCTTGGCCAGAACGACACCGACGACCGCGGCGATCAGCTGCGGCCACTGGGCGGCGATGGTTTTCAGGTTCAGCCCCATGCCGACGCTGATGAGGAACACGCCGAGCGCCAATCCCTTGAACGGCGCGGTGATCGCCTCGACTTCCTCGTGATACTCGGTTTCGGCGATCATCAATCCCGCGAGCAGCGCGCCGACGATCGGTGACAGCCCGACGGCGGCGGTCGCGAGCGCCGCGACGATGACGACGAGCAGGCTGGCCGCGAGGAATAGTTCGGGATCCTTCGCGCGCGCGGCCTGCGCGAAGATGCGCGGGAGCAGGAACCAGCCGCCGATCGCCAGTGCTGCGACAACCACGGCGCCCTGCCACAGGGTCGTCAGCAAAAGCTCGGCGCTGTCGCCCGTCGCCGTTGGAGCAAAGGCGCCGAGTACAAAAATGATCGGAACGATCGCAAGATCTTCGAACAGCAGCATCGAAAAGGAGGCGCGACCGACCGCCGACTTCGTGCCGGCGATCGGCAGCACCAGCGCCGTCGAGGACAGCGCGAGCGCGATGCCAAGGCCATAGGCCGATGCTGCCGACTGATCGCGAAACAACAGGATGGCGGTGCCGAGGATAGCGCCGCCAAGGAAGAGTTCGGCCGCCCCGATCCCGAAAACGAGCTTTCTGAGCTGCCACAGGCGGCGGAACGACAGCTCGAGGCCGATCGAGAAGAGCAGCAGGATGATGCCGAATTCGGCGAACAGCGCGATATCCTCGGTCGAGGCGATCGTGACATGTTCGAGCCACGGATAATCGGCCGCGAGCGCGCCGAGCCCCGACGGGCCGACGAGCAGCCCGACGAGGATGAAGCCGATCACCGGCGAAATCCGGAATCTCGCGAAGGCGGGGATTACGACGCCCGCCGCGCCAAGGACAACCAGCGCGTTGCCGATGGCGGAGGTTTCGGTTTCGGATACCATAAGGGCCGACCTTATGCAGGCCGGCCCCGATTGGCTAGATGGCTATCTCAACTAATTCGCTTGTTTAAGCGCCCATCTTCTTGTCGAGATTTTCGACGATCGCCTCGAAGAAGCCTTCGGTCGTCAGCCAATTCTGGTCGGGACCGATCAGCAGCGCGAGATCCTTGGTCATCTTGCCGCTCTCGACCGTCGCGACGCAGACCTTTTCGAGGTCGTCGGCGAACTGCACCAGCGCGGCATTGTCGTCGAGCTTGCCGCGGTGCTTGAGGCCGCCCGTCCACGCGAAGATCGATGCGATCGGATTGGTCGAGGTCGCCTTGCCCTGCTGGTGCATGCGATAGTGGCGGGTGACGGTGCCGTGCGCGGCTTCGGACTCGACGGTCTTGCCATCGGGGGTCATCAGCACGCTCGTCATCAGCCCGAGCGAACCGAAGCCCTGCGCAACGGTGTCCGACTGGACGTCGCCGTCGTAATTCTTGCAGGCCCAGACGAACTTCCCGCTCCACTTGAGCGCCGAGGCGACCATGTCGTCGATCAGGCGGTGTTCGTAGACGATGCCGAGCGCGTCGAACTGCGCCTTGAATTCCGCCTGGAACACTTCCTCGAACAGGTCCTTGAAGCGGCCGTCATAGGCCTTGAGGATCGTGTTCTTGGTCGAGAGGTAAACCGGCCATTCGCGAGCGAGGCCGTAGTTCAGGCTGGCGCGCGCGAAGTCGCGGATCGAATCGTCGAGGTTGTACATGCCCATCGCGACGCCCGACGACGGGAACTGGAACACTTCCTCGTCGATCAGCGTGCCGTCCTCGCCTTCGAAAACCAGGCGCAGCTTGCCGGGGCCGGGGACGCGGAAGTCGGTCGCCTTATACTGGTCGCCGAACGCGTGACGGCCGACGACGATCGGGTCGGTCCAGCCGGGGACGAGGCGCGGGACGTTCTTCATGACGATCGGTTCGCGGAAGACGACCCCGCCGAGGATGTTGCGGATCGTGCCGTTCGGCGATTTCCACATCTTCTTGAGGCCGAACTCCTCGACGCGGGCTTCGTCGGGGGTGATCGTCGCGCATTTCACGCCGACGCCATATTTCTTGATCGCGTTCGCGGCATCGACGGTGATCTTGTCGTCGGTGCGGTCGCGTTCCTCGATGCCGAGGTCGTAATAATGAAGGTCGACGTCGAGATAGGGAAGGATCAGCCGCTCGCGGATCCACTGCCAGATGATCCGGGTCATTTCGTCGCCGTCGAGTTCGACGACCGGATTGGCTACCTTGATCTTGCCCATGCTTTCAGCCTTTTTCCTTGGGGAGTCGGAGTTGCAGCGGGCCTTAGGCAAAGCGGGACGATTGATCAACCGCCCGTCGTGCGTCCTCGGTGGTCCGGGCGGCAACGATCGGGCTGCCTTATCCATTGTCAGTATAGAAGCCGCACCTTAGAAGAACGCCATGTCCATAATCATCTCATCGAACCGGCCCGGCGGCGGCATCAAATGGCAATGGCCCTCGGTTCATCCCGAAGGCCGGAAATTCCTGCTGATCTCGGGCATTATCACCCTCTGTCTGTGGCTGCTGCCTATCTGGAACCTGTTCGGCTGGCTGATGCTCGGCGTGACAATCTGGGTCGGCGCCTTCTTCCGCGATCCGGTGCGCATCACCCCGGCGAGCAGCGACCTGATCGTCGCGCCCGCCGACGGACTCGTCACCCAGATCGCCGAAGTGCCACCGCCGCCCGAAATCGCGGGCCCCGACGGGCTCGGCGCCGCGCCGATGCTGCGCGTCTCGATTTTCATGAGCGTCTTCGACGTCCACATCAACCGCACCCCCGTCGCGGGCGCCCTGCGCAAACTCGTCTATATCCCCGGCAAATTCGTAAACGCCGACCTCGACAAGGCGAGCGAGGAGAATGAACGCCAGCATTTCGTCGTTGAGCGCGCTGACGGCGTGCGCATCGGCTTCACCCAGATCGCGGGGCTGGTCGCGCGGCGGATCATGCCCTTCGTGTCGATGGGTAACGAACTCAAAACCGGCCAGCGCGTCGGCCTCATCCGGTTCGGCAGCCGCGTCGACGTCTATCTGCCTGCGGGGACGACGCCGCAGGTGCTGCTCGGTCAGCGCACGCTGGCGGGCGAGACCATCGTCGCGCGGATTGGCATCGGGGAGACGATCGAAGGCGTCGGGCAATAGGGATGGCGGAAGACGCCCAAGTTTCTCTCGATGCCGAGCATCGCCGCATCGGCGGGATTCCGCTGCGCGCCTTTGCGCCCAATGCGATCACGCTGCTCGCGCTTTGCTCGGGGCTGACCGGGGTCCGTTTTGCGATCGATGGCGATTGGGCGGCGGCGATAACGATGATCATCGTCGCCGGGGTGCTCGACGGAATGGACGGACGGATTGCGCGGCTGCTGCGCGCGCAAAGCAAGTTCGGCGCCGAGCTCGATTCGCTCTCCGACGTGATCGCCTTTGGCGTCGCGCCGGCGATGATCCTGTTCTTCTGGTCGCTCAACGCGGCGCCGAAATTTGGCTGGACCGCCGCGCTCGCGCTCGCCGTGTGCTGCGCGCTTCGGCTCGCGCGTTTCAATTCGCGCATGGATGCCGAATTTCAGCCGCACAAGTCGGCAGGCTTCAACACCGGCATTCCTGCACCGGCGGGGGCGGGACTGTCGTTCGTGCCCATCTATCTGTGGCTGACGACGGGCAACGACCTGTTTCGCGAATGGTATGTCGTGATGCCGTGGGCGCTCGGCATTGCGATGCTGATGATCTCGGCGATCCCGACCTACAGCTGGTCGTCGATCCGGCTGCGCCGGTCGTGGCGCCTGTTCGCTCTCGCGGGGGTAGGCCTCCTCGGCGCTGCGCTTGTCACCGCGCCCTGGCTGACCTTGCTTGCGGTCTGTGCGCTCTATGCCGCGACGCTGCCTTTCGGCCTCGCTAGCTATGCGAAGGTCAGGCGGCGCGGCTGATCGCCGGCCGCATCCGCGCCGCGGCGCGGATCGGGCGCGGGGCATCGCGGCGCGCCGGTGAACGGCGCAGCGTCACCTTGTGCGGAGCGGGGCCGGGTTGCGGCGCGGCGTCGGCCGGGAAGGCGCCTTCGCCGAGCAGCGCCGACAGAATCGCATCTTCATTATTCTTGAGCATGGCGAGGATCACCGTGACGCCGAGCCCCGCGGCGAGGGCGAAGAGAAGAGCGGCTGCGACCTGAACCATGATCTTGTCCTTCCGGCTTTCTTGTGCGAAACCTTCGTAATCAGCGACGGTTTTCGTGGGATTTTTGTTCCATGTTCCCGTTTTGTTCTCAAGTCTTTTGCGACGAACGGAGTCGCTTTATCGCCGAACCGAGTCCGTCACGCGCGCTCGATTGAGCGCGAAAAGGCGCCGACACCCCTTGCTTTTGGCGGCCAAGGCGGCTAACGGGCCGCCCATTCCACATGGAAGGCGCACATACCGGTGCCGGGATCATCTCTTCGCGGATGCCTCGGTTCTTGCTTTCCAGAGGACTAACCGGAAGGAGAAAGACTATGGCGGCACCTGTCGTCACGATGCAGAATCTTATCGAAGCTGGCGCCCACTTCGGCCACCAGACCCACCGTTGGAACCCGCGCATGAAGCCGTATATCTTCGGCGCGCGCAACGGCATCCACATTCTCGACCTGTCGCAGACCGTGCCGCTCTTCGCGCGCGCGCTCGACTTCATCGCCTCGACCTCGGCCGCCGGCGGCAAGGTGCTGTTCGTCGGCACCAAGCGCCAGGCGCAGGGCGCGATCGCCGATGCGGCGCGTGCGTCGGGCCAGCACTTCGTCAACCACCGCTGGCTGGGCGGCATGCTCACCAACTGGAAGACGATCTCGGGTTCGATCAAGCGCCTCAAGACACTCGAAGAGCAGCTCTCGGGCGACACCTCGGGCCTCACCAAGAAGGAAGTGCTCAACAAGACCCGCGAACGCGACAAGCTCGAGCTCAGCCTCGGCGGCATCCGTGACATGGGCGGCATTCCCGACGTGATGTTCGTGATCGACGCGAACAAGGAAGAGCTGGCGATCAAGGAAGCCAACGTCCTCGGTATCCCGGTCGTCGCAATCCTCGATTCGAACGTCTCGCCCGACGGCATCGCTTTCCCGGTTCCGGCGAACGATGATGCCGCGCGCGCCATCCGCCTCTATTGCGAAGCGGTTGCCCAGGCGGCAACGCGCGGCGGCCAGCAGGCCCGCGCGAACCGCGGCGAAGATCTCGGCGCCGCGGTCGAGCCCGCCGCCGAAGCCGCGCTGACCGAAGAAGCGGCCCCGGTTGCCGACGCCGCTGCTCCGGTGACCGAGGACGAGCAGGTCCCGGCCGAAGCCGCCGCCGAAACCGAACGCCAGAGCGACGCCTGATCGCTTGCAGGCATGACGGGACGGCGCGGCAAGGGTTCGCGCCGTCCCTGTCATCGCATTGACTTATCGCCCCGCCATGCGCGCGAGGCGTCCCGCGGGCCAGACGGGCTCGCCCCTTTTGAAAGGAATATTCCATGGCTGAAATCACGGCCGCTCTCGTCAAGGAACTGCGCGACCGCACGGGCGCAGGCATGATGGATTGCAAGAAGGCGCTCGCCGAAAACAACGGCGACATCGAAGCGTCGATCGACTGGCTGCGTACCAAGGGCCTCGCCGCCGCCGCCAAGAAGGCCGGCCGCGTCGCCGCCGAAGGCCTCGTCGGCGTCGCCACCGACGGCAACCGCGGTGCGATGGTCGAAGTGAACAGCGAAACCGACTTCGTTGCCAAGAACGAACAGTTCCAGGGCTTCGTCCGCGACGTGACGCAGGTTGCGCTCGCGGGCAGCATCACCGACATCGACGCGCTGAACGTCGCCGCCTATCCGGGCGGCGCCACCGTCGCCGAACAGCTGACGCAGAATATCGCGACGATCGGTGAGAACCAGTCGCTGCGTCGCTCGGCGATCGTTTCGGTGAACTCGGGCGTCGTCACCGGCTATGTCCACAACGCCGCCGCGCCCGGCATGGGCAAGATCGGCGTGCTCGTCGCGCTCGAATCGACCGCCGGCGCCGACGTTCTCGAACCGCTCGGCAAGCAGCTCGCGATGCACGTCGCCGCCGCGAACCCGCTGGCCCTGAACGGCGACGATCTCGACGCCGACCTCGTCGCCCGCGAACGCGCGATCGCCGAGGAAAAGGCCGCCCAGTCGGGCAAGCCCGCCGATATCGTTTCGAAGATGGTCGACGGCGCGATCGCCAAGTATCGCAAGGAAAACGCGCTGCTGTCGCAGCTCTTCGTGATGGACGGCAAGACCCCGGTCGCCGAAGTCGTCGCCGCCGCCGGCAAGGATGTCGGCGCGACGATCACGCTGAAGGGCTTCGTCCGCTTCCAGCTCGGCGAAGGCATCGAGAAGGAAGCAAGCGATTTCGCGGCGGAAGTCGCGGCGGCCGCTGGCGTCTGAAAGACACGATACGGATTGCCGCATTCGCCGCGGCAGTCCGCTTGGCAATGGCGCGTGCCCGCTCTAGGGTGCGCGCCATTCGCTTATTCATCGATACCAAGAGGTTCCCCACGACATGGCATTGCCCGGCATGAAACGCATTTTGCTCAAGCTGTCGGGCGAGGCGCTGATGGGCCCCAGCCCCTTCGGCATCGACCCCGAAACGGTCGCGAGCATGGCGGCCGAGGTCAAGGAAGCCAAGGGCCGCGGCCTTGAAATCTGCCTCGTCATCGGCGGCGGCAATATCTTTCGCGGCATGGCGGGCGCGGCCAAGGGTATGGACCGTGCGCAGGCCGACTATATGGGCATGCTCGCGACCGTGATGAATGCGCTCGCGATGCAGAATGCACTCGAGCAGCTCGGCGTCGAAACGCGCGTCCAGTCGGCGATCGAGATGGACAAGGTGTGCGAGCCGGTGATCCGCCGCCGCGCCGAACGCCATATGGAAAAGGGGCGCGTCGTGATCTTCGCTGCGGGCGTCGGCGCGCCCTATTTCACCACCGACAGCGGCGCCGCACTGCGCGCCGCCGAAATGAAGTGCGACGCGCTGCTCAAGGGCACCAGCGTCGACGGCGTCTATAACGCCGACCCCAAGAAGGATGCTTCGGCGGTGCGTTACGACACGCTGAGCTATGACCGCGTGCTCGCCGACAATCTCAAGGTGATGGACGCGAGCGCGGTGGCGCTCTGCCGCGACAACCATATCCCGATCGTCGTGTTCAACATCCGCGAGCCCGGCAATCTGGCGCGCGTGCTGGCGGGCGAGGGCGTTTCGACCGTCGTCGGCGACGCCGGCTGACAAGATATTCAGAGAGGAAAGACAGATGGCGAAATATGACAAGGCCGACCTCGAACGACGCATGCACGGCGCGGTCGAATCGCTGAAGCACGACCTTGCAGGCCTGCGCACCGGCCGCGCGCACACCGCGCTGCTCGATCCGGTGACGGTCGAGGTCTATGGCAGCCACATGCCGCTGAACCAGGTCGCCTCGGTCAGCGCCCCCGAACCGCGCATGCTGTCGGTGCAGGTGTGGGACAAGTCGAACGTCGGCCCGGTCGACAAGGCGATCCGCTCGGCGGGCCTTGGCCTCAACCCGATCGTCGACGGCCAGATGCTGCGCCTGCCGATCCCCGAAATGACGCAGGAGCGCCGCAAGGAGCTGTCGAAGCTCGCCGGCCAATATGCCGAAAAGGCGCGCGTGGCCGTCCGCAACGTCCGCCGCGACGGCATGGACAATCTCAAGGCCGACGAAAACAAGAAGGAAATCAGCGAGGACGAGCGCAAGCGCCACGAGACCGAGGTGCAGAAGCTGACCGATGCGACGATCGCCGACATCGACGCCGCCGCGACCGCCAAGGAAAAGGAAATCCTGGGCTAAGCCAATGCACGACGCAGCGGCCATCGCGATCCTCCCCGGAACGGGGAGGGGGACCATGCGCAGCATGGTGGAGGGGCACCCTCCATCATACGCTCCGTGTATCCTCATGTGCCCCTCCACCACCTTCGGCGGTCCCCCTCCCCGTGCCGGGGAGGATTTATGAGTCATCATGGCGCGCGCCATGTCGCGATCATCATGGATGGCAACGGCCGCTGGGCGAAAAAGCGCCTGCTGCCCCGCGTCGCCGGACACAAGGCGGGGGTCGAGGCGGTGCGGACGATCGTGCGCGCCGCGGGCGACCTCGGCATCGAGGCAATGACGCTCTACGCCTTCAGCTCCGAAAACTGGAAGCGGCCCGAGGAAGAGGTCAGCGACCTGATGGGGCTGATGAAGCGCTTCATCCTCTCCGACCTCGACGAATTCGCCGCGAACGATGTGAAGCTGAAAGTGATCGGCAACTGGCGCGCGCTCGCGCCCGACGTCGTCGCGCTGATCGAAAATGCGCTCGAGCGCACTTCGGGCAACAAGCGCACGACGCTCGCGGTCGCGCTCAACTATGGCGCACAGGACGAACTGGTGCGCGCTGCGAGCGCCGCCGCCGCGCAGGGCGGGATCACGGCGGAAGCGATCGAGGCGAACCTCGACACCGCCGACATGCCGCCGCTCGATTTGCTCATCCGCACCTCGGGCGAGGTCCGGCTGTCGAACTTCCTGCTGTGGCAGTCGGCCTATGCCGAACTCTATTTCACCGACACCTTGTGGCCGGACTTCAAACCGGCCGATCTCAAAGCGGCGCTCGACCATTTCGCGCGCCGCGATCGCCGTTACGGGGGACTTTAAGGGCATGGCGACAGCGGCGAAATCGGATCTCTGGGTGCGGCTCGTCTCGGCGATCATCCTGTTCGCGATCGCGGGCGCCGCGCTATGGTTCGGCGGCATCGCCTTCGGTCTGTTGCTGCTGGTCGGCGGGGCGCTCGTCCTCGTCGAATGGTTCCAGCTTGTAAAGGCGATGACGCTCGGCGGCGGCGGCAAAACCGCGTTCCACATCCTCGGCCCGATCCTCGTGCTCGGCGCAATGGCGGGGCTGTGGTTCGTTCGCGACCATCTCGGCATGACCGCGGCGCTGTGGGTGTTCGGCATGGTCTGGGCGACCGACATCGGCGCCTATTTCGCCGGCCGCGCCTTCGGCGGCGCGCGTCTCGCGCCGAAAATCAGCCCGTCGAAAACCTGGTCGGGGCTGTTCGGCGGCATGGTCGCGGCGCTGATCGCCAGCGCGACGATCGGCGACCGCGCCGGCATCGTCGGCGTGCCGCTGTGGATCGGCCTGTTCATGGGCCTCCTCGCGCAGCTCGGCGACCTCGCGCAAAGCTGGATGAAGCGCCGCGCCGGGGTCAAGGATTCGGGCAAGCTCATCCCCGGTCACGGCGGCCTTTTCGACCGCGTCGATGGCGTGCTGCCCGTGGCGTTGCTGCTCGGCGCGCTGGCCTTCGCGGGCCAGATCGCGGTGCGCGGCTGACATGACGCGCCGCCTCTCCCTGTTCGGTGCAACCGGCTCGGTCGGGCAATCGACCCTCGATCTCGTGCGCCGCGATGGAGAGGCCTGGCGGGTCGCGGTGCTGACCGCCAATTGCGACGTTGCCGAACTCGCAAAGCTCGCCAAGGAATTCCGCCCAGAATTGGCGGTCGTAGCCGACGAAAGCTGTCACGTCGCGCTTAAGGACGCGCTTTCAGGGACTGGCATCGAAACCGCCGCGGGCGCCGCCGCGCTCGTCGAGGCGGCGCAGCGGCCCACCGACCTCGTCATGGCGGCGATCGTCGGCACCGCGGGCCTCGCGCCGACGATGGCGGCGCTCGAAGCCGGTCATGACGTCGCGCTCGCCAACAAGGAGGCGCTGGTGTCGGCGGGCGAGTTGATGACGGCCGCCGCACGCGCCTCGGGCGCGACGATCCTGCCCGTCGACAGCGAGCATAATGCGATCTTCCAGTGCCTTTCGGGCGGGCGCATCGATCAGGTCCGGCGCATCATCCTGACCGCCTCCGGTGGTCCCTTCCGCACGATGCGCGCCGCCGACATGGGCGCCGTCACCCCGGCGCAGGCGGTCGCGCATCCCAACTGGTCGATGGGCGCAAAGATCAGCGTCGATTCGGCGACGATGATGAACAAGGGGCTCGAACTGATCGAGGCGCATCATCTGTTCCCCGTCGGGCTCGACCGCATCGAAATCCTCGTCCACCCGCAGTCGGTTATCCACAGCCTCGTCGAATATATCGACTGCTCGACGCTCGCGCAGCTCGGATCACCCGACATGCGAATCCCGATCGCGTCGGCGCTCGCCTGGCCGCAGCGGATGGCGACGCCGTGCGCGCCGCTCGACCTCGCGACCATCGCGCGGCTCGATTTCGAGGCGCCCGACGAGGTGCGCTTCCCCGCGACCGCGCTCTGCCGCGCCGCGATCGCCGAGGGCGGCGCGCGCCCGGCGCAGCTCAACGCCGCGAACGAGGTGGCGGTCGCCGCCTTCCTTGGCGGCCGCATTTCCTTCCCCGCGATCGTCGACACGGTGCGCCGCGTGATCGATGCCGACGCCCCGGCCGTCCCGACCTCGCTTCAGGACATATTCAGCGTCGATACCGCATCCCGCGCGGCCGCTCAGCATTTTGTGGACCAGCTCGAACATGCCTAACGTGCCCATCTGGCTCTATTTCGTCGCTTTTCTGGCGGTGCTCGGCCCGCTCGTCTTCGTGCACGAATATGGTCATTATATCGTCGGCCGCTGGTGCGGGGTGAAGGCCGACGCCTTCTCGATCGGTTTCGGGCGCAAGATCCTCGGCTGGACCGACAAGCGCGGCACCGAATGGAAGATCGGCTGGCTCCCGCTCGGCGGCTATGTCCAGTTCGCGGGCGACCGCGACGCGGTCAGCCAGCCCGACGCCGAATGGCAGCAACTGCCCGCTGAAGCGAAATCGCACACCTTCCCCGCGCAGCCGGTGTGGAAGCGTGCGTTGATCGTGCTCGCGGGGCCGGTGACCAACTTTCTGTTCGCCATCCTGATCTTTGCGGCCTTTGCAATGGTTTACGGCGTTGGCCGCACCCCGGCCGTTATCGGCGCGGTAGAGGCGGACAGCGCCGCGCAGGAAGCGGGGCTGCGGGCCGGCGACAGGATCGTCAGCATCGACGGTCGAACAATGGATACGTTCAACGACATTCAGGGCGCGGTGGCGTTCAACCTCGGCAAACCCGCCAGCCTTGAGATTGCGCGCGGCAACGAGCGGTTGAACGTCATATTGCGGCCGCGGATCATCTCCGAACGCGACTCCTTCGGCAACAAGAGCGAGCGCGCCGTGATAGGGATCCGTTCGGGGCCGCCGGTTTATACGGCCGTGGGTCCCGTCGCGGCGTTCCAGGAAAGCACTGCGCAAACCTGGGAGATGGTACGGCTGACGGGGAGCATCCTCGGCCAGTTCGTAACCGGCCAGCGTTCGATCAAGGATATGGGCGGACCGGTCAAGATCGCCAAGCAGTCGGGCGAGATGGCGACACTGGGGATCGGCACGCTGATCTTCTTCGCCGCCTTCATCTCCATCAATCTGGGGTTCATCAACCTCTTGCCATTGCCGATGCTCGATGGCGGTCATCTGGCCTTTTACGCCTATGAGGCGATCCGGCGACGTCCCGCGCCCCCAGAAGCGCAGGAATGGGCGTTCCGATTCGGTTTTGTGGCGATCGCGACCCTCATGCTGGTCGTGACTTTCAACGATTTGGGCTCAATTGGCGTGTGGGACAGGATCGCCCGCTTGATTGGCTAGCGAGTCTGGGGCAGGGAGTGGCGCCAAGCCCGCGGTCAGGCGGGTTTGTCGCTTTTGAGTTATTTTTTCGGGATGAACAGCGTGGCTTCACACAAATTTTCGGCGCGGACGCAGCTGTCGGTGGTTCTTCTGGCCGGCACGATGCTCGCGACGCCGTTGATGGCGCAAGAAGTTGCGCCGCCGCCCGTCCCTGCGCCGACGGTGCCGGCGCCGGCCCCCGAAGCGGCGCCGACCGCGACGACGGTCCAGTCGATCACGGTCGTCGGCAACCAGCGGCTCGAGGCGCAGACGATCCTGTCGTACCTGCGCTTG
Source organism: Sphingopyxis sp. LC363 (assembly GCF_000756385.1). GTDB lineage: Bacteria > Pseudomonadota > Alphaproteobacteria > Sphingomonadales > Sphingomonadaceae > Sphingopyxis. The sequence goes on from NZ_JNFC01000016.1 coordinate 21,304, forward strand.
CGGGTCGGCCAGCAATATGACCGCGCGGTGCTCGACCAGGCGCTGAAGGACCTCGCCGCGACCGAGCTGTTCAAGGATTTCCAGATCACCGACAACAATGGTGCGCTGACGATCCAGGTCACCGAAAACCCGGTGATCAACCGCGTGATCCTCGAGGGCAACAAGCGCCTCAAGGAAGACAAGATCCGCCCCGAGATCAAGATGGCGCCGCGCCAGATCTACACACGCTCGAAAGTCCGCGCCGACGTCGCGCGCATCATCGAACTCTACAAGCGGCAGGGCCGCTTCGCCGCGACCGTCGAGCCCAAGATGGTCTCGCTCGACCAGAACCGCGTCGACGTCGTCTTCGAAATCAACGAAGGACCGAAGTCGAAGGTCCGCCAGATCAACATCATCGGCAACGAGAAGTTCAGCGACGGCGACCTCAAGGACGAGATGGCGACCAAGGAGGCGGGGCTGCTGACGATCCTGTCGTCGAACACCAGCTACGACCCCGATCGCCTCGCCTATGACCAGCAGAAGGTGCGCCTTTTCTACCTGACCAACGGTTACGCCGACTTCCGCGTGATTTCGGCGGTGGCCGAGCTCACGAGCAACAAGCAGGACTTCATCATCACCTATGTCGTCGAGGAGGGCGAACGCTACAAGTTCGGCGACGTCGACGTGCAGAGCGAGATCCGCGACTTCCAGCCCGAGATGCTGAAAAAGCTGCTGCCGATGAAGACCGGCGACTGGTACGACGCCAAGCTGGTCGAGGATACGGTCGAAAGCCTCAGCGAGACCGCGGGCTTGTTCGGCTACGCCTTCGCCGACATCAATCCCGAATTCCGCCGCAATCCCGAAGACCGGACGATGGCGATCACCTTCAACGTCGGCGAAAGCCCGCGGACTTATGTCGAGCGCATCGACGTCAACGGCAACACGCTGACCCACGACAAGGTTGTGCGCCGCGAGTTCCGCCTGAACGAGGGCGACGCCTTCAACAGCTTCGGCGTCAAGCGGACCGAGAGCCGCATCAACAGCCTCGGTTATTTCCAGGAAAATCTGGAGATCGAGCGCAAGGAGGGCAGCGCGCCCGACCGCATCATCCTCGAAACCAATGTCGAGGAAAAGCCGACCGGTGAACTGTCGCTCTCGGCCGGTTTCTCGTCGATCGAGAATTTCCTGCTCCAGGCGTCGATCCGCCAGCGCAACTTCCGCGGTCTCGGTCAGCAGCTCCAAGCCTCGGTCAATTATTCGAGCTATTCGAAGTCGATCGAGCTCGGCTTCACCGAACCCTATCTGTTCGATCGCAACATCTCGATCGGCGGCAGCGTCTATCGCCGCGATTTGAACTCGTTCAACTTCATCGACAACGACCGCCGCACGACCTTTGAACAGGTCACGACCGGCGCGCAGATCAACGTCGGCGTGCCGCTGACCGAATTCATGTCCTTCTTTGGCCGCTACAGCATCAACTTCGACGATGTGACGCTCGACAGGTCGATCTATTATTTCGGCGACGAATGCGATCCGCTGGTCGCCGGCCGTTATCTGTGCGACGCGATCGGCAGTCGCACGACGTCGCTGCTCGGTTACACGCTCGCCTATGACGACCGCGACAATCGCATTCGTCCGACGCGCGGCCAATCGCTGTCCTTGAGCCAGGATTTCGCCGGGCTCGGCGGCAGCGTCAAATATGTCCGCACGCGCCTCGCGGGCAGCAAGCACTTCAACCTCGGCAGCCGCTTCATTCTCAATATCTCGGCCGAGGGCGGCTATATCTATCCGTTTGGCGGGCGCCCGACCCCGACCAGCGACAAGGTTCGTCTGACCGACCGCTTTTTCCTCGGCGAACCGCAGATGCGCGGCTTCGACATCCGCGGCGTCGGTCCGCGCGTCATTCGTTATGCCGCGACCTATGATCCGCTCAATCCGGTGATCGACACCAGCAACGACAATCGCGGCCAGATCGACGACGCGCTCGGCGGGCGTGCCTATTATCAGGGGCGGATCGAGCTCGATATCCCGCTCGGCACCGGGGCGAAGGAACTGGGGCTCAGGCCGTCGATCTTCCTCGATGTCGGCTCGGTGTTCAGCGTGAAACGCCCGACGCTGACCACGCTCGCCGATTTCCGCGATCCCGCGGACGGCTTCACAAAATTCCTCTGCCGCAACGCGACGACGGGCGTCAGCCAATTCGCGACCGAAACCACGACGACGACCGATGGGGTTACGACGGGAACCGGCGACTATACGACCTGCCCGGAAGGCTTCTCGTCGCTCGCGCCGTTCGAGGAACGTTTCTTCGGCGACACCTGGATGCCGCGCGTCTCGATCGGCGCCGGGGTCAACTGGAACTCTCCTTTCGGTCCCTTCCGGATCGATTTCGCTTACGCCCTTCGCAAAGAAGAGGGCGATGATATCAAACGCTTCTCATTCAATGTAGGAACCCAATTCTGATGAAGAAAATATTTGCCGCATCCGCGCTGGCGATCGCCGCGCTGTCGGTTTCGCCCATCCTGTCGGCCCCCGCCATCGCGCAGGCGAAGGGCGTCGGCGTCGCCGACGTGCGCGTCGCCGCCGCGCGTTCGAACGCCTTCCGCACCGCGTCGCAGCAGATCGAAACCACCTACAAGGCGCAGATCGACCAGCAGCAGTCGCGCGGCCAGACGCTGCAGGCCGAAATCAATGTCCTGATCGCCAAATATAACGAAGAGGCGAAAAAGACGCCGCAGAACCAGGCCGCGCTCCAGGCCGCGGCCAAGGCGGTGCAGGACAAGCGCCAGGCCGCCCAAGCCGAACTCGGCCAGATCGGCGCGCCGGTCGACCTCGCTATCGCCTATGTCGAAGACCAGATCAGCGTCCGCATGAACGAGGCGATCAAGGCCGCGATGACCGCGAAGAAGATCGACCTGCTGCTCAACCCCGACGCCGTGCTCGCGCGCGAAAACAATGTCGATATCACCGACGCGGTGGTGACCGAACTCAACCGTATCCTGCCCAGCGTTTCGATCGCGGTCCCGGCCGGCTACCAGCCCGGCCAGCTCGTCCAGCAGCGCAACCAGCAGTTGATGGACGCGGCCCGCGCGTCGCAGGGCACTCCGGCTCCGGCGCCGACCGGCACCCAGCCGACCACGCGCTGATCCGATGGCGGACGGGGAAAATGGGGCAGGGGCGCTGGGCCCGGTGGACATCCGCCGGATCCTGACGCTGCTGCCGCACCGTTATCCGATGCTGCTCGTCGACCGGGTGGAATCGATGGTGAAGGACACCTCGATCCACGCGGTCAAGGCGGTGACGATGAACGAGCCCTTCTTTCAGGGGCATTTCCCCGGCCGGCCGATCATGCCCGGCGTCCTCATCGTCGAGGCGCTGGCGCAGGCCGGCGGCATCCTCGCGGTCGAATCGCTCGGCCTCGGCGGCTCGGGCAAGCTCGTCTATTTCATGGGAATCGACGGGGTGAAGTTCAGGAAGCCCGTCGAACCCGGCGTGCTGCTCGATCTCCACGTCACGATCCTCCAGGCGAAGCGGAATATCTGCAAATTCGAAGGGCGGGCGATGCTGGGCGATCAATTGGCGACCGAATGCCAGTTCACCGCGATGATCGCCGATCCGCCGAGCGACTAAGCGACACGTCTCCGCTTCGTCACCCCGGACTTGACCCGGGGTCCACGACTTCGACGCCGCGATGGACCCCGGATCAAGTCCGGGGTGACGAAGCAGGGGAGTTGCATTTTTCCAGCCAGCCCACTAAGGGCGCCACTTCGCGTTCTCGGACGCACAGACTCAGCCGCTGGTCGGTAACCAGCGGCACAGGAGCTTGAGACATGAAAAAAGACGTTCACCCCGACTATCACATGATCACGGTCAAGATGACCGATGGCACCGAATATCAGACGCGCTCGACCTGGGGCAAAGAGGGCGACGTAATGACGCTCGAAATCGACCCCACCGCGCACCCGGCCTGGACCGGCGGCACCGGACGCCTGCTCGACGCCGGCGGCCAGGTCGCGAAGTTCAACAAGCGTTTCGGCGGTCTCACCCTCAAGCGTTAATTCGGCTCCTCAGCCGAGGACTTTTGCAAGCGCGCTTTGCCATCCGGCAAGGCGCGTTTTGCGTTTCCGGGCGTCCAGTGCCGGCGTGAAACGCGTCGCGGTGCCGCGCATTGTCGCGGCGGCGCTCGCGAGATCGGGATAAAGGCCGGCCCCCGTCGCGGCGAGCATCGCGGCGCCGAGCGCGGTGCTTTCGACGAACCCCGGGCGTTCGACCACCAGATCCAGCATGTCGGCCAGATCCTGAGCCATCCAGTCGTTCGCGGCCATGCCGCCGTCGATCCGCAACTCGGCCCAATCGACCCCGTCGGCGGCGAAGGCCGATTTGAGGTCGTGCGCCTGATAGGCCTGCGCCTCGAGCGCCGCGCGCGCGACATGCGCTTTCGTGCTCGCAAAGCTGAGCCCCGACAGCGCCGCGAGCGCATCGGGCCGCCAGTGCGGGGCGCCGAGCCCCGCGAGGGCGGGGACCAGATAGACGCCGCCATTGTCGGCGACCGACCGCGCGAGCCCCTCGCTCTCGCCCGCACTCGCCAGCAGGCCCAGCCCGTCGCGCAGCCATTTGATCAGGCTGCCGGCGACGAACACCGATCCCTCGAGCGCGTAAGAGCGGGCGCTCTCCTCCTGAACCAGGATGGTCGCGAGCAGGCGGTTCGCCGACTGCGGCCGTTCGGGACCGCTCGCCGACAGGATGAAAGCGCCGGTGCCGAAGGTCGCCTTGGTCTGCCCGGGCGACAGGCACGCCTGTCCGATCGTCGCCGCCTGCTGGTCGCCTGCCATGCCGCAGATCGCGATCGGACTCCCGAACAGCGCGGGTTCGGTCACGCCGACGCGCGTCGTGCAGCCGGTGATTTCGGGGAGCAGCGCCATGGGCACGCCGAGCAGGTCGCACAATTGCTCGTCCCAGCCGCCATCGCCGTTGATATCCATCAGCAGCGTGCGCGAGGCGTTGGTCGCATCGCTGACATGGGCGCCGCCGGTCAGGCGGTAGACAAGATAGGATTCGACCGTCCCGACCGCGAGCCGGTCGCCCGCTTCGCGAAGCTGCGGCCAGTGTTGCAGTGCCCAGCCGATCTTGCTCCCCGAAAAATAGGGATCGAGCAGCAGGCCGCTTCGCTCCTGCACCATCGCCTCGTGCCCCGCCTCTTTCAGCGCCGCGCAATCGGCGGCGGTGCGGCGGTCCTGCCAGACGATTGCGGGCGCCAGCGGCTCGCCCGTCTTGCGGTCCCAGAACACCACCGTTTCGCGCTGGTTGGTGATGCCGATCGCGGCGACCTGATGCGCGCCGCCCGCCCGTTCGACCATATCGCGCGTGCAGGCGAGCGTCGCGTCCCAGATTTCGGCCGCATCATGCTCGACGAGCCCCGGTGCAGGATAATGTTGCCGAAACTCGCGTTGGGCGCTGCCGAGCGGGGTGCCGTCGGCGTCGAAGAGCATCGTGCGGGTCGAGGTCGTGCCTTCGTCGATCACGATGATCTTTTCCGGCATGATGTCCTCCCTCTCCCGTTCGCTCTTCGCCAAGCTCAGCACGAACGGGGGAAGCGAGCAATCCCGTGCCGAGCAATAATCTTGCAATATCGCGCAACCCATGCCATATGATGGTGCAGCGCAGCATGGCGGACCCTTCCGCCGTAACCACCGGCAGCGTGATTTTCCCGCCCGAAACAGGCGCGGGACGAGCCGGACCGGCGCTTTGTCCCCAGAGGCACCCTTTCACGCGGGTCGTTTCGAACCCGCGGCCGTGCGCCGTCCGTTCGATGCGAACGGATGCGCCTGCGCGTCGCCCCATGTGAGTATTTTATGACGACTTTTAACGACTTTGGCCTGCACGCCGACATCAACCGCGCGCTTGCCGCCAAGGATTATACCCAGCCGACCCCGATCCAGACGCAGGCGATCCCGCCGCTGATGAAGGGCCGCGACCTGTGCGGCATCGCGCAGACCGGCACCGGCAAAACCGCGGGCTTTTCACTGCCCTCGATCCATCACCTCCTGACCTATCCGCACCGCGCCAACCCGCGCAGCTGCCGGATGCTCGTGCTCGCGCCGACGCGCGAGCTCGCGGCGCAGATCGCGCAAAGCTGCCGCGACTATGGCCGCTTTACCAAGCTCAGCGTCTCGACCGTCTTTGGTGGCGTGCCCATCAACAAGCAGATCCGCGACCTGTCCGGCGGCGTCGACATCCTCGTCGCCACGCCGGGCCGCCTGCTCGACCTGATCGACCAGCGCGCGCTGCGTATGGACGACGTCGAAATCTTCGTCCTCGACGAAGCCGATCAGATGATGGACATGGGCTTCATCCATTCGCTGCGCCGCATCGCCAAGCTGCTGCCGTCGCGCCGCCAGAACCTGTTCTTCTCGGCGACAATGCCGAAAGAGATCGCGGGCCTCGCCGACCAGTTCCTCAACGACCCGGTCACCGTGTCGGTCGCGCCGCAGGCGACGACCGCCGAGAAGATCCGCCAATATTCGACCTTCGTCGAACAGAAGGAAAAACAGGCGCTGCTCACCGCGGTGATCGGCCGCGAGGATATCGATCGCGCGCTTATTTTCACCCGTACCAAGCATGGCGCCGACCGCGTCGTGCGCCACCTTGCGGGCGCGAAGATCAAGGCGATGGCGATCCACGGCAACAAGAGCCAGTCGCAGCGCACGCAGGCGCTGCAGGCGTTTCGCTCGGGCGAGATCAAGCTGCTCGTCGCGACCGACATCGCCGCGCGCGGCATCGACGTGTCGGGCGTCAGCCATGTGATCAACTTCGAGATCCCGAATGTTCCCGAACAATATGTCCACCGCATCGGCCGCACCGCGCGTGCCGGCGCGGAAGGTAAGGCGATCAGCTTTATCGCCCCCGACGAGCGCACCTATATGCGCGACATCGAACGCGTGACGCGGACCAAGTCCGAACCGATGCCGCTGCCCGAGAATTTCAGCGAGCTGGTGCGCAACCTGCCCAAGCCGGTCCAGCCGCCGCGCGATACCGGCAGCAAGGGCCGCAACCCGCAGCGTCAGCGCGAGGACGCGCACCGTCAGCGGGATGGGGGCCAACGCGCCGCCGGGCACCGTGATGGCGGTCAGCCGCGCGGCGATCGCGGCCCGCGCCGTGAGGTTCCGGCTGCCGATGACCAGCCCCAGCGCAAGCGCCGCTTCCGCCCGCGGAACAAGAGCGTCGGCGCACACAAGGGCGCGGTGAAGCGCGTCGGCTAAATTACAGACAAACCTCATTTTCCGTTCGTGCGCTTGTCGAAGCACCGCCCTTTCCTCTAGCATTGCGCAAAAGGAAGAACGGCCCCTCGACGGGCTCAGGGCGAGCGGATGTTGGGATGAACCACTTCCGAAAAAAGGGAGTGGCAAATGACGGACGGCGCGGGCGTAGCGACAACAGCACTCGGCACCCGCCAAAGCGAGCGCAAGGTCATCCTCGCGTCATCGCTCGGCACGGTGTTCGAATGGTATGATTTCTATCTCTACGGCCTGCTCGCGACGATTATTTCGGCGCAATTCTTCTCGGGCGTCAACGAAACCACCGGCTTCATCTTCGCGCTCGCGGCTTTCGCCGCGGGCTTCGCGGTAAGGCCGTTCGGCGCGCTCGTCTTCGGGCGCATCGGCGATCTCGTCGGGCGCAAGAACACCTTTCTCGTCACCATGGGGCTGATGGGCGCCTCGACCTTCCTCGTCGGCGTGCTGCCCAGCTATGCGTCGATCGGCGTCGCGGCGCCGATCCTGCTCGTGCTGCTCCGCCTCATCCAGGGACTCGCGCTCGGCGGCGAATATGGCGGCGCCGCGACCTATGTCGCCGAACATGCCCCCGACGGCAAACGCGGCCTGTTCACCAGCTTTATCCAGACCACCGCAACGCTCGGCCTGTTCGCGGCGCTCGGCGTCGTCATCGCGATCCGCACGGCGATGGGCGAGGCGGCGTTCGCCGACTGGGGCTGGCGCATCCCCTTCCTGATCTCGATCGTCCTGCTCGGCGTTTCGCTCTGGATCCGCCTCCAGCTCGAGGAAAGCCCGGTCTTCAAGCAGATGAAGGAGGAGGGGACGACGTCGAAAGCGCCGCTGACCGAGGCGTTCGGGCGCTGGGAAAATCTCAAATGGGTGCTCGTCGCGCTCTTCGGGGCGGTCGCGGGGCAGGCGGTCGTCTGGTATTCGGGGCAATTCTACGCGCTCTTCTTCCTCGAAAAGACGCTGAAGGTCGACGGTGCGACCGCGAACATATTGATCGCCATCGCGCTCGCGCTCGGCACGCCCTTTTTCATCTTCTTCGGCTGGCTCAGCGACAAGGTCGGGCGCAAGCCCATCATCCTCGCAGGCTGCGCGCTCGCCGCGCTCACCTATTTTCCCGCCTTTCAGATGCTGACCGAAGCCGCCAATCCGGGGCTCGCGGCCGCGCAGGCCAAGGCGCCGGTGACGGTGATCGCCAACCCCGCCGCCTGCTCGTTCCAGTTCGATCCCATCGGCAAGAACAAGTTCGATCGAACCGCGTGCGACGTCGCGAAATCGCATCTGGCCAAGGCCGGCGTGCCCTATGTTTCGCAAGACGCGGGGAGCGACTGGGCGACGGTCACCATCGGGCGAGAAGTGATCACGATCGCCAATCCGCAAGGGGGTCTCGGTCCCGGCATGAACGCCGCCGGCATTCCCGCCCGGCTTGCCGAGATGGACGCGGCGCTCGCCGCCGCCGGCTATCCCGCCAAGGCCGACCCCGCCGTGATCGACAGGCCGCTCGTCGTCGCGATCCTCTTTTACCTCGTGCTGCTCGTGACGATGGTCTACGGCCCGATCGCCGCCTTGCTCGTCGAGCTGTTCCCCAGCCGCATCCGCTATACCGCGATGTCGCTGCCCTATCATATCGGCAACGGCTGGTTCGGCGGCTTCCTGCCGACGACGGCGTTCGCGATGGTCGCGGCGACGGGCAACATCTACTACGGGCTCTGGTATCCGGTGGTCGTGGCGATGATCACCTTGGTGATCGGCCTGTTGTTCCTGCCCGAGACCTTCCGGCGTAAAATTCACGAATAGGCCAAATTGCTCCTCCCTGTCGCGCAGCGATGGGGAGGTGGCAGCCCGAAGGGCTGACGGAGGGGCTTTGACGTCACCGTCGCGGCCCCTCCACCACTCGCTTCGCGAGCGGTCCCTCTCCCCATCGCTGCGCGAGGGGAGGAGCTTCACATTGACGGAGCAGCTCGGCGCGCTAGGGTCGCTTCACGCCTTGAGGGGGGCGCGTGATGGTTGCTGACGATATGGATTTCGACGAGCCGCAGCCGCGGCGGCGTCCCTTGTTCCGGCGCAAGCGGGTGCTGATCCCGCTCGGCGTCCTGCTCGCGATCGTCGCCGGTTTCCTGCTGCTGTTGACCCCCGACACCGATCGCGACGCGATGATCGCCAAATATGGCGGCCCGGACGCGGCCTTTGTCGCGGGGCCGGCCGGCCAGCGTATCCATTACCGCGATCAGGGCCGCGCCGACGGCCCGCCGATCATCCTGATCCACGGCGCCAACGCCAGCCTCCATACGTGGGAGCCGCTGGTGAAGCGGCTCGGCGCCACCTGGCGCATCGTCACGCTCGACCTGCCCGGGCACGGACTGACCGGCGCGACCCCCGACACCGATTATTCGGCCGAGGGAATGATGAACGCCGTCGACGTCGTCGCGGCGAAGCTCGGCCTCGATCATTTCATTCTCGGCGGCAATTCGATGGGCGGCTGGGTCGCGTGGCGCTATGCGCTCGCGCAGCCCGCGCGCGTCGATGCGCTGCTGCTGATCGACGCCTCCGGCATGCCGTTGCGGCCGGGGGAGAAACGGCCCGAATCGAACGTCGGCTTCCGCGTCCTCGAATATCCGTTCGGCCGCTGGCTGGCGACGCGGGTGACGCCGCGGATGCTCGTCGAACAGTCGCTGCGCGGCTCGGTCGAGAAAGAGGACATCGTCGATGACGCGATGATCGACCGCTATTGGGAGCTGCTCCTCTTCCCCGGCAATCGCGAAGCCACGGTGCTGCGTGCGCGGATGGATCGCGAGCCCGAGTTTGCGGCGCGGGTCGGCGAAATCGCGGCGCCGACCCTGATCCTGTTCGGCGACAAGGATCGGGTGATCAATCCGAGCGCGGCCAAGACGTTCAACGAACGGATAAAGGGGTCGGAGGTCGTGATCCTGCCGGGCATCGGTCATTTGCCGATGGAGGAAGCGCCCGATGCGACCGCCGCTGCCATTTCCGGCTTTCTCAAGCGGCGGCTTGCGCCCGCTCCGGCTGGTCCAGAAACGCGCTGATCCGTACCGAAATCGTCGCCGCGTGGGTGAAGGGGAAGAGGTGCGATCCCGGCACCACCTCCAGCTCCGCGCCGTCGATCAACTCGGCGATCGCCTGGCCGTGGCACGCGGGAACGACGCCGTCGCGCTCGCCCATCAGGACCAGTACGGGCGTGCCTTTGAGGTGCGGCAGCATCGCGGCGCTCGTCCACCCCGCCATTGCCATCGACTGATAGGCGAGGCCGAGCGGGGTCGCGGTCGGCAGCTTGAGGCCGCTCGCCAGCATATCGTCGTCGAGCAAAGCCCCCCAGCCGATCCCCGGCGCGCCCACCGTCGGGGTCGTCGCCATCAGCACCAGCCGGCGCATGCGCCCGGGAAACTGGATCGCGACCTGCTGCGCCAGCGCGCCGCCCCAGCTGAACCCCGCGACGTCGATCACCTTGTGACCGAGCCGGTCGGCAATCTCCATCACCACCGCCGCGATCGTGGGGGCGGCATAGGGCAGCAGCGCGTCGGGCGAGCCGCCGACGCCGGGCATGTCGAGCGTCCACACTTCACGGCCGTCGATCTGCGCGAGCAAAGGCGCAGCGGCGGCGATGTCGGCGCCGATGCCGTTGAGGAACAACAGCGGTGTACTGGGCGCGCCTTCGCGCCAGCGCGCGACGCGCAGGCTCAGGCCGTAAACATGCTCGGTGCTGATGGTGGGCCGCCCGCTGATCCTGCTCATGGGCCGTGCCTTGGCATATCCTGATGACCGGCGAAAGTCCGGTGCGCTAGCCCGCCCGCCTCGCGGCCTCCGCCGCCTGCTCGTAGCGCAGACAGTCGAAAATCTTCGCGCCGGCAAGGAATACTGACCCCGTGCAGGCCAACAGCAACAATTTGCCGCCGTAACCGGGATATTCGTGCAGATAGGCCGCGCCGCGCGCCATCGCGCCGACGGCGAGCGCATAGATGATCAGGCACGCCTCGAGGCGGGTCTTGATGACGAACAGGCGTCCGATCTTTTTCAGCATCGCCCTATCCCAAGCAAGCGCCGTGCCACCGGCGCAAATCGGGGATTCGACGCGCCGGTCTTATGGTAAATTGTAAGTTAATCCGACAGGTGACGGAAGGGCCGGGAGCTTGCACATAGCGCGAAACCGGCCCGACCTGCCGCGTCCGGCCAGTAACGGATCTATCCCGCCCGCGCGAACCAGATCACGTGCCGCGCGCCCTTGCCGCCCGCTCGCGCCCGAACGCCGACCTCCTCGACCCGAAACCCTGCCGCCATCAGCCGCCGCGTAAAGCGCGCGTCGGGGGCGGCCGACCAGATCGCGAGCACCCCGCCCGGCCGCAGCGCCGCTTTCGCCGATGCGAGCCCCGCCGCCGAGTAAATCCCGTCGTTCGCCGCGCGCACCAGCCCGTCGGGGCCATTGTCGACGTCGAGAAGGATCGCATCATAGCGGCTTCGCCCGCCCGCAATGGCCGCTGCGACGTCGCCGACGACCAGCTCGACGCGCGGATCGTCGAGGCAGCCCGCCGCAAGCTCCACCATCGGCCCGCGCGCCCAGTCGATGATTTGGGGGACGAGTTCGGCGACGGTGACTTTCGCGTCCGGGCCCAGCGCCGCCAGCGCGGCGCGCAGCGTGAACCCCATGCCATAACCGCCGATCAGCAATTGCGCCGCGTCGGGCCCGCGCAGCCGGTCGCAGCTCATCACCGCGAGCGCCTCTTCGGAGCCGCTCATTCGGCTGTTCATCAATTCATTGCCGCCGATCGCGATGATGAAATCGTCTCCGCGCCGGTACAGGCGGAGTTCGTCTCCGCCCGGAATCTGAGCGGTGTCGATCAGTTCGCGTATCTTCAAGGAAGATCAGTCCAGTTCGCTGAGGCCAAGCTCGGCGAGCAGGGCGCTCCGTGCCTTGCGTACGTCGCTCGCCAACGCAGCCGAGCCAAGGTCGCCAGGCGCGATCGCCTCGGGCCAGAGTTTCGCCACCACGGCGGCGATGCTATCGAGTTTCGCCTCGTCGGCGATGAAGCGCGGATCGACGGTGGCGGGATCGGCGACGACGCGCAGACGCAGGCAGGCGGGGCCGCCGCCGTTCGCCATCGACTGGCGGACATCGACGGGCAGCAGGCGGCGGATCGGGCCGTTGCCCGCGATCATAGCTTCCAGCCAGTTCCACACCGCCGGCGTGCCCTGCGCCTCGGTCGGCAGCACCAGTCCCATGCCGCCGCCATCGGGCAGGCTGACGAGCTGCGCGTTGAACAGATAGGATTTGATCGCATCGGGCAGGCTCACCGCGCTGGCCGGCACCTCGACGATCTCGACCGCGGGGAAGGCCGCGCGGATTTCGGCGTGCGCCGCCTCGCGGTCCTCGAACGCGGTTTCGTGCGTGAACAGCACATGCTCGTTGGCGACCGCGACGACGTCATTGTGAAAGGCGCCGCCCTGGATCGCGCTGTCCGACTGGCGGATGAACAATGTGCGCGCCGGGTCGAGGCGGTGCGTCCGCGCGATCGCCTTCGACGCGTCGAGATGCTGGCGCGCGGGGAAGCGGCCGCCACCGACGCCATAAACAAAGATTTCGACGCCTTGCCCGTCGTGCCCGCTGCAGAGCCGCATATGGTTCGCCGCGCCCTCGTCGCCGAACGGCGCGGGGACTGGGGCGTGTACCTGAAACGCCGGATCGGCGAACGCAAGGCGAAGCTGCGCGAGCGTGCCCGGCCATTCGTGGCTGCGGTGCGGCATGGTGACGAGGTTCGCGACGGTCAGATGGCATTTGCCGTCGGCGCTGTCGGGCGCGGGCGAGACCGTCGCGGCATTCGCCGCCCACATCGACGAGGCCGACCAGGCCTGCGCGCGCAAATGGCTTTCGGCCTCCTCCAGCGTCGTGCCGAGCGCCGCAAGCCAGGGCGCATCGGGACGATCGAGCGGGACGAGAAAACCTTGCGGCAGCCCGAGCGCCAGATTGTGGCGCATCTTCTCGATGCCCTGCAGCGCCGCGGCGCGCGGCTGCGACACGTCGCCGGCATGGCTCGCCGACGCGATATTGCCGCGGCTGAGCCCCGCATAATTGTGGCTGGGGCCGATAATCCCGTCGAAATTGATTTCGGTGAGCATGGTTACCGCCCGATCCAGCTGATTTCGTCGCCCTTGCCGACGCCCAAAATGCGCGCCGCCTCCGCGTCGACCGTGCCGTCGGCGCCGACCTTTCCGAAACAGCAGCGGAAATCGCCGAGCCGCCCGGTCGCGATCAGCGCGTCCTCGCCGCTTTCGGCGATGCCCGTCACCTCGACATGTTTCGCATCGCGCACGCTCGCGACCTGATCGGTGCGTGCTGTCATCGTCGGGCCGCCATCGAAGATGTCGACGTAATTTTCGAACGCGAAACCTTCATTTTCCAGCATCCGCATCGCGGCGCGGCCGGTCGGGTGCGGGACGCCGATCACGCTGCGTGCATGTTCGTTCAGCATCGCGATATAGACGGGATGCTTGGGCATCAGGTCGGCGATGAACTGATTGCCGTGGACGGCGTTGAACTGGTCGGCTTCCTGGAAATTCATCCCGAAGAATTTGCCCGCGACCCCGTCCCAGAAGGGCGATCCGCCCGCCTCGTCGATCACCCCGCGCAGCTCGGCGAGGATACGGTCACCAAAGCGCGCACGGTGCCGCGCGATGAACAGATAGCGCGAGCGTGCGAGCAGCAGCCCGAGCCCGCCGGCGCGCGCCGCGGGATGCAGGAAAAGTCCGCCGACTTCGCTCGCACCGTTGAGGTCGTTGCTCAGCATCAGCACCTGTGCATGAAAGGTGCGGCCCAGCTGCTCGCTATGCTTGCTGTCGGTGCCGATGCGATAGGAATAAAAGGGCCAGCGCTGGCCGACCTGCCCGAAAATCTGGCAGGTGCCGCGCACTTCGCCGCTGTCCAGATCCTCGAGCACCATCAGGTAAAGCTCGTCGGCGGGATATTCCTTTTCCGATGCGAAACTCGCTTCGGCGCGCTCGAGCTTGGCGCGGAGCGCCTTCTTGTCGGGGGGCAGGTTGGTGAAGCCGCCACCGGTCAGCTTCGCCATCTCGTAAATGCTTTGCAGGTCGCCCGGTTTGGCCGCCCGGATCACATAATTCACACTACCCCCCGTTCCGCTATTCTCAACATGGTCAGCGCCGACAGCCGCGCCCGTTCGGCGAGGCTGTCGACGATCAGAAATTCGTCCGAGCTATGAATCGCGCCGCCTCGCGGTCCCATCGTGTCGACCACCGGAATCCCGCACGCGGCGATATTGTTGCCGTCGCACACGCCGCCGGTCGCGTTCCAGCCGATCGCCGGCAGGCCGAGCGCCGTCCCGCAGTCGCGCACCAGCTCGAACAGCCGCGTCGCGGCGGGGTCGAGCGGCTTCGGCGGCCGGTTGAAACCGCCATGGACATGGCAATGCACGTCATGTTCGCGCGACACCGCCGCGACGGCATCGCGCATCGCGGCTTCGGCCGCCGCCATCGCTTGCGGAGTTGTTGGGCGCATGTTGACGCGCAGGATCGCCTGATCGGGCACGATATTGTTCGGCCCGCCGCCGTCGATCTTCGCCGGATTGACCTTCAGCGCATCGGATTTGAGCGCGCCGAGCCGCAGCGCGAGGTCGGCGGCGGCGAGCAAGGCGTTGCGCCCCTCCTGCGGGTTGCGCCCCGCGTGCGCGGCGCGGCCGTGGACGATTACCGAGAAATTGCCGCTCCCCGGTCGCGCGCCCGCGAGCGTGCCGTCGGGGAGGGCGGGTTCATAGGTCAGCGCCGCGGTCTTGCCCTTCGCGAGCTCGGCGATCAGCCGCGCCGACGCCTGGCTTCCCGTTTCCTCGTCGCTGTTGATCATCACGTCATAGCCGACGCGCTCGGCGAGCGGCGAGGCTTCGAGTCCCGCGAGCGCGGCAAGGATCACCGAAATGCCCGCTTTCATGTCCGCGGTCCCGGGGCCGTTGAGCACGCCGGGCTCGAGCCATTTCAGCGTCTGGAACGGATGGTCGGCGGCAAAGACCGTGTCCATATGGCCGGTCAGCAGCAGCTGCACGGGCGCGTCGGGCCGCACGCTAAGGTGCAGATGGTCGCCGCGCTGGATGATGTTGACGGTGCCGGCGCTATCGACGCTCTCGACCGGATCGGCGGCGACGAGCCGGACCTCGCCCGGTAACGCGGAAAAGGCATCGGCCAACTGGCCCGCGACGCTCTTCAGCCCCGCAAGATTGCCCGTGCCGCTGTTGATCGCGGCCCATCGCTCGACCTGCGCGAGCATGGGCGCGTCGGCGGCGCTTTCGAGCGCGGGGGCCTCGGCGGTCGTGACGGAGTTCATGCGCCGGCTATAGACGTGCCTGCCGCCCTTTTGCCACCCCCGACGCGCTATGGGGTCTTTGCAGCAGTAGCGACGGGTTCGAGGAGCGGTGTATAACCGCGAAGCTGCAACGCCTTGCGCGGCGAAAGCGTCGCGGCGAGCGTGCCCAGCACTTGCTGCGCCCGCACATCCTTGCCCTCAGCGAACAGGGTGCGGGCGAGTTCGACCCGCGCCCGCTGGCGCACGTCCAGATTGCCGAAGGGGTCGAAAAAGGAATCGATGCGGCTCTTATCCTTGACGCCGGTCCAACCGAAAGGCTTGGCGCTGGCCGCATCCTCGGCAATCGTCGTATAGCTCCGTGCGGCTTCTGCGAGCGATATCTTGCCCGTCAATATGCCGTATCGCGTCTGGAACAGCCGCGCTTCGGGCGAGGGCGCCTCGCCCGCGAAATCGGCGAGAATGCGCTCGACCCATCCCCAGTTCACGACGCCCGTGGTCGCCTGCATTCCGAGTAGGTTGAAGGCGAGGATCGCACCGCGATGGTCCGCTGTCGTCGCCGCGCGCACGGCAGCGTCGCCGGGGCGGCCGAGGCTCGCGGCGGGCACGAGTTCGATCGCGGGATCGTGCTTCAGGATCGCCTCGATGTCGGGCTTGTGGAAATATCCGACGACCACCAGCACGGTTTCGCCTTTCCGCTTATGCGCGATCGCGCGGACGCGCTGCGCCTGCATGAAGGTGCGATAGAGATAGAGGCGGCGCGGCAGGTCGCGGTCGGCACGCGGCGCGGGCTCGGTTGCCCATTTCTGCAACGGCGCGAGCGTCGCGGGGTCATCGGCCGAAAAGAAATCCCAACCGAGTATCTTGCGGTCGGGGAAGGTCAGGAAGCCCTGAAATCCCTGCGCCTTCCGCACTTCGAGCGGCGTATCGAGATCGAGGCCGAAGCCGAGCAGTTGGTCGTGGGCCGGCGGCATCCAGTCGATCGGGCACAGCTCGGTCGCATTCTTCGCGGCCCAAGGCAGGATGATGCCCTGGATTTCATAAGTGAATTCGTAATAGTCCTGCCGCGACGCCTGTTCGGGCGGGCGTTCGATACACACCGCCGCGGGCTTTACGAGATCGAGCCAGGCCGCGAGCATCCCCGGTTGATCCTTTTCGGCGACGAGCTGGGCGGCGTGCTCGACGCCGAGGATCGCGACGCGCGTTCTGACTTCTTGGGCATGGACAAGGGACGGAATGACGGCGACCAGGAGAGCAAACCACGGAAAGGCACGTCGCAGCACGGTAGATATCCTCGGCTAAGGAAATGGATGCTCGCATAGCATGGGTGGCGGCGGGGGCAACGCGGGAACCCGCGATACGGTAAAGTCGCTGCGGCGGGCCCGCCAATCGGCTAACACGCGCGCGAATCAGCCCGAATCGCAATATATTAACCGAAAGTTGGGGACAGTCCGGCTAGGCTGACGGACCGATGATGAGTGGGGGGCGATGACTTCTGCCTTTATATTCGGCATTAGCATGTCCGTGGCGGCCATTTTTGCCGTCGCGTTTGCCGTGGTCGCCGCGACCAACCGCACCGCGCGCGGCGCGCGGTGGCTCGCGCTGGGCTACGGCATGGGGATCATTTATGTCGGCCTCGAATTTCTGCTGACGCAGCAGGCCGATCCGACCGGCGTCGGCATCGGCATTTTCCTCGTCTTCATGCTCGCGCTCAGCTTCGCGCTGGTCGGCGTTGCGCATCATTATCGCGTGCCACTGCCCTTGCCTGCGATGGCGGTAATATGGGGCCTCACGATCCTCGCCGTGCCCGCGATCTTCAGCCTGACCTATGGCTCGACGCTGCGGCTCACCCTCTATCAGCTTCCCTATTTCGCGATGCAGTCGCTGCTCGGGCTGGTGATCTGGCGCTCGGGCCGCCGCCAGGCGCTCGACCTGCTGCTGATTGCGCTGCAGGCGGTCGCGGCGATCATCTATGTCGCCAAGCCCTTCATCGCGGCGACGGTCGGAACGGCGAGTTCGCCGCAGGACTATATGGCGACGACCTATGCCGCCATCTCGCAGACTGGCAGCGTCGTTACCCTCATGGCAATCGCGCTTGTCATGCTGCTCGTGATCATGCGCGACACGACGGCGGAAATGGTCGCGCGTTCGGAAACCGATCCGCTGTCGAGCGTGCTCAACCGGCGCGGTTTCGAACATCATGCCGAAATGGCGTTTTTGCGCGGTGGGGCGGCGGTGCTGATCACCGCCGATCTCGACGATTTCAAGAAGATCAACGACAGTTTCGGCCATGCGGCGGGCGACGGCGTGATCGCGCATTTCGCGGCGATGCTGGCCGGTGCCGCGCCTGCCAATGCGATCGTGGGCCGCATCGGCGGCGAGGAGTTCGCGGTCCTGCTTCCCGACGCCTTGCTGTCCGATGGACGGCTTTATGCCGAAACCGTGCGCGCCGCGTTTGCATCGGCGCGCTTGCCGGTGCTCGGGGTCGATCGCGGCTTCACGGCGTCGTTCGGCGTCGCCCAGCGAACGTCGGACCGTTCGCTGTTCGAACTGGCGCGCCGCGCCGACGCCGCGCTCTATCGGGCCAAGGCCGCGGGACGGAACCAGGTTCGCGTCGCGCTCGGTGAAATGCCGCCTGTGCCGGCAGTAGGCGTCGCCTGACGTCAGACGCCGAGCAGCGGCGTGTCTTCCTCGCGCGGGGGTGCCGCTTCGAAACCGGGCAGGGGCTCGAAACCCTCTTCGCTGAGCTCGATCGACGCGAGGCCGCCGAGCTTGAAATGTCCCAGCCGCGGCTCTTCGTCCGACCGCCAGCTCTTATTGAGATTCAGCGCGCTGATGAACAGGTCGCCGCGGCGTTCGAACAGCAAATGCGGCGCCAGTGTAAGCGTCTGGCCGTTATACTGCGCCGTCACCAGCTTCTTGCGGGCGATGGCTTCCATCAATTTCAGTCGTGTGTCGTCCATGGATCCGGTCATCAGGGGAGGGTGTTTTTTCGTTGTGCGTTGCAACGTAACCTACGCGGCTCCCATTGAAAAGCGCCCATTGCCAATCGAATCCAATCGCGGCATAGGGCGCTGGCCCTTTCCTCCCCGGGTCCACTGGCGCAGCCGCGCCGACCAGAGGGTATTTGCATGACCGAATTTCTCGATCGCTCCGGCCTGTCCGTCGATTCGCGACTGGCCGATTTCATCGAACGGCGCGCGTTGCCGGGGACCGGGCTCGACGCCGCCAAATTCTGGAGCGATTTCGCCGGGCTGCTCAGCAAGTTCGCACCCGAAAATGCCGCGCTGCTGGCGAAGCGCGAGGATCTGCAGGCGCAGATCGATGCGTGGCACGAAGCGCGCGCTGGACAAGCGCACGATGCCGCCGCCTATCAGGCTTTCCTGCGCGAGATCGGCTATCTCGTCCCCGAACCCGCGCCGTTCAGCGTCGGCACAAAAAATGTCGATCCCGAAATCGCGACGATGGCGGGGCCGCAGCTCGTCGTGCCCGCGCTCAATGCGCGCTTCGCGCTCAACGCCGCCAATGCGCGCTGGGGCAGCCTTTACGACGCGCTTTACGGCACCGACGCACTCGACGCGCCGCCCGCGAAGCCCGGCGGCTATGATGCGGAGCGCGGCGCGGCGGTGATCGCGCGGGCGAAGGCATTCCTCGACGAAGCGGTGCCGCTCGCGTCGGGGAGCTGGGCCGACTGGCAGGGCGGGCAGCTCGCGCTCGCCGACCCGGCGCAATGGGCCGGCAGCAAGCCCGGCGGCATTTTGCTGAAGCATAACGGCCTTCACATCGAACTGGTGATCGACCCCGACAGCGCGATCGGCAAGACCGACCCCGCGGGCATCGCCGACGTCCTGATCGAGGCCGCCCTGACGACGATCATCGACCTTGAGGACAGCGTCGCCGCGGTCGACGGCGAGGATAAGGTTCTCGGCTATGCAAACTGGCTCGGCTTGATGCGCGGCGATCTCGTCGAAAGTTTCGACAAGGGCGGCAAGACGGTCACGCGCGCGATGGAAGCCGACCGCGAATGGACTTCGCCGTCGGGTGAGGCGTTCACGCTCCACGGCCGCAGCGTGATGTTCGTGCGCAACGTCGGTCATCTGATGACGACGCCGATGATCAAGCTGCCGAACGGCGCCGAAGCGCCCGAAGGGCTCTGCGACGCGGTGATCACCAGCCTCTGCTCGCTGCACGACCTCAAGGGCCTCGGCACGCTCAGGAACAGCCGCGCGGGCAGCATCTATATCGTCAAGCCCAAGCAGCACGGGCCCGAGGAATGCGGCTTCACCGACAGGCTGTTCGACGCGGTCGAGGACATGCTCGGCCTTGCGCGCCACACGATCAAGGTCGGCGTGATGGACGAGGAGCGCCGCACCAGCGCGAACCTTGCCGCGTGCATCGAAGCGGTGAAGAACCGCATCGTCTTCATCAACACCGGCTTCCTCGACCGCACCGGCGACGAGATCCACACCTCGATGCGCGCGGGACCGATGATCCCGAAGGGCGAGATGAAGGCATCGGACTGGATCGCGAGCTACGAGGATCGCAACGTCCGTATAGGCCTTGCCTGCGGCCTGTCGGGCAAGGCGCAGATCGGCAAGGGCATGTGGGCGATGCCCGACCTGATGCGCGGCATGCTCGACGCCAAGATCGGCCATCCGAAGTCGGGCGCGAACACCGCTTGGGTGCCGTCGCCGACCGCGGCGACCTTGCACGCGCTGCATTATCATCAGGTCGACGTCTTCGCGCGCCAGAAGGAAATTGCGGGCGAGGCGGTGCCGTCGCTCGACCGGCTGCTCGCGATTCCCGTCGCCACCGGCCGCAACTGGAGCGAAACCGAAATTGCGCGAGAGCTCGACAATAATTGCCAGGGCATCCTCGGTTATGTCGTGCGCTGGATCGACCAGGGCGTCGGCTGCTCGAAGGTCCCCGACATCGACGACGTCGGATTGATGGAAGACCGCGCGACGCTGCGCATTTCGAGCCAGGCGCTCGCCAACTGGCTGCTCCACGGTGTCTGCACCGAGGCGCAGGTCGACGCGGCGCTGGCGCGCATGGCGGCCAAGGTCGATGCGCAGAACGCGGGCGATCCGCTCTATGAAAAACTGTCGCCCGACGGCATCGCTTATCGCGCCGCGCGCGCGCTGATCTTCGAAGGCGTGGCGCAGCCGTCGGGCTATACCGAGCCGCTGCTGCACAAATACCGGCAGATGAAAAAGGCGGGTTGAAAGAGCTGCGGCCGCTTACGGCCGATAGCTGCGATTGATCCTCCCTGCGGCGAAGCCGTGGGGAGGGGGACCGCCGCGGAGCGGTGGTGGAGGGGCCGCATCGGCCGCGTCATAGCCCCTCCGTCAGCGCTTCGCGCTGCCACCTCCCCATCAATGCGCGACAGGGAGGAGCTTACGGCCGGTCTTCACCCCAAAGCCATCTCCACACCCACGCCCCTTGTCGAATAAGCCGCGATGCGAAATAGATAGGCGGCATGTCCGAATCCCCGTCCACCCAGCATCTGCATGACTTCCTCGGCGCCTCGCACGACGAGAATGCGAAGCGCACCCTGTGGGTCGTCGCGCTGACCGCGGTGATGATGGTTGCGGAGATCGCGGCGGGTTACTGGACCGGGTCGATGGCGCTGCTCGCCGACGGCTTCCATATGGCGACCCACGCCGGCGCGCTCGGCCTCGCCGCGCTCGCCTATCGCTATGCCAAGAAGCATCGCCACGATCCGCGCTACAGCTTCGGTACCGGAAAGGTCGGCGACCTCACCGGTTTTGCTTCGGCGCTGATCCTTGGCATTTTCGCGATCGGCATCGCGGTCGAATCCTTCCTGCGGCTGATCGATCCGGTTCGCGTCGATTTCGCGAGCGCGACGCTCGTCGCGGTGCTCGGCCTTCTGGTCAATGTCGTCAGCGCGCTGCTATTGATGGGCGGACATCATCATCATGGGCACGGACATGACCATGATCACGCCCACCACCACGGTCACGACAATAACCTTCGTTCGGCCTATTTCCACGTCCTCGCCGACGCGCTGACCTCGCTGCTCGCGATCGGCGCGCTGCTCGCGGGGCGCTATCTCGGACTCCACTGGATGGACCCCGCGATGGGTATCGTCGGGGCGCTGGTGATCGCGCGCTGGTCGTGGGGACTGATGCGCGACACCTCCGCGATCCTGCTCGACACGAATGACGATGAGGCGGCGGCGGCGATCCGCTCGCGCGTCGAGGCGGCGGGGGCGGTCGTCACCGACCTCCACGTCTGGCGCGTCGGGCCAGAGGCGCGCGCGGCGATCGTCGAAGTGAAGGGCGACGTGTCGTGCGAGGAGCTGCGCGACCGGCTGACGGACATCGTGGCGGTCGCGCATCTGACGATCGCGCTGCGCTGACCCGTCGATAGCGGTTGCGCCGCGGCGCGATTTGATTAGAACATAGAGGGAACATTCTGGAGTCCCGCCTATGTCCGCTGCCGTCGATCGCGCCTATCGCCACCATCCGAAAGCAGCGCGCTATCATTCGTGCGTCGAGGCCGGCGGCGCCGCGCTGAAACTCTATCATCTGACCGCCCCCGACGCGCCGGTGCCGGACGATGTCAAGACGCTGGCGGCGCAGTGGTTCGCGGAGCAGGCGCCCGCGACGCTGACCGAAAATGATTGCGGCTTCGTCATCCTCCACCGCTGCGGCGCCGATTTCTATTTCCTGCTCGTGTCGGTGTGGCGCGGCTCGAACGAGCTGTGGGAAGCGGTCTGGTACCGGCATGGAGACATGCCCGCCTTCGTGCCCTTCGACGCGGCCTATCCGCCGCAGCCGGGCGTGGTGCGCCCGACCTTCTGTGTCTGGGAGCTCGGCATCGTCGCGCACGAAAGCGCGGCGTGGGCCCGCTATCTCGGTTCGCCGCGCGACGATGCCGCGCGGTCGCGCTGGGTTGATGACATCTTCGAAGGCGCGGTGTAGGCGCGAGCCCCTTTGGTCCTTCATCTTTCGCAGGAGTTTTTACGTGCAGATCGCGGTGCTGACCTTCGACGGCTTCAACGAACTTGATTCGTTCGTCGCCGCCGCCATCCTCAACCGCCTGCGCGGACAGGGCTGGGAGGCGCATATCACCGCGCCGACGCCGCAGGTCACCTCGATGAACGGCGTGACGATCGAGCGGCAGCAACCGCTCGACTTCGCGGCAAAGGCCGATGCGGTGATCATCGGCAGCGGCATCCGGACGCGCGAGATCGCGGCCGATCCGCTGATGCTCGGCCGCATCCGGCTCGACCCCGCACGCCAGCTTGTCGGCGCGCAATGTTCGGGAACGCTGCTGCTCGCGCGGCTCGGGCTGATCGGCAATCTCCCCGCCTGCACCGATCTCACCACCAAACCTTGGGTGATCGAGGCGGGGGTGGAGGTGCTCGATACGCCCTTCGTCGCGCACGGCAATGTCGCGACGGCGGGCGGCTGCCTCGCGTCGCAATATCTTGGCGCGTGGATCATCGCGCGCCTCGCCGGGACGGCGGCGGCCGAAGAAGCGCTCCACTATGTCGCGCCGGTCGGCGAAAAGGCCGATTATGTGAGCCGCGCGATGGCGGCGGTGCGGCCGTTCCTGCCGGTCGAGACCCTCGCGCGCAGCGCTTAGGGTCGGCTCTGATTGGCGATCCCATACAATACAGCTTGCTCCACCCCCCTATAAGGCGGCATTTTGCGGCATTGGGCAATGGGGGCAGGGCGATGACGGCACCGTTCAATTTCGGGCAGCTCAAATTTCTGAAGGCGCTGACCGAGGCGCTGTTCCACGAGGCCGAGATGGTGATTTCGGCCGACCAGGTCGTCGCCAATGTCTGCGATCTGTTCGAAAAGGTTGGTGGCACCAAGCTCGATGAAATCCGGCTGTCGCTGACCGCGACCGAGCTAGTGCTCGGCGGGCCCTTTTTCACCGAGAATGATATCGCGGACCGCGTGGAACGGCTGACCGATCGCCTCAAGAACAGCCAGATCGATCTGTTTCAGGATATGGCGCGGCTGCGCGGCATCATCTACGCCTGCTATTACGGCCATTGGCAGCCGGGGCTGGAACCCGGCGATCAGGGTGCCAATGCCGCCAATCCGGTGCATCGGCAGATCGGCTTCACGCTTCCCGCCTTTCGCCAGCGCGGCGCCTTCGAGGTCCCGCTCGACCCCGTCCACGGCCGCGAAATCGACCCAGCGCACATATTGGATGCTGGCAGCGTCGAAGATGAATATGACGTCGTCGTCATCGGCTCGGGCGCGGGGGGCGGGGTCGCCGCGCGCAATATCGCGGCGCAGGGTTACAAGGTGCTGATCGTCGAGGCGGGGCCCTTCTATCCCAGCCACGCGATCACCCATCACGAACTCGACATGATCGCGCGGCTCTACAAACATGGCGCGCTGCAAACCTCGACCAACCGCGATTTCGTCGTGTTCCAGGGCCGCTGCGTTGGCGGGTCGTCGACGATCAACAACGGGATTTGCCTGCGCGTCAACGAAGCGGGGCGGACGCATCCCGACGCGCAGGATGTGCTCGCCAAATGGGCGAGCATCGGCGCCCCGATCGACGCCGCCGCCTTTCACGCCAGCTATGACGCGGTGCAGGCGCGGCTCGGCATCGCGCCGATCGAACCGCGCAGCGGGCGTCACAACGGCCCACATCTGATCGAGGGGTGGCGCGCTTATGCCGCGACGTCGAACAACCCGCGCGATCAACGTGCCGTTACCGACTGGTTCGCCAAGAATTTCGGCCCGCCGAATACGGCCAGTGCCTGCGCTTATTGCGGCTATTGCAATTCGGGCTGCGCCTACGGCCGCCGCATGGGGATCGCGCAGACATATCTGCCCGAGGCGTGCCGCGATTTCGGGGCGCGGATACTCCCCGATACCAAGGTCGACCGGATCGTTTGGCAGACCGCCTACGACGGCCGGCGCGAGGCCGAGGCGGTGAAGCTGGTCCTGCCCGACGGGTCAAAGACGCTCGTCCGCGCGCGCGTCGGCGTCGTGGTCGCGGCGGGGACGATCGCCTCGTCGAAGCTGCTCGACCGTAGCGACATCGACCGCACCGGCTATCAGGTCTCGCTCAACGTCGCTTCGCCGGTCGTCGCGCTGATGCCCGATGGCGTCGGCGGCGCCGCGTGGGACGAGGATCAGATGTCGAGCTATGTCGATTGCGGCGACTATCTGCTCGAAAGCCATTTTCAGCCGCCGATGTCGATGGCGTCGCTGATGCCCGGCTGGTTCGGCGATCACGCGAACCGCATGAAGAATTTCGGCCGCGTCCATTCGGCGGGCATCTTGTTCCCGGCCGACCGGCGCGGGCGGGTGAAGGACGGCAAGCTCGAATTCCGGCTCGACACCAGCGACGACCTGCCGGTGCTGCGCGACGCGATGGCGACGCTGACCAAGGTCCATTTCGCCGCCGGCGCGCTCGAATGCTATCCCGCGCTGGCGAAGGGGCAGAAGGTGACGCCCGACATGGATGTCGATGCCTTCTTCCGCGATGCGATCCGCGAACAGGACGATGTGACGCTGTCGAGCAGCCATCCGCACGGCGGCAATGCGATCAACGAGGATCCGCAACATGGCGTCGTCGACCTCGATTGCCGCGTCCACGAAACGACCAATGTGCTCGTCACCGACGCCAGCGTCTTTCCGAGCTGCATCCGCGTCAACGCGCAATGGACGACGATGGCGATGGCGCAATATGCGACCGGGCGGGGCGATCCGTTCGGGTAAGGCCAATCTTCATATCGTCATCCCGGCGAAGGCCGGGATCTCAACCTCCCGTCATGACGATCCGGCGAGATCCCGGCCTTCGCCGGGATGACGGAATGAAGGGAAACGGCCCTTCGACAAGCTCAGGGCGAACGGCTATGGGGGCGGGCGCCATGACCTACACCGTCGCCGCCCTCTACCGCTTCGCCTCGTTCGACGATCCCGCGGCATTGCGTCAGCCCTTGCTCGACCTGTGCATGGACGAAGGCATCAAGGGAACGCTGCTCCTCGCGCGCGAAGGCATCAACGGCACCATCGCGGGAACCGTCGATGGCATCGCCGCCGTCATCGACCATATCCGTGCGCTTCCCGATTGCGCCGGGCTCGACGTCAAATATTCGGCCGCCGCCAACATGCCGTTTCAGCGGATGAAGGTGCGGCTGAAGAAGGAAATCGTCACGCTCAAGGTTCCCGGGCTCGACCCGGCGCGCGAAGCCGCGCCTTATGTCGACCCCGCCGACTGGAACGCGCTCGTCGACGATCCCGATACGGTGCTCATCGACACGCGCAACGCGTTCGAGGTCGGCTATGGCAGCTTCGCGGGCGCGGTCGATCCCGGCACGCAAAGCTTCGGCGACTTCCCCCGCTGGTGGCGCGCCAACGCCGATAAATTCGCGGGCAAGCGCGTCGCGATGTTCTGCACCGGCGGCATTCGCTGCGAAAAATCGACCGCTTTCCTGCGCCACGAAGGCGTCGAGGACGTCGTCCACTTGAAGGGCGGCATCCTCGCCTATCTCGAACAGGTGCCCGAGGGCGACAGCCGCTGGCACGGCAGCTGCTTCGTTTTCGACGAGCGGGTGAGCGTCGGGCACGGACTGGTCGAGGTAGGCGAGAAGAATTGAGCCCGTCAGCCCGCCGAGTGCGCGACGCCATATTCGACCCAGCCGAACGGCCGCGGCGTTTTCGGCATATAGGCGGCGCCCTGCCGGTCGACGGCAAATCCCGCCTTTTCATAAGCGTCGCCAATCGGACGCGTGAGGTGGCAATTGCCGCCGATGCGCTTCCAGATCGGTTCGATCCGCCGCTGCCATTTCGCGACCCCCGCGTCGGGTGCGGAGCCATGCTCGAGGAACAGTGCCGTCCCGCCGGGCTTCAGCACGCGGCGGATTTCGGCGAGCACCGCCGCCTGATCGGTTACCGAACAGAGGGTGAAGGTCGTGACCACGGTGTCGAACCGCGCGCTTTCGAACGGCATCGCCTCGCCGACGCCGCTCCGGATGTCGGCGTCGATCCCGCGTTCCGCAGCGGCCGCGTGGCTCATCGCGAGCAGCTCGGGCGAGGGGTCGAGGCCCGAAAAGCTCTCGATCTGCCCGGGCCGGTAGAATTCCATATTGATCCCGCCGCCGCAGCCGAGTTCGAGCACATGGCCGCGCGCGAGCGGCACGACCCTGCTCCGCACCTTCATGATCTGCCCCTGCGAACAGGCGCATTTGATCAGCCGCGGCACTCCATGACGTTCCCACCAGCTTGCCATTCGCCAGTCTCCCCTTGGCGCGGAAGGTGACCCTTGCTAGCGCAGTTGGCAACACCCATCTGTGCCTGCCGCACAGCCAATGAAAGATCGCCATGCCCGCCGTTCACCATACCAAGATGCTCATCCTCGGTTCCGGCCCCGCCGGCCTCTCGGCCGCCATCTATGCCGCGCGCGCGGGCATGATGCCGATCGTGGTGCAGGGGCTCCAGCCCGGCGGCCAGCTGACGATCACCACCGACGTCGAAAATTATCCGGGTTTCGCCGAGGTGATCCAGGGCCCGTGGCTGATGGAACAGATGACCGCGCAGGCGACGCACGTCGGCACCAGCATGATCTGGGACACCATCGTCGACGTCGACCTGTCGCGCCGCCCGTTCAAGCTGACCGGCGACGGCGGCGACCTCTACATGGCCGAAACGCTCGTCATCGCGACCGGCGCGCAGGCGAAATGGCTCGGCGTTCCAGGCGAGCAGGAGCTGGGCGGCAAGGGCGTATCGGCGTGCGCGACGTGCGACGGCTTCTTCTATCGCGGCAAAAAGGTCGTGGTGATCGGCGGCGGCAACACCGCGGTCGAGGAGGCGCTCTACCTGACTAACCATAGCGACGATGTGACGCTGATCCACCGCCGCGACAGCCTGCGCGCCGAAAAGATCCTGCAGGACCGGCTGCATGCCAACCCCAAGATCAAGGTGCTGTGGAACAAGAAGGTCGACCGCTTCGTCGCGGGCGAGGGCGTGTCGGGGCTCGTCGGCGTCGACCTGATCGACACCGTCACGGGTGAGGCGAGCCACGAGCCGACCGACGGCGGTTTCGTTGCGATCGGCCACAGCCCCGCGACCGAGCTGTTCAAGGGCAAGCTGCCGCTCGACGCCGACGGCTATCTCGAAGTGACCCCGGGCACCTCGCTCACCGCGATCCCCGGCGTCTTCGCCGCGGGCGACGTCACCGACAAAATCTATCGCCAGGCGGTGACTGCTGCGGGCATGGGCTGCATGGCCGCACTCGATGCGGAGCGGTTCCTCGCCGAAGCCGAATATCACGCGATGGCGGACGCCTAGACGACCAGAGCCGCCAAAACCCGCGCCGTCAGCCAATCGCCATCCTCGCCGGCAAAGCTGTGCGACGCGCTGTCGAGGCGCTCGACGCGGATTGTGCCCGGCTCTTTCCCGCTACAGGCCAGCGCCCGACCGCAGCTCTCCGCAAAGGCCTGCGCGGTGCGGTCGCCGGTCGCGAGCAGGATCGTCACCGGGCAGGAAAGTTCGGCGAACGCGCTTTCGAGGCGGTGGGCGAGGCTGTCCGCCATTGCCGGTCGCGGCGCTTGTTTGAGCGCCGAAAGGCCGCGGAACAATTTGCGGAGATCGATCTCGCCCTTCAGCAGGCGGAGCAGGCTACTGGGGTTCTTGAGACGCGACAGATAACGCGCGCGGATGGCGGACGCGGGCGGCAGCGCGGATTTGTCGCTGCCATCCTCATCCGGCCCTTCGTAAGTCCATGGATTGGCGAGGATCAGCGCGTCCAGCGCGAGCGGCTGGTGCAGCAGCAGCGCGCTCGCCGCGTCGCAATTGCCAAAGGCGACGACGCGCGTGACATGGGGCGCAGCCTGCCGGAAGGCGGCGATCGCGGCAGCGATGTCGGGGCCGCTTCCTTCGAAGCCGCGGTTTTCGCCTTCGCTGTCGCCGATCCCGCGCCGGTCGAAACGGAATACCGGATGCCCCGCCGCCGCCACGCGCTGCGCCAGCATCGCCATGCCTCGATGCGCGCCGCTGCGGATTTCATTGCCTCCGGACACGATCAGCAGCCCGGTGCCGCCGGGCGCATCGTCGAGCGAGGCGGCAAGCGCCGCGCCTTCGCAGTCGAAGCTCAACTGATGCCGCATGACGTGCTCCATGCCGCAATGTCGGCCGCGAGCGCCGCTGCCATCGCGGCATCCTCGCCGGGTTCGGCGCGCAGCCACAGCGGCGTGCCCGCGATGCCATCGGCGCCCAGCGCGATGCTGCGCAGCGGTTCGACGGACTGCGCTTCGGCGGCGCCCAGTTGGGCGACCATCGCGGGCGACAACGCATTGCCGGCGACAAGCAGCGGCGCGGTTTCCGCCGCGGCCTGCAGGCTTTCGAGCGACGAGTTGAGCCCCGCCTCGCGGTCGGCGGCGATGCGCGCGCGCATCAGCGTCCGGAGCAGCGAAGCGCCGCCGACGGGGGCAAGGCGCCACCATGCCGCGACGCCCGCGCGATGATCGATCAGCGCGCCGCCGCGAACCGACGCGGCGATAACCGGGCCGTCGATGGCGGCCGCAACCTCGGCGAGCGCGTCCTGCCAGCGCGTCAGGTCGGCCTCGACCAGCGGGACGAGGCTTTCATTCTGACCCGGCAGGTCGGGCAGGACCGCCGCGAAGCCATGGGCCGCCAGCGCGCTCATCGCGAGCACCAGCGTCCGGCGCGTGCGGTTCGCTTCCTCGAACAGCGGCGGAACGATCAGGACGGTGGCGCGCGGCGCGCCGACGGGGTCGATACGCAGCAGATGTTCGATCATGCGCGCATCGGCGAGTTCAGCCGTTCACCTTGCGCCACGAGAAGGCGAGAAGATTGCCATAGGTTTCAAAGATTTCGCCATCGACCTCATCATCGTCGATGACGATACCGAGCCGGTCCTCCATCTCGGTGAGCACCGTCGCCACCGCCATCGAATCGAATTCGGGAAGCTCGCCGAACAGTCCGCTGTCGTCGGTCAGCGCGGCCGCGCGCGCTTCGCCGAGCCCGAGCACATCGGCGAGCAGCGCGCGAAGGGTGGCGTCGACGCCGGTTGCGTCAGGGGCGGGTTCGGTCACTTCTCTTTCCTCAGCAGCGAGTGGGCAAAAGCCTTCAACGCCGGTCCCCATGCCGCGACACGCGACGGATTGAAAGCCTCGATACGCCACAGCCGCTCGTGCCGGTTCATCCAGTCGCGCTTATAGGCGTCGTTGCCGGTGCCGAAATCGACGCGATTCACCCCATCGACCTCGATGACATGACGGAACAGCGCCGCCGAGAGCAAAGTGCCGGGTGAGGCTTTCAGACTGTCCTCGACATGCGCGAGCTTGTGAATGAAGGCCGTACCGTCCTCGACCGTCCAGAACTGCGCGGCGACCGGGACTCCCTCGATCCGGGCGATTCCCATGCGAAAAGTCTCGCGCGCGCTTTCCATTTCCGCGAAGGCGCGGAGCAGCGCGGGGTCGCCTTCTTCGGGCTTCCAGCTCGCGGCGTAGATTTGTTCATAGGCCGCCCAGCTTCCGGGATCGAAAGTGGTGAGTAGCTCGACCGCGACGATCCCCTTTTTTGCCTTGCGCTGGACGGTGCTGCGCAGCGCCCCGGGGCGGCTTGCCCACCAGCTATCATGGTCCAGATCGGACAGATCGAGCCAGTGGCGGTCGCCGACGGGGTTGGCTTTCACCCACCAGCCGGCGTCGCGAAGCGCCGACGCGATGCCCGCCCGGTCTTCGTCGCGAACCGGATAAAGCGTCAACCGCGCCGCTTGGGAGCGCAGATCGCGAAACAGCGCGAGCAGCGCGGCGCGATGGTCGCTTCCGCCCAAAAAAAGCGGCCGGATCGCAAAGCTGTACCAGTTCGTCAGCCCCGCCAGATGCCCCGGCCTTTCGACACGCAGCGGCAGCGACGCCGCGGTGCCGTTCGCTGCGCCGCGTGCATCGATCCGGCCTTGCCCCGCAAAGCCATGCGCCGTCAGCAGGTCGAACCATTCTGCCCGATCGAAGGGCGAGACGAAGCCTGCGGCGCGCGCCGCAATATCATTAGCCTGATCTTCACCGTTCCCTTGCATCGTGCGGCCCTCTATCACCTCACTCCTAACAGCCGATGACCAAAGCCGAAAACCCGCCTTCGTTTCCGATCGACCATCTCGCCCTTCGCGGCGCGGCGGATGCGGCTGCGCTGCTGATCGGCGACAAGGTCACGACCTTCGCCGAACTCGACGCCGGGATCGGCCGCCTCGCCGCGTGGCTGCTCGAACAGGCGGTTGGACCCGGCGAACGCGTCGCGAGCTGGAGCGCGAAAACCAGAGCCGCCTGCCTGATGCCGCTCGCCGCGGCGCGCGCGGGGCTGATCCATGTGCCGGTCAACCCGCTGCTCAAGGGGCCGCAGGTCGCGCATATCCTCGCCGACAGCGGGGCGAAGCTGCTCGTCACCAATGGCTCGCGCGCCGATATGCTCGGCGATGGACGTCCCGAAGACTGCGCGCTCCAGGATTTGAAGATCGCCGAAGAGGTGATCGATTCGGGCGGGCAGGGGCTGCCGCCGTCGATCGCCGAGCCCGACGATCTTGCCGCCATCCTCTACACCAGCGGTTCGACCGGGCGGCCGAAGGGCGTGATGCTGAGCCA
Organism: Sphingopyxis sp. LC363; assembly: GCF_000756385.1. Taxonomy (GTDB): domain Bacteria; phylum Pseudomonadota; class Alphaproteobacteria; order Sphingomonadales; family Sphingomonadaceae; genus Sphingopyxis. Next base: position 52,478 of record NZ_JNFC01000016.1, read on the forward strand.
CGCGAACCTGTGGCTCGGCGCCGAAAGTGTCGCCTCCTATCTCAAGCTGTTCCCCGACGACCGCGTGCTCGGCGTGCTGCCGCTCAGTTTCGACTATGGGCAGAATCAGTTGCTTTCGAGCTGGTACGCGGGCGCGGCGGTCGCGCCGCTCGACTATCTCACCGCGCGTGACGTCGTGAAGGCGGTCGCGCGGCACGCGATAACGACGCTCGCCGGGGTGCCGCCGCTCTGGGTGCAGCTCGTCGAGGCTGAATGGCCCGCCGAGACCGCCGGCGTACTCCAACGCCTGACCAACAGCGGGGGGGCGCTGACGCCGTCGCTGATCGACGCAATGCGCCGGACGTTCCCGGGCGCCGACATCTACCCGATGTACGGGCTGACCGAGGCGTTCCGCTCGACGTATCTGGATCCCACGCTCGTCGCCGATCATCCAACCTCGATGGGCCGCGCGATCCCGCACGCCGAAATCCTCGTCTGCCGTCCCGACGGCAGCGTCACCGCCGACGACGAGCCGGGCGAACTCGTCCATGCGGGACCTCTGGTCGCCAAAGGCTATTGGCGCGACGAAGAACGAACCGCGCAGCGCTTCAAGCCCGCGCCCGCCGCCTCGCGCTATGGCGGCACCGCGGTATGGTCGGGCGACACCGTTCGCCGCGATGCCGAAGGCCTGCTCACTTTCGTCGGCCGCGACGATGCGATGATCAAGACCGCGGGCAATCGCGTCAGCCCGACCGAGGTCGAGGATGTCGCGGTCGCGTCGGGGCTGATCTATGAAGCCGTCGCCTTCGGCGTGCCCGATGCGCGGCTCGGCGCCGCGATCGTCCTGATCGTGCGCGGCAGGGACGGCGCCGCCGACGACGAGAGTCTCGCGGCTTATCTTCGCCAGAACCTCCCCAATTTCATGCAGCCGCAGGCCATCGAATGGCGGAGTGAACTGCCGCGCAATCCGAACGGCAAGCTCGATCGCGTCGCGATCGCCGCGGGCTGGACGCGGGAGGAAGTGCAATGAAACCGCACGGCCCGATCCCGCCCGGCTTTCGTGCCGATCCCGATGGCATGCTGCTGATCGGCGGCGACCGCGCCGCCGCGCTCGCCGACGTCGCGGGCGACACGCCGCTCTTCGTATACGACAGCGCGATGCTCGCCGCGCGCGTCGCCGAATGGCGCGCCGCGATGCCTGCCGAGGTGCAGCTTCATTATGCGATGAAGGCGAACCCCTATGCGCCGCTGCTCGCCTTCATGGCGGGGCTCGTCGACGGCTTCGACGTGGCATCGGGCGGCGAACTCAAGGCCGCGCTGGCGAGCGGCATCGCGGCGGCGGACATCAGCTTCGCCGGTCCCGGCAAGCGCGACCGCGAGCTCGAAGCGGCGATCGGCGCCGGCGCGACGCTCAATCTCGAATCGGCGGGCGAGGCGGCACGCGCGCTGTCGATCGCCGATCATCTGGGCGTGACGCCAAGACTTGCGGTGCGCGTCAACCCCGACTTCGACCTCAAGGGGTCGGGGATGAAGATGGGGGGCGGCGCCAAGCCTTTCGGGGTCGATGCCGCCGAGGTTCCCGCGCTCGTCCGCCGCCTGATCGACGCCGGCGCCGACTGGCGCGGCTTTCATATCTTTGCGGGGTCGCAGGCGCTGGGCGCGGCTGCGATCGCCGAGACGCAGGCGCAGACCGTTGCGCTCGCCGCGCGGCTGGCGAGTGAAATCGGCGGGCCGCCGCCGCTCGTCAATATCGGCGGCGGCATGGGGGTGCCCTATTTCCCCGGCGACATGGCGGTCGATGCGATGGCGGTCGGGCAGGCGCTCGGCGAAACGCTGCGCGCGCGCGACCCGGTCCTCGCGGACAGCCGCTTCGCGATGGAACTCGGCCGCTGGCTCGTCGCCGAGGCGGGGGTCTATCTGACGCGCATCGTCGATCGGAAGGTCAGCCACGGCGAGACCTTTCTCGTCACCGACGGCGGCCTCCACCACCAGCTCGCCGCGAGCGGCAATTTCGGCACGGTGATCCGGCGCAACTATCCGATCGCTCTCGCCAACGCCTTCGGGCGCGAGCCTGTCGAGACGGTATCGGTCGTCGGCTGCCTTTGCACCCCGCTCGACCGGCTCGGCGATCAGGTCGCGCTCCCGCGCGCCGAGGTCGGCGACCTGATCGCGATCTTCCAGGCGGGCGCTTATGGCGCGAGCGCGAGCCCGGCGGCGTTTCTGGGGCAAGGGCCGGCGCGCGAAATGCTCGTCTGACGCCGCACGACCTGTTCCCAATCGGGACAGTTTGATGCGGCCGCGGTCCAGACTTATGTCAATACTAACATTATGTTCACCCTTTCCGAGCAAGGACGGACGCTGACGCAATGGCTGTCGCCGCTTAAGTTCTGACCGCGGCTCCCCCCGGCGGCTCGAAAGGTTGATGATTATGGCTTCGTTTCCCTCGCTCCGTATCGCGCGCGCCGCGCTCGTCTCGGGCATTGCCGCGACCGCGCTCACCGGCTGTATGGGGGCGGGAAACGCGCCGCAGCTTCCCAGCGCGAATTTCGTCGCGAACCAGGAAGGGCCGGGCGAGGAATATATCATCGGCCCGCTGGACGAGCTCCAGATCTTCGTGTGGCGCAACCCCGAACTCGGCGGCAAGGTGCAGGTGCGCCCCGACGGGCGCATCACCACGCCGCTGATCACCGACATGCCCGCGGTGGGGAAAACCCCCACGATGCTGCAGCAGGATATCAAGCTCCAGCTCAGCCAATATATCAACGACCCGATCGTCAGCGTGATCGTCACCAGCTTCAACAGCACCTTCTCGCAGCAGGTGCGGATCGTCGGCGCGACCGAGAAGCCCGCCTCGATTCCGTTCCGCGCCAACATGACCGTGCTCGACGCGATGATTGCAGTCGGCGGCCTGGGCGAATATGCCGCTGGGAACAAGGCGCGACTCGTCCGTTTCGACAAGGGCAGTGGGAAGCAGCAGGAATTTGCCCTGCGGCTTAATGACCTGATCAAGCGCGGCGATATCAAGGCGAACGTGCGGCTTCAGCCGGGCGATGTGATCATCATCCCCGAAAGCATGTTCTGATATCGACCGGCGGCCACTCACCCATCTCCCAAGGATAGATTTCGAGCGATGAACAGCCTCTACGACGAATTCCGGGTGGCAGTGCACAGCGTCTGGACGCGCCGCTGGCTCGTGCTCGCGGTCGCGTGGGGTATTTGCATCCTCGGCTGGCTCGCGATCGCGTCGATCCCGAACCGCTATGACAGCCGCGCGCGTTTGCTCGTCGAGATCAACCAGATTCTGCCCGACGAGGCGCAGGGCGGCCGGGGGCCGCGCATCGACCAGATCCGCGAGACGCTGACCAGTGCGCGCAATATGGAAAAGGTCGCGGCGACGACGGGCCTGCTTCCGGCGGGCGCGAACGACCGCGAAAAGGCCGGCACGGTCGCGATGCTGCAAAAGAGTATCAAGGTCGTTCCGCAGCAGGACAATATCTTCGAAATCACTTCGAGCATCGCGGTGGGCAGCCTTTCCGACGCCGACAATGCAAAGCTCGCGTCGGGGGTGCTCGACAGCCTGATCACCGTGGTTCGCGACGATCAGCTGCGCGGCGGCCGGATGAACGCGCGCGAGAGCCTGAAATTCCTCGATTCGCAGATTGCCGACCGCGAAAAGGCGCTGCGCGAGGTCGAGGCGCGCCGGGCGGCGTTCGAGGCGCAGAATATCGGGCTGATCCCGGCTGGTGCGGGCTCGCCCGCGCAGCGCGTCGAGGCGGCGCGCGCCGAACTCAGCCAGATCGATTCGCAGCTCGTCTCGGCGCAGGCGCAGCTCGCGGCGGCGAACGGACAGCTCGCCTCGACCCCGCAGTCGATCCCCGGCGGCGGCGGCGGCGTCGGCGGCGGCGTCGCGCGCCAGCAGCTCGCCGGTGCGCAGAACGAGCTGTCGGCGATGCGCGCACGCGGCCTGACCGATGCGCACCCCGACATGATCGCGATCAAAAGCCAGATCGCCTCGCTGAAGGCCATCGCCGACCGCGAAGGCACGGGCGGCGGTGGCGGCATCCAGAACCCCGCCTATGCCTCGCTCGCCGCGATGCGCGCCGAGCGTCAGGCGACGGTGAGCGCGCTGTCGGCGCGCAAGAGTCAGCTGATGGGCGACATATCGAAGATCACGGCGCAGCAGATCCAGAACCCCGGCATCGCCGCCGAATATGACCGGATCAACGGCGAATATACGGCGTTCAAGGCGCAATATGACAAGCTGCTCGCGCAGCGCGAGCAGGTGCGCCTGCGCGGCGAGGTGCAGACCGAAACCGACGCGGTGAAGATCGAGCTGCTCGACCCGCCGTCGAAACCGACAAGCCCCGCAGCACCCAACCGGCCGCTGTTCCTGACGCTCGTGCTGCTTGCCGGGATCGGCGGCGGCATCGGTGCCGCCTTCGGATTGGCCCAGGTGCGCACGAGCTATGCAACCGCGGCGAAGCTCGAACGCGCGAGCGGGCTGCCGGTGATCGGCTCGATTACCGAGGTGGTGACGCCCGAACGCCATGTCGAGCGGCGCAAGAAGCTGGTCTGGCTGGCCAGCGGCGGCGGTGCGCTCGTCGGGCTTTATGCGTTGCTGCTCGTCGCCGAATTCATCCAGCGCGGCATGGTTGCGTGACGGGGGACGATGACATGAACGATCAACGCAAAGTCAAACGTCCGCCCTCGCTCCTCGAACGCGCCGCCGATATGTTCGGGCTCGATCCCGTCGCCAACGCGCCGACGATCGACGTGTCGAACCTGCCGCCCGAGCCGGAGAAAAAAGCGAAGAAGGTCGAGCCGGCCGAACCCGCGGCCGAGGCGCCGCAGCCCGAAATTCTCGAGCCGGTCGTCGAAGCCGCGCCCGCCGTCGAACCCGCGCCGGCGCCGAAGCCGTCGCCGCGCAAGGATGTCGCGAAGGCCGCGGCCGCGATCGTTCCGGCGCGCCAGGGGACGATCGACCGCGAGCGGCTCGCATCGCGCGGCATGATCGTACCCGGCACGCCGGTCACCGGCATCGCCGAAGAATATCGCATCGTGAAGCGCGAGCTGATCCGCAATTTCGGCGGCGCGGGCAACCGCCCGATCCTGCCGCGCGGGCACCGCGTGCTCATCGCCTCGGCGAACCCGGGTGAGGGCAAGACCTTCTCGGCGGTCAATTTGGCGCTCAGCCTCGCGGTCGAGGCCGATCACGACGTGCTGCTGATCGACGCGGATATCGCGAAGCCGAGCGTGCTCGATGCGCTCGGACTGGAAGACGGTCCAGGCCTGATGGACGCGCTCGCCGACCCGCATCTGCCGCTCGGCGATTGCCTGATCCAGACCGACATCGCGGGGCTGAAGGTCATGCCCGCCGGCACCCAGCATATGCACGACACCGAGCTGCTCGCTTCGGCACGTACCGAGACCTTGCTGGCCCAGCTCGAAGCCGGCGCGCCGGGCCGCATCCTGATCCTCGATTCGCCGCCGGTGCTCGCCGCCTCGCCCGCCGCCGTGCTCGCCGGCCATGTCGGTCAGACGATCATGGTCGTGCGCGCCGACGAGACGCTTGAATCGGCGCTGCGCGACGCCATCGGATTGATGGGCGCGTGCCCGCATATCCAGCTGCTCCTCAACGGGGTGAAATATTCGCCGGGCGGCCGCCGCTTCGGCACCTATTACGGACAGGGAGGCGCGTGATGCGCTCCGCCACCACCGCGCGTCATGTTGCGACGCTGGCGGCGCTTCTGTTCGCCGGAACCGCAACGGGCGCGCACGCGCAATTTTCGGGCGATCCCGGTGCGAGCGCCGGTGAAGCGCCAACAGGCGTGCCCACGGCCGAGCCGGGCCGCGCGGAGAGCCGGGCCGAAGGCCGCCGAGCCCAGCGCCAGGTCGACGTCAGCCCCTATCTCGAGGTCGGGCAGGTGCTGACCGCCGATCTCAAGAACGGCGGCGACGTGCTCACCTACACAACTGTCGCGGCCGGCATCGACGCCGCGATCGTGACGCGCCGCGCCGAACTCGCCGCGACCTTGCGTTACGAGCATCAATTCGGCTGGGGCGATCAGGGCGATACCGACGTCGTCAGCGGCCTTGCGCGCGGGCGGCTCGAAGTCGCGCGCGGCCTCAATCTCGAAGGCGGCGCGCTCGCGACGCGCACGCGCGCCGACGGGCAGGGCGCCGACAGCGGCCTGTTCATCGGCGACGCCAGCAATGTCGCCAACCTCTATTCGGTCTACGCCGGGCCGACGCTCGCGCGGCGGATCGGCGGGCTCGACTTCGGCGTCGGCTATCGCTTCGGCTATACCAAGGTCGATATCGACCAGCCCGCGATCCTGTCGCCCGATGTGCAGCCGCAGGATATTTTCGACAGCTCGACCAACCATGTCGCCTGGGCCAGCCTCGGTGCGCGCCCCGGCGACCTGCCGTTCGGCTGGCAGGTTTCGGGCGGTTACGAGCGCGAGGATGCGAGCCAGCTCGACCAGCGTTACGAGGGCAAATATGCCCGCGCCGACGTCACGGTGCCGATCGGCCCGACCGTCGCGCTGCTCGGCGGCGTCGGTTACGAGGATATCGAGATCGGCCAGCGCGATCCTGTGCTGGACGCCGATGGCGTTCCGGTGCGCGACGCGAACGGCCGCTTTGTCACCGACAAATCGAGCCCGCGCCGCCTGTCGTTCGACACCGACGGGCTGATCTGGGATGCCGGGGTGATGTGGCGGCCGAGCCGCCGGACGTCCCTGACGGCAAGGGTCGGGCGCCGCTATGGCGATACCATCTATACCGGCAGCTTCGCCTATCGCGCCGACCATGCGACGTCGATCCAGGTCGGCGTCTATGACGGACTGTCGAGCCTCGGCCGCGGCCTGTCGGGCGGACTGGCCGCGCTGCCGACGCAGTTCGATCCGACGCGCAACCCGGTCGGCGGCAATATCAACCCGTGCGTGTTCGGCCAGCAGGGCGGTGGTTGCCTCAACAACCAGCTCGGCAATGCGACCTCGGCGCAATATCGCAGCCGCGGCGTGCAGGCGACGCTGTCGTCGCGTTTCGGCGGCTGGGCCTATGGCGTTGGCCTCGGTTATGACCAGCGCAAGCTGCTCGCGCCGCAGCTGTCGCCGATCGGCGGGCTTAACGGAATCAAGGATGAGAGCTATTATCTCTTCGTTTCGGCGGGCCGTCAGCTCGACGTCGATTCGGACCTCAGCCTGTCGGGCTACGTCAATTATTTCGACAATGGCGCCCCGGGGGCAAGCGACGTCCAGTCGGCCGGATTGTCGGCTGCCTATTCGCGGCGCTTCTGGCGCGGCCTGACCGGGACCGCGGCGGCCAGCCTCAACGCCTTCGATCAGGAAGGCTTCAACAGCCAGCTTATCGGCTCAGCTTTGGTGGGACTGCGTTACAACTTCTGACCAGTCGAACGGGAATTCAAGCGATGTACGATCAATATTATGGTTTCACCGGCCGTCCGTTCCAGCTGACGCCTGACCCGAATTTCTATTTCGAAAGCGGCACGCACCGCAAGGCGATGTCCTACCTCGGTTATGGCCTCGCGCAGGGCGAAGGCTTCATCGTCATCACCGGCGACGTCGGCGCGGGCAAGACGACGCTCGTCGGCCATCTGATGAACACGATCGACCCCAATCGCCTGACCGCGGTCAAGCTGGTGTCGACACAGGTCGAGGGCGACGATCTGCTCCGCCTCGTCGCCGAACAGTTCGGGATCGAATGGGAAGGGCAGAGCAAGGCCGAACTGCTGCGTTCGATGGAACAATATCTGCGCGAACAGGCGCGCGCGGGTAAACGCACGCTGCTGATCGTCGACGAGGGACAGAACCTTGCCATCTCGGCGCTCGAAGAGCTGCGGATGCTCTCGAACTTTCAGCTCGGCGGCCATTCGCTGCTCCAGATCTTCCTGCTCGGCCAGCCTGAATTTCGCCAGACGCTCTTTCACTCGCCGACGCTCGAACAGCTGCGCCAGCGCGTGATCGCGACGCACCACCTCGACCCGATGGAGCCCGAAGAGGTCGAACCCTATATCCTGCACCGTCTCGGCAAGGTCGGCTGGACGGGGAACCCCAGCTTCAGCCCCGACGCGTTCGAGGAAATTTTCGATTACAGCGAAGGCGTGCCGCGCAAGCTCAATGTCCTCGTCAGCCGGCTTTTGCTCTATGGCGCGGTCGAACAGATGAATCGCATCACCGCGCAGAATGTGCGCTCGGTCGTCGCCGAGATCGAGGCCGATCGCGGCATCGACGCCTCGACGCTCGCCCCGCTGCCGGTCGAAGAGGTCGTCGCGGCCGCCGCGACGGCGGTCGCACCGACCCCCGCGCCCTTCGCCGCCCCGGCGGCCACGAACGAAACGCCCGAATGGCCGCAGCGTGCGGCAGCACCTGCCACGGAGGGGCCGGCGCCTTTCGCCGTGCCCGCCGAACCGGCGCAGGTCATCACGCTGACCCCGCCTGCCGCCGACGCGGTCGCGCCCGACGCGACCGAAATCACCCCGCCGGCCGCGCCGGCGATCGACCCCGAACATCTCGCGGCGCTCGAGGCGCAGGTCGCCTCGCTCGAGGCGCGGCTGGTCGAACAGGATGAAGCGCTTCGCCGCGTTCTCGACCTGCTCATCGAATGGGTCGAGCGCGATCCCGACAACGCGCCCAACCCGGCGACGTCGCGGACCTGGGCCGCCTGACACGCCGGCCGAAATCGGCTATCCCGCTGATGAAGGTGAGGGAAAATGCAGAACGGCCTGTCGGTCGATGTCGAGGACTGGTTCCAGGTCGGCGCCTTTGAGCGCACGATCGACCGCGCCGACTGGCCGACGCTCGAATGCCGCGTCGAGGCGAATTGCGACGCGGTGCTGCGGATTTTCGCCGACGCCGGCGCGACGGGGACCTTCTTCACCTTGGGGTGGGTTGCCGAACGCTATCCCGCGCTGATCAAGCGCATCGTCGCGGCGGGGCACGAGCTTGCCAGCCACGGTTATGATCACAAACGCGTGTTCAATATGACGGCGGACGAATTCGCCGCGGACCTCAAGAAGACGCGGGCCATCCTCGAAGACCTCGGCGGAGCGCAGGTGCGCGGCTATCGTGCGCCGAGCTTCTCGGTCGATACGCGCACGCCTTGGGCGCACGCGGTGCTCGCCGAACAAGGCTATGCCTATTCGTCGAGCGTCGCGCCCGTGGTCCACGATCATTATGGCTGGCCGCAAAGTCCGCGCCATGCGTGGCGCCCGCTTGCCGACAGCGACCTCGTCGAATGGCCGGTGACGACCGCACGTTTTGCCGGGCGGACATTGGCGGCGGGCGGCGGCGGCTTCATGCGAATGCTGCCCTATGGCTTCACGCGCTGGGCGATCGCGCGGATGAATGAAGAGGGGCATCCGGCGATCCTCTATTTCCACCCGTGGGAAATCGACCCCGGCCAGCCACGCGTCGCCGATGCGCCGATCAAATCGAAAATCCGCCATTACAGCGGCTTGTCGGCAATGGCTGGCAAGCTGAAGAAATTGCTTGCCGATTTCGAATGGACGCGCGCCGACGCCCTGCTCCCCGCGCAGCAACAACGCGCACAGCGATGGCGCGCCGCGGCGTGAACGCGCCGGGGCTTGCCGCGAAGAACGCCTTTTCGGGCGCGCCGCTCTCCGATGCGGGCGAATGGGACGCCTATGTCGCCGCGCATCTGGAAGCGACCCCCTTCCACAGCCGCGCCTGGTGCGAGGCGATCACCAGCGCGACCGGGCATCGCTGTCACCTCGTCACCGCGCGCGACGCGGCGGGCGCGCTCACCGGTATCCTGCCGCTCCACCATATCCGCTCGCCGCTCTTCGGGCAGGCGCTCGTCGGCAGCGGCTTCGCGGTCGGCGGCGGCATATTGGCCGACGATCCCGCCGTCGCGACGACGCTGGCGCAAGGCGCGGCCTCCATGGCGAAATCGCTCGGCGTGCCGTCGGTCGAACTGCGCGGCGGCGCGCAGCCCGAAGGCGAGGGCTGGGCCCGAGAGGAGGGCGTCTACGCCGGCTTCGCGCGCGACCTCGCGGCGGACGATGATGCCGAACTCCTCGCCATCCCGCGCAAGCAGCGCGCCGAAGTGCGCAAGGTTCTGGAAAGCGCGCTGACCGTCACCACCGGCCGCGATGCCGCCGAACGCCGCGACCACTACCGCATCTATGCGACCAGCGTTCGCAACTTGGGAACGCCCGTCTTTCCGAAAGCCTTGTTCGACGCGGTCCTCGATGCCTTTGGCGACACGGCGGATATCCTGACGGTGCGCGAAGGCGGTCGCCCCGTCGCCAGCGTGCTCAGCCTATACTGGCGCGGAACCGTCATGCCCTATTGGGGCGGCGGCACCGCCGACGCCCGCCGTCTGCGCGCCAACGAACTCATGTATTTCGCGCTGATGCGCCACGCGCGCGAACGGGGCTGCACGCGCTTCGATTTCGGCCGCTCGAAGCTCGGCACCGGCCCGTTCGCCTATAAGAAGAATTGGGGTTTCGAACCGCAGCCGCTCATCTACACGCGCTGGCTCGCGCCCGGGGAAACGCCGCGCGATACCAATCCGAACAGCGCCCGATACCGGCTGCAGGTCGACCTCTGGAAGAAGCTGCCGCTTTGGGCGGCGAACCGGATCGGGCCGCTGATCGCGCGCGGGCTTGGCTAGTGGCCGAAATCCTGTTCCTCGTTCACCGCGCGCCATGGCCCCCCGACCGCGGCGACCGGATCCGCAGCTGGCATATGTTCGAGGCGCTGGCGAAGCTCGCGCCGGTGCATGTCGCGGCGCTCGCCGACAATCAGGCCGACGCCGCGCTCGCTCGCGAAAAAATGACGCCGCTTTGCAAAAGCTTGGCGATCGAAGTGCGCAAGGCATCGCGCCCGCTTGCGCTCGCGCAAGCGGTCCTGACCGGCGATCCGGTGTCGAACCGCCTGTTCCGCAGCGCCGCGCTCGCCCGCCATGTCGACGCGCTGATCGGACAGGGCGGCATCAGCCATATCGTCGCCTTCTCGGGCCAGATGGCGCAATATCTCCCGGCCTGTTTCGACGGGCCGGTGCTGATGGATTTCGTCGACGTCGATTCGGCCAAATTCGCCACCTATGCGGAACAGGACAAGCGCCAGCCGCTGCATTGGGTGCACAAGCGCGAGGCGCGCGTTCTTGCCGCCTATGAAGCGGACGTCGCGCGCCGCGCCGATGCGAGCCTCTTCGTCAGCGACGCGGAGGCGGCGCTGTTCCGCAGCCAAAGCGGTCTCGGCGCCGACAAGGTGCGCGCGGTTGGGAACGGCATCGACACCGATCGCTTCGATCCGGCTATCCCGTTGGAACGGGTCGAGACGGGGGAGGGACCGCTCGCGGTCTTCACCGGCCAGATGGATTACCGGCCCAATATCGACGCGGTCCGCTGGTTCGCGAACGACATTCTGCCGCTGGTCCGCAAGCGCCAGCTGCGAGCACGCTTCGCGATCGTCGGCCGCGCGCCGACCGAGGAGGTGCGTGCGCTGGAAGCTCTGCCCGGCGTGACCGCGACCGGCGAAGTAGCCGACGTGCGCCCGTGGCTTGCCGCCGCCGACGCGGTGGTCGCGCCCCTGCTGCTCGCGCGGGGGGTGCAGAACAAGCTGCTCGAAGCGATGGCGATGGCGCGCCCCGTGGTCGCGAGCGCCGCCGCCGCGACGGGGATCGACGCGGTGCCCGGCGAGCATCTGTTCGTCGCCGACGGGGCGGAAGCGATCGCCGACGCCGTTTGCACGCTCTTCGACGACCGCAACGTCGCCGCAAAGATGGGGCAGGCGGCGCGCGCGCAAATGATCGCGCGTTACGGCTGGGACGCGCGCATGGCGCCGCTTGGCGAGCTTCTGGGATTGCCCGCATGACGCTCTGGCAGCGCCATCTCGCCGCGCTCGGCCTGCTCGCAGCAGTCATCCTCGCGCTTTTCTGGCGCGATGCCGCCGACATGGCGGGCATCTGGTGGAATAGTTCGACCTTCACCCATTGCCTGCTGATGGTGCCGATGATCGGCTGGCTGGTGTCGCAGCGCGCATCGTTGCTCCGCCCGTTGACACCCGCCTTCTGGTGGCCCGCGCTCATCTGGATGGCGCGGGCCACCAGAAGGCGGGTGTCAACGGGCGGAGCAACGATGCGCGCTGCGACAC
>NZ_JNFC01000017.1 GCF_000756385.1 Sphingopyxis sp. LC363
CCACTGGCCCCCGATGCAGACGGGGGGCGGAGCGGCCGAAAGGCCCCGCCCCCCGGAAGCTTTTTCAGCCCTTCGAAATTTCCGGCACGCCGAACAACGCCGTCAGATTCGCGCGCTTGGAAAGCAGGTCGGCGAGACTGTAGCCGTCGAGCACCGTCATGAACGCCGCGAGCGCCTCGGCGAGCGCGCCCGTCAATCCGCATGCGGGGGCGATGATACAACTGCCGCAATCGACGAGGTCGAAGCCCTCCTCGGTATGGCGCACGACGGCACCGACATTGATCTCGGCCGCGGGTCTGGCAAGCCGGATGCCCCCGAAACGCCCGCGCACGCTTTCGAGATAGCCCGCGTTCACCAGATCGTTGACCACCTTCATCAGATGGTTCTGCGAAATGCCATAGGCGCGCGCGATCTCGGAGATCGGGCTCAGCCGCGCCTCATCCTGCGCCCCCACATAGAGGAGCACGCGCATCGCATAATCGGTGTAGCGCGTCAGGCGCATCGCAATCCTTCAAATCGGCTCCGATCACATAATATGTATTTTTGTTGCATGTTTCAAATGTCCGGAATACATGCGCATCAGATACATGATTGGAGCGAGTCGTGAACCACGACGATCAGATCGACGAAGCCGCGCTCGCGCGCCTGATTCCAGCCTTCTACGACCGCGTGCGCACCGACGCCGAGATCGGCCCGCTTTTCAATGACGCGGTCCAAGACTGGCCCGCGCACCTCGAAAAGCTCGTCGCCTTCTGGTCGTCGGTGATGCTGGCGACGGGCCGCTACAAAGGCAACCCGGTCGCCGAGCATCTGAAGCACAAGGCGCGCATCATCCCGGCGATGTTCGACCGTTGGCTCGCGATCTGGACCGCGACGACCGACGAGCTGATGCCGCACGCCGCCGCCGCAGCCCTGCAAGCCAAGGCCGCGCGCATCGCCGAAAGCCTCCAGCTTGCGCTCTTCTTCCGCCTCGACGACCCCGGTCGCGGGGCAGCCTGAAGCCCTTCTCCCCTCTTCAACTAAAAGGAAAACCCTATGCGCACCGCGTCCGCCCACGCCATGGCGATCGTCAAATCGACCGCCCCCGCGCTCGAAAAGCACGGTCTTGCGATCACGACAGCCATGTACGCCCGGCTGTTCGAGAACGCGGAGATCGAAGCGATGTTCGACCGCGCCGCGCAGACGAGTGGCGAACAGCCGAAACGCCTCGCCGCGGCGATCCTCGCTTATGCGAAGAATATCGACAAGCTCCAGTACCTCGGTCCTGCGGTCTCGCGCATGGTGAGCCGCCATATCGAGACCGGCGTCCGGCCCGAACATTATCCGCATGTCGCCAATGCCCTGCTGCCCGCGATCCGCGACGTGCTGGGCGAAGAGGCCGCGACCGACGAGGTGCTCGCGGCATGGGGCGAGGCCTATTGGATGCTCGCCGACCTGCTGATCGCCGCCGAGGCGCAAGCCTATGAGGATGCCGAGGCGGCGTAAAATGTGCTGCTTTCGGCCGGAATACGAAATTCTTTCCATCGTTATCCCGGTGAAGGGTATCCGTAGGCACGTGACCCCGGACACGATCTCGCCGGTGCGATAAACCGTTAGGGTGAGATCGTGTTTCAGAATCACGTGCCCTCTGAACACCCTTCGCCGGGATGACGGAACTGAAACGGCAACTCACCACCCCAAAGCCGACAAAAAAGCCCGCCGGACCCGAAGCTCCGGCGGGCTTTTTGTTCTCCAGAAACGCCCCGTTATTCGGCGCGCGTGGGAATCCCGTCCATCAGCGTGTGCAGTTCGCCAGCTTCCCACATTTCCATCATGATGTCGCTGCCGCCGACGAACTCGCCCTTCACATAGAGTTGTGGGATCGTCGGCCAGTCCGAAAATTCCTTGATGCCCTGGCGGACCTCCATGTCCTGCAGCACGTCGACGGTTTCATATTCGACGCCGAGCCGGTCGAGCATAGCGATCGCGCGCGAGGAAAAACCGCACTGGGGAAAGAGCGGCGTGCCCTTCATGAAGAGCAGCACGGGGTTGTCGGCGACCAGCTTCGTAATGCGGTCGTGGGTGGTGGGGTCGGTCATTGTCGGTCTCCGGTCGGGCGCGCCATCGCGCCCGCAAATCATCTGGCCCCTATGAAGGGACGGCGGTGGTCAATTGCAAGGCGTGAAGTTCGCCGCCCATGCGCCCGCCGAGCGCGGCATAGACCGCCTTGTGCTGCGCGACCCGGCTCAACCCGCGAAATTCCTCGCTGACCACATGCGCGGCATAATGGTCGCCGTCGCCGGCGAGGTCGGTGATCGTCACCTCGGCGTCCGGAAACGCCGCCGCGATCATCGTCCGCAAATCATCCTGGCGCATCGCCATCCCGCAGTCGTCCTCAATTCTGGCTGTCGATGAACTGGCGCCGCGCCTCGGCGGTTTTCTGGTTCAGCGCTTCGCGAATCTCGGCATCGCTGATCTCGATGCTCGCCGCGGTCAGGTCGCCCGCGAGCTTGCGGATCACATCCTCGTCGCCCGCTTCCTCGAAATCGGCCTGCACCACCGCCTTGGCATAGGCGTCGGTTTCCTCGGGCGTCAGCCCCATGCGCTCGGCCGCCCATTCGCCGAGCAGGCGGTTGCGCCGCGCGGTGATCCGGAACTGCACCTCCTGGTCGCGTGCGAATTTCGTTTCGAAAGCCCGTTCCCGATCGTCGAATGCGCTCATCTTGTCCTCGTGCGAATGAATCTCCCTTTGCAAATAGGTCGGCCACCCCGGCGGCGCAAGCGGCCTGTGCGGCAGATCACTTCCCTTTCGCTTACGAAGGGTTTAGGGTTTGGTCCCAAGGGAATGGGTCGTACCGCAGCAATGAAGACTGCGCCTTGCCGGCATCGCGTCGGCACGGCGCCTTCGCGCTTGTGTTTGGGGGATTGGTAATGGCCGCTCGACGTTCGCATTTCGCGCCGGTTCTGGCTGCGCTGGCCTTGACCGCGCCGGGAACCGCGCGGGCACAGGAAGGCGATCCGACGCTCCGCGACAGTTTTTCGATCGGCGAACAGGGCGGCTCGCTGTGCGAAGTGCAGGCCACCGTCCAGGACCGCGTGATCGAGGGCATGTTCGACCGCGCCTGGACGATCATCTGCCGCGATGCCAGCCAGCCCGTCGGCACGGTGCGCGTGCTGCGCGCCGGCGCCGATAAGGCGCGCACGCGGATCGAACGCGCCCGTGCGGGCACGATCGTCTGCGCCGCCGATGGCGCGTGCAAGGTCGCGAACAGCGACGTCGCCTGGACGACGCGGGTCGAAACCGACGGCGACACAAGCTATAGCGTCGAAGGCTTCGCCGCCTATGACGACGCACTCAGGATCGCGCTCGAATCGGTGCGCCAGCGCCGGGTCGCACCCGGCGTGATCAAGGTTGCGACGATCTCGGTCGGCGACAATGACGGCTTCGCGCGCACGCTCGCGGGGACGATCGACATCGACAAGGCGCTCGCTGAGGGATATCGCCGCAACCATAGCGGCGACTATGCCGAGGCCGCCGAATTTTTCGAGGCACTGTCGCGCCGGGCGGAGGGCGAGCAGGCAGCGGCCGGCATCGACCCTACCGAATTCACGCTGAACCGCGCGCTGCAACGCTCGAACCTTGGCGAATTCGCCGAAGCCGAGCGCCTGTTCACCGAGGTCGAGGCGATCCCGACCGGCGACCCGGTTCAGCTCCGCCTCCGCCGAAATTTCCGCGCGATCAACGCGCTCAACCAGCGCGATTATGATCGCGCAGCGACGCTGCTCCAGGCGCCAATCGCGCCGCTGACCACCGGCGTGACGGTCGCGGGCGATGCGGTAACGCTGACTCCGGAAATCGTCGCCGGCGTCAACAGCGGCGACAATGCCCGCGTCATCCGTCAGGCGAACGATCGCGAGCGGCTGACCCCGATCGAGCGCGCGCAGATCATCGACGCGCAGGCGGTCCATTTGCTCGGCACCGTCGAACGGCTCCGCGGCAATGCCGCGGCGGCGAAGACCGCGCAACTGAAGGGACTCGGTGACGCGCTTGCCGTGCGTCAGGGCCGCGTGACCTCGATCATCCGGCTGCGTTCGCAAATGCTCGGCGAGCTCGCCTTGGCCGAGGAAGCGATCGGCGACATCGGCAGCGCCGACGCGCGTTTCACCCAATCGGTCGATCTGCTCGCGGTCGAATATCCCGAAACCACCGCGCTCGCCTCGGCGCGTGCGCGCTATGCCGCCTTCCTCACCCGCCACGCGCAGGACGACAAGGCGATAGGAATCTATCGCGAGGTCGTCACCGCGCTTGCGAGTTCGCAGCGTTCGACCGCGGGCATGGCGAATGTCATGGCGCCCTATTACCGGCTGCTGGCGAACCGCGCGGAGACCGATCCGGCCGTGGTCGGCGAATTCTTCGTCGCCAGCCAGCTCCAGATCCGCCCCGGCGTCGCCGATACGCAGGCGGTGCTGGCACGCGAATTGTCGAGCGGCAGCGACGACGGCGCGCGGCTTTTCCGCCAGGCGACGACGCTGAACCGCGACATCGAGCGCGCACGGATCGAGGACGCCCGCCTCGCTCAGCTTCCCGAAACGCCCGAAGTGGGTGCGCTGCGCGCCGACATCAGGACGCAGCTCGACAATCTGGCGTTCCAGCAGTCCGAAACCCTCGTCCAGCTGGCGGCGTTTCCGCAATATCGCGTCGTCGCGTCGGGCAAGCTCGACCTCGCCGAATTGCAACAGGTGCTGCGGCCGGACGAAGCCTATCTGAAGATGCTCGTCGTCGGCGAGGGCGTTTATGCGATGCTGATCGAACCGGGCGGCGCGCAGCTCTGGAAATCGGCCATCGGCGCGTCGGATCTCGAAGGGGCGGTCGACACGATCCGATCGACCATCTCGATCGTCGAAAATGGCCGCCGCGTCACTTATCCTTTCGATGCGGCGACCTCGTACAAGCTTTACGGCCAGCTCTTCGGTCCCGTCGCTGCAAAGCTGCCGGCGGTACCGCACCTGATCTTCGAACCCGACGGCGCGATGCTGCGGCTGCCGATCAATCTGCTCATCACCGCCGACACCGGGCTCGCCGATTATGAACGACGGTTGCTCGACCCCGACGCCGACCCGTTCGACATGCGCCAGATCGCTTGGCTCGGCCGCACGAGCCGCCCGAGCACGGCGGTATCGACGCTCGGTTTCCGCAACGCGCGGCAAGCGCCGCCGTCGAAGGCGAGCCGTCAATATTTCGGGCTCGGCGAGAATCTGCCCGTCGAGGGCCGCTTGCCTTCGCTCGGCACCCGCGGCGCGGCGGGCGGCAGCGTCGACGCCGGCTGCCTGTGGGACGCCGCGCAATGGGGCCGCCCGATCTCGGCCGACGAACTGGTCACCGCGCGCGACGCCGTGGGCCGCGCCGCCGGAACCCTGCTCACGGGAGGCGCCTTCACCGACACGGCGGTCAAGAACCGCGCCGACCTCGCCGACTATCGCATCATCCATTTCGCGACGCACGGCCTTGTCACCGCGCCGCGCCCCGCTTGCCCCGCGCGCCCGGCGCTGGTCACCTCGTTCGACGGCGCCGATTCGGACGGCCTCCTCACCTTCCAGGAAATCTTCGACCTCCGGATCGACGCCGACCTCGTCATTCTGTCGGCCTGCGATACCGCCGGCGCGGCGAGCGTCGCGGCGACGCGCGAGACGGGGCTTTCGGGCGGCGGCAACGCGCTCGACGGTCTGGTGCGCAGCTTCATCGGCGCCGGCGGCCGCTCGGTGATCGCCAGCCATTGGCCCGCGCCCGACGATTTCGACGCGACCAAGCGGCTGATTGGCGGCCTGTTCGCGGCCGACGAGGGAACCAGCGTCGCCGATGCGCTGTGGTCGACGCAGATGCAGCTGATGGATGACCAGCAGACCTCGCACCCTTATTATTGGGCCGGCTTCGCGATCATCGGCGACGGCAGCCAGGCGCTGCTCCACAATGGCACGACCGCCGCCCGACAGGGGGAGAGCGCCGTCCGCGCCGCCCGCTGATCCGATGAACGCGCCCGAAACCATCATCCTCCCCGCGGACCCGTCTGCGCCGGACGGCCAGCGCACCGCGGTGCCGCTCGGCAAGCGCGTGCGCCGGCTGGTCATGCAGCTCGGCCCGTCGCGGATGGCGGCGACGATCGTCTTCCTGCTCGCCGCGATCCTGATCGCGCGCTTCAGCTGGCAGATGCCGCTGATCAACGCTGCCGAACGCGCGCTCTATGACGCGCGCGCGACGCTGATGGCGCCCAAGGTCGAACAGGACAGTCGCATCACCCTCGTCACCTATAATGACGAGACCCTGTTCAACACCGGCATTCGCTCGCCGCTCGACCGCACCCTGCTCGCGAACGCGCTCGGCAATCTCGACCTGATGGGCGCGAAAGCGATCGGCATCGATATCGCCTTCGATTCGCCGCGCCCCGACGACGATGTGTTGAAGGCGCAGCTCCGTTCGATGCGGACGCCGACATGGCTCGCCTATGCCGAACAGGCGAGCAATCCGAACACCATCTTCTATGAGCAGCAGAAGTTCCTCGAAGCCTTCATCGCCGACGTCACGACCACGAAGACCCGGCCGACGAGCGTCCTGTTCCGCACCGACGGCGATGATGTGATCCGCGAATGGCCGCACCGGCCGGCGAATCTGCCGCCGTTGATGGCGAACGCACTGGCCCCGGTCGATCCCGCCTATGCCGATTTTCAGGGCGGCATCCGCTTTCTCGTTCCCGCGCGCGCCGCCGCGGGTCAGGAGGAACCCGTTTTCGCCAACATCCCGATCGACACCTTCGCGATGCCGATGGATGCCGACATGCGCGCCGGTTTCGCCGAGCTGGTGAAGGACCGCTATGTGCTGATCGGCGGCGACATCATCGACAATGACCAGTTCAACACGCCCTTGAGCCGCTTTCCCGATGCAATCACCGGCCAGCATGAAACGATGATCGGGCTCGAAGTGCACGCGCATATGCTCGCGCAGCAGCTCGATGGCGCTTGGCCGCGCCCGATCCCGGTCCCGGCGCTCTGGGCGCTAGCGGTCCTGATCGTCATCGCGGGAGGGCTCACCAGCCTGATCGACCTGCGCGCGCGCTGGGTCGCGCTCGCCTTCCTCGGACAGATGGCCTTCTTCGTCGCCTTCCCGTTCTGGCTGCACGCGCGCGGCATCGACACGACGACGCTGCCGACCTTCGGCTGGGCGGTCGGCTGGCTATTCGGCTATGCCGCGGTAGGCACAGCGGCGCGTACGATCGGATCGCGCCAGCGCGCTTTCGCCCAGTCGGCGCTCGGCAAATATCTGCCCGCCGACGTCGCGGCGCAGATCTTGCGTGACCCCGACCAGCTTTCGCTGCACGGCGAGCGGCGCAACATCTTCTGCGTCTTCACAGACCTCGAAGGCTTCACCAAGCTCAGTCATGCGGTGACGCCGGAAACAGTCGCACGCTTGCTCAACGAATATCTCGACCGCCTCTCCGACATCGTGCTCGACCATGGGGGAACGATCGACAAGTTCGTCGGCGACGCCGTCGTCGCCTTCTGGGGCGCGCCGCTCAGCCGTCCCGACGACGGCGAGCGCGCGGCCGCCGCGGCGCTCGCGATGTTCGAAGCGGGCGAGAAATTCCGCACCGATCTGGCCGCCGACGACGTGCCCCCCATCGGCATGACGCGCGTCGGCCTGCACGTCGGCGACGCGATCGTCGGCAATTTCGGCGGCGAGGGGCGCATTCAATATACCGCGCTCGGCGACAGCATGAACACCGCCTCGCGGCTCGAAGCGGCGAACAAGAGCCTGAAGACCGGCGTGCTGATCTCGGCCGAAGCCGCCGCGCGCTCGGGCCGCGACGACCTCGTCCCGATGGGCCGCGTCACGCTGCGCGGGCGGGCGCAGCCGGTCGACGTGCTCACCCCGCGCCCCGATCTTGTCCCGGAACGGCGCGCGCAGATCGCCGCGCTTGTCGCCGCGCACGCGGCGGGCGATAAAAACACCCATGTGACCACCGCCACAGCATTGGCCGCGGAATTCGCCCAGGACGCATCCATCCTGTTCCTGATCGAACGCCTGAACGAGACCGAAAATGGAGAAAGCTATGTCCTTTCCTGACTTTCCGATGCGCCGCTTCGGCCTGACCGCCGTTGCCGCCGTCGCCGCCATGACGATCGTCACCGCCGCCGCGGCGCAATCGATGGTCGTCCGCTCGACCGGCCCGTCGGCAGCCAAATATCCGACCGGGGCGCGGCTCAAGCCGACTGACAAGCTCACCCTCGTCGCTGGCGACAGGATCGTGCTGATGCAGTCGGGCAAGACGCGCACGCTGTCCGGCCCCGGCACCTTTGCCGCCACCGGCACGGTGCAGGCGAGCCAGTCGCTAGGCGGCAATGTCAGCCGGATGCTCGCCAAGGGGCCGACAATGCGGTCGCGCGGCGGATTTTCGCGCGGCCCCAACGACCCGATCCCCGCCGAGCATCGCGCGCCCAATCTCTGGCTGCTCGACTATCGCGAGGGCGGGACCTTTTGCGTCATTGATCCCGCGTTGCTGATGCTGTGGCGCCCCAATATGCAAGGCGATACCGCGCTTGAGATCGAAAGCGGCGGCAAGAAGACGACCGTCGCGATCGTCGACGGCGCCAATTTCCGCAAATGGCCGACCGACGTCCTGCCGGTGCAATATGGCGCCGACTATCGCCTCTCGGGCGGCGGGCTGGCGCAGCCGGTTACGGTGCGTTTCGCCGCTGTCGAAAACGCCCCCGACACGGTCGAGGGGTCGGTCGACATGCTGATGAGCAAGGGTTGCACACCGCAGCTCAACCGCCTCGTCGATACGATGTCGGAAGCGGAGGCGGGTTGAGTAGAGGGATAGGCCGCGATTGAACGCGCCCTATCCGTCTGATATTATTCCCGGGAAATACCGCCTGTCGCGTGGCGGAACCTTCCTTGGGTCGCAATTGGCTCCGCCGGGTTTGCCGGCGGGCCGATGAAATTGGTGCACCGCGATCGGTGCGCCGGAACGCAAGGGGTGGTGATGGCCGTGTCGGGGGATGTGGGATTTCATGCGGCCGCGAGGCCGAAATACGCGGCGCTCCGCAGGGCGCTCGCGGGCTCGGCAGGATTGATCGCTGCAGCCCTGCCCGCGACCCTGTGGGCGCAGGCGACGCCGCAAATCCCGACGCGCGAAGAAATCCAGCGCCCGGCGCTGCCCTCCGCCATCCAGCCCGGCGAGCAGATCGTCGCGATCGACGACGGCATCGAACGCGCGCCCTGCCCGCTCGCCAGTCCCGAATTCGCCCAGATCCGCTTCACGCTCCGCGGGGTCGAATTTTCGAGCGTCGAAGGCATCGACAACGCCCTGCTCGCGCCGAGCTGGTCCGATCGCGTCGGACAGGAGCTACCGATTTCCGCGGTGTGCGAGATTCGCGACCGCGCTGCAACGATCCTGCGGTCGCAAGGCTATCTCGCCGCGGTCCGCGTGCCGCCGCAGACGATCGGCGACGGCATCGTCCGGCTCGACATATTGTCCGCGCGAATGACGCGCGTCGAGGTGCGCGGCGATGCGGGCGCCAACGAGAAGCTGCTGCAACGCTATCTCTCGCGGCTCGACGATGCGCCGGTGTTCAATATCGCCGACGCAGAACGCTATCTGCTGCTCGCGCGCGACATCCCGGGCATGGACGCGCGGCTGACGCTGCGCCCCGGCACGATTCCCGGCGAAGTCGTCGGCGAAGTGACCGTCACGCGCACACCCGTCACCTTCGACTTCAATGCGCAGAATTTCGGGTCGCGCGACGTCGGCCGCTGGGGCGGCAATGCGCGCGCGCGCTTTGCCGGCCTGACCGGCATGGGCGATCTCACCACGGTCAGCTTCTATGCGACCCCCGATCTCGACGAGCAGAAGGTGGTGCAGGCGTCGCACGAGTTCCGCGTCGGCGGCGAAGGGCTGCGCCTCGGCGCCAGCTATACCTATGCTTGGACGCGCCCCGACCTTACCGGCCTGCCGATCAAGTCGAACACCCAGATCGTCAGCCTGTTCGGCTCCTATCCGCTCATCCTGACGCAGGCGCGGCGCTTGAGCGTAGGCGGCGGGCTCGACATCATCGATCAGGACATCGGCCTGACCGGGGTGCCGATCAACGAGGACCGGCTGCGCGTGTTCAACCTGCGCGCCGACGCGAGCTGGATCGACCCCGCCTCGATCGCAGGGCGCGGCGGATATAATCCCGCCGAACCGCGCTGGTCGCTCGCCACCTCGCTCGAGGCGCGGCAGGGCGCCTCCTTCCTCGGCGCCAGCGACGATTGCGGCCCGGGCGGCACAGCCTGCTTCCTGCCCGGCGCGGTGCCGCTGACGCGCGTCGAGGGCAAGCCCGACGCCTTTCTGGTGCGCGCCAACGCCCTCGCCGAATGGCGGCCGGCAAAGCTGTTCACGCTGTCGGCAGCGCCGCGCGCGCAATGGGCGAACGATCCGCTGCTTGCCTATGAGGAATTTTCGGGCGGCAACTTCACTGTCGGACGCGGCTTCGATCCCGGCACGGTGATCGGCGACAGCGGCGTCGCGGTGGCGCTCGAAGCGCGCTATGGCTCGTTCGTTCCCGCCAATACGAACGCCTTCGCCTTTCAGCCCTTCGTCTTTTTCGACGCCGCCTGGGTGTGGAACAAGGATACCGCCTTCGACGGACTCGATCCGCAAAAACTCTATTCGGCGGGCGGCGGTGTGCGTGTCGCGTATGGCAACCTCGGCCGGCTCGACGTCACGCTGGCGGTGCCGCTCAACCGCGGCGGTTTCCTCACCGAAAAACCCGATCCGCGACTGCTCGTGTCGCTGACCACCCAATTCGGCGTGGGGGCGCGTTAGGATCCGCACTCAATTACAGCGGCGTCGAGGTTTGAAGCAAAATGGCCCAGTGCGAGGAGAGAAGGCGAAGGCATATGTCGATATTTCGAGACTTCTTGACGAAGCAATGGGCCATTTTGATCAAATCCCTTCGGGACGTCCAAATGGCTTCCATCTCGGACCGAAAGCCGCTTGCAAGGACAACCAGCCCTCGCGGCGCGTCTTTCGACCCGAGCTGTTCGCCATTTGGGCGCCTCGACGCCGCTGTAATTGAGTACGGACCCTATCCATGACCTTTGCTTCGAGGACGACTGCCATGCGTGCCACCGCCACTGTATCGCCCGTCCACAAAGGCAAGCAGCGCCTGCTGGCCAGTTGCGCGATCGCGGCCGGTATCGCTGCGCTTGCCTATGGGGGCCCGGCTCCAGCGCAAGTCGCCGGTTCGGGCAGCTTCGTATCGGGCACCGGCTCGATCGGCAACGATGGCGCGACCAACACGACGACGGTGAATGTCGGCGGTACGGAGAGCATCATCAACTGGGTGCCGACCGACACCGCGCCGACCGGCGGCGCGATCGATTTTCTGCCCGCTGGCGAGAATATGAATTTCGTCGGCACCGGCGACTATACCGTCCTCAACCGCTTCGTGAACGGCGGCAGCGGATCGCTGAGCCGCCAGATCGCACTCAATGGCACCGTGAACAGCTATGTCGGATCGACCACCGGCCCACGCGGCGGCAATATCTGGTTCTACAACGCCGGCGGCATCCTGATCGGCGCGAGCGGCGTGGTCAACGTCGGCAGCCTGCTGCTCACGACGAACGACATCGTCACTACCGGCGGCCTGTTCGGCGCGGACGGCTCGATCCGCTTCAACGGCGCGCCGGGCAGTACGTCGGCGATCACCGTCGACGGCACGATCAACGCCAATATCCTCGGCAGTCCCGGCAGCTCCTATGTCGCGCTGGTCGCGCCGCGGGTCGTGCAGGCGGGCACCGTCCGCGTTGACGGATCGGCCGCCTATGTCGCTGCAGAACAGGCGAATATCCGCATCAACGGCGGCCTCTTCGACATCGACGTCACCGTGGGCGCAGAAGGCGGCAACGCGATCACCCACACCGGCACGACCACCGGTCCCGCGCATCTCGACACCAATGGCAACCAGAGCCGCATCTACATGGTCTCCATTCCCAAGAATGACGCAGTGACGATGCTCGTCAGCGGCGCGATCGGCTATGACGACGCGCTGTCGGCGCAGGTCGATCCCGACGGTGCGGTGCGTCTGTCGGCAGGCTACAACATCGTCGGCGGCGAAATCGCCGCAGCGCCCGCCAACGCAACCGCCGCGAACATCACCGCCAGCGATACGCTGTTCCGAAGCAACACGGACGCGCACGCCAGCGGCGCCTTTGCCGCCGGCCCGGCGCAGCAATTGCCCGCATCGCCCCCGCCGCTGTCATCGGAAGGTCAGTTCTTCGTCGAAGGCAGCGGGACTTTCATCGGCGACGCCAGCGCGACGGTTTCGATCGGCGCCAATCAGTCTGGCGGCGCGACGGGAAGCCTCACGGTCCAGTCGGGCGGCCGTGGCGGCACGCCGGGCAACGCCGCGGTAAACGTCACCGGAGGGACGCTCTCGACGCCCGCCGCGCTCACCATCTCGGCATCGGGCACGCCCGACGCGCTGACCGGCGATGCGCAGGGCGGCACCGCCAGCCTGACGATCACCGGCGGCAGCGTAAGCGCCCAAGGGGTCACGGTCGAAGCCAATGGCTTCGGCGACCTCGACGCGGGCGGCTCAAGCGGGAACGGACGCGGCGGCAGCGCCGGCATTTCGGTCAGCAATGCGGGCAGCTCGTTGACCGCCGGCAATATCTTCATCAACGCGGTCGGAAGCGGGGATAACAGCTTCAGCACCGCCCCCGCCGTCAACGGCAGTGGGACCGGCGGCACCGCCAGCCTGACGGTCGCGGGCGGCGGCAGCGTCGGACCGGCAACGCTGCTTTCGCTCGACGCGAGCGGGTTCGGCGGTTTCGGCCTGACCCAGTCGGGCGAGGGCACCGGCGGCACCGCGCGCATCGCGGTGTCGGGCGCGGGATCGTTCCTCTCGGCAACGCAAAGCTTTGTCGACGCGACGGGTGAAGGCGGCGGGAGTTTTGGCAGCTTCCAGACCCAGAATGGCGGCAACGGGACGGGCGGCACGGCCGAAATACTGATCAACGCCGACGCAACCTCGGTCGTGTCGCTCGGCAATCTCGGCGCCTTCGGCATCGGGGATGGTGGCAACGCCGCCGGAAGCGAAAATACGACCGGCGGCGACGCGCTGGGGGGCTCGGCCAGCTTGATCGTCGAAGGCGGCGTCACAGCGCAATTCACTCAAATCGTGCTCGACGCGTCCGCGGCTGCCGGAACCGCCACCACCCCCAGCGGCACGACCGGACAGTCGGGCAACGCGCGCGCGAACGATGTGACATTGACCGCGACGAACGGGTCCACGATCGACAGCAGCGGCTTCATCAACCTTTTCGCCGTCGGCATGAATCCCTTTCCGTTCAACCCTGCCGGCGAAAATTTCGGAGCGGGCACGGGCGGCAATATTGCGGTGGGCGCGACTGCCGGGGGGACGATCACCACCGGCAACCGCCTCACCGCACAGGCGATGGGCGGCAGCATGTCCGACACGACCCGCCAGAGCGCCGGTGACGGCGTCGGCGGCAATGTCGATTTTCTCGCCGACGGCGGCACGATCCAGGCTGAGGTCTATGACGTCGACGTCAGCGGCAACACGGCCAGTGTGACCGGCACGGGCGGCACGGCGCAAGGCGGCACGATCGACATCGTCGCGCAAAATGGCGGGCAATTCGTCTCGACGCTCGACGCGACCAACAGCTTCAACGCCAACGCACGCTCGGGCGTCAGCGCGGCGGGCACGGCCGCCACCGGCGGCACTATCCAGCTGATCGCCGACGCCGGCACGATCGACCTCGGCGTGGGCGCCAATCTCTTTGCCGATGGCACGTCGGGCGGCGCGGCGACCTCCGGCGCGGCCAACCCGACCGGCACCGGCGGCGCAATCCTGATCCGCGTCGAAGCCGACGCGTCGGACAGCAGCCGCATCGACACGGGCGATCTGTTCGCAGCGGCCGGCGGCCAGACCCAGGCCGAGAGCGAAACACCGCCGGGCGTCGAAGCGCCCGCCGGCAACGGCCAGGGCGGGACGATGACGGTGGAAGTCGCCGGCGGCACCCTCACCGGCGGCGTCCTGAACCTCTTGGCGAACGGCGCCGGCGCGGGCAGCGGAACCGGAACCGGCGGCGCCGCGACCTTCACCCAGACGGGCGGCAATGTTTCGGTCAGCGACATCAGCATCGCGGCCGACGGCGTCGGCGGTACGGCGCAAGGCGTGTCGGGAACCGGCGTCGGCGGCATCGCGGCGATCGACCTGTCGGGCGGAACGATCACCGCGGCCGACATCACCGCCTCGGCCAGTGGCGAAGGCGGCATCGGCTTTGCAGGCGATGACTCCGACCCGCTCAACATTGTCGCGAGCGGCGACGGCGGCGTGGGGCGCGGCGGCGCGGCAACGATCAGCGTCGGCGGCACGGCGGTCGTCGATGTCAGCGTCATCCAGGCGAATGCGCTCGGCTCGGGCGGCGACGGCGGACAGTTCGACAGCTTCTTCAATGGGATAGTGGGCGACGCGGGCAACGCGGGCGAGGGCATCGGCGGCGAGGCGACGGTGAATATCCGTGGCGGCACGACGACCGCGAGCAGCGTGATCGCCGACGCGTCCGGTATCGGCGGCGACGGCGGCGACAGCTTTTTCTCGAGTAGCGGCGCTCCCTCGACCGGCATCGGTGTCGGCGGCACCGGCGGCACGGGTCGCGGCGGCACCGCGACGATCGCGCTCGAAACCGCGATCGACGGCGTCGGCGCGGCGAGCAGCGTCGCGTTCGGCTCCGGCGGCGCAGGCGGCGATCACAATGTCGGCGGCAATGGCGGCGACGGCGTCGGCGGCACGGCGCAGGCGATCGCCACCGGCTTCGAGGCGGGCGACCTCGCGGTCATCATCGATTCGACCGGCACAGGCGGCAATGGCGCCGACGGTGCCGACGGGGCGGGCGGCAGCGGCGGAAACGGCACCGGCGGCACCTCGCGCATTGCAGCAGAAGGCGCGGGAGCGAGCCTGACCGCGGTGCAGAGCAACCTCGTGTCCGGCGGCATCGGCGGCAACGGCGGCGCGGGCGGGCTGGGTTTCAGCTCCTTCCCGGCGGTCGCCCCCGACGGCGGCGACGGCGGCAATGGGCAAGGCGGCGCGATCGAGATTGCGGCGAACGAAGGCGGGACTGTCGCGCTTGGCCTCGACAGCGGCGGCGATGCCGTCTCACTATCGAGCAGCGGAAGCGGCGGCGCAGGCGGCCTCGGCAGCAACAGCAGTTTCGGTGAGGGAAATCAGTCGGGGAATGGCGGCGACGGCGGCGCGGGAACCGGCGGGACCGTCCGTTTGATCGCGACCGGCGGGGCAATCACCTCGAACGGCGAAGCGGTCGATATCACCTCGAGCGGCCTTTCGGGCGAGGGCGGCAGCGGCGGCATCGGCCAGGGTGGCGGCGTGGACGGCGCGCTTGGCATTTCGGGACAGACCACGGGCGGTCGCGTCGTGATCGAAACGGCCGTCGGCGCATCGGGACCCGGCCAGATCGACCTCGGCCCGACGAGCATCGCGGCGAACGGCGATTTTGCGGGGCGCATCGAATTGCGCGCGGGCGGAAATATCAACTTTGCTGGCCTTGCCGCCGAGGCCCTCGGGATCGCTGCGCCGACCAATAACGACACCGACACCGCGCTCGCGGGCATCTTCGTTGCGCCGACCGGCGGTACCATCGCCAGCCAGGGAGACGTCACGCTGACCACCGACGGTTCGATCGGCTTCCATGCCCAGTCAAGCGGCCGGTTCGGGGTCAACGGCGCCCTTGCCATCGACGCGGGCGACCAGATCGACATCCGCCACGATGCGCGCGAAGGCGACGGTCCGACGCTGCGCGCGAGCGGAGGCCTGACCGCCACCGCGGCAACGAGCATCAGCGGCGCGCCGGGCAGCCTGATCGCCGCCGACGGCGCGCTGTCGCTGACCACCGACGGGACGATCGGCGTCGACGCCCTCGCCGGCGGCGACATCATACTGACCAGCACCGGCGCGACGACCGTCGAACATGCCGAAGCGGCGAATGATTTCAGCGCGAACGCCGCGAGCTTCGCTACGGGGCTCAATTCGATCATCACAGGGGGCGACATCAGCATCGTCGCGCCGGGCGCGGTCGATCTCGGCAATTCAAGCGCCGGTGGTTTCGTGCAAGTCTCGGGGCAATCGATCGCCTTCAATACGATCGATGCGGGCCTGACCGTCGGCCTTTCGGCCAATGGGACGGCTCCGGGAGCGGAGGGGATCAGCGGCGGCTCGATCGCGGCGGGCGGCGATATCAACCTGCTCGCGAACAGCATCGCACTGACCGGCGCAGTGACCGGCGACGCCTCCTTCTTCGCCTTCGGCACCGGCGGCTTGGTTTCGGTGAACAGCGCCGACGTCGCCGGCACGATCTCGATCTTCGCGGCCGACGATCTTTCGGGCAGCTTCGTCGCCGGCGGCGACATCTTTCTCAATTCGGACAGCAACATCGATGCGTCGGCGCAGGCGAACGGCGGCTATGTCGATGGCAACGGTCTCGCCACGGAAGGCAATCTGTTCGTCATCGCCGCGGGCGACGCTGCACTGACCGACAGTTCGGCGGCGCGCATGTTCGGCGTCAGCGCCGGCGACGGCGCATCGATCGATGGCGGCAGTGCGGGCGAGGACATGCTCATCGTCGCCGGGACGACCGCCAGCCTGACCGACGTCAGCGTGGGCGACGACCTCACCGTCCGCGCACCCGGGAACATCGACGCGGTCAATGTCAGCGCGACCGGCGCGGGCGCCGACACGCATGTTCTGGACTTGTCGTCCGGATCGGGCAGCCCGATCTTCACCATCGGCGTCGGCGATGGAAGCGGTGCCGACATCGCGATCACCTCGGCAAACGGCGCGATCGACGCCGCGGCGCTCTCGGCGGGCGACGATATATTGCTCGACGCCGCGAACGAAATCGCGGTCAACGGCGCGACCACCCTCGGCCTCGGTACGACCGGCGGCGACAGCAGCATCCGCACACAGGGCGGCGCAACGACGCTTTCGGACATCGATTCCTTCAGCGACGTCGTCGTCGATGCGGCGGGCCTTGCCAACCTCTCGGGCGTGGTCGCCGCGGGCCGCAACGCCACGATCAACGCGCAGGATGTCACCCTCGCCGCGCTGACCGACCCCGGCGGCAATGCCGTTCCGACGCTGGACGCGGACGGCGATGTGGTGGTCAATTCGGCGGCGGGCGTTGCGGGCGGCGGCGTTCGCGCGCTCGGCGACGTCGCGCTCACGGCGGACACCGCCATCGGCCTCACCGCGGTCGAGGGCCAGAATGTCGCGCTGACCGGCACGACCGGCATCGACGTGCAGGAAGCCAATATACTCGGTGCAGCCAGCCTCGACAGCAGCGGCGGCGATATCCGGATCGGCAGCCTGCTCGCCGCGGGCCCGATCGACGCCAGCGCCGATGCGATCCGTATCGAAGGCGGCGGCGATATGGTCTTCGCAACGCTCACCACCGACGGCGGCGACGCCTATGTCCGCGCGAACGGCGACCTGTCGGTTGCGAACGGCACCATCGCGGGCACGGCCGATCTCGGCACGCAAGGCGAAAGCATGAGCATCGGCACGCTCGACGCGGCCAATGCGATCCTCGCCAATTCGGGCGGCTTCCTCAATCTCGACACCGTCACCGTCGCGGGCAGCCTCGACGCCAGCGCGCTCGCCTCACTCGGCATCACCGGCGTCGTCACCGGCCAGTCGATCGCGCTTGCCTCGGGGAATATCACGATCGGCTCGGCGGGCCGCGTCGGCACCGCGGGCGTCACGCAGCAATTGTCGGTCGCGAACAACAGCAGCGACAACCAGACCTTCGTCGGCGGCGCATCGGGCACCAGCGTCGCGGGCTATCATATCGACACCGACGAGCTGACCCGCCTCTACGGCAGCCAGATCGAAATCGTCGCGCCCGCGGTGCAGGCCGCGGGCGGAACCTCGGTCGGATCGGCGGCGGCGCCCGACGTTATCGTGGACACGTTCACCATGGCGGGCGGCGCGGCGGGATCTAACCTCGGCGCGAACGGCGCGCTGACGATCCGCACTCCGGGCAAGATGCGCGTGGTCGGCAGTGTCGAACTGACCGGGCTCACCGACGCCAATACGCTCAATCTCGTCGCGGGCGACGCACTCGAGGTAATCCTCGGGCAGGGCAGCGTGCGGCTCGTCAACGGCGCCGATCCGGCAGGGCGGCTCAACCTGGTGTCCGACGACATCATCGTCGCCACCGCCGAAGCGATCGCCGATGTCGGCGCGGCGACCTCGACCAGCGCGATCAACACGCGGCTCGCACAGAATGACGGCATCCTGCTCGACGAAGGCGCGCTCTTCGCACGCGGCATCCGTGCTCAAGTCGTCGGCGGCTTTTATGTGCAGAACAGCGGCGCCGGCACCGATTTCGTCGAGCGCCGCGGGCTAACCTTCGGCGCCGGCGGGCTCGATGTCGTCACCGAAGGGCCGTCGCGCATCGTGATCAATGGCGTGCAATTGGGCCCGAACGGTCAGGTCACCGGCCTCGACACGCTCCAGCTCCTGACCATCGCCGGCGCGACGCCGGTCGCCGACAGCTATGATCCGCGGTCGACCGTCAACGGCTGTCTCATCTCCAGCCCCACCGTTTGCGCCACCGTCGTGTTCGACGTCGACAGCAATTTTCCGGTGCAAGATGTCATCGAGGAGATCGATGGCGACGAGGACAGCGCAGGCGAAGGCAATACGCTCCCGCAGCCCCTGATCACGATACGCGAGGTCGACCCGCTGACCGGCGCGCCGCTGCTCGACGACCCGGTCACCGGCGCGGGCAACGACGATCTGTGGACGCCGCCCGCAGAGTAGCAAGCGTTTCGGTTGACGGATCGCATCGGAGCGAGGCATGGGCGGCGGCATGACCGACGCCCCGGCCCTTCCGCTCAAGCTGTTCAACAGCCTGACGCGCAGCCTCGAAATCTTCGAGCCCGTCCACCCCGGCGAAGCGCGCGTCTACAGCTGCGGTCCGACGGTCTATAATTATCCGCATATCGGCAATATGCGCGCCTATGTCTTCGCCGACACGCTCGGCCGCACGCTGTCGTACAAGGGTTACAAGCTCACCCATGTCATCAACATCACCGACGTCGGCCATCTGACCGACGATGCCGATGCGGGCGAGGACAAGCTGGAAAAGGCCGCGGCCGAGAAAGCCCAATCGATCTGGGACATCGCGCGTCATTATACCGAAGCCTATTGGGCCGACGTGAAGGCGCTCAATATCCGCCAGCCCGCGCACTGGTCGATCGCGACCGACTATGTCCCGCAGATGATCGAGTTCGCAAAGGCGATTGCCGACAGGCATTGCTACGAACTCGACGGCGGCCTTTATTTCGACACGACCACAGTCAGCGACTATGGCCGCCTCGCGCGTCACGGAACCGATGAGGGCGAAAGCCGCATCGACCCCGTCGACGGCAAGCGCGCGCCCGCCGATTTCGCGATCTGGCGCAGGACGCCGCCGGGCGAAAAGCGCCAGATGGAATGGGATTCGCCGTGGGGCCGCGGCGCGCCGGGCTGGCACCTCGAATGCTCGGTGATGTCGGAGGCCTTGCTCGGCTTTCCGTTCGACATCCACACCGGCGGCATCGACCACCGCGAGATCCACCACCCGAACGAGATCGCGCAGAATCAGGCGCACAGCTGCAGCGACGCGAGCGGCGCGAGGCTGTGGATGCACAATAATTTCCTCGTCGAACGCTCGGGCAAGATGTCGAAGTCGAGCGGCGAGTTCCTGCGCGTCCAGCTCCTCATCGACAAGGGCTACCACCCACTCGCCTATCGCCTGATGTGCCTGCAGGCGCATTATCGCAGCGAGCTGGAGTTCAGCTGGGAGGGGCTCGGTGCCGCGCTGACGCGATTGAAGCGGTTGGTGATGGCCGCGGCACCGGTCCGCGAGGCAGAAGCGATCGACGTGACCGACCGCCGCCTCGCCGACCTGCTCGCCAGGTTCGACGCGGCGATGTCGGACGACCTCAACACGCCCGTGGCGCTGACCCTGCTCGAAGAAACGGCGGCGATGAAAAAGATCGACGCGGGCCAAAAGCGCGCGACGCTCGCCGCGATGGACGCGGTGCTCGGCCTCGACCTGCTGACGATCGATCGCGCCGACCTGCGCGTCCAGCCAAAGGCGGCGACCATCGCCGAAGACGAAATCGAAGCGATCCTCGCGCGCCGCAAAGATGCGCGCGCGGCCAAGGATTTCGTCGCCTCCGACGCGCTCCGCGACGAGCTCGGCGCTGCGGGAGTCGAGGTGATGGACGGCGACCCGCTCGGCTGGGAGTGGCGGCTCGACAACTAGCCTCTCCCTCGCCATGATCGGTTGCAGAATAGAACCGAAGAGAGGCAAAATGTCGAAAACCGTCACCGTCCTGTCCGGCTTGATCCGCCCGCTCGTCGAGAACCGCCTGCCCGACTGGGTCGAACCGCGTTTCTTCCAGTCGAAGGAAGAGGCGCTCGAGCTCGCGCCGCACGCCGAAATCGGCTGGTTCGACATGTACGACAAGAAGGATATGGCGGCTGTCATCACCGCGGCGACGAACCTTAAATGGCTGAATTCGATCTACGCCGGCGTCGACGGCATGCCGCTCGATCTGCTCGCCGAGCGCGGCACCGTGGTAACAAACGGCGCGGGAATCAACGCGATCACTATCGCCGAATACGTCGTGATGGGGATGCTCACCGTCGCCAAGGGCTACCGTGACGTTGTCCGCGCGCAGGAACGCCGCGAATGGCTGATCGATTCGCCGGGCAAGGTCGAACTGTTCGGCTCGAGGGCGCTGCTTCTCGGCTATGGCGCGATCGGCAAGTTGATCGAGGAGCGGTTAAAGGCGTTTGCGGTCGACGTCACCGTGGTTCGCCGTTCGCCCGGCCCGAACACGCTCACTCCCGACCAGTGGCGCGCAAGGCTCGGCGATTTCGACTGGGTGATCCTTGCGGTTCCCGCGACCCCCGAAACCGACGGCATGATCGGCGCCGCCGAACTCGCCGCGATGAAGCCCACCGCAACGCTGATCAACATCGCGCGCGGGAGCGTCGTCGATCAGGGCGCGCTCGTCGCGGCGCTCGATAGCCAGCAGATCGCGTCGGCTTTCCTCGACGTCACCACGCCCGAACCGCTGCCCGCCGACGACCCGCTGTGGAGCCTCGACAACGCGCACATCACCATGCACCTGTCGGGCCGCGCGCAGGACAAGATGTTCGTCCGCTCGGCGCAGCGCTTCCTCGAAAATCTGGGTCGCTGGAAAAAGGGCGAAGCCGTCGAGCCGCGCGTCGACCTGACGCTGGGTTACTGACCCGGCCGCTCGGCTTTCAGCTCGCGCACCAGCGGCTGCAACCGCTCGTCATATTTGGCGAGCATCGTGTGCGCCCCAGCGTGGTCATAGAAACTGACCAGTTCGCGTCCGTTCCAGCGGTGGAGTGCATAGGCGGGGTCCTCGGCGACGATCATCGGGCGGTCGTCGGGCTTGTTCTCGTCGATCGGCCGAAGGTCGAGCGAGACCTGCGGCGCGGTCGACGAGCAGATCGCGATCGTGCGTCCCTCCCACGCGACGGTCACCGAGCGGTGAAGATGCCCGCAGATGAGGCCACGAACCTGCGGGTGACGGCGAACGACATCGGTGAAGGTCGCGACCCACGGCTCGTCGGGGTGGGTGTTCATCCATTCGATCCCGCTTTCGACGGGCGGGTGGTGCATGACGATATAGGTCGGCTTGCCCCTATCCTTTGCCAGTTCGGCGTCGAGCCATGCCGCGCGCTGTTCGCAGAAGGCGCCGCCGTGGCGTCCCTCCTCAAGCGTATCGATCGTCACCAGCCGCAGCTCGGGAAGCTCGATCGTGTATTGTACAAACCCGCCGCCGTCGTCGAACCCCGGAAAGCGCGCATGGAAATTGTCGCGCAGGTCATGATTGCCGACGCTCGGCCAGACCGGGAAGGGACAGCGCGAAAAGGCGGTGACAAGGCGGCGGTAGCTGTCGTCGTCGCCGCGGTCGGTGATATCGCCAGTGGCGAGCAGCAGATCGGGCCGGTTCGGTCCCTCGATGAGCACGTCGAGCACCTCGTCGAGGCGCTTGCGGTTATATTCGGCCGGATTGTCCGGATCGAACCCGATATGGATATCTGTGATCTGCGCGATCAGCATATCCGCCCCCTGCTTTCGCCGGTCTGGTCCGGCGACCCAAAACCCTATCCGCCCCGCCTTGCCCCGTGCAAGGAAGGTCTGCGCCATGTCACTTCGTAAAGGCCCCGCCCCCCGGTTCCTGTGATCATGCTCACACCATAGGTAGCGCCAAGACGTTTATTTGTGATTGCCGCGACATTTTTCTTCCGCTGGCGCGCCGGCATCCACGGCTTGCCGCCGTCCGAATGATATTCGTGGCACATCGCGCAGGGCGATTCGGTCGCGGTTTCGACCTTCACCAGCCGCGCCCCCGATTCGCCGACATGGCAGTCGCGGCATTGCCGGATGCCGGGCACGAGCAGGTCGGTCGATGCCTTCGACGCGGGCGCCGCGACGTGGCAATCGGCGCATGCGGTTTCCTTGTGCGCGTCATGGTCGAACCAGCCCTTTTGCATATAGCGCGGCGTCTGGTCGACCGCCGCGACGCGCCAGCTGTTGCCCGCCCGCGGTTCGAAGATCGTGTGACAGTCGTAACAGGCACCGCCCTTTGAAAAGACGGCGCGCACCGCATCCTGCGCGCGCGAGGGCCGCACCGCGACTTCGTTGAAATAGATGTTGTAGACCTGTCCCTCGGCATAGGCGCCCGGCCGTCGCCGCTGCATCCCGCCGAGCTGGAGCGGCCGCGCCGGCGGCGCCGACCGGTAATAGGCGGTGAGGTCAGCGGCGACCTGATCGGGATCGCCATGCCGCAACGTCCGCGTCACCCCTCCCACGGTCTCGAAAGCAAGGCTGTGGCACATCGCGCAGTCGCGTTTCATCTCGACTGGCTTCACGCGAACCCCATCGGCCTCGACGCGGTGGCAATTTTCGCATTCGAGCTTCTTGCCGAAATCATAGTGGCCGCGGAAGCTCGCGGCCATGCGCGCCACGCCGCCGGTCGCCTGAAGGTGCATGTCGTGCGGGAATTTGAGACCGTTGTAATCGACGACCCCCTTCGCTAGCGTTGTGCGCACCGGCTTGCCGCCCGCCACAGGACGGACGAGCGGACGGAATTCGGGATGGCTCGTCCCGAAATCACTGGCGTCGGCGAGCGTCGTCGGATGCCCGGCACTCTTGAGCCGCGCCGACATGCCGTCGTGGCAATCGGCGCAGAATTTCTGCGGCGTCGCCGCCATCGGCCCCGCGCCCTCATGCTCGGTATGGCAATCGACGCAGCGCCCCTGCGGCTTGTTGAAGGTCTTGGCAAAGCCAGCGAGGATGCGCTCGCCCACGCCGGGCGGGTGGCGCGCGGCGAGCAGCATCGCGGTCGGCGCGTTCGCATGCGCCATGCTCATCGCCTTGTGCTCGCCCGTGTGGCAGCCGACGCACGCCTTGTCGGTCACCGCGACGAAGGGCTCGACATGGCACGACTGGCAGTCGTTCTTCAGACTCGCATGCGCGCTCGACAGCGGGCCCGACAGCCAGGCGCTGTCGGCATGATAGCCGTCGGGACGCTCGTTCACTTGTCTGTAGCTGTACCACGCCCAGATCGGCCCGATCAGGAAGGCGAGCAGCATCAGCAGCCCGAAAACCCAAGCCCCCATGCGCTTGCCGGGCATCGTCCCCGCGAGCGAAAAGGCCTTCGCCTCGTCGACGTCCTTCGACGATTGCGACAGCTCGTCGATCCGCTCGACGAGCAGGATGATCTTCTCCTCCTCGCGCGCGATCGTCAGCCGGTGCCCGCCGAAGCGCAGCTCGGCCCCCGCGGCGCTGTCGATGTCGGCGGCATCGACGGTGCGGCCGTTGAAGTCGAAGCCCAGCCCCTCGAGCGCTTGCACCCGCACGTGGCGCCCGTCGCTGCTGCCGATCGTCGCATGGTGCGCGTTCACGGCAAGGTCGGCGATATGGATTATGTTGCCGGCGTCGCGGCCGAGCGTGATCGCGTCGCCCGGCAGCGGCTGGTCGCGGATGATCTGCTTGCCCGTCTTGGTCGTCGCGATGCGGCGCAGGATGAAGCTCATCGTCCGCGCCTCACCAATAGAAGAAGACGCTGACGATGTGCGCCGACAGCGCCGCGATCAGCGCGAAGGTCAGCGGCACATGCACATAGAGCCAGATTTCGAGCAACGCGCGGATGCGCAGATGCTCGCGCAGCCGGGCGAGCGCGGCCTCTTTCTGCGACAGCAACCCGACCACCTTCGTGCGCGCTTCGGCGTCGCTGCTGCGCGACGCCGACAGGGCCCGATAGGCGGCCGCGGTGGCGCAGTTCGGATAGCGGCCCGAAAGCCGCGCGGCGATGCCGCCCGCGAACGGATCCTCGTCCAGCGCCGCGAGGACCGGCGCGGTATCCTCGGGGGTCAGCGGCTGCGCGGCGCTGTGGAGTTGGCGGTCGAAGGCACGGATCGCCTCGAGCATCTGCATCTGCGTCATCTGCTCGCGATTGTTCGACAGCGCCTGCGGCAACGTCGCATAGACGATGACGCCGTAAAGCCCCGACAGGATCACGAGCATCATCAATGCCCAGGCGAGCGTGTGGACGTTCCAGCCGAGCTGGAAGCCGGTGTGCCAGGTGCCGATGATGATCAGGCTCAAACCCAGATAGACATGCGCCGAGGTCCACGCCTTCAGCGACCAGTGGTCGCGCGTCATCTTGCGCTTGCGATAGCCGAGTGCGGTGAGCCAGAGGATCAGCGCCGCGCCGATCGTGCCGAGCGTATAGCCGTACCAGCTGCCGCCATTATGCCGCGGCGTCACGTCGATCAGCGCGTAACTCACGATGATCAGCAGGCACAGCCCGCCCGAAATCTTCGCCCAGCGGAAGCCCGCATAGCGCAGGAAGCCCTCGTGGCGCCGCTCGCGGACGCGCTCGACCTGCGTTGCCTTCGACCGGCGTCGCTGGAAAAGCGAAGCCATCAGTCGGTGTCCTCGTCGAGCCGCGCGATCGACAGGAATTCCTCGGGCGAAACGCGGATCGCGGCGCCGGTCGGGCAGGCGCGCACGCAGGCAGGGCCGCCGGCGATGCCCTTGCACATGTCGCATTTGACCGCGATCTTCTTCGGCTTCTCGTCGCCCAATTGCTTCTTCGTCCATTTGGGCGACGGTTCGCCCGGTCCGGGACCGAAGCCGGTGAGCAGCCAGCGCAGCAGGCTCGGCTTCTGCGGCGGTGCCGCCTCCATGCGGATCACGCCATAGGGGCAGTTGCGCATGCAATTGCCGCAGCCGATGCAGCCCGGCTCCATGAACACCTCGCCGTCGGGGCCGCGGTGGATCACGTTCGGCGGGCAGTCGGCCATGCAGTGCGGATGCTCGCAGTGGCGGCAGCTCGTCGGCACGTGCAGATGCGCAAAGGTCTTGCCCGCCTCGCGGTCGAGCCGCGACAGGCCTTCGTGGCTGTCGGCGCACGCCTTTTCGCAATTGTCGCAGCCGACGCACAGATTCTCGTCGATCAAGAGCGCGTCGGTCGCCTCGCCGAGCCCTTCCTTCATGATGAAGCTCGCGGTGTCCGAATAAAGGTCCACCGCGCTCGAATAGCTCGCCTTGCGCGATTCGATGAAGCTGTTCATCTGCGCGCGTTCGGCGACCGCCGCCTCGGTCGCCTCGCGCACCTGCGGCCGCGCGGCGAGCATCTTGCGGAAGCTTTCACCGGTGAGCTTGATCAGCTCTGCGCCGACCGCGGCCTTGACCGTGGCATTGCGCGGCGCTCCGCTCAGCACGCCCATTTCGCCGAAGAAGCTGCCTGCCGGAAGATAGCGGAGGAAGATCGGCTTCCCGCCGATATCCTTCTCGACCACCATCGACCCCGAACGGATTACATAGACGTCGTCGCCCTGCTCGCCCTCGGTCAGCACGATTTTGCCCGCGGGAACGCGCTCGACTTCGGCGGTGTCGACGACGGGGCCCAGATCGTCGACGGTCAGCCCGCCCTTGAAGATCTGGAGCAGCTGGCGTTCGAGCGAGATACGATTGATCGCGCGCTTCGCCCCCGGAACCGACGCCATCAGCTTCAGCGCCGCGGTGCGCGACACCTCGACGAAGATGCCGTCAGCACCCGCCCGGATCGTCGCGCCGCGTTTGCGGCCCGAGATCAGCCCGACCTCGCCGAATATCGATCCCTGCTCGATCGGCACGATGACGCCTGGCCCGACCTCGACCTCGACGAAGCCGTCGGCGATCGCGAACAGCGACGAGCCGGGTTCCCCTTTTTCGAACACGACGTCGCCCTTGCGGTAAAAGGCGACCTTCGAATCGAGCATGAATTCACGCATCTGCAGCGGCGACACGTCGGCGAAGATGCTGACGCGCGTGCGCAGATATTCGAGCCACTCGCTGACCGATTTCTTTTTCGGCAGGCCCTCGAAGATCGCCGCCAGATCCTTCTCGTCCGCCGGGGTCAGGTCGCTATTGCCGTTGATGAACTCGACGACGTCATAGCCCTGGTTCATGCAATGCTTGATCAGCGGATAACCCGCGAGCGCGCCGATCACGAAAATGCCGGGCACCGTGGATTCAAAGATCGGCGACAGCTTCGGAAAGGCTTCGCGGTCGGGCCCGGTGAACTCGATCCCCATCGATTCCACGAAGCCGCGCGGCGCGACCGACCCCAGCCGCGCAACGATCACGTCGCACGGGATCGTCTCGTCGCCGTCGGGCGTCTCGAGCGTCAGGAAACCGGGCTCGACCTTCTTCGGCTGCGTCTCGGTGCGGATGCTCATCAGCCCGTTTTCGCCCGCCTCCATCATGTCGGCGACATTCTTCGCCTTGGCGCGCGCGAAATCCTTCGAGCGGTTGAGGATCGTGACAGTGTTTTCGAGCGCTTCCTCGGCAACGCCGAGCGCATTTTCGATCCCCGCGTCGCCCGACCCGACGACGGTGATATGCCTGTCCTTGAAATCCTCGGGATCGTCGACCTGATAGATGATGTGCGGCAGGTCGGCGCCTTCGCAGCGCATCCGGTTCGGATTGCCCTGCGTGCCGATCGCCAGCACGATATTTTCTGCCGTATAGACGTCGCCCTTCGTCGTCTTGATCGCGAAGGCGCCCTTCTCGCCGCTCACTTCGGCGACCTCGGCGTGATAGGCGACCTGCACCTTGTTGTTCGCGGCGTCCTCGTCCCAATTGCCGAGGATATATTCGCGCGCGCCTTCGGCGAAGCGGCAGTCCGAACGCAGGTCGAGCCGCTCGGGGGTCGCGAGCACGCGCTTGCCTTTCTGATATTTGAAGATGGTGTCGGAGAGGTGATCGGTCTTTTCGAGCAGGATATGGCTCATCCCGAGCTGCCCCGCGCGCGACGCGGCGCTGAGGCCTGCGGGCCCCGAGCCGATGATCGCGACCTTGACAGCCTCGCTCATGCGGAAACATCCTCTCGCCAAGGGCGAATGATCAAGATACCGGTGAACGCATACACGGGCATCCCATTCCCCCCAATCGCTTAACCCCTAAGCGACGCTAACCACGGATGCGACCCGGACTTATCGTCCTCGCGACGAGCTATGCCCTTGAAAGCGGGAAAAGGTCAACCGCCCGGCCGCCAGAATCGGCAGTTGCGAGCCATTCTCAACTATCTCGACAAGGAGAGTGGCTCAGGCGAGTTCGAACATCGCCGCGATGCGGTCGGACTGCGTTTCTTCGACCCGCGACCACCCATCGGGCCCGAGCTTTTCGAGCGGACGGAAGCGCGCCTTATACGCCATGCGCGCCGACCCCTCGATCCAGTAACCGAGATAGACATAGGGCAGCCCGGCGCGCGCCGCGCGCTGGACATGGTCGGCGATGATATAGGTGCCGAGCCCCTCACGCATCGGATGGTGCGCGTCGAAAAAGCTGTAGATCATCGACAGCCCGTCGCCCTGCCGGTCGGTCAGGCAGCAACCGACGAGGCGGCCCTTGCCGCCGTCCGCCGCCGGCTCGCGATATTCGATCATATAGCTATCGACCGGGGTCTGCTCGACCATGTCGGCGAAATCCTGCTCGTCCATGTCGGCCATGCCACCATCGGGATGACGCGAGGCGAGATAGGAGCGGAGCAGCGCATATTGTTCTTCGGTCGCCCACGGCTTGCACGCCGTGGCGACCAGATCGCCGTTGCGGCGCAGGTTGCGCTTCTGCGAACTGCTCGGTGCAAATTCGGCCGCGCAGACGCGCACCGAGACGCACGCCGAACAGTCGGCGCAGCTTGGACGATAGGCGACCGACTGGCTGCGGCGGAACCCGATCCGGCCGAGCGCGTCGTTCAGCTCGTTCGCATTGTTGCCGCTGAGTTCGGTGAACACCTTGCGCTCGGTCTTGCCCGCCAGATAGGGACAAGGCGCCGGGCTGGTGACAAAAAAGCGCGGAAAACGGAACGGTGCGGACACGCGGAAAAAACCTCCGGACTTGCGATGCGGAGCCCCCCGACGCGGGTCCGACGCGCTACTTGCACCAACTATGCCGCGCGGCGTCAATGGTGCAAAGTCCATTTACCATTTTTAAACGTCCCGTTCTGAATCACGCCGAAAATTTTGTGAATCAGCCGGTAACTTTTGTGCCGATTTGAATCGACTATGGCAGAGCGATCCTCCCTGTGGCGAAGCCATGGGGAGGTGCACGAAGGGCTGACGGAGAGGCTTATGGCGCGACGTCACGGCCCCTCCACCATTCGCTTCGCGAACGGTTCCCCTCCCCACCGCTTCGCGGCAGGGAGGAACTATTCGTCAGCTATATCCGCGCAGTTCGTCGCCGGTCAAAGTTGCAACGTGGAGCACGTTGGTCGACCCCGGCGTACCGAACGGAACGCCCGCCATCATGACGAGCTTCGCGCCCGCCTTGCAGATGCCGTGGCGCAGCGCCATGCGCTTGCCCTTGGCGATCATCTCCTCGAAGCTGCCGATGTCCTTCGTCGGCACCGCATGCGCGCCCCACAGCAACCCCATCCGCCGCGCCGCCTCGCGCTTCGGCGTCAGCACCAGCAGCGGCGCGCCCGGCCGCTCGCGCGCGACGCGGCGCGCGGTCGATCCCGACGCGGTGAAGCAGATGATCGCATCAGCGGCGATCGTCGTGATGATGCTGCCCGCCGCTTCGGCGAGCGCATCGGCGGTCGTCGCGTCGGGCACCGTCTCGGTGAAATGCAGGCGGCGATAATAATCGGGGTCGCTTTCGACCGAGCGCGCGATCGAATCCATCATGGTGACGGCTTCGACCGGCCAGGCGCCCGCTGCGGTCTCGGCCGACAGCATGATCGCGTCGGCGCCATCATACACCGCTGTGGCGACATCGCTCACTTCCGCGCGCGTCGGCGACGGCGAAACGATCATTGATTCGAGCATCTGCGTCGCGACGACGACCGGCTTGCCCATGCGGCGCGCGGTCGCGACGATCTTCTTTTGCAGTGGCGGCACCGCTTCGGGCGGCAGTTCGACACCCAGATCGCCGCGCGCGACCATCGCTGCGTCGGCGAGCTCGAGGATTTCCTCGATCCGCTGCACGCCCGACGGTTTTTCGAACTTGACGAGCAACGCCGCCTTGCCGCCGATCAGCCGCCGCGCCTCGGCGACATCCTCGGGCC
Organism: Sphingopyxis sp. LC363; assembly: GCF_000756385.1. Taxonomy (GTDB): domain Bacteria; phylum Pseudomonadota; class Alphaproteobacteria; order Sphingomonadales; family Sphingomonadaceae; genus Sphingopyxis. Next base: position 29,709 of record NZ_JNFC01000017.1, read on the forward strand.
GCTGGACGAACGACAGCGCTATCCAGTCGACATGCTGTTCGAGCGCGAAGGCCAGGTCCTTGCGGTCCTTTTCGGTGAGGGCAGCGAGCGGGACGACGACGTCGGGAACATTGACCCCCTTACGGTCCGAAATCTTGCCGCCGACTTCGACGATCGTTTCGATGCGGCCCGGCGCCACGCTCTTCACGCGAAGCACCAGCTTGCCATCGTCGATCAGCAGGCGCGTATCGGGTTCGGCCGCCGCGAACAATTCGGGATGCGGCAAGTGGACGCGCGTCGCGTCGCCCGGCGTCTTGTCGGCGTCGAGCACGAAGGCCTTGCCCTTAACCAGCTCGGCGGGGCCGTCCTTGAACGTCCCGACGCGCAGCTTCGGCCCCTGCAGATCGACGAGGATCGTCGTCGGGCGGCCGGTTTCCTTTTCGAGCGCGCGGATCGCGGCAATCACTTTTGCATGGCCGGCATGATCGCCGTGGCTCATATTGACGCGAAAGGCGTCCGCCCCCGCGCGGTGCAGTTCGGCGATCATCTCGGCATTGGCGCTGGCGGGACCGAGGGTCGCCAGGATGCGAACCTTGCGCTGGCGGGGGGTAAAGCTCTGAACCACAAATGCTCCGATGATTATAGGACGCTAGGGCAATGCCGCCTTGATGCTGTCTAGGCAACAACCGTATAGCTATTCAATCACCCAGCGGAGGAACCATGTCCTGTATCGAAGATCAGACGACCGGCGGCGATGCGCTCGACGAGCTTGACGACGCGGTTGCAGCGGCCGCATTCCGCCGCCTCGTGCGCTTGCTTCAGTACCGCAGCGATGCCGCGAACATAGATTTGATGGGGCTCGCGGGTTTTTGCCGCAACTGCCTCGGCGACTGGATCGCGGAGGCGGGGAATATGGACAAAGAAGCGGGCCGCGCGATCATCCACGGCATGCCGACCGCGACATGGAAATCACGCTACCACGTCGCCGCCACGCCCGAACAGCTCGCGCGGATGGAAGAAAGCATGGCGAAGAATCCCTGACCTCGCTAGGGACGCGCCGAGGCGATTCTCGCCTCCAATCCATCCAATCCAGCGGAGTATAAAATGAGCGAAGCCACCGTGTCCGACGAACAACTGCGCCTTTTCATCGAGCGCATCGAGCGTCTGGAAGAAGAGAAAAAGGGCATCGCCGACGACATCCGCGACACCTATAACGAAGCGAAATCGCAGGGTTACGATCCGAAGATCATGCGCCAGATCGTGCGTCTGCGCAAATTGCCGGTGCACGACCGCAAGGAAATGGAAGCGATTCTCGACGTTTATAAATCGGCGCTCGGAATCGACTGACGCCGACGCAACCAACAGGAGAGTGACGATGTTCAGCACCACCACGAACAATGTCGAGGGCCGCCCGGTCAGCGAATATCTGGGCATCGTCACCGGCGAGGTGATCGTCGGCGCCAACCTGTTCCGCGACCTGTTCGCGTCAATCACCGACATCGTCGGCGGCCGCTCGGGAAAATATGAGGATGTCCTCGCCCGCGCCCGCAAAGAGGCAATCGCCGAGATGGAAGCCGAGGCCGCGCGCCTCGGCGGCAATGCAGTGATCGGCGTCGACCTCGACTATGAGGTGCTCGGCCAGAATGGTTCGATGCTGATGGTCAGCGCTTCGGGAACGGCGGTCACGCTGGAGTGAGCGCTGACATTCGCCCAGCCACCCCAGCCGATGCCGCGCGCTGTGCCGAGATTTATGCGCCCTATGTCATCGACAATTGGGTCAGTTTCGAATGCGATCCGCCCGGAGCGATTGAAATGGCGCGCCGGATAGAAGATTACGGGGCAAGCCATGGCTGGCTGGTTGCGGAGGTCGAAGGCCAAATTGCGGGCTATGCCTATGGATCGCCGCACCGCACGCGAGAAGCCTATGCGACCTCGGCCGATGTCGCGATTTACCTCGATGCGGCTTTCGCCCGCACGGGAATTGGACGGCGGCTTTACGAGGCGCTGTTTCCAATGCTCAAGGATCGCAATGTCCATGCAGTCTTTGCCGGAATTGCCCTGCCGAATGACGCCAGCATCGGCTTGCACGAAGCAATGGGCTTCACACCGGTCGGAATCTACCGCGAGGTCGGTTGGAAAATGGGTAGCTGGCGCGATGTCGGGTGGTGGCAGCGGTTGCTTTGACGTTCGGTCCTGATGTAAGCGCGCTTCCAGTTCCTCCCAGCCAAAAAGAAGAGAGCCATGGCCGGCCATAGTAAATTCAAGAACATCATGCACCGGAAGGGTGCACAGGATAAAAAGCGCAGCAGCCTCTTTTCGAAGCTCAGCCGCGAAATCACCGTCGCGGCGAAGATGGGCCTGCCAGACCCCGACGCAAATGCGCGTCTTCGGGCGGCGGTGAACGCCGCCAAGGCGCAGTCGATGCCCAAGGACAATATCCAGCGCGCGATCGACAAGGCCGCAGGTAATGACGGCGATAATTACGAAGAAATCCGCTACGAAGGCTATGGCCCCGGCGGCGTGTCGCTGATTGTCGAGGCGCTGACCGACAATCGCAACCGCACCGCGACCAACGTCCGCACCGCGTTCAGCAAGAATGGCGGTAACCTTGGCACTTCGGGCAGCGTCAGCCACGGCTTCGACCGCCTCGGCATGATCAGCTATGGCGCCGGCGCCGGCGACGCCGACACGGTGTTCGAAGCCGCGCTCGACGCGGGCGCCGACGATGTCGAATCGTCGGAGGACGGCCACGACATCTGGACGAGCGTCGACAGCCTGCACGAAGTCGCAAAGGCGCTCGAGGGCAAGCTCGGCGAAGCCGAAGGCGTGAAGCTCGCTTGGCGCCCGACGCTGAAGAGCGAGGTCGCCGACGAGAGCGTCGCGCAGACCCTGTTCAAGCTGATCGACACGCTCGACGACGACGACGACGTCCAGACCGTGTGGGGCAATTACGAAATCCCCGACGCAGTGATGGAGAAGCTCGGGTGATCGGGCGCTTCGCCGCAACCGCATTGATCGCGGTCCTCGTTGCCGGGTCCGCCCCGGCGGCGATGACTGCACCCGCCGCGGCGGGGCTTTGCAAGACAGGCGAGGAACCACTCTATTCGTGCCGCTTCGGCAAGAAGATCGGCAGCGTCTGCGGCGGCAGCGACCGCGTGACCTACCGCTTTGGCAGCACGGCGAAGACCGAGATGGAAATTGCGAGCAGGCCCGACTGGTCGAACGTCCGTCTGGGTTTCGTCACCGGACAGCAGGGCGGGCATCAAAGCCACATCCGCTTCACCCGCGGCGATACGCATTATATCGTGTTCGAGGGCGCCAACGGCCAGGCGGCCGTCAACCCCGGCCACAGCTATTCGGGCATCGCGATCGTCGCCGGCCCCGACGGCGGCAAGGCGCTCGGGCGGCTCGATTGCGGCAATGGCACCGACGCGTCGGCGATGGCCGACGCCGCCCGCGACCGCGCGCCGGCGGCGCTGCGCGAGCAGCTGAACGAAACGCTCAATGGCCCTTTCGACGGCTGGTTCTGACCCGGGGATCATTCTGGGCCTCGACCCGTCGCTCAGCTGCACCGGTTGGGGCATCATCCGCGTCGAGGGCAACCGGATCAGCCATATCGCCAACGGACAGGTGAAGACCGACGCCAAGGCGCCCCTGCCCGACCGCCTCGCTCATCTCGACACCGCGCTCGCGGCAGTGATCGCCGACCATGCGCCGGCGTGCGCCGCGGTCGAGGAAGTGTTCGTCAACGACAATCCGCAATCGACGCTGAAGCTCGCCCACGCGCGCGGCGTCGTCCTGCTCGGCTGCGCGCGCGGCGGGCTGACCGTCACCGAATATGCGCCGCGGCTCGTCAAAAAGGCGATCGTCGGCACCGGCGGCGCGGCGAAGGAGCAAGTGCAGGCGATGCTGCGCGTCCTGCTCCCCGGCGCGAAAGTCGCAGGGACCGATGCTGCCGATGCGCTCGCCGTCGCGATCTGCCACGCGAACCACCGCGGGCGCTAGGGCTCCAAGGCTACCAGCGGCCGTTCGCGCGCATTGTCCGGAACTGGATGCGCCTCGATATCGGCGATCAGCGCCTTCATTTCGCCAATCTCGCGCACCTGGGCCGCTATGATCTCGTCGGCTAGCTCGCGAACCCGCGGATCGCGAATCTGCGCACGGCTGCTCGTCAGGATCGCGATCGAATGATGCGGGATCATCGCCTTCATATAGGCGACGTCGCCGACCGTCTGCTGACTCCGCACCAGCCACAGCGATCCGGCGCCGATCAGCAGCGACGCGGTCACGATGGCGATCTTGACGCGGCGGCCCCGATACATGCGCCACATGAAGCCGATCATGACGATTGCCATGGTGGCGCCCATCAATAGCGCCATCCACATTCGCGTCTGGCTGAAATATTGATGATCGAGCGCATAGCTGTTCAGGTACATGAGGCCGAACATAACGACCGTGGATATTGCGATCATGGCGCCAAAGCGGGCGTAGCTCATTTTCGATCCTTTCGGGCTGTCCATCTCTCGAACACGCGACGAGCCCCGATCGTTCGACGGAGCGATAATGATTCCCTTTTCGTTCTCCCCGCGCTAGGCAGGAGCGCATGATCGCGAAACTCACCGGACGGCTCGATTCCAGCGGCGCTGGCCATGCGGTGATCGACGTCGGCGGCATCGGCTATCTGGTCGAGGCGTCGGCGCGCACGCTCGACGCGCTCGGCCCGGTCGGCGGCGAGGTCGTCATCCACACCGAAATGCTCGTCGGCGAGGATTTCCTGCGCCTGCTCGGCTTCGCGAAGGCCGAGGAACGCGACTGGTTCCGCCTGCTCACCAGCGTCCAGGGCGTCGGCGCCAAGGTCGCGCTCGCGATCCTCTCGGCGCTCGAGATCGGCGACCTCCAGCGCGCGCTCGCGAGCGGCGACAGCGCGATGATCGCGCGCGCCAACGGCGTCGGCCCGAAACTGGCGCAGCGCATCACGCATGAACTGAAAGACAAGGCGGGAGCATTGGGCGGAATTGCCGGCACCGGCCCCTCCCTCGCGGCGACCGCCGGCCCGCTCGGCGATGCCGTCGCCGCCCTCACCGGCCTCGGCTTCAAGCCCGGCGAGGCGAGCGCGGCGGTCGCAGCAGCGAGCGAGGAATTGGGCGCGGGCGCAAGCCTCGACGCGCTGGTGCGCGCGGCACTCAAAAAGGCGGCCAAGTGACCGAGCGCGTTCGTAACGCCTCCTGCCGCTGCGGACAGCTCCGTATCGTCTGCGCCGGCGAACCGATCCGCGTCTCGGTCTGCCACTGTCGCAATTGCAAGGCGCGGAGCGGCAGCGCCTTTGCCGCACAGGCGCGCTTCCCCGCCGATCAGGTTCGCACCGAAGGCGACGCGAAGCTCTACCAACATCCGGGCGGGAGCGGCACGCTCGCGGACTTCTATTTTTGCGGCAATTGCGGCTCCACACTGTGGTTCCTCAATCACCCGGAGCTCGACAGCTATGCCGTGCCGATCGGCAATTTCGAACCCGGCCATGACTTCGAGCCGCAATTTTCAGTCTATGAGGATCGTCAGGAACCTTGGGTTTGTATCCTCGGCGAGGCAATAGAGCGTTATGACTGAGCCGGCCCTCACCACCCCCATCCGCACCCCCGAGGATGCCGACGCCGCGCTGCGGCCGAAGTCGCTCGCCGAATTCGTCGGCCAAGCCGCGGCACGCGAGAATCTGCGTATCTTCATCGAAGCGGCGAAGGCGCGGGCGGATGCCCTCGACCATGTGCTCTTTTATGGCCCGCCGGGGCTTGGCAAGACGACGCTGGCGCAGATCGTCGCCAAGGAACTCGGCGTCGGTTTCCGCTCGACCAGCGGCCCCGTGATCGCGAAGGCCGGCGATCTCGCCGCGCTGCTCACCAATCTCGAGGACGGCGACGTCCTGTTCATCGACGAGATCCACCGGCTGTCGCCCGCGGTCGAGGAAATTCTCTATCCGGCGATGGAGGACCGCGCGCTCGACATCATGATCGGCGAAGGGCCGTCGGCGCGCAGCGTCCGTATCGACCTGCCCAAATTCACCCTCGTCGGCGCGACAACGCGGCAGGGCCTGCTGACGACGCCGCTGCGCGACCGCTTCGGCATTCCGGTGCGGCTCAATTTCTACACCCACGCCGAACTCGAACAGGTGATTTCGCGCGCCGCGCGCCTGCTTGCACTGCCGATCGCGTCCGACGGTGCGCTCGAGATCGCGAAGCGGTCGCGCGGGACGCCGCGGATCGCGGGACGTCTGCTCCGCCGCGTGCGCGATTTCGCGACCGTTGCGGGCCACGCGGTGGTCGACGCGGGAGCCGCCGATGCGGCGCTCAACCGGCTCGAAGTCGACGCGCTCGGGCTCGATGCGATGGACCGGCGATATCTCACCATGATCGCCGATATCTATCGCGGTGGTCCGGTCGGGGTGGAGACGCTGGCGGCGGGCCTCAGTGAGCCGCGTGACACGATCGAGGATGTGATCGAACCCTATCTGCTGCAGGCCGGACTCATCGCACGCACCGCGCGCGGACGGATGCTCAATGCGAGCGCGTGGAAGCATCTGGGGCTCAATCCGCCCGCGGGATCGCAGGACGGACTCTTCGATCAGGCGAAATAGACGGTTTTCTGCGGATTTCATTCCGCCAACCGCTCCCGATCTGCGACGAATCGTTTATGAGGGCTTTGCGACGAGTCGTTGCGACGCTATCGGTCGGGACGATGGTAGACGCCCCGCCCCCCTTTGTTCCCGGCGCCTTTGCAGGGTCCGAACATCATTATCGGGCGCGCGTCTATTTCGAGGACACCGACCTGTCGGGCATCGTCTATCACGCCAATTATCTGCGCTATATGGAGCGCGCACGGTCCGACATGCTGCGCCTTGCCGGCATCGACCAGCGCGCGGCGATGGAGGGGGGTGAAGGCGCTTGGGCGGTCACCGATCTCGCTATCAAATACCGTAGCCCCGCCAAGCTCGACGACGATTTGCTTGTCGTCAGCACTGTCGAAGCCGTGCGCGGCGCCAGCGTGATAATCGCGCAGCGCATCCTTCGCGGAACTGACACGTTAAGCGGCGAGACATTGACCGACGGGCAGGTCACCGCTGCCTTTCTGTCGCCCGGGGGCCGGCCGCGCCGCCAGCCCGCGGGGTGGGCCGACCGATTTACTGCCATCATGAATGGAGAGACTTTCCCTTGCTAGACAATATCTCGCTGGCCGCCGACGCGGCGACTTTGTCCCCCGTCGCGCTGTTCCTGCAAGCCGACATCATCGTGAAGGCGGTGATGATCGGCCTGCTGCTCGCGTCGATCTATGTCTGGGCGGTGATCTTCACCCACGGCCGCGGGGTCGGCAAGCTGATGAGCGCGTCGGAACGCTTCGAGCGCGATTTCTGGCGCGCCGACAATATCGACAAATTCTTCGACAAGAACAGCGATGAGGACCTGCCGAGCGCGAAGGTGCTGTCGGCGGGGATCAACGAGTGGCGCCGGTCGACCAAGGGCAAGACTATCGATCGTGATGGCACGCGCGAACGCCTCGGCATCGCGATGAACAGCGCGGTCGCGGGCGAAGTCGACCGCCTTGCCGAAAAGATCGGGACGCTGGCGACGATCGGTGCGGTCGCGCCCTTCGTCGGCCTGTTCGGCACCGTTTGGGGCATCATGCGTAGCTTCACCGCGATCGCGGCGGAAAATAACAGCAGCCTCGCCGTCGTGGCCCCCGGTATTGCCGAAGCCTTGTTCGCGACCGCGATCGGGCTGTTCGCGGCGATTCCCGCGGTCATCGCCTATAACGCCTTTTCGCAGCGGCTGAACCGCCTCGAATCGCGGCTCGGCCGCTTCGCCGACGGATTGCATGCGACGTTCAGCCGCGAACTGGAGGTCGAAGCCTGATGGCGATGTCCGGACCCTCGGGCGGCGTCGGAGGGCGACGCGGCCGCGGCAACCGCCGCGCGCCGATGGCCGAAATCAACGTCACCCCGCTCGTCGACGTGATGCTGGTGCTCTTGATCATCTTCATGATCACGGCCCCGCTCCTCGCCTCGGCCGTGCCTATCGATTTGCCCGAAAGCCGGGCCAAGCCCGTCGAGACCGAGGATCAGGAACCGATCCAGCTATCGGTCGGCGCCGACGATACGCTCTATATCGGCGAAGAGGTGGTGCCCGAGGCCGAACTGCCCGCGCGGCTCGACGCGATCGCGCGCGAGAATGAGGGCCAGGACCGGCCCCGCCAGATCATGCTGCGCGCCGACAAGGGGCTCGATTATGGCCGCGTGATGCGCGTGATGGGCGAGCTCAACCGCGCCGGCCTGACGCGGATTTCGCTGGTTACCACCGGCGCCAACGCCGAACCGGCCGCCCCGGCGGCGGTCACCGACGGTTCAGAAACCGGGACCTAGGTTAGGACGATGGCCGAACACCGGGCAGTGAGGGGGAAGGAAGGACGCGGCTTTGCCATCGCGGTGGCGGCGCATGTCCTGATCGTCGGCCTGCTTTCGGTTCAGTGGACCGCGGGCGACCGGCGCTTCGACAATCCGCCGATGGAGGTCGATCTGATCGCCGAAACCGCCGTGCAATCGACCGCGCCGGTGATCAGCGAGACGCCGCCCCCCGCGCGGCTGGGCGAAGAGGATGATGTCGACATCGCCGCGCCCGAGCCGGTTCCGGTCCCGCCGCTCCCCGACCCCGTCGTGCGGCCCACGCCGGCCCCGACGCCCAAGCAGGTCGCCCGCCCGAAACAGGCACCGCCCAAGCAGCGCCCCGCCGCGAAAAAGGCGCAGCCCAAGGCCGCGCCCAAGGCACCACCCGCAAAGGATCGCCCCGCGCGCCCGACGGGCCGGCTCGACGGCATTGCCGAAGGCCTTTCCAAATCACAGCCCAAATCGCCTTCGAGCAAGGGCGCGCCCGCTGCGGCGACCGCGGCCGAGGTTCGCCGCTCGATCGACGTCAGCATCAAGTCGGCGGTCCTCCCGCGCTGGAACGGTTGCCGCGTTTCGGGGGTCGACGTCGACCAGCTCAAGACCGTCGTGAAGTTTCGCCTGACCCAATCGGGCGCGCTTGCCGGCTTCACCAGCGTCACCACGTCGGGCGAGACCGACAGCAATAAATTCCAGATCCAGCGCCATCAGGAATGCGCAAAACGCGCGGTGGAACTCGCCGCTCCCTTCGACCTGCCCGAGGACAATTACAGCTTCTGGCAGAATTACACGCTCGATTTCATCAAGAGGTAAGAGAAATGCTTCTCCGTCCGATCAGTCTTTCGCTCGCACTGCTGCTGACCACCGCCCCGGTGTTCGCACAAACCGCCCCGACGCCCCCCGCGGTTACGCCGACGACCACACCGCGCGAGACGATCGAGGGCACATTGTCGCAGGAACGCACGGTCATCGGCATCCCGCCGCTCGCCACCGCGTCGGTCCAGACCGTCGCGGGGCTGCGCACCGACAGCCTCGGCCGCCAGATCGCCGAAGTCATCGCCGCCGACCTCGAACGCAGCGGCCTTTACGAACCGATCGGTCCGAACGGGGTCCCCGCGATCACCCGCGCCGAGGTGCAGGCGCCGCGCTTCGCCGAATGGCAGACGCGCGGCGCCGAAAATGTCGTTCACGGCTTCGTCGACGCCGGATCGAACGGCAGCCTGATCGTCGGCTGCTATCTTTACGACACGGCGCTCGGCAGCGAGCTGGTGCGCAAGGGGTTCGAGATTCAGCCCGCCGACTGGCGGCGCGCGGCGCACAAATGCGCCGACGCTATCTATTCGCGCCTGTCGGGCGAAGCGCCCTTCTTCGACAGCCGCGTCGCCTATATCGCCGAGAGCGGCCCCAAGGGAAATCGCATCAAGCGGCTGGCGATCATGGATTCGGACGGCGGCAACCACCGCTTCATCACCAACGGTCAGGCGCTCGCCATCAGCCCGCGCTTCTCGCCCGATTACAAAAAGATCGTTTACGTCAGCTATTTGAACAACCGCGTCCGCGTTTTCATCTACGACGTCGCGTCGGGGTCGCAGAAACTGGTGACCGAAAGCTCGAACGCGACCTTCGCGCCGCGCTGGTCGCCCGACGGCACGCAGATTCTCTATTCGATGGCCGTGAACGGCAACACCGACATCTATCGCATTTCGGCCAATGGCGGCACGCCGGTGCGGTTGACGAACACGCCGGGCATCGACGTCGGCGGCAGTTTCTCGCCCGATGGGCGGAAGATCGTGTTCGAAAGCGACCGGTCGGGCGGCCAGCAAATCTATACGATGAACATCGACGGGTCGAACCAGCAGCGGATCAGCTTTGGCGGCGGCCGCGCCGCGACCCCCGAATGGTCGCCACGCGGCGACCTGATCGCCTTTACCCGCATGGGCGGCGGCGAGTTTCGTATCGGCGTGATGACCCCGTCGGGCGGCGGAGTGCGCATGCTGACGAACAGCTGGCAGGACGAGGCGCCGACCTGGTCGCCGAACGGCCGCGTCATCCAGTTCTTCCGCACGACGCGCGGGCGCGAAGGCAAATCGAGCCTGTGGCAGGTCGACCTGACCGGCGTGAACCTGCGCCGCCTGCCGACGCCGCAGGACGGATCGGATCCGAGCTGGGGTCCCGTCCTGCCTTGAGCGGCGCGGAACCAAAACGCCCGGCTCGGGTTCAAATATCGCGTCCAGCCGGTTCTTTTTGCCCGCAGAATGATTTTACCAACAACAACAAGAGGACAGAAAACATGACGATACGGAAAAGCACCGCGATGATCGCGGCGATCACCATGCTTGCTGTTGGCGCCTGCGCGAAAAAGGCCCCTGACACGCTGCCACCCGCCCCCGAAGGCACCGGAACCGACCCCGGCGCCGGAACCGGCACCGGCGTGATCCCGGGATCGCAGGAAGATTTCCTCGCCAGCGTGGGCCTCGAAGGCGACCGCGTCTTCTTCGATTACGACCAGTATAATGTCGACGCACAGGATCAGGCGACGCTGCAAAGCCAAGCGCAGTGGCTGCAGCGCAATCCCGCCGTTCGCGTCACGCTCGAAGGCCATGCCGACGAACGCGGCACCCGCGATTATAACATCGCGCTTGGCGAACGCCGCGCCAACGCCGCGAAAAATTATCTGGCATCGCTCGGCATCGACCCGAGCCGCATCAACGTCATCAGCTATGGCAAGGAACGTCCGGCCGAACTCGGTTCGACCGAAGCAGCCTATGCCAAGAATCGCCGCGCGGTGACTGTGGTTATCGGCCAGTAAGCCAGCGCCAGACGGGCACCGCGGCGAACGCCGCGATGCACAGGAAAACACCGAAGGGGACCGGTCGCTCTGCTAGCGACGGGTCCCCTTTTCGCTGGGCCAAGATAGCCCAGCCGATCCCCCCGGCGCTGGCGAGCAGCAGCAGCAGCGGCAAGGCCTGCCACCCCGTCCAGCAGCCAATCGCCGCGACGAGTTTGGGATCGCCGCCGCCCATACCCTCTGCGCCGCGCGTCCGTCGATAAGCCCAAGCCAGAAACGCAAGCACAATTCCACCCGCAACGGCGCCGATCCATCGGTCGAGCAGGGCTGCTTCGAACAAGGGACCCGCCAATAGCAATCCCGCGACCGCCAGCAGCGCGTTAAGCCGGTCGGGTAACCAGAAGTGCCGTGCATCGAGCAATGCGAGCGGCAGAAGGAGCCAGCCGAAAAGCGCCCATAGCCAGCCGGTGGTCCCGGGCATCAGGGCGAGCGCGACTGCGCCGATCAGCGCCGCCCCCGCCTCGACACGCGAATGAAAGCGATCGATCGGCGCGCTGCAGGTCCGGCAGCGCCCGCGCGCGGCGAGAGCCGAGAGCAACGGAACGAGATCGAGCCCACCGAGCGGCCGTCCGCACGCGTCGCACTGCGATCGCCCCAGCACCGATCGGCCCGCCGGCCAGCGCAACACCAGCGTTGCGATGAAGCTGCCGAGGATCAGCCCGGCCAGCGCAGCAAAGGCGATGCCCATGCCGAAGGGCAAGGCATCCAATAAAGTCACGTCAGAAGCGGCCCGTGGTCGCCAGCACGAACCCGCCCGCGCCCGCCTTGAACCCGAGCGCGGCGAGCGCCGCCGCCATCGCCGGGTCGCGGTCGACATTGATCGCGAATTGCGCGCGATAGGCGCCGCTGCCGTCGAACGACAGCGTCAGCCTTTCCATGCCTGACTGGCTGGCAAGCGCGGCCTGCGCGCGCCCGTTCACGCAGCTGAGCGAACCCGACAGGCCGCGCGACAGATCGAGGCCGGCGATGGGCGCGCTGACCACGAGCCGGATCCGGCCGCCGGCGACGACGCATTTGCCCGTATCGTCGAAACGCACCGTCGCGCCTTCGAAACTGATCCTGTCCACCGGGACCGCGCCCAGCCCGCCCGCCATCGACGTCGTGCCGCTCACGTCGGACACGCCGCGCGGATCGCTGCCATAAAGGCGCCCGGCGAGCGCCCCCAATCTGTCATCGGTGCGCGCGAAAGCCAGTTCGACATTCCCGCCGAGAAGCGCGAGCGGCGAAAGGCTCGCGCGCACGGTTCCGAGCGGCAAGGCTCCGAACCGCGCTTCGACGAGTTCGCCCGACCAGACCGAGCCGCGAACGTCGCGCGCCGCAACCCCCGCCTCAGTCGCGCCCGACCAGGCCAGCGCGAGCCGCATCGGGAAGGTCGCGATAAGGAGCAGCAGCGCAAGCACCGCCCCGGCGACGATCCATCCTCTGCGCGCGGTCATCGCCCGCCCTTCCGGAGTTCGGCCGTCAGCCCGACGGTGCCGTCGGCGGCGGGGGTGATCGTCATTTGATCGACGACGAAGCCCTGCGCTTCGAGCGAAGCGAGCCAGTCGATCAGCACCGGCGTCTTGGCGGTCGCGATGGCGATCGTCGCCTGCCCGGCGCCCCGCGCCTCGTTGCGGTCAAGCGTCAGCCCGATCTCACCCGCCGATTGTGCAAGATATTGGTCGATCGCTTGCGCCTCTGCCGCCGCCGCACCCGATTTCGCGGGGGTCCGGCCGAGCAATTGCACCTTGGCCTTGACCCGTCCCTCGCGCTCGATCGCGGCGCGATGCTGGCTTTCGAGATCGATGAACCCCGCAACCGCGGGACGGGCGAGGCCCCAGATCAACACGCCAAGCGCCAATACGCCCGCAACGCCGACAAGCCAGCGTTCGCGCAGCGAAAGCCCGTTCCACCAATTTTTGAGCTTGTCGGTCATGGCACCGCCCGGATCGTCACATTGGCCATCTGCTGGCCGTCGCTGCCCGCCATCGGCTGCGCGGTGATGCGATAACCGCGCGCCTGCAGCGCGAGCAGCACCTGGTTGATATCCTCGACGCGCGGCGCGGCGAGCGTCGTCGTCAACGTCCCGTCGGTGCGGTGCGACAGCGTCTTGAGCGACACGCCGGGCGCATCGCCCATCGCATCGTAAAGCGCCGAGGCCGGAACCGAGAAAGCCAGCGGTCCGCCGCCGGCCGCCGCGAGGCGGCGGTCGAGTTCCGCCTCCGCCGCAGTGGCGTCGCTCGCCGTAACCCCGCCCTTTTTCGCCATCGCCACGACCGTCTCGTCGGCGCGGCCGGTGTCGGAAACGAGCCGCACCGCATGGACGACGGGAATGAGCAGGCTCACGACGACGAGCGCGATCAGCAAATATTTCGCTATCCGCAGCAGCGCCGGATCGACGGCCCAGCTTCGCTTGGGCTTCCATCCGCCGCTGAGCAGGTCGAGCGGCGGCGCGGCGAGCGTTAGCAACAGCGCTTCGCGCATCCGGTCGGGATCGAGCGGGGCGATGTCATGGCTACCCGCAATCAGCGCGTCGAGCTCGGGATCCGAGCGATAGGCGCGGTCGGCGCTGCGCACGATCTGCTCGCCGCCGACCTCTGCGGTCCACAGCATATCGGGCTCGGGCGGCGGCACCGCGGCGGCGGCGGGGATGACGGCGACGGGCGACAGATCGCGGGCCTTCAGCCATTCGGTCCACCCGGCCATGGCGGCATGGGTCGTGACCGCTACCGGGACGGCCTGTCCCGCGCCCGCCGGATGGCCCGTGACGACATGCAGCGATGCGGCATCGCCCAGGCTGTCCTTCAGCGCATCGATCCGCGCCGCGGCGGCAGCTTGCGCGGGCGCGGCGTCGGGATAATGGAGCCAGCGCAGCGGCACGTCGGCGGCGGGCGCCAGCGCGACCAGCCGGTCGTCGGCGCCATCATCCTGCGGCTTCTCCCACGCGCCAACCCAGCCGTCGTCCTGTCCCGAATCGACGATCACGCCATCATCGATGCGCAGCCATGCGGGGTGCGGCGCGCCTTCCTCGCCGAGCGCCGCCACCGGGGGCAGCCATAAAACCAGCGTGCGCGACATTTAGGGCATGAATCCGCATACGGCGCCGTCGAGGCGCCGAAATGGCGAAGATATCGGCTTCGCGTGGCCGCAGCGGACGGTGGTTCCGTCTGCAAGGCCGCGCGGAGACGAGATCGAAGCCATTTCGGCGTCCCTCCGGGATTTGACCGATTTTGTCCATGGCTGCGTCAGCGAGCCTTGGAATATACTCATATGCCTGCGTCTCGCTTCCTTGCCCTGAACAAAATCGCTTCAAACCTCGACGGTGCCGTATGCGGATTCATGCCCTAGTCCGCCTCGCCCCAATCGCGGCGCACGATCACCGGCGGCGTCATTCCGGCAGACGGCGCCCCGCCATTGGCATCGATCAGCGAAACTGCGGTCAAGAAACCGTCCCCCATCGTCACGTTCGTCGTCAGCGCGAGCCAGCGGCTGGTCACGCCCGCCTGTTCGGCAACATCACTCGGAGGCTTGCGGCCGTCGAACACACTCGCCTCCCAGAATCGCACGCTGCTGCCATAGCCGCCCGCGGGGCGCGCCGCCAGCGCCGTCCGTGCGTCGGCGATACCGATCTCGCCGGGCAGCAGCATCGCGACCAGCGGCGCCTGTTCGGGCGCAAGCGTATTGACGTTCAGCTTTACCGGATCGGTCACCGGCAGCACGCAGATCCAGGGCTTGAGCCGCGCATAGATCTTCGAGGTGACCCCGCGCACCGCGCGCAATTCGCTGACATCGGCCATCTTGCGGTTGGCGGGCAGATAGGCGCCCTGCATCGATCGATAGACATTATCCTCGGCACCCAGCCGGCCTTCGTTGCTGTCGCTGTCGATCCAGTCGGCCGCTGCGCCCGCAATCGCCTGCGCCTCTCCGTTTTCGATCCCGAGCAGCGTCATCAATTGGCCAAACTGACGCATCGCGCCCGATCGCTGACTGAACCGTCCCGGCACCGTTTCGGCGACCAGGCTGTTGAGGTTGAAGCAATTGTTCGCGTCGGTCAGCTTCGCCCGTCCTTCGCCGCCGGGCAGCGGCAGCGTGAAATCGCGCCCCAGCCAATTGCCCGCCAGCGTCAGTTTGGCCGGGTCGCGCCCGACAAGATCGGCGACCCGGCGCAGCGCGATCTGTTCGGCGGCGAAGGCATAGGCGCGTCCTTGATCGACCGTCGCGGCGCTGCCCGCGATGCGCGTAGCGAGTGTGAGGCGGTCGAGCGCCGTCGCGGCGATGACCGCCATCACCGCGACGAGCAGCAGCACGCTGAGCAGCGCAGCGCCGCGTTCACCTTTGGCATGGCGCTTCATGACGCCGGCGTCCCGATAGTGGGTGGCGGCAACGTCGGAGCGGTCAGGAACGACATCGTCAGCGTTTCGCGTCCCGTGCGCGTCAGTCGCACCTCCACCGCGCGCGGCAGCCGGTCGCCCGGCTCCGACGTCCAGTTTTCGTTCCAATTGCCGCGTTCGTCGCGATAACGCACGACAACCGCCGCAACCTCTCCCACGAGCCGGTCGCCTTCGCCCAGCGGGGTTCCGTCGAGCATCGGCTGCGTCGCGCGGCGCCACTCGCCCCCGACGAGCGCATAACCGACACGTTCGACGTTCGGACGCGAGCTGCCGTCGAGAGAGCCGGCGCCGCCATGGACGAAGGCAAAGCCGTTCGACGACCCGATGAAAGCAGGAATGGCTTCACCCGCCGGACCGCGCGTCGAGCGTTGGACCGCCTGCGCCAGATCGTTCGCCATCACGGCGCGGAGCCGGTTGATGCCGCCCATCGCCTTCAGCCGTTCCTGCACTGCGTCTTGGGTGTCGACGCTGCTGCGCAGGAGGCCGACGCCCATCGCCGCGATCGCCGCGAAAATGGAAAGCGCGACGAGCATCTCGACGAGGGTGAAGCCGCGTTCGCCTTTCATCGCGATGGCCGGATGATCGTCAGCGCCGCCTGCCCGCGCCCGCTTTCGGATCGCACGAGCAGGTCGATGCGGAGCAGCGCGTCGTCGGCGGTCCTCGCAACGCGCTGTTCGACGCGCCAGTTGCGCCCGGCGTTGGAAACGCCGATCGCGCTGTTGCCGATTGTCGGCGGCGCGGGGTCGGTCCACAGCTCGACCGCGCGGTTCTGCGCGACGACGCCCGCCATCGTGCTTTCGTCGAGGTCGCCGGCGGTGCGGACCGCATAGGCGTCGAGGCGGACGAGCGCGAGCGCGGCGATGCTGATGACGCTGAGCGCGACGAGCATTTCGAGCAGGGTGAACCCGCTTTCATGCTCACCGGCCACGGCTGACCTCCCCGGTAGCAGAGACGCGCACGACCTCGCGCGCATCGCCCCCGGCAAGCACAATGGCCTGCGGGGTCGGGCTGGTGCCGACCCGGTCGAAGAGCAGGCGCGCCGCGCCGCGTCCGTCCCCCGCCGCAAAGCGGACGTCGCCGGGCCAGTTTCGCTGTTCGAAAGCACGGCCCGGCAGCACTTGCCATTCGCCGGCGACCCGCCGTTCGAACCCATAGCCCGAGGGCGCGAAATTGACCGCGACGCTGCGCCCCTCGATCACCGCGACATCCCGCGCGGCGGCAAGCCGCGCCGCAAGCCGGTCGGCCTCGCTGCGCACCGTGCGTTCCTCGCCCGGAATGGTGAGCACAACCGCGGTCGCGGCGAGCGCCATAATCGCGAGCACGACCATCAGTTCGACGAGAGTGAAGCCGCGATCATCGGCACTTGATCGCACCCCCGCGGAGGGCGTTCGGAGGCGCGGGACTCCGAACGCGGCCCAGACCTGACGCGGACGCGCCTCAGGCGTCGCTGCGAATATCCGCATTGTCGTCGGTCCCGCCGGGGGCGCCATCGGCACCGAGCGACCAGACGTCGAACGCCTTTCCGTTCGGCCCCGGCGCCTGATAATTATAGGGGCGCCCCCACGGATCGGCGGGCAGTTTCTTGATATAGCCGCCGCGGCGATAGCGTTCGGGCTGGGCCAGCGCAGGAGGTGCGGTGACAAGCGCGTTCAGCCCGTCGGTAGAAGCCGGATAGACCAGATTGTCGAGCCGATATTGTTCGAGCGCATTTTCGAGCGTCGCGATATCGGCCTTCGCCTTGGTCACCATCGCCCGGTCCTGGCTCGGGAGGACGTTGATCATCACCACGGTCGCGAGCAGCCCGATGATGAAGATGACGACCATCAATTCGGTCAGCGTGAAGCCGCGCTCGTCCTTCTTGCGGCGGCGGTGAACGGGGGAGCGGCCCCGATCCGAAAAGGACGTATCGAGCATCAGGTGAAGGAATAGCTTCATCAGCGACATTTTCATAGTCCGGCTAGATTCTGCAACTGAAGGATCGGCAGCAGAATGGCGAGGATGATCAGGGCCACGCACGACCCCATAACGACAATTATGACAGGTTCGAGAAGCGCCATCGACGCGGCCGTAAAACGGTCGAATTCGCGCTCGAGATAATCGGCCGCGCGTTCGAGCATCACCTCGAGCCGCCCGGCGCTTTCGCCGCTCGCGGTCATATAGACGAGCAGCGGTGGGAACACCCCGGCGTCGCGGAGCGCGGCCGAGAGGCCGCCGCCGGCGCGCACCTGATCGACGATGTTGGCGGTCGCGCCGGCGAGCGCGGCGTTGCGGATCGTCGGCACGGTCAGTTTCAGCCCTTCGACAAGCGGCAGGCGGCTCGACACCATCGTCGACAGCGTCCGCGCGAAGCGCGCCGCGTAGAGGTCGCGGAGGAGGCGCCCCAAGAGCGGCAGGCGGAGAAGGCGGGCATCGACCGCGGCCTTGAACGCCGGACGGCGCAGCGCGGCGGCCCAGCCGAACGCGGCAGCGACGATGAGCAGCGCGATCAGCCACCACCAATTGGCGGCGAAGCTGGAGATCGCGATCACCGCGCGGGTCAGGAAAGGCAGCTGCTGGCCGGTGTCGGTGAACTGTTCGACGACGCGCGGGACGACGAAGATCATCAGCGCCGCGACGACCCCGATCGCGACGATCGCGAGCACGATCGGATAGGCGAGCGCGGCGATCAGCTTGCCGCGCACTTCGGCCTGGCGTTCGAGCAGGTCGGCGAGGCGCGCGAGGATCGTGGTGAGGCTGCCGGTCGTTTCGCCCGCTGCGACCATTGCGCGATAGAGCGGCGGAAAGCTGCCGGGCTGGCGACCCATCGCGTCGGCGAGGCGGCGGCCTTCGAGCAGGCCGGCGTGGACGTCGCCGATAATCGCGCGCGCGCTTTCGGCCTCGCTCTGACGCGTCAATGTGCGCAGCGCCTCTTCGAGCGGCGCGACCTCGGCGAGCGTCGCGAGCTGGCGGGTAAAAAGCGCCAGTTCCTTGGCTGACAGTTTGGTCTTGCGGAACGCGAGCAGCGAGCGACCGGCGGGTTTCGCTCCGGCGGCTTCGACCGCAACGATGTGGAATTTCCGCCGCACCAGATCGGCGCGCGCGGCCTCGTCGTTCGCGGCGGTCAGCCGTCCCTTGCGCTCGCGGCCTTGGGGATCGATCGCCACATAGCGATAATCAGGCATCGACATCCTCGCGCCGCGCGATGCGGATCGCCTCTTCTGCGGTCGTCAGCCCCTTCGCGACCATCGACCGCGCCGCCGAGGCGAGCGTCGGCGATTTGAGGAAGGCGTGCTTGGCGATCATCGCCTCGTCGCCGCCGGCGTAGATATAGCGGCGCACCGTCTCGTCGACCTTGATCGCCTCGAACACGCCGATGCGCCCCTTGAAGCCGGTGCCGCCGCACGCCTCGCAGCCTTTGGGGCGCCAGATGACGGTTCCGATGTCGAGGCCGAGCATCGCGGCGACGCTGTTGTCGGCCTGGACGGGTTCGCGGCAATTTTCACAAAGTTTGCGCACAAGTCGCTGCGCAAGAACGGCCCGGAGAGTCGAAGCCAGAAGAAAAGGCTCTACTTTCAAATCTTTAAGTCGCGTTATTGCGCCGACCGCATCATTGGTGTGGACCGTCGAGAGGACGAGGTGGCCTGTGAGCGAGGCTTGCACCGCGATGTCGGCGGTTTCGCGGTCGCGGATTTCGCCGACCATCACGACATCGGGATCCTGGCGCAGGATCGCGCGCAGACCCGCGGCGAAGTCGAGCCCGACCTTGCTGTTTACCTGCGTTTGTCCGACCCCGTCGACGGCATATTCGACCGGATCTTCGACGGTCAGGATATTGCGCTGGCCGTCGTTGAGTTGCTTCAAGGCGGCGTAGAGCGTCGTCGTCTTGCCCGAGCCCGTCGGGCCGGTGACGAGGATGATGCCATTGGGTTCGGCGAGCGCCTCGCGCAATATCTGATCGGCGGCGCCCGACAGACCGAGCACGTCGAAGTCGATCCCCGCCGTGTCCTTGTCGAGAATACGCATCACGACCCGCTCGCCCGCGCGGCTCGGCAAGGTCGAGACGCGGACGTCGACCGCTTTCCCCGCGAGCGTCAGCCCGATGCGGCCGTCCTGCGGCACGCGGCGTTCGGCAATGTCGAGGCGCGCCATCACCTTGATGCGGCTGACGACGACGGGGGCGACATGCGGCGGCATGCGGAGATGCTCGCGCAGCACGCCGTCGGCGCGCATCCGCACGACAAGCCCGCTTTCATAGGGCTCGATGTGGATGTCGCTGACCCCCTGCCGCACCGCTTCGGCGATGATCGCGTTGATCAGGCGGATCGCCGGGGCGTCGTCGGCGCTGTCGAGCAGATCCTCCGCGCTGGGGATGCCGAGGTCGAGGTCGCTGCCGTCGAGCGAGCCCGCCATCGCGGCGGCCGAGCTGTCGACGGCATAATGGTCGGAGAGCAGCCGGTCGAAATCGGCGGCATCGGCGGTCGCGACGCGGAGCGGCTGCGCGAGATAGCGTTTGACCTCGATCAGCACCGCGGGATCGCTGCCCTCACGCAGCGTCGCGAGCCACACGCCGTTTTCGCCCGGCGCGATGACGACGCCATGCGTGCGCGCGAAACCGTAGGGAATATCAACCGGCGCCGGGGAAGGCGCCGCCGGTTCGATGTCGGTCACGGATAGTCTCCGGCAGGCGGGGCGGGCGCCTCGGACGTCGAGGGCGGAACATCGGTCGTGATCACGCTGCCGTCGGGGCGGCGCAGTTCGGGGAGGTTGACCGGGCCGACCGTCACGTCGGCCGGCGTCGGCGGCGACGGCGGCGTCGTGCCCATATAGTCACGCACCAGCGTGTCGATCGCGGGTTCGACATCGGGATTCCGCTGGAGCTGGAAGTCGCGGATATAGCCGTAGCGGCGCGCGGTGAGCGCGGCATTGTCTTCGCGGCTCTTGAGGATGGTCGGGCGGATGAAGACCATCAGGTTGGTCTTTGACCGCGTCCGGCTGCGCGACTTGAACAGTTCGCCGATCAGCGGAATATCGCTGAGGAGCGGAATCCGCTCGATCGTCTTGCGCTCGTCGTCGTTGAGCAGCCCCCCGATCGCGAGGATTTCGCCGTCGTCGACGGTCAGCACGGTTTCGAACGCGCGCTTGTTGATGATGAGGTCGCTGTTGCGCGACGACACCGGCCCCGCGACGCTCGACACTTCCTGGCGGAGGAACAGCTTGACCTCGCCCGCGCCGTTGACCTGCGGCGTCACGTCGAGCTTGATGCCGACCTCTTCGCGCTGGACGGTGCGGAAGGCTTCGTCGAAATTGTCGCTGAGCGCCTCGCCCGTCGTGATCGGCACTTCCTGCCCGACGAGGAATTTCGCCGCCTGATTGTCGAGCGTGACGATATGCGGGGTCGCGAGCAGGTTCGACGTCGTGTCCGATTTCACCGCGTTGATGATCGCGCCGAAGATCGTGTTCTTGCCGATGTCGCCCGCAAAGCCAGCGAAGCCGCCCGTGGCCTGAAGCAGCTGCGCCGCCGCGGCCTCCTGAAACGCGTCGCCGAGCGCGCTCGACGTCGTGGTCACCACGGTCGTACCGTCGGTGGTCGTCGTTTCCTCGCTGATCTGCGTCGAGGCATAGGCGCCGCCGAGCGTCAGGATATTGGGCGACGCATTGCTGTAGCTCGTCGCAACGAACGGGATATTCTTGCCGCCGAGCAGGAACTGGACGCCCAGCTTCTTGGCCGCGTCGTCGCCGATCTCGACCACGATCGCCTCGACGAGCACCTGTTGCCGCCGGCTGTCGAGCTGGCGGATCAGCTCGCCGAGCATCCGCTGCACTTCGCTGTTCGCCGCGACGATGATCGCGTTCGCGCCCTCGTAGCGCGTGACGATCGCGGGACCGCGAGTCGAGATGCTGCCGCTGCCGCCCGCGCCGGTCGAGGTCGCGGCGGGTGCGGCGGCGGGCGCGGGTGCGCTGCCGCCATTCGAGGAAGAAGTCGAGGTCGAGGCGGACGCAGGCGGCAGGCCCGCCTTTTGCGCGGGGTCGCTGCCGCCGCCGATCAGCTGCTGGAGCGTCGGGAGCAATGTCTCGGCATTGGCATGTTCGAGCCAATAGACGCGCAGTTCGGTGCCGCCCGCAGCCTTGGCATCGAGATCATTCGCCATCGCGACGAAGCGCGCGACGAGCGCCTGATCGCCCCTGAGCGCGATCGCATTGCTGCTGTCGATCGGCACGATCGCGACCGGCGCGCGCGCGCCCTCCCCCGCCGCGGGCACCAGCGCGGCGAGCGCGGCAGCGATTTCGCGTGCCCCGGCGTTCTTGAGCGTGACGATCTGGCTGGTCGAACTGTCGCGGTCGATGCTGGCGGCGAGCGACCGGATGCGGCGGATATTGTCGGCGAAGTCGGCCACGACGAGGCTGTTGGCGTTGCGGTTCGCGGTGAGCGAGCCCTGCGGGCTGACGAGCGGGCGCAGCGTTTCGACCGCCGCGACGGCGTCGATATGCCTGAGGCGGATGATTTCGGTGACGAACTGGTTCTGCGCCGCGCGCGCGCTGCCGATGCGGCCGGGCTGCGATGCCGCGCCGTCGATCGGCTGGATGCGATAGCTGCCGTTCGGCCCCGGCACCGCGACGAGGCCGTTCGAACGGAGGGTTGCGAGGAAAATCTCGAAATATTCGCTGCGCGACAGCGGCCGGTCGGTGACCACCGACACCTTGCCGTTGACGCGCCCGTCGATCACGAAGGTGCGTCCGGTGATCCGCGCCGCATCCTGGATGAAGGCGCGAATATCAGCGTCGCGCACGTTCAGCGTATATTGGGCGACCGCAGGCGCCGGTGTGGCGGAAACGAGCGCGGCGGCAAGCATGAGCGAGAGTTTAAGACGCATAGAACCTATTGCTTCGAAAGGAAGATGGCGACGGGAACGACGCTGGCGCCGCGTTCGACCTCAAGCGCGATACGCGCGCCCGGGGCAAGTTGATTGGCAAGCGCCGCGACGTCGCTCGCCGAGGTGATCGGGCGGCCGCCGACCGAGCGGATGACGTCGCCGGGGCGCAGACCCGCGGCGCGGAAGGTGGCGCCGTCGCCCTGCGGCTGGACGACGATGCCGGTGATGCTACCCTCTTCGGCGCGCGGCGCAAAGGCGACGCCCGCCTTGATCGCTGCGGGGGTCATTTCGCCGCTGGTGGCCGACGGCGCCGCGCCGATTTCGGGCGTCGGCGCGGGGAGCGCCGTTCCCGGACTGGCGACGGGCGCCTCACCGCTCTGGTCGAGAAACAGGCTTTCGCGCGCGCCGCCGCGATCGAGCAGCACATGGTCGAACGCGACGCCGGCAAGCTTCAGCCCCGGCGCGATCTCGTCGCCGACGGCATAGCTCGTCTGCACCCCGTCCTCGCCCGCGATGATCGCCGACCCGCCGCCCGTCGCTTCGTTGAGGTTGATCCCGAACAGCGTGAGCCCGGCCGAGGTCACGGTCGCGGTGGCGGGACCCTGAACATTGCCGCGGAAAAAGGGATCGAGGCTAGTGAAGAGCGAACGCCGTTCGGCGGGCGATGCGATGACGGCGGTCTGCGGCTGCCACGCGCCGAGCGGCGAGAGCGGCGTGAGCAATGTCCAGAGCAGGCGGACGCCTTGCCAGATCAGGAGCGCGCCGAGCAGGCCGACGAGCAGGTGCGGCCAGATTTCGCGCGGGGTCCGCTTGCGAACGCGGAGCCACGAGGGCAGCGCGCGCGGCAGCCGAACGGCCGATCCGGACATCAGCGTTGCCATGTGGTTATCTGTCCCCCAACCGAAAGAGCATCTCGCGAATCGCCTAGGGGCGATTGGTGACAATCAGTTGACGGCAAGATTACAGTTTTTTGTCAGCCGGGCGAGTCCGGTGCGGTGGGGCGCTTCGCATAAGCCTCTCCCCTTTAGGAGTGTCAGGTCGGTCATGCCCCCGGCATGACCTAAACCGTCCGGGGGACGGTTTACCTGACACTGGGTTGGGGTGGGGGCCATCGGCCTTGCGCAAGGCCGATGGCCCCCACCCGCTGCGACTAAGCCAGCAAGCTGGCAAGTCTCGCTGCCCTCCCCTGAAGGGGAGGGCGTCAGTTGGGTCAAAACTTGATCGAAGCGCTGAGCGAGAAGGTGCGGCCCAGCTTGTAGCGGTTGAAAAAGATCTTGTTGTCGCCCGAGGTCTGGACTTCCTGATATTTGCGCCCCGTGAGGTTGCGCGCCTCGAACTTCAGTTCGATTTCCTTGTTCAGGAGATTGATTCCCTGCCGCGCGACGAAGTCGAGCTGGATGCCGGGCTTTTCCTTGAGGTCGGGCTGGCCCGACGGGCCGCGGCTGGTCACGCGCGGGCTGGCGTAGGTCAGGAGCAGGGTCTGCTGCGAGAGCCGGTCCTGATCTTCGAGCCCGATCTGGAAATTGACCAGATGGTCCGACTGGCCGGTCAGCGGCGCCCCGTCGAAGAAGAAGTTCTCCGCATTCTGCACCACGCCGTTGATGACGGTCGTGTCGCCATCGCCGACCTTGATCTCCGATTTGGTGTAGGTGTAGTTGCCGATCAGCACGAGGCGGCGGCTTTGCCAGAAGGGCGAATCCGATAGCGTGTCGAGCGGAAGATATTTCTGCACTTCAAGCTCGGCGCCATAAAGGGTCGCCTTCGGCGCGTTGGCGTAGCTGCTGTTCACCGACGAGTCCGAAATCGAGGTATAGGTTTCGATCGGATTGTCGATCGACTTGTAGAAGCCGGCGACCGTCAGGCGCTGATCCTTGTCAAAATACCATTCATAACGGGCTTCGGCATTCCACAGCTCGCTGTCGGTCAGCGAAGGGTTACCACGGAACAGACGGTTCGATTCGGGATCCTGATAGACCTGTGCCACCAGTTCGCGGAACTGCGGGCGGGCAATCGTTTTCGATCCGTTGAGGCGCAGCTGCATATCGGGCGCGACTTCCCAGGTCAGCGTGACGCCCGGGAGCCAGTAATCATTGTCGAGGTTTGTTTCGACGATCGCCGACGATCCGGTGCCGAACAGGTCGATCGGGACAACGGTCTGCTTCGCCTCTTCATAGCGCACGCCGGCGTTGACATTGACGCCCGCCGTCAGCTCGGCCTGCACCTGCGCATAGCCTGCATGGGTGGTCAGCTTCGCATCGAAGGCCGCCGTGCCGTCCTGCGCCGAAGTTTCGAGCAGCGAGATGTCGTACAGCTGAATCGTCGCGTCGGAGAGCAGATAGTCGGGGCGCAGCTGCTGCACCTCGATCGGCAGGTTCGACGCGCGGAACTGGAAGGTGCGGCGTTCCGAAATGCGGTGCGTGTCGGTATAGGCATAACCGACCGTGGCGGTGATCCGCGGCGCCAGTTCGTACGACAGATCGACGCCGCCCGACCACAGATCCTCGTTGAGGTCCGAAAAGGCGATCGTCGCGTCGCCGCGGTTGCCGCCGAGGTCGTTAACGAACTTGTCGCCCACCGGGTCGCCCGGCTGGTTGGTGCGGACATAGGTGAAGCCGCGCTCATAGGGCGCCTCGCGCTGCGAATTGGCGTAGGCGCCGCGCAGGTCGAGCTTCAGCCGGTCGAATTTGAATTCGCCGACCAGCTGCGTATTGATCAGCTGGCGCTCGTACCAGGCCGTGTCCTGCTTCATGATGTCGCGGTCCGACTGGTTGGCGTCGGTACCGAGCGCGAGGCGCGCCTGCTTCAACGTGTCGCGGATATAGAGGTTGGTCCAGCGGATCTTGTGATCGCCAAGTTCGAGCCCGAAGCCGAGCAGCCCGTTCACCACGACACGATTGTCGGTGATGACGCGGTTATAGCTCGTCTGCGGGTCGCCCGAGAGGTCGTCGTTGACCGAGGTCTGCTGGAGCGTGTCGCGCGTGCGCCATTTGTTGCTGATCCCGGCGGTCGCGATGATCCCGAGTTCGCCATCGGGAAGCTGGATCGTCGTGCCGCCGGTGATGCCCGCCGACCAATTCACCGGGATATGGTTGTTCTGTTGCAGCAGCGTGGTTTCGGCGTTCACCAGCTCCATCTGGATCGCTTCGAGCTGGTCCTGCGAGAAATCGGCGCCTGCGAGGATCGGCTTGCCGCTCTTCAGCGCAGCGCTCAGCAGCGGCGGAACGTCGCGCGTGCCGTCGTCGAATCCCGTCCAGTCGGTGTCGCTGCCATAATAGGTATAGCCGAGTTCGTTGGTCGTCTCGCTGTCCCAGCCGATGCCGCCCGAGAAGGTGAGGAAGGTCTCGCGCGGGGTGGCCTTGGTCGTGAGGTTGATCACGCCGCCGCCGAATTCGCCGGGGAAGTTCACCGAGAAGCTCTTTTGCACGAGCGTCGAGTCGATGACGTTGGTCGGGAAGATGTCGAGCGGAACGACGCGCTTCAACGGTTCGGGGCTGGGCAGCGGCGATCCGTTGAGCAGCGCGAGCGAATAGCGGTCGCCGAGGCCGCGGACATAGACGAAACCGCCGCCGACGACCGACAGGCCGGTCACGCGCTGCAGCGAGCCCGAAATATCGCCTTCGCCGGTGCGCGCGATGTCGGCCGACGAAAGCGACGACACGACTTCGGGCGTCGCACGGACGATATTGGGGGTATAGCGGCCGGTGACGACGATTTCCTCGTCGGCGCCGCCGGGAATCGAAACATCCGCTTCTTCTTCGGGCGCCGCCGTGTCGTCGGCAACCGCTTCATCGGCAGCGGGCGGCGCATCGGCAGCGGGTTCGGCGCTGGCGTCCTGCGCGAGCGCGGCCGGCGCAACGAGCGCGGAACTAAGGAGAAGCAGGCTGGCGAAGATCGGCCGCTTGGTCATGGTGAAAATCCCCAAGGTATATGCAGGAAGGGAGCGGGCCAGCCCGTCAGGCGTGCCCGCTCCCCGTTTGGATCGCGAGCGATCAGGTCGTCGGGATGGCGCTGCAGCTGCCGCTCGACGTACCGAAGTCCGCCGTCGCCGAGTTGCAGGTCCAGCCCTGGTACCAGGTGTCGTTCGCGTCGCGGACCGCGCCGACATAGGCCGTGGTGTCAAAGAAGGACGCGATCGTCTTGGCGTCGAACGCCGCGAAACCCGTTTCGGTGGCGCCATTGACGAACAGGCTGGTCAGGCTGGGCGTGTAGTCGAAGCGGTTGTTCGTCCCGGCGGTGAAGATCGCCTGGACTTCGGCGTCCGTCACGGCCGGGCTGCCGCCGCCGCGGAACGGGCGGGCGGCGCTGCACTTCGCCGAGACCGAGAAGAAGCGCGGCGGCCCCTGTTCGTCGGCACCCGTCGTCTGCGTCGTCGACGTGCTGTCGATGCGGAAGCACGACGTATCGGTCGTCAGCAGGCCGTTCGCGAAGGTGTAGTCGGCACCGCCGCGGATGCGGATGGCGGCCGCATTGCTGTTGTTCGCGTTACGGTGGATGAAGGTGAAGTTCGAGATCGTCACATTCTGACGCGGCACCGCCTGTTCGTTGCCGTCCGAGTCGATTTCCATCATCGAGTCGCCAACCGTCCCGCCGGCCCGGCCGATCGCAATCGCATATTGGATATTGCCCTTGTAACCGACGTCGGTGTCGAAGGCGTCATCTTCGGCCCCGGTGACGATCATATGCTTGAAGTTCGGGCGGCCGCCGAAAACTTCCATGCCGTCGTCCGAGCTGTTGTGGATCTGGATGTGATCGAACTGGGTGCCCGAACCGACGCCCGACGGGGTCAGGCCCTGCAGTTCCTTGTCGGCGCTGAGGATGAAGCCCGAATAGCGGATTTGGACATAGGACATGCGGCCCGAATTGTCTGCCGGCTGCGCGCCGCCGTATAGTGCGTTCGACGTACCCTCGGTATCGCGTTCGCAATCGACGGTACCTTCGGCGGCGCCCGGTGCGAGGCAGTCGGTGACCGGCGCGCGGCCGAGCAGTACGACCCCGCCCCAGAGCTGCGAGGTGTTGTCGCCCGCCGAACCGACGACGTTGCCACGGCCGGTAAAGACGATCGGCTGCGTCGGGGTGCCGACGGCGTCGATCCGGTTGCCGCGGTTGACGACAAGGTACGAAACGCCCGTCGAACCGAAGATGGTAACGCCCGGATCGATCGTCAGCGTGACGGCAGTGTTGGTGCTAGCGGCGCCCTGATCGGTGCCGACGTCAACGCGGCCGGGCAGCGAATAGATGACGCCGTCCACCTTCGGGATCGCCGTCGTCGAATTGAAGCGCGCGGGGAAGCCGCAGTTGCGCCAGGTGCCTTCGTTACCGGCGATTGTGCCGAGGTCGGTCAGCTGGTCGGCACCGGCGATGCTCGGACAGGCGTCGGCCGGGGTCACGCCGGTCGGCGTGGGCGTCGGGGTCGGGGTCGGAGTGGGCGTCGGGGTCGGCGCGGGAATCACGATCACGCCTTCGCCCGGCGACGCAACGCCATCGGCGCCGCACGCCGCAAGAATGGAACAGGCCACGCCGCTGAGCATGACCAAACGAATGCGTGCGAAAGCCGCCATGAAAATCTCCGTCCCGGTGTGCGCCCCCAATCGGTCGAGCAGCGCCCCTGATGAAAAACACGCCGCGGGCGAGAAGAAGAATTGCTGACTCGCCCCCGGTGACGCCGCCACTAGGGTGATTCGATGACGGTCTGACGCCAGAGCCGTGACAGTTGCATGACTCTTTCGAGTCCGTTCGATGACAACGGCAGCCGTCGCGGCCTGCGTTTGCCGGCGCGCGCGAAAATAAAAGCGGCGAAGCTCGCTTGCATCCCCCTCAAAGCTTTGCTAGGCGCCCGCTCCTACCTGGTGCCGGACCCGATCCGGACCATCATGATGTGCGGTCGTGGCGGAACTGGTAGACGCGCAACGTTGAGGTCGTTGTGGCCGAAAGGCCGTGGAAGTTCGAGTCTTCTCGACCGCACCAATCAGTCCTAAGTATTTGGGATAGTTCAGTTTTTCTTCGAAACCCTCAGAAAATGGCAGGCTTCTGCGCCCGTTTCGAGGCGTCATTTTCATGCCTGAGGCGGGAGACGGAGATCTTGAACCGCACGACGCCGGGAATTAGCCGAAAGTCTCCGGCCTGAAAATTCGCGCCTCAATGGAATCGGGTGAGTTGCAGTCAGATCTGGTGCGCTCGACCAAGGCGGGCTGCGCCAATGTGGCGGTTAGCCGCTCAGACGCAGGACGGCATTGGCGATCCTGCGTTCTACGTTGAGAAGCTGGGTATCGAAAGTCATTCCAATTTCCGCCATGTGCCGCATGACGATGTCAGTGAACGCAGCTTCGGTGGCCTGCTTAGCATCGATTGCGGCGGGGTCGCCAGCTAAGGTCCGCACATCGACTTGAGTCTGGATGAGGAATTCGTCAAGCGTCATCGGGAATCAGGCTCCGAAGTGATCTAAATGTGGGTGCATAGGGCCAAAGCAACCGAACGGGATGCTCATAGCAACGATTTCAGCCGACGTCCGGAGAGATTGCCGTACTTGGCGAGTTGTTTGAATGCCCTTGCCTCCAGCTGACGTATCCGCTCGCGCGTCACACCCATGTCGCGGCCAATCTCTTCCAGCGTTTCGTCATTGCCTGTATCCAGACCGAACCTGCGTCGGATTCGGACAGCTCATCGAATGTGCTGTCCGATCCGGCGAGCGTCGCCTTGCCGCCGGTCAGATGCTGCCAGCGCCGGATCGCGACGTCGACATACCGTGGATCGAGTTCGATCGCGCGAGCCCGCCGACCCGTCTGCTCCGCCGCAATGATAGTCGTTCGAGCCCGAAAACGCGTCGAGGATGACCCCGCCGCGGCGCGAACAGTCGCGGATCGCGTCGGCAACCATCGCCACGGGCTTCACCGTCGGATGCATCGCGAGTTCCGCGTGTGGTCCTGATGCCTCGTTGCTTGTTTCGATCGTGTCGAGCCTGGAGGCGAGGGAGCAGATAATCATATTGCGCGACGATGTAGAGTTCCCGCAATTTGCCCAGCGGCGTCTTCTTGCGGCCTCGCTTCGCTCGTAAACGCCCTTTCAGTCCCTCGACGAGCAGATCACGAAACAACGGATCGGGAACGAGCTCAGCATCGGTTTCCAAAATCCGTACCAAGTCGTCGTTGAGGATCTCGAGCCCATCCCTCTTTCTGCGGTGCAACCAGCCGACGCTGGATGGATCGTACCAGTAGAAGGGACTGCTCTCGTCAGTCATGCGCGCCTTTGGACGGTCGCCGGAGCAACTCGTCGACGCCCACACCGAGACCTTGGGCGAATTTCTCGGCAAGAACGATGGTCGGATTCCTCAGACCGCGCTCGACGCCCGACACGTAGGTCCGGTCGATGCCCGCAACGAACCCGAATTCTTCCTGCGACAATCCCTTCTCCAGCCGAAGCCGGCGCACATTCGTGCCAAAGAGCTGCCGCACATCCATGCGCGCGACACGCCAGAATTTATGCCTATCGGTCCACGGACGATGAGTCACAATTTGCTCGACTTCCGGGCGTTGGGAAGCAATCTGGCGGCAATGCTGGACGAGCGCGCCTCCTATCTTGATTCTTCAGGCCTCGAGAAGGTTCTCGAGCACCGGTTCGTCGCCGAACTCGCGACGTCCCTGTGGATCGAAGGCTGCCGGGATGTCGAACTGCTCCGTTCGGAAGTTGATGCGCACGGATATGACCTCGTGATCGAGGCCAGAGGCACGATGCGGCACATTCAGCTCAAATCTATGGTTGCCGGCGGCAAGAAGCAGCATGTGACTGTGAATACCAGGCTGGCAGCCAAACCATCGGGTTGCGTGGTGTGGTTCGATTACGACCCGTACACGCTCGAGCTGGGCCCGTTCCGCTGGTTCGGAGGGGTTCCGGGAGCAGGATTGCCGAATACCGGTGATATTGTTGCCAAGCATTCGAAGGCCAATGCCTTGGGTCAGAAGAACGAGCGATCAGGTCATCGTGTAATTCGCAAGTCGAAGTTCCAGCAGGTCGATACCGTAGGCGCGCTCGTCCAGTTGCTTTTTGGTAACAAAACCATGCGCTAGATTGATGCGCTGGCCGTTGGGTATTCTCCAGCGGGCACACCTCCGGGAAGCAGCGGAAGCGCCTTCCCTGCTCCGCTGAAAACATTCGCTGTTATGCCAAGGTGCTTCCCTGTTTCGGGCGGGCCAATTCCCTGTTTTCGGCGGCAGGGAATTCCGCTCAAAAAGCCCAGAATTCTGCGCCTCTCACCCGACCATAATTCCGCAAAACTCGCCCGAATCGCAAGACTTCCCTGTAAATCGTCATTTATCAGGGAAATCGAAGCGAGACCGGAGCTGTCCGGACTGCGTCGCGCACCATCATCGCCGTTTGTGGCGTATCTTCAGTAGCTTGGCCAGAGGCGGGGAGAGAAAGCCCCGGCACCCCCTACAAGGGCGGGTGCGCGCAGAACGACGCCGCGGTGCCAAGGCGTAAACCCCGCCTGCGCATGATCGCGTCAAGCGTCTCGGTTTAGGCGGCGCGCGCGATGGTCGCGACGCACTCCGCGCCAGCGGCGCTGCCGATGAAAGCGCGACGGCCCAGCATCAGCCCCCCGGCGCCTGATCGTAGACGAGGCGGAAGCCGACGTTGCTCGTGCCGAGCCCGGGATCACGGCCCTGCCGCGAGGCCGGGCGATAACGCTGGCAATAATTGGGGGCGCAAAGATAGCTGCCACCCTTGACGGTGCGCGACGGCATGCCTGGGTTCAGCGGGTCATAGGCGTTGTTTTCGCTTGGGCCCCTGGGATTGTCCGTCTCGTCCGGGTTATGACCCGGCTTGAAAAAGTCCGACGTCACTTCCCAGACGTTGCCGACCATGTCGTAGAGCCCGTTGGCATTGGGCTTGTAGCAGCCGACCGGCGACACGCCCTTGAAGCCGTCGCTTGTCGCATTGTAGTTCGGGAAGGCGCCCTGCCAGCTGTTCGCTTCTTCAGGCTGGACGTTTTTCGACCGCTGCCCGGCGCTCGCCGCATATTCCCATTCGGCCTCGGTCGGAATCCGCCCGCCCGCCCATTTGGCATAAGCGACCATATCGTCCCACGCCAAGTGCACGACGGGTTCGTTGGCGACCTGGTCGGCACCGGTCGGACCATAGGGCTTTTTCCAGTTGGCCCCCGGAACATATTTCCACCAGTCGGCATAGTTGTTCGACGGAAAGTCGGGCGGGGTGAACACTGCCGACCCGGCCTTCAGCATATCGGCCGGAATCTGCTCGACGGGCACCTGAAACTGCTTCGGATCGACGGGCTTTTCGGCGACGGTGACATAGCCGGTCGCCTTCACGAACGCGGCGAACTGGCGGTTCGTCACTTCATGCGGATCGATCCAGAAGCCCGCGACCGTCGTCTTCCGCACGGGGCCTTCCTCGGCATAGACGTCGTCCTCGCCCATTTCGAAGGTGCCGCCGGCAAGCTTGACCGGCGTGTCGGCAATGCCCGGGCATTTGCGCGGCGCAGCGGCAGCGACCCGATTGTCTTCGGACTCGCTCTCGCTGCATGCGGATGCCGCGAGGAGGATGCCGGCGCCCACGACGGGCGCGAAGAAAAACAGGGGCGAGCGGGTCATGATCTTCTCCTGAGGCACCTTGGCATTGCCACCACAACCGGGGCTGAACGCCTTCGCGGCCAAGGTCAATGGGCGAGCGCGGGCGCTGCGCCAGCGGTCCGCTCGACCCGTACATGGCCGGTCACGACGAGCAACCAGCCGCTGCGCGCGGGCAAGGAGCGTTCATGACGGCGGCACCTAACAGCAGTCCCGAACCGCATCTTTGCCGACGATGGAACCGGAAGCCGGCAATTCCTGAAATCAAGCTTTTATCAACGCAGAGGCTGCTGAAGTGCGCCCCAAGTCGTTCATCAAATCTGATAATGGAAGATTCTCTGGTAGCGGAGGAGGGACTCGAACCCCCGACACGCGGATTATGATTCCGCTGCTCTAACCTGCTGAGCTACTCCGCCCCGTAAGGCCGCCGCATCGGGCGAGCCGCGCCTATAGGCAGGCTCGTCGCGCCGGTCAATATCATCTGCGCATGGCCCGAAAACTGCGCGCGAAGGCGGGCTCCCACGGGCCGCCGCGGTAGTGATACGCCGCGAGTCCGGTGATCGTAAGCGCGCGCGGACGGAAATCGGACGCCAGCTTCGCGAGCAGCGCGCGCGCCTTGGCTGCGGCGACCTTGTTCTGCACGGTGATGTGGAGCCGCGGCACCCCCCGGTCCTGTGCGGTCAGCATGTCCGCGAAATGGTCGGCGATACGCGCGCGGACCGTGAGCAATTCGGGGCTCTCGATGCGGAAGGCGACGCCCCGCCCCAGCGAATAGACTTCGCGCAGCGTCGCGGCGGGCGGCGGCGTGTCGGCGGCGATCCGGCGGAACAGGCGGCCGAGTTCGTCGAGGCACGACGGCGGCAGCTGGTGAAAGAGCGTGATATGCGCCGCGAGATAATTGCGTTCGGGCGGGAAGTGCGCAGCGCGCAGCGCGTCGAAAAAGCGCTGGTCCGCCGCACCCATCGTCGCGGTCGCGATGATGGGCACGGCGCCAGTGGTCCGGTCGGGAGGGGGGAGGTCCGGGCCATCTGCTTCGAGAGGGGATGGGC